>JBJLDX010000026.1:0-34617 GCA_045566175.1 Candidatus Pelagibacter sp. | reverse complement strand
TAATAAAATTAATATTCAGAGTAAATTGTGGTATAAATCTAATTAATTAATTTAACAAATATTAAAATATTATGGCTGGAAGTTTAAATAAAGTACTTTTAATTGGTCGTTTGGGCGCAGACCCAGAAATTAAACAAATGGTAAATGGTAAGAGTGTTGCCAGACTTAGCCTTGCTACAAGTCAATCTTGGAAGGACAAAAATACTGGTGAAAAAAAAGAAAAAACTGAGTGGCACCGTATAGTTGTATTTAATGAGGGTTTAGTTAACGTTGTCCAACAATACCTAAAAAAAGGAGCTCAAATTTATGTGGAGGGACAATTGACAACTAGAAAATGGAAAGATGAACAATCAGGTCAAGATAAATACTCTACTGAAATTGTTATACAAGGATACAATTCCTCATTAACAATGCTAGGAGGTGGAAATAATTCAGGTGGAGGAATTGCAAATGATAATAATCAATCTTCTAATAATGATGAAATGTCACAAATATCAAATGATATGGACGACGAAATTCCATTTTAATATCTATGCAAAAGACTGAGCTTCCCGAAGAAAAAAAAATAAAACTAATATCAATGCATGATGAGATGAGCTCATCTTATCTGTCTTATGCAATGAGCGTGATTGTGAGTAGGGCACTTCCTGATGTTAGAGACGGATTAAAACCTGTTCATAGACGAATTTTATATGCAATGTATAAAGGTGGATATGATTGGTCAAAACAATTTAGAAAATCTGCAAGAATAGTGGGAGATGTAATTGGTAAGTACCATCCACATGGAGATCAATCAGTTTATGACGCCTTGGTAAGAATGGTTCAAGATTTTTCAATGAGCCTACCATTAGTAGATGGACAAGGAAATTTTGGTTCAATTGATGGTGATCCTGCTGCAGCAATGAGATATACAGAAACAAGACTATCTAAGGTATCACAATATTTAATTGATGATATTGAAAAAAATACAATAACCTTTAAAAGCAATTACGATGAAACTGAAAAAGAACCCACAGTTTTACCTTCACAATTTCCAAATTTATTAGTTAATGGAGCAGGTGGAATAGCTGTAGGGATGGCAACAAGTATACCACCACATAATTTAGGAGAAGTTATTAATGGAACTTTGGCATTGATAGAAAATAAAGATATCAAAATTAAAGATTTAATGAAGCATATTCCTGGCCCAGATTTTCCTACCGGTGGTGTTATAATTGGCAAAGATATAATCAAACAGGGTTATAATAAAGGTAGAGGTTCATTTAAAATTAGGGGTGAAATCTCTATTGAAAGTTTAAAAAATGGAAGAGAAAGACTTGTTATTACATCAATACCATATCAAGTAAATAAGTCAGTTTTAAATGAAAGAATAGCTCAATTAGTAAGAGAAAAAAAAATTGAAGGAATTAAAGATATAAGAGATGAGTCCAATAGAGAAGGAATTAGAGTTTCAATTGATTTAAGAAACGGAGTTGAACCTGAAACGGTTAAAAGGCAACTTTATAAAAATACACAAATAGAAAGTTCTTTTGGCTTTAATACTTTAGCAATAGTTGAGGGAAAACCTGAAACTTGTAACTTAAAAGATTTTTTATCAAACTTTTTGAATTTTAGAGAAGATGTAGTTATTAAAAAAACAAAATTTGATTTACAAAAAGCTGAAGAGAGAGCCCATATATTAATTGGTTTGTCGGTTTCAGTTGAAAATTTAGATAAGATTATTAAGATTATCAGAAATTCTAAGACTCCTGAAGATGCAAAAAAATCTATTATAAAAACTAAGTGGAAAATATCAAAATCACAAAAAATGATTTCTTTAGTTGAAAATAAAAAGATTAAAGGGTTATATAATCTTTCAGAGCCACAGGTAATTGCTATCTTAGAACTTAGATTACAAAAATTAACAGCTTTAGGAATTAATGAAATTGAAGAAGAAATAAAAAAATTATCTCAGTTAATAATCAAATATAAAAAGATAATATCCTCGAAAAAAGAATTGTTAAAAGTCATAAGCGAAGAACTCAAAAATATAAAAGAAAAATATGCAGTTGATAGAAGAACAAAAATAATTGATGCAGTACTCAATTATGACATTGAGGAAACAATTCAAAAACAATCTGTTTTAATAACTATAACTCTACAAGGTTATATTAAAAGAGGATCTTTAAACAGTGTAAAAACACAAAAGAGAGGAGGAAAAGGAAAAACAGGAATTACTACACGAAATGAAGATTCTGTTGTTCAAACTCTTTCTGTTAATACTCATACATCAGTTTTGTTTTTTTCGACAGAAGGGCTTGTTTATAGAATTAAAGCTTGGAAAATCCCTGAGGGATCAGCTACTTCAAAAGGCAAATCATTGTTTAATATTTTGCCTTTAAAAAATCATCAATCTATAAGTTCTATTATGCCTTTTCCTGATGATGAGTCAGAATTAAAGAACTATCAAATTGTCTTTGCAACTGCGCAGGGGAAGATAAGAAAAAATAGTTTAGAAGATTTTTCATCAATTAGTACTTCAGGAAAGATAGCTATGAAATTAGATAATAACGATAAAATAGTAGGTGTCAAAATTTGCAAAGATGATCAAGATATTATTTTAAGTACCAAATTGGGTAAATGTATTCGTTTCGAGTCAAAAAAATTAAGAGTTTTTAAGGGGAGATCCTCAAAAGGTATAAAAGGAATTGAATTAGCTTCAAATGATCAAATAGTATCATTATCAATAATTGATAATGATAAAAATTTAAAAAATGCAAAAAATAATAAAGATCAAAAATCAGAGATAAAAGCTAAAGAAAGGTTTATTCTCTCTATAACAGAAAATGGCTATGGAAAAAAAACATCACATTTTGATTATCGGGTAACAAATCGTGGTGGCAAGGGAATTATAGGAATAATTAATTCTCCTAGAAATGGTAACATTTCATCATCTTTTCCTGTTTTTGAGGGTGATGAAATTTTGATTTCAACAAATAAAGGTAGAGTAATTAGAGTTGCTGTCAAAGAAATAAGAACTGCAGGAAGAAATACTCAAGGTGTCACAATTATTAAATTAACTGGTGAAGAAAAAGTAGTTTCAGCAGACAAAATCGATGATAATTTGGTGTGATGAACAAAGTAGCTATTTATCCAGGAACATTTGATCCAATAACATTTGGACACATAGATGTAATAAAAAAGGGTTTAAGAATTTTTGATAAATTAATTGTTGCAGTTTCTAATGGAGAAAACAAAAATTATCTTTTTAGTTCAGAAGAAAGGATAGAGATTATTAAAAAGGCTTTATTTTTAGATCTTAAACTTAACAAAAAAAAAATTGAAGTAATTTCTTTTACTTCTCTTACCACTGATTTATGTAGAAAATATAAATCAAATATAATTTTAAGAGGCTTGAGAGCTGTTTCAGATTTTGAGTATGAATTTCAATTAGCTGGTATGAATAGAAAATTAAACAATAATATAGAAACTATATTTTTAATGTCTGACATAGAAAATCAGATTATTTCATCTAAATTTGTGAAAGAAATTGTCAAATTAAATGGTGATATTAAAAAATTTACCACTAAAAGTACAATACGATCTTTAAAAGTTAAATATGAATAAATTTTTTACAAGTTTATTATTTATCTTTTTTTTAATAACCAACCAGTCAATATCAGAGGAGAATATTATGATTTTAAAATTAAAAGATGGTGATGTGAAAATAGAGCTATTCGAGGAGGTTGCTCCAAATCATGTTAAAAGAATAAAAGAACTAGCTAGTGCTGGTAAATATGACAATGTAGTTTTTCATAGAGTAATTGATGGCTTTATGGCTCAAACTGGTGATGTAAAATTTGGTAAATCTGACTCAAATGATTTTGATTTAAAAATGGCTGGTATGGGAGGATCTGACTTACCCAATTTAAAACAGGAATTTAATAGTCTTCCACATGAAAGAGGAACTTTGTCAATGGCAAGGTCATCTGATCCAGATAGTGCCAATAGTCAATTTTTTATATGTTTTAAAGCAGCTTCTTTTTTAGATAGACAGTACACTGTATTTGGTAAAGTTATTGAAGGAATGGAATTTGTTGATAAAATTAAAAGAGGTGATGAAAGTAACAATGGTTCAGTTACAGATCCAGATAAAATTATTAGTTTTAAATCATTATAATTATTAAATGGCATTAAAAAAGTTTGCCTTTAAAATCTTAGATAAAGATAATTATGCTAGAACTGGAATAATAGAAACTCATAGAGGTAAAATTCGTACCCCAGCATTTATGCCAGTGGGCACACAAGCAACGGTAAAAGCCTGTACAATTGATGACATTAAAAAGACTGGCTCTGAAGTAATTCTGGGAAATACTTATCATCTAATGATACGACCAGGTGTCGAAAGAATCAAAAGAGTAGGTGGACTACATAAATTTATGAATTGTGATTTACCTATACTAACTGATTCTGGGGGTTTCCAAGTAATGTCATTATCTAAATTAAATAAAATTGATCGAGAAAAAGGAGCTATTTTTAATTCTCATGTCGATGGAAAAAAATTTTATCTTTCACCAGAGGAAAGTATCAGAATACAGTTAGGTTTAAATTCAGATATTTTAATGATTATGGATGAATGTCCAAAAAAAACTGACAATTATAATTTAATAAAAAAATCAATGGAATTATCATTATATTGGGCTGAACGGTCAAAAAAAGCATTTGGAAATAATCCACATAAAGCTCTTTTTGGCATTATTCAAGGAGGACTTTTTAAAGATCTAAGATTAGAGTCATTAAAATCTTTATTAAAAATAGATTTTGATGGTTATGCTATTGGAGGATTAGCTGTAGGTGAGTCCCAATCCCAGATGTTTAATGTATTAGATTATTTAAAAGATAATCTTCCACAAGAAAAACCACATTATCTTATGGGCGTAGGTACTCCTGCTGATATACTTGGTGCTGTTAAAAGGGGAGTTGATATGTTTGATTGTGTTTTACCGACAAGATCAGGTAGAACAGGGCTTGCTTTTACTTGGAATGGTAAAGTTAATATCAAAAACAATAAATACCAAAATGACGACACTCCTCTTGATGTTAATTGTAATAATCTTAACTTAAATAAATACTCAAAAAACTATTTAAATCATTTGTTTAATACTAATGAAATTTTAGGATCAATGCTTTTAACGCTTCACAATATTAGTTTTTATCAAGAATTAATGACTGAGATTAGAGTGAATATCACAAATGGCACTTTTGATAAATTTTATGATAAATACATAGATAAGTTGTAAAGAAGAAACTATTTGTCTCATAAATTCTTATTTGAATTATTTGAATAATTATGTATACACAGTCTCATTCAAACACTGAATGTGGGCCGTTAGCTCAGTTGGTAGAGCAATTCCCTTTTAAGGAATGGGTCGTTGGTTCGAGTCCAACACGGCTCACCATTATCATTTAAGATATGTTAATAGGTGGATAATCTAATATTATCTTATTTGTCCAATCGTTTATTTTTTTAATTCGATTTTCAGCAGATGGGTGGGTGCTCATGAATTCTGGAGGTGCTTTACCTTTATTAAATTCTTTCATTCGTTCCCAAATTTTAACTGTTTCTCTGATGTCATAACCAGATAAAGATGAAAAAATCATACCAAGATAATCAGCTTCACTTTCTTGTTTTCTATTAAAAGGATTCATTATTCCTAATTGAGATAACATACCAACTGTATTCATTCCAGTGGCTCTATTCACTTGAGATAATTTACCTCCTGTAAAAATATCTATTAATTGAGTTCCAGTATTTAAAAGTGCGCCACGACTAGCTCTTTCAACAGAATGTTTAGCTACTGCATGAGCAATTTCATGACCCATAACTGCTGCTAACCCATTGGTATTTTTAGTTACATCAAGTATACCGGTATACACTGCTATCTTTCCACCTGGCATACACCATGCATTCTTAATTTTTTTGTTATCAATTAGTATATATTCCCAATCAAAGTGTTTAGTCGGATCATCTAGCTGTGATTGATAAAAATATTCACCAATAGAATTTTCCATTTTTTTTCCAATATCTTTAATTAGATTTAATGTTTTTGTATCGCTGCTTAATTTTTCTTGTTTTTTGATCTTTTCGTATATTTGTGCTGCTTGGGCATTTAATTTTGCCTCAGGTATAATTTTGAGTTGACGTCTTTCAGTAATAGGTGCTGTAGCACAAGAATTAAGAACTAATCCACAACAACTACAACCAATATATGATAAAAATTTTCTTCTATTCATTTTCTAATAACATTGATATTATATTTATTAATGAATCTAAATAATAAAATATTATTATTCTTATTCATAGTAGCGATTTTTTTCGTTATCTACTCGAGTTTTAATTAAATTTATGGCTAAAAATAAAAAAAAAAGATCTTTTACTCTAATATTGAGAAACTATTTTATTACAGGTGTAGTAGTTTTGATACCTATAGGTTTTACATTATATTTAACTAAATTTGTTATAGGTATATCATCAAATATCATACCAGAAAATATTAATCCTAATAGCTATTTACCTTACGCAATACCAGGAATTGAAATTTTAATTTCAGTAATTTTTATAACTATTGTTGGTGGTTTGTCTTTATCCTTTTTGGGTAAAAGAATTTTAAAAGTAATTGATGATTTATTTAAAAAAATTCCTTTTTTAAGAACAATTTATTCTGCAATTTTGCAAATGACCGAGTCTTTTTCAAACAAAGATAGTGATAAAAAAAGTGTTGTGCTTGTTGAATACCCTAGAAAAGGTGTTTGGGCTGTAGGATTTGCTACAAAAGAAAATAAAAGTGAAATGGCAGAAAAAACAAATCAAAAATTGTTAAATGTTTTTGTTCCGACAACACCAAATCCTACTAGTGGTTTTTTACTTATGTTTCCCTTAGATGAAGTGATTTATCTAAATATGAGTTTTGAGGAAGCTTCTAGATTTATTGTTTCAGCTGGAACTGCTACAACAAATAAAACTTAAGCTATATCATTAATTATATCTGCTCTATCGTATAGCTTGATTAAACTTTTAAATTTGCCTAGATTTTCATTTGATTTTTCAATTCTTTTCATTTCTTTTTCTGCTAAAACAAAGAGATCAATATTATGTATTGGATCAGCTAACTTAAAATTTTTAATACCACTTTGTTTAAAACCAAGAATATCGCCAAAACCTCTTATCTTCATATCTTCTTCTGAAATTATGAAACCATCATTGGAGTTTTTTAAAATATTTATTCTTTTTTTTGCATTTTCACTTAAATTAGATTTAAACAATAGAATACAGGTAGACTCTTTACTTCCTCTTCCAACACGTCCACGTAACTGGTGTAGCTGAGACAAACCAAATTTATTTGCATTTTCGATTATGATGACATTTGCATTTGGAAAATCAATACCAACTTCAATTATAGTAGTTGAAACTAGTATTTTAAAATCATTATTTAAAAATTTATTTAATATTGTTTCTTTTTCAATGATATCAGTTTTTCCATGCAATAATGATACTTTATTGGGAAATATTTTTTTTAATAAATCAAATTTTTTAATTACTGATGCATGATCTATTTTTTTTGACTCCTCAATTAATGGACATACCCAAAATATTTGGTGACCAAGTTTTATTTCTTTTTTAATAAATTTTATTACGTCATCAATTTTATTTTCTAATTTACTGTAGGTTTTAATAGGTTTCCTACTTTTTGGTTTTTCTCGAATAATAGAAAGATCCATATCCCCATAAATAGTCATAGTTAAAGTTCTTGGTATTGGTGTAGCTGTCATTAACAAGACATCACAATTATGTCCTCCTTTATCTGACAATTTTTTTCTTTGATTAACTCCAAATTTATGCTGCTCATCAATTATTATTAATCCTAATTTCTTAAATGTAATCTTTTTTTGAAATAATGCATGTGTACCAAACAAGATGTCAATTTTGTCTGATAATAATTTTTCATGTATATTTTTTTTAGTTTTAAGATCAGATTTTCCTGAAATTAGTTCTATATTTATATTTTTAGGATATATTTTTTGTGCTAACAAAAAATGTTGTCTTGCTAGGATTTCAGTCGGGGCCATCACAGCAACTTGAAATCCTGAATTTATTGTATTAAAAGCAGACAACAATGAAACTATAGTTTTACCACTACCTACATCACCTTGTAAAAGTCTAAACATTTTTGTTGATGATGATAAATCATCATTAATTTGCTTAAGTGATTTGTATTGATCGTTAGTAAGAATAAAATCTAAATTTTTAATTATGTTAGCTTGTTTGTCTAAATCTATAGTTTTATTTTTTTTTTTAATCTTTTTTATTTTTTTTCTTATTTCTGAATTAACTAAAAATGTTGAAAAAATTTCATCAAATGCCAATCGCTGGTAAAAATTTTTTTTATATTCTCCTATATTATCAGGCTTATGTAATTCCTTAATTGCTTCATTCCAACTAATATTATTAAATTTTTTTAAGATATTTACTGAGTGCCATTCATTTAAAGTGGGTAATTTATCAATTATTTGATTTATAATCTTATTATACATTTTTTCCGATATCCCATCAGTAAGAGAGTACGTATTATGTTTTTTTTTAATGATTGAAGAGTCTTCAGATAAGTACTTTGGATTTGTTATTTGATACTTGTTTTTAAATCTAGAAATTTTACCACTGATAGTGATTTCTTTATCTATGGGTAAAATTTTTTTTATATATCCTTCATAACTATTAAAAAAAACACAATCTATTTCTCCAGTGTCATCTGAACACACAACTCTATTAGGTAAATTTCTAACTCTAGGAAAGTTATATTTTCTAGGAATTATAGTTATTGTTTGATTTTCACCTATTCTTAAATCTTTAATTTTTGAAGATAGACTTCGATCTGTGTATGATTTTGGTAGTTTCCATAATAAATCAAAAATGTTATTAATATTTTTTTTTCTTAATAAATCCGCAGTTTTTTTACCCACACCATCCAAAGATGATAAATCTGCTAATAGATACTTATAATTAGTTTTATTATCCATTATCTAATAATATATTCTAATAATGGATTTCAATATAGAACAATTAAAAAAAAAAATTATTTATCGATCTAATTATCGAGGTACAAAAGAAATGGATAAACTATTAGGAAAATTTACAAATGAACATATTGATATGCTAGAAATAAAAGATTTAGTTGATCTTGAAAAATTATTGGATATCGATGACAACAATTTATATAATTATTATAATGGTTTGCCTACAGACATTAACTTTGAAAATAATAGAATAAACCTTTTGTTTAAAAATTTCAAATTTAACAAAATTTAATTTGGCGGAGAGACTGGGATTCGAACCCAGGAAAGAGTTGCCCCTTTGCCGGTTTTCAAGACCGGTGCTTTCAACCGCTCAGCCATCTCTCCGTAAGCAAGGTTTTATAATTAAAATTATTTAATTCAACTATAAAATAGTCTATTTAGATTAACTATTGTTAGATAAGAAGGATTAATAATGAAAAAAGATTTCAACAAAGGTTTATTACTAACTTCATTAGGATCTTTTTGGTGGGGTTTCATAGGAGTAATATACTTTCAGTATGTATCTTTCATAGGTCATGTGGAATTAGTTGTGCACCGTTGTTTATGGACTGCCGTAATGTTGATTTTAACAACTACCTTTTTTTCAAAGTGGAATATTTTTTTAAAGATAGTTGCAAATAAAAAAAATCTTTTTGCGTTATTTGTTTCAGGTTTTTTAATATTTATAAATTGGGCAGTTTGGATTTATGCAGTAGCTACTGAAAGAATTATAGATGCAAGTTTTGGATATTTTATAATGCCAATTTTAAGTGTTTTACTTGGATATATTTTTTTTAAAGAGGAATTAAATAAGAAACGAATATTTTCTGTTTTGTTAGTTTTAATTTCAATTTTGATATTAATTTTATTTAATCTCAAAAGTTTACCATGGGTTGGTCTTATTGTAGCATTAAGTTGGGCTTTTTATAATCTTATCAGAAAAAAAATAGACATTGATACAGACATAGGATTATTAATTGAAAGTCTATATATTTTACCTTTTGCTTTAGTAACTTTCTATTTTATTGTAGAAAGTGGATTAAATGATTTTGATTTATCAAATCCAGCATTAAGTCTTTTTTTAATTTTAGCTGGTCCAATGACAGTGATTCCTTTATTTCTATATGTTAGAGGTGTTGAGTTAATTGGGCTGGGTCCTACGGGAATGATATTTTATATAACACCAACATTACAGTTTATTTTGGGATATTTTTATTATAATGAAGAATTTTCCTTAATTAAATTTCTAAGTTTTATTATTATTTGGATTGCTGTAATCATATATCTTAAAGATTTATATGAAACAAATTAAAATTTTACTTATCATATTTACTCTCATCTTTTCAGAATTAAAAGCTGATGATCAAATGTTTTTAAAATGGAAAGAGGAATTTAGAAATTTGGCATTAGAAAACAATGTTTCAAAAAACACTTTTGATATTGTTATGCAAGATGTACGTTTTTTACCGAAGGTGATCGAATATGATAGATACCAACCAGAATTTTATGAAGATACAAAAACTTACATTTCTAAAAGAACTTCAAAAAAAAAAGTTAAAAATGGGATTGATTTTTATAAAGAAAATTCAAATTTAATTAATGAGATAGAAAAAAACTTTAAGATTGAAAAAGAATTACTTCTGTCTTTAATGGGTATTGAAACTAATTATGGCACTTATGTCGGTAAGATGGACATCCTCTCGTCATTATCTACTTTGAGTTATGACAAAAGAAGATCTGATTTTTTTACTAATGAACTTTTGATTTTATTAAGATTAATAGAAAACCAACAAATCGATTATAAAACATTATTTGGATCTTGGGCTGGAGCGTTTGGTTTTTTTCAGTTTATGCCTTCAACAATTAAGAATCATGCTATTGATTATGACAAAGACAATTATATAGATCTCAAAAACCCAAATGATGCTTATGCTTCTGCAGGAAATTATCTTAATAATATGGGTTGGAATAAAGACTCTAATTGTTTTTACAGCATAAAGCTTAATGAAAGTATTCCAAAAAAATATCTCAATGTATCAGCAAAAAAACTAAAGAACAAAAAAAAGTTAAAATATTTTAAAAAATATATTTTAGATTATGATAAACTGAGTTTACTTAATCAAAATTTAAAAGTTGCAATTATAACACCTGATAAAGACATTATACCAGATTCAGAAACATTAAATCCTGCATATGTAGTATTTGATAACTATGAAATAATATTAAAATGGAATAGATCTTTACGTTTTGCTTTAGCTGTTTGTACATTAAAAGATAAAATAAAAAATGAATTATAGATTATTTGTAAATATTTTATTATGTTTGCTATTAATTAGCTGCAAACAAACAAGTTCTATTGGTTCAAAAAAGTTAAATTTAGATATAGAAAAAAAATATAAAAATACAGGATTTGCTTTAGTATATGAAAATGAAATTAAAGGCATTAAAAAATTAGAACCAAGATCATTAAGCATTTATCATAAATCACTTAAAAAAAGATCTATAGTTAAAATTACAAATCCAAAAAATGGGAAATACTTGATTGCTGAGGTTAGATCGAACCGGGTAAAATTTTCAAATTTTTATAATTCTATTTTAAGTTTAAGAATAGCTGAGGAACTAGAGCTAAATTTCAATGAACCTTTTATAGAATTAGTTTTAATTTCAAAAAATTCTACATTTGTTGCTAAAAAAGCAAAAATGTTTGATGAGGAAAGATCTGTTGCTGAAAAAGCTCCAGTTGATGGAATTCAAATAAATGATCTGAATTTGAAAAAAACAATCAAAAAAATTAAAAAGAATCGAAAGTTCTCATATTCAATTAAAGTTGCTGATTTTTATTATGAAGATACAGCACAAACAATGATAAATAGAATTAAAAATGAAGTTTCGATTAAGAATTTGAAAATTATCAAATTGTCAGAAACAAAATATAGGTTATTAATAGGTCCTTTTAATGATATAAAAAGTTTAAAAGGATCTTTTGAAAAAATGAACACTTTAAATTTTGAAAATTTGGAGATTTTAAATAATGTTTAAAAAAATCATTTTATTTTATTTTATAAATTTTTTAGTCAATCAATTTGCATTTGCTAACGTTGAAATAAATGCCAGAACAGCAATATTGCAAGATTATTTATCTGGTGAAATTTTATATGAAAAAGAAGCTGACATCTCTATTTATCCAGCCTCTATGACAAAAATAATGACAAGTATAATTGCCTTCGATTTAATAAAATCTGGAGATTTAAGTTTAGATGAAAAATTTATAATATCTGAAAAAGCGTGGAGATTGTCTACATCAGGTTACTCCTCAATGTTTGTAATGGTGGGTGATGAAGTTTCAGTAGAAAATTTATTAAAAGGTATAATTATAGCATCTGGTAATGATGCATGTATTGCTCTGGCTGAGGGTATAGCGGGTACAGAAGAAGAATTCGCTATAATGATGACATCTAAAGCAAATGAAATTGGAATGAATAATACAAATTTTGCTAACTCATCTGGAATAAATGACCCAGATAATTACTCTACAGTTAGAGATATAATGTTAATGTCTAATTATTTAATTAAAGAACATCCAGAATTTTATAAGTGGTTTGCTGAAAAAGAATTTACTTGGGATAGAACTGGAGGAGATCCTATAACACAAGGGAATAGAAACCCTCTTTTATATAAAAATATGGGGGCTGATGGAATCAAAACAGGTTATTTAGCAGTTGAAAGATATTCTTTAGCCTCTTCATTGGAAAGAAAGGGAAGAAGATTAATTGCCGTAGGTAGTGGGTTTGAAACCAAGAATTTAAGATCAAGAGAAAGTTCTAAACTTTTAGTTTATGGTCTCACAAACTTTGATTTAGTTGAAATTTCAAAAGAAAAAGATCCTTTTGATAGTGTTGAAGTATGGCTTGGTAAAGACGCCAGTGTGAAAGTCTATACTAATGAAAATATCTATAAGATTATTAAAAAAGGCCAAAAGAAAAAACTTAAAGCCAAACTAACTTATGATGGCCCAATTGAAGCTCCAATTAAAAAGGATCAAGTTTTAGCAAAATTAAAAATATTTTATGATGATGAGTCAATTGGTGAATATGATCTTTTATCTTTAAAAGATGTAAAGAAAGTAAATATTTTTTCTAGATTAATGAAATCGATAAATTATTTAATCTGGGGCGATGTCTAAAAAACCAGTAATTGTTTTTGAAGGTATAGAAGGAAGTGGAAAAAGTTATCATATATCCAATGTTTCTAAATATCTTAAAAAAAGGGGGATTGACCATATTAAAATCCGAGAGCCTGGTGGTTGTTCAAATGCAGAAAAAATAAGAAATTTGATATTAAACAAAAAATCAAATTTTAACAAAAATACCGATTTATTATTATATCTAGCAGCAAGAAGTGAAAACATAGATATTATAAATAAACAATTTAGAAAAAAAATAATTTTAATCGACAGATTTGTAGACTCTACAATAGCTTATCAACATTATGGACTTAATGTTAATATAAATCTGATCAATAAAATTAATACCTATATTTTAAAAAACTTTAAAGTGGATTTTACTTTTTTAAATATTGTAAATAAAAATAATATGATTAAAAGACTCAGACTAAGAAAATCATTAAACAGATACGACAAATTCAGTAGTTTATTTTATCAAAGAGTACAAAACGGTTTTATAAGTTTATCAAAAAAAAATCGTAATAAATATCAGATTATAAACTCAAACTTAGATATAAATAATAATAAGTCTTTAATAATTAAAACTATTGATAAATTAATATGATTAAAAATGAACCCATTAATCAAACCAAATTATTTGGTTTGAATAAATTTATGAATGAATTAATTTATTTATATGAACATGATAAATTGCCAAATAAAATATTTTTAAGTGGACAAAAAGGTCTAGGAAAATCAACTTTAGCATACCACTTCATTAATTTTGTTTTATCTAAAAATGAAAATTTTGCTTATGATATCAAAAATTTTGAAATTAATCTTCAAAATCAATCATTCAAAACTATACTAAATAAATCAAATTTAAATTTTTTTTTAATAGATGTTAATTTTGAAAGTAAATTTATTGATATTAATCAAGTAAGAGAACTAATTTCAAATTTGAATAAATCATCTCTCAATAACAAACCAAGATTTATTTTAATTGATAATGTAGAATTTTTGAATTTAAATTCAATTAATGCTCTATTAAAAGTTATAGAAGAACCTTCTAATAATACCTATTTTATATTAGTTAGTAACAATAAAAAAGTATTACCAACATTATTATCTAGATGTATAAATTTTAAAATTTCCCTATCAAATAATGAAATTCTTCAAATAACTAATAAATTATTAGATCGAGATCTTAATGAGGTAATAAATAAAGATTTGATTAATTATTATTCAACACCAGGCAATATAATAAATTTATTTAAATTTGCTGAGAATAATAAGTATAACCTTAAAAATATTAACCTTAAAGAATTTTTGAAAATTATAATTGAAAATAATCATTATAAAAAAGATATATCATTAAGATACATATTTTTTGATTTTATTGAATTCTATTTTAGTAAAATTAACTCAAAATTGTCATTAAATATTTATGATAAATATAATTATTTTTTAAAAAGAATATCTGATTCGAAAAGATTTAATCTTGATGAAGAGTCATTATTTATAGAATTTGAGGATAAAATACTAAATGGATAAAAATTTTTATATAACTACACCTATATACTACCCTTCAGCAGAACCACACATGGGTCATGCTTATTCAAGTATTATTGCAGATTTTTTTGCAAGATTTAAAAGAATAGATGGTTTTAATGTAAATTTCCTTACAGGGACTGATGAACACGGTTTAAAAATTCAACGTGCTGCAGAAAAAAAAGGTTTAGATACATTAAAGTTTTGTAATGAAATTAGTCAAACATTTAGAGACCTTTCAAAAACTTTAAATTTAACAAATACAGATTTTATAAGGACTACGGAAGATCGCCACAAAAAATCAGTTCAAAATTTATGGAGTGAATTAGAAAAAAATGATGATATTTATTTATCAAAATATTCTGGTTGGTATTCGGTTTCAGATGAAGCTTTCTATACAGAGGATGAAATAGAAGAAGTTAATGGTGAAAAGTTATCAATTTCCTCAAAATCACCAGTAGAGTGGATGGATGAAGAATCTTATTTTTTTAGACTTTCAAAATGGGAGAAACCTTTATTAGATTATTATGAAAAAAACCCTAATTTTATATCTCCAATATCAAGGAAAAATGAGGTTGTAAGTTTTGTAAAAGGTGGCTTAAAAGATTTATCAGTAAGTAGAAAAAGTTTTTCCTGGGGTATACCAGTACCCAATAATAAAAATCATGTGATATACGTTTGGTTAGATGCCTTAACTAACTATATAAGTGCACTTAACTATCCTAATATTAAAGATCAATTATATAAAAGATTCTGGCCAGCATCTATTCACTTAATTGGAAAAGATATCTTAAGATTTCATGCAGTATATTGGCCTGCTTTTTTACTAGCTGCAAAATTGCCATTACCCGAAAAGATTTATGGACATGGGTGGATATTATCTGGAGATGAAAAAATGTCAAAATCTAAAGGAAACATTTTAGACCCACTTAAAATTATTGATCAGTATGGATTAGATCCACTTAGATTTTATTTACTTAAAGAAGTTTCTTTTGGTAATGATGGAAATATATCACAAGAAAGACTAGAGGACTGTATAAATAGTGATTTAGCTAATAATTTTGGCAATCTCTGCCAAAGAGTTACTACTTTTGCTATTAAGAATTGTGACGGAAAAATACCAAATAATATTAAATTAGAAAATGACGACCTCAAAATTTTAGATAGATTTAAAAAAAATATTGGTTTAATTAGAGATAAAATTGATAACCAAGATTTAAATTTCTATATTGATTTTATTGTAAACTCTTTATTTGAAACTAACAAATATTTCAATGATCAAGAACCTTGGGGCAAGAAAGATGATATAACAAGACTTAACACTATAGTCTACACAACTTTAGAAGTAGTACGTAAAATAAGTTATATGCTTTATCCTGTAATACCTCAATCTTCTTTAAAAGCTCTGAAAATATTTGATATCAAAGAAGACCAAATTGAATTTTCTTCGTTAGAAAACCATTATTTTCTGAAGAGTAATGATAAAATCAATAAGATAGATATTCTTTTTAAAAAAATTGAAAAAAAAAATGATTGATTCTCATTGTCATTTAGATCATGAACCACTTTTTGATAATCTTGAAGAAGTAATTAGAAGATCTAAAGAAATTGGCATAGAAAAATTGTTAACTATATGTACTACACTTGAAAGTTTTGAGAAAATTAAAAATATAGTTAATAAAGATGAAATTATTTTTGGTACTTATGGGATTCATCCTCATGAAGCAAAAAATTACAAAGTAACAACACAATTAATTATTAATGAAATTAAGAATAATAATAAGATTATAGGAATAGGTGAAACTGGATTAGATTTTTATTATAATCACAGTGATAAATCTGATCAAATTGTAAGTTTAGAACAACATATCAAAGCATCTATAGAATTGAATATTCCATTAATTATCCACTCAAGAAATGCAGAAGACGAAACTTTAGAAGTTTTTAATAAATATAAAAACAATAATTTAAAGATACTGATGCATTGTTTTACAGGATCTAAAAAATTTGTAGAAAAATTATTAAATTTTGACGCTTATTTTTCAGCAAGTGGTATTATTACATTTAAAAATTCTACTGACTTACAAGAAACATTTAAAATTATACCATTGGAAAAATTATTAATTGAAACTGATAGCCCATATTTAGCTCCTGTTCCCAACAGAGGAAAAAAAAATGAACCTTCATTTATAAGATATACAGCTGAAAAGCTTGCAAATATTAAAAAGATTCAAATAGAAGATTTAATAAAAGCAACAACTTCTAATTTTAATAGATTATTCAATTAATGAAATTTATAATTCTAGGATGTGGAAGTTCTATGGGTGTTCCTAGACCTGATGGTTTTTTTGGAAAATGCAGTCCCTTGAATAAAAAAAATTACCGAACAAGATGTTCTGCAATAATAAAGACGAAAGATGAAACTATTTTAATAGATACATCACCTGATTTAAGACATCAATTAATAAATAATAAAATAAAAAAAATAGATAAAGTTTTTTATTCTCATATGCATGCTGATCAAACTCATGGTATTAATGATTTAAGGGTTTTTTATATACAAAAGAAAAAAACCATTCCTGTCTTTGCTGATAATCCAACTAAAAAGTATCTTTTTAATTCTTTTAGATATTGTTTTGAAAATAATAATAGAGAATATCCAGCTATACTAAAATTGAATACTATCAAAAATAAGCTAACCATCAAAGATGGTAAAAAAAAGTTAATTGTAAAAACTGTAAAAGTTAAACATGGAAAAGTAGATAGTATTTGTTACATAATTGATAAAAAAATTGCTTATATTAGTGATGTTAGTGATATTGCAAAAAAAGATTTCAAATTCTTTAAAAACCTTAATTATTTGATAATTGATTGTCTTTGGTATAGATATCACCCATCACATTTTAATCTAGAAAAATCCTTAGAATTTATAAAAAAATTTTCACCAAAAAAAACTATACTAACAAATTTACATTCAGATTTAGATTATAATGAACTTAAAAAAAAATTGCCAAAAAATATTATTCCAGCGCATGATGGATTAACTATAAACTTATAAAATATCTTCTATAGTTTTGACTAACTTTTTTGACATCGGTTTTGTCATAGATGCAAATGTATCCTCTATCTTGCCTTCTTTGTTAATTAAAATTTTGTGAAAATTCCACTTGGGAACTGCTGAATTTCCATGATTTTCTTTTGCCCATTTAAAAATTTCATGAGCACTTTTACCTCTTACTTCTGTTATAGTAGTCAATGGAAAGTTAATATTAAAATTTACTTCACAAAATTCTTTTACATCTGCATTGTTATTTTTTTCTTGATTAAATGAATTAGATGGAACACCGAGAACTATCAAACCTCTTTCTTTAAATAGGTCCCATAACTCCTGCAATTCATCATATTGTTTTGTGAAACCACAATAACTAGCTGTATTTACAACTAAGATAACTTTATTTTTATATTCTTTAAAATTTATTGTCTCACCAGTTATACTTTCAATACTGAAATCATAAATTTTTTTTTCATAGTTCGCAGTTGCTGAAGTTTTAAAAAAAAACATAATTATCGATAATATAGTTATTACTTTTCTCATTTGTTAGGTTTATTTGGGGTAAGTAATATCAAAAAATAACCAAATAAAGTGGATAATAAGGACCCAGTTAGTACTCCTATTTTTACACCATCCATATATTGTATGTTTTCAGCAAAAGCTAAATTTCCAACAAACAAACTCATTGTGAAACCAATCCCAGTGAGAACTCCCACACCATAAAAATTATACCAACTTGTGTCATTTGGCATTTGAGCTACTTTTAATTTTATAGATACATAAGAAAATATGAAAACCCCCAATTGTTTACCTAGGAATAATCCCAATACGATACCAAGGGGAACCTTATCTAGTAACGAAGCAAAAGATAACCCTTCTAAAGAAACCCCAGCATTTGCAAATGCAAATATAGGCATTATTCCGAAAGCAACATATGGACTAATTGCATGTTCTATTTTTATTAATAAAGAAAAATCTTTTTCTTTTTTTCTATGAGGAATTGTCATAGCTAACAAAACACCAGCAATAGTAGCATGGATACCAGAATTATGAGTAAAATCCCAAAGGAAAAGTCCAACAACCAAATAAGGTAGAAATTTTTTAATATTAAATTTGTTAATTAACAATAAAATAATAAAAGCTAGTAACATTAAAGTTAAATACTCAATACTCAAATCTCCAGAATAGAATAGGGCGATAATTACTATTGCCCCTAAATCATCAATAATAGCTAATGCAGTTAAAAATACTTTTAACGATAAAGGAACTCTTTTACCCAGTAAAGATAAAACTCCTAAAGAAAAAGCAATATCTGTAGCTGACGGAATAGCCCATCCATTTAAAGTTTCACTATCACCTAAATTTATGAAAACATAAAATAATGCTGGAACTAACATTCCTCCTACAGCAGCTATTATTGGTAATAAGGCTTGTTTAATATTAGAGAGTTCCCCTTGTAAAAACTCTCTTTTAATTTCTAAGGTAACAAAAAAAAAGAAAATTGCCATTAAGGCATCATTGATCCAATGTAATACAGATAATTTTAATCCAAAATTATTGATACCTATAAATAAATATTTATCTAAGGTAGAAAAATATAGATCTGAAAAATTTGAATTACTTATAATAAGAGCAATTATAGCTGCAAATAATAAAAATAAACCACTGGCTGCTTCAAGTTTAAAAAACCATTTAAAAGGTTTGGATATATAATTAATCATATTTAAAACAAGTCTTTAATAAATAATTTTATGTCTTTCAATGTTTCATATAGACTAAAAAGTACAAATTCTAAACTAGGAAAAAAATTGAATAATGGTTTTTTAAATGTATCTAGAAGCAAAATAATAGCAATAAATGAGATTATTATTACCAAAATAAAAGACAAAAATTTTCCAAATGTAAAATTGGATTTAGGGGCGTATTCGACAATTTCTGAACCTTTTTTTTCAGATGAGACAATTGTATCTTCTAAAGAAAATTTTTGATTTTCAGCATGAGATTTTAATTTTTTTTTGTTCTTTACTTTCTTCCTCGAATT
This sequence comes from Candidatus Pelagibacter sp., assembly GCA_045566175.1. Classification (GTDB taxonomy): domain Bacteria; phylum Pseudomonadota; class Alphaproteobacteria; order Pelagibacterales; family Pelagibacteraceae; genus Pelagibacter. Next base: position 14,721 of record JBJLDX010000026.1, on the reverse strand, counting down.
ATCAGTTATATCTGCTGAAATTTCTAATTTTTTTAAATATGCGTCATTACTCTCATCTTTTTTAAAAAACCATGTATGATTGCATGAACCACATTGAATAGTTCTCCCACTAGAGGGTATTAGATCAGAATTTACATCAAATTTTTTGGAGCAATTAATGCATTCAATAATCATAATAATTTTATATCAGATTCATATAAAATTACCTTGAATTTAACAATCTTTATACTTTGAAATAATTAATAAGTACTGTAATAGTACATCACTCGGAGTGTAGCGCAGCCTGGTAGCGCATCTGGTTTGGGACCAGAGGGTCGCAGGTTCAAATCCTGCCACTCCGACCATCAAAACTATGAAAAAAGCTAAAATTTACATACCTAACAAAAATCCAATGCAATCTGGATTAAATAAAAGTCACAAATGGATCTTAGAATTTGAAACGAAAGATCCCACTTCTAATCCTTTGATGGGATGGGAAAGCTCTTCCGACACATTAACCGAAGTTAGATTAGAATTTACTTCTAAAGATTTGGCAATAAATTATGCAAAAAAAAGAAAAATAGATTATGAACTTATTGAACCAAAAAGAAGAAAAATAATTAAGAAATCTTATGCAGATAATTTTTTAAAATAAATAAATGTTTAAATTTTTTCTTCAAAAAAAATGGTTTTTATGGAGTATATTTGGCTCTTTATTCATTTTGATTTCAACTTGGTATCAAGTTCAACTGGATGTCAAAATTAATGAATGGTTTGGTGAATTTTATGATACTTTACAAAAAGCTTTAACTACTCCAAATTCAGTTTCAGAAAAAGAATTTATTGGTTATCTTTTTACATTTGCAAAAATTGCAGCTTTATGGATCTTAATAGCTGTCTTTACAGGTTTTTTTACTAGTCATTGGGTTTTTAGATGGAGAACATCAATGGCAGAGTACTATCATGAGCAGTGGTTAAAGGCGAGATTAACTGAAGGTGCATCTCAAAGAGTTCAAGAAGATACTTTAAAATTTGCTAGAATAATGGAGGGGTTAGGAACAGGTTTGTTAGATAGTATAATGACTTTAATTGCTTTCACACCGATTCTATGGGGATTATCAAAACAGATTGATGTTCTTCCGTGGATAGGTGAAGTAGACCATGCTTTAGTTTGGGTTGCGATTATATCAGCGCTTGGGGGAACTCTAATTCTTGCAGCTGTTGGAATAAAGCTTCCTGGTATTGAATATGATATTCAAAAAGAAGAGGCAGGTTATAGAAAAGAATTAGTTCATGGAGAAGATGATCCAATTCGTGCAGCTCCACCAACAATTGGCCAACTATATAACAGAGTAAGAGGAATTCATTACAAATCATATTTTCATTATTTATATTTCAATACTGTCAAGTGGAGTTATTTCCAAGGAATGGTAATTGTTCCCTACTTAGCTTTAGCACCAACAATTGTGACTGGAGCAATTACTTTAGGATTTGTGCAACAAATAACTAGAGCCTTTGGTAGAGTAGAAGGATCTTTACAATATTTAGTTAAAAGCTGGTCAACTATTGTAGAGTTAATATCGGTTTGGAAAAGATTGAGAGAATTTGAATATAAATTACACATTAACTCATCCACTGAAGCAATATCTTGATGTCATTAGATCCTAAACTTGAAAATTTATTTATCAATGTATCAAATAGAGCCGCTTTATCTTCTTCTTATTTAATAGGAAAAAAAGATAAAATTGCTGCTGATAAGGCTGCCGTTGACTCAATGAGATCTGAGTTAAATAAAATTGAAATGCATGGAGAAATAGTAATTGGGGAGGGTGAACTTGATGAAGCTCCAATGCTTTATATAGGTGAAAAAGTAGGCTTATTAAAAGGACCTTATTTAGATATAGCAGTGGATCCTTTAGAGGGAACAAATTTTGCTGCAAACAATTTACCTGGTTCTTTATCAGTAATAGCAGTAGCAAAAAAAGATGATTTATTCAAATCACCTGAAACTTATATGAATAAAATTTCAGCAAATGTTTCAGAAAAGAATATTATTGATTTAGATTTTTCAACTAAAAAAAATATTTATAATTTGTCTGAATATAAAAATAAAAAACCTGAAGAACTAACAGCTTGTATATTAGATCGGCCGAGACATAAGATAATAATTGAGGATTTAAAAAGACTAAAAGTAAATCTAAAATTGATTACAGATGGTGACGTTTCTGGAGCTTTATTAGTTACAGAAGAAAAATACGGTATAGATATTTTTTTAGGAATAGGTGGGGGTCCAGAAGGTGTATTAGCAGCATCGGCATTAGATGCATATAATTGTATGTTTCAAGGAAAATTTTTATTCGAAACAGAAAATGATAAAATTCGAGCCAAAAGTATGGGAATAGAAAATTTAGAAAAAAAATATGAACTTAATGAAATTGTTTCAGGTGATTCTATCTTTTGTGCTACCGGAATTACTTCTGGTGAATTAGTAAATGGAATATCTATTGAAAATAACGAATTTGTTTCTGAAACTTTAATCACTCATAAATCAACAGGTTTAAAAAAGATAATCAAAACTAGACAGAAAATTTAATGGTTTTTTTATAGACGTTGTTAAATTTGGGAAAAAATAATAATTTGAAATTTTAATAAAGCTTGATTAAAAACTATTTTTACAATAAAAAACAGCATCTTGGTCCCTTCGTCTATCGGTTAGGACACGTGGTTTTCATCCTCGAAAGAGGGGTTCGATTCCCCTAGGGACCGCCATTATGGCTTATTTTGTTTATCTTATAATTAGTAAAAATCCAAAAAAACAATTTATATCATATGTTGGTTATACCAATAATTTAAAAGATAGAATAAATAAGCACAATTCTTCAAAAGGTGCAAAATTTACAAGAGGAAGATTATGGAAATTAGCCTATTCAAAAAGGTATGAATCTAAAAATATTGCTTTAAAAGAAGAATATAAGCTTAAAGTGAACTATAAATTAAGAAATCTGATAAAAAAAAAATTTATAAAGAATGAAAATTTCAGTTCTACTTCCATATAAAGAAAATTTTTCCGAAAATTATGCTGGTGCTGTTTCGATTTTTGTTAGAGACACGATTCAAAATAGTCAATTTTTTAAAACATCTTATGTTTTTGGTAATATGACGTATAAAAAAGCTTTTTTAAAAAATTATATTAATATAGATTTAGATAGATCTTTTCTTCAAAGTAATAGTAAAAATTATGTATCTAAGTTTTTAGATATAGAGAAGCAAATCAATTCTGAAATTATTGAAATACATAATAGACCAAATTATATTCAATATCTTAAAAATGTAGAAAACAAAAAAATTATTTTATACTTCCACAATGATCCTTTGTCTATGAATGGATCTAAATCGACTGAAGATAGACTTTTATTATTAAATAAAATTGATAAAATTTTGTTTAATAGCAAATGGTCACAAGACAGATTTTTTATTGGGCTTGAAAATATGAGTCTACTAAAACAAAAGACATCAATTTGTTATCAATCAACAAGTAAAACAAAAATAAATTTTAAAAAAAAAGAAAAACTAATTTCTTTCATAGGTAAACTAAATAGTGCAAAAGGTTATGATATTTTTGGTAAAACAATAATAAAGATTTTAGATAAATATAAAGATTGGAAAGGTATTGTTATTGGTGATGAGCCTAGAGAAAAACTTTATTTCCAACACAAAAATCTTAAAATAAATGGCTACATGAAACATAAGCTTGTTTTAAATTTATTAAAAAAAGTCAGTATTTCTGTTGTTTGTTCAAGATGGCAAGAACCATTTGGGAGAACTAGTTTAGAAGCTGCGAGTCGAGGGTGTGCAGTGATAATAAGTAAGAGAGGTGGTTTACCTGAAACTTCAAAATCAGCAATTAAATTAAAAGAACTTTCTTCTAGTGAATTATTTCAAGAAATTGAAAAAATTATTTTAAATCAAAATAGATTAATAAAATTACAAAAATTAAATTTTAAAAATTTTGTTTTTGATCATGAATATATTTCTAATTTAATAGATAATTTAAGAAATTCTTTCTTTATCAAGGATAATTTTTTTGTAAATAAAAATAGAATCTTAAAGATTATGCATATAACAAATTTGAATAATCGATTTGATGGAAGACTACATTATAATACTGGAAGAAGGTTAAATAATGGTTTTATAAGAAATGATCATAATGTTTTAACATTAAGTGATCGTGATGTTATACATAACAATAAAGGTTTAAAGGATTTGAGTGGCACTAAGTCTCTTCAGAACAAGATTATTGATACCTTTAATAATTTTAAACCAGATTTACTTGTATTAGGTCATGCTGATAGAGTTTCAACGGAAACTTTGAATAGATTGAAAGAAATAGATAAAAACATAAAAATGTGTCAATGGTTTTTAGATCCATTATCAAAACATGGTCCTGATCATATAAATAATTCAAAAAGAATATTGGATAAAATTGATTTTATGGACTCAACTTTTTTAACTACTGATCCAAAATCTCTTGATATTAGTTTAAAAAATAGTTTTTTTATACCCAATCCAGCAGACAGGTCATTTGAAACTTTAAGTAATTATAAAAAAGATTGTCCTTTTGATGTATTTTTTGCAATGAGCCACGGCGTCCACCGAGGAAAACTAAAAAGTGGTAAGGGTGATAATAGAGAAGTTTTCATCAACAAGTTAATTAAGAAAAATAAAAATATAATATTCGATGTATTTGGTATGAATAAAGTACAACCAATATGGGCTGATCAGTTTTTACAAAAAATTTCTAATTCATACATGGGGCTCAATCTCAGTAGAGGGAAACCGATTAAATATTATAGTAGTGATAGAATTGCACAACTTGTTGGTAATGGCTTATTAACATTTATAGATGAAAAAACATTCTTAAATGACTTCTTTACAGATAAAGAAATTATATTTTATAAGAATATTGATGACTTAAGTACAAAATTAAATAAATATAAAAAGAATAAAAAAGTAGGTAGAAAAATAGCAGAACGAGGAAAGAAAAAATATTTAAAATATTTTAACTCAGAATTAGTTTCAGATTTTATAATTACCAAAACCTATGGCAGCAAAAGTAAAAATAGTTTTATTTGGAATAAAAATTGATGTTTTCGATAATTATTCCAACTTTAAATAATCTTGAATATCTTAAATTTTGTATAAGTAGTATAAAAAAAAATTCTAAATTTAAACATGAAATTATTCCTCATGTAAATATTGGGAATGATGGAACGTTAGATTTTTTAAAAGAACAGAACATAAATTTTACATATACTAATTATAATTCAGGTATATGTGAAGGAATGAATTTAGCTGCAAAAAAAGCAAATACTAATTATATTTTATATGCTCATGATGATTTTTATTTTTGTCCTAATTGGGACTCAATTTTAAAAAAAGAAATTGATTTAATAAATCATAATTATTTTTATTTTTCAGGCACAATGATGCATAATGGTCAAATAAATTTTAGTTGTGGTGATACACCAAACGATTTCGATGAAAATAAATTTATAAAAGAATATATAAATCATAATTATTATGATTTTCAGGGATCAACATGGGCACCCCATTTAGTACATAAAGAAATTTGGAATAAAGTTGGTGGATTTAGCGAAGAATACTTTCCAGGTACAGGATCAGATCCAGATCTAAATAAAAAATTATGGGACATTGGTGTCCGAATTTTTAAAGGAATTAATGATTTCAAAGTTTATCACTTTGGATCTATAGTAACTAGAAGATATAAAAATCACCCAACAATTAAAACAGAGTCGGGAAGCAGGGGAGCTAAAATATTTTTATTAAAGTGGGGTTTTTCAATTAATTTCTTTAAAAAATTTATCCTAAAATCAAACACAAAATTTAAAGGTCCTTTAGAGGAACCTAAAAAAAATTTAAAATTTATGATTAATTTTTTTGTATGTAAAATTAATTATTTATATATAAGATATATATATAATTTCAGAAATAAGAATAATTTAGAGTTATGAAAATAATTTATACTAAAATTAAAGGATTAAAAATCATCAAATCACCAGTTTTTAAAGATCGAAGAGGTTTTCTAAGAGAAACATATAGAAAAAAAATAGTTGGAAATGATAATTTTCCATTTGATGTAATGTCTTTTTCTAAAAAAAATGTATTAAGGGGTTTACATTTTCAAAGTAAAAACGCACAAGCAAAAATTATTACAGTTACAAATGGAAGAATTATGGACGTTGCAGTAGATTTAAGAAAAAATTCTCAAACATTTGGTAAATATTTTTCAATAATAATGAGTCATGACTCAGATTTTTCTTTTTATATTCCAAAAAATTTTGCACATGGTTTTTTATGCTTATCAAAAACTTGTACTATAAATTATAAATGTTCTGACTATAGAAATCCAAAACATGAAAAAACACTTTTATGGAATGATCCGAATGTAAAAATAAAATGGCCAATTAAAAAACCTATATTATCTAAAAAAGATATGAATAACGGATTAAAATTAAGTGAAATTTAAAACTTTTAAAAATAATACTGGATATTTAATTCCATTCTCATTGAAAAAAGATATTCCTTTTAGTGTTAAAAGAATATTTATTATTAATGGAAAAAAAAATAAAATTAGAGCTGACCACGCTCACCTTAAATGTTCTCAATATTTAGTAGTAATAAAAGGTTCTGTTAATGTAATTTATGAAAATAAAAAAGGTAAATATAAAAAAAAGTTGTCATCAAATAATAAGAATACTTTATTATTGAAACCCAAAACATGGTGTCGGGTGAAATTTATCAACAAGGACTCCATGCTACTAGTTTTTTGTGATAGGGAATATGAATTTGATGATTATATTGAATATTATAAGGAATTTTTAAAAATTATTAAAAAGAAATGAATTTATTAATTACAGGAGGCTGTGGTCATATAGGTTCATACCTTGCTGAACATATTCATAAAATAAAAAAAATTAAAAAAACATTTATAATTGATAACCTAAAAACCACACAAATATCTTCATTATTTAAGAGCCAGAAAAAAAATAATCTTAATTTTTATATAAAGGACCTATCAATTAAAAATAGTCTTAATCAATTCAAAAAAATTGATTATGTAATTCATTTAGCCTCTATGACAAATGCTGCAGGGAGTTTTAGTAAAAAAAAGGATATGTATACAAATAATCTAAATTGTATGAAAAATATAATTAATTTTTGCATAAAGCGTAAATCAAAATTGATACATATTTCATCAACAAGTGTTTATGGTAAGCAAACTGATATAGTTGATGAAACTTGTGAAAAAAAATATCTAAAACCACAATCCCCATACGCTGAAATCAAATTAATTGAAGAAAATATGTTAAAAAAAGTAAGAAAGAAAATTAACTATACAACTTTTCGTTTTGGTACAATAGCTGGGACCTCAAAAGGTATGAGATTTCATACTGCAGTAAATAGATTTTGTTTAGATGCATCATTAAATAGAAATATAAACGTTTATAAAACTGCATTAAATCAATATCGACCCTATCTTTCATTAAGTGATGCTTTTAAGATTTTCAAATTTTCAATTGAAAAAAATTTTTTCAATAATGACATATATAATGCTTTATCTGAAAATTGCACAGTTAATGATATATTAAAGAAAATTAAGCTTTTCAAAAAAGATATTAAGATAAAATTAGTTTCTTCACCTATCATGAATCAATTATCTTATCATGTAGATAAGAGTAAATTAAATAAAGAGGGACTTGCTCTCAATAAAAAGATAAAAAGTGATATCAAGGATACATTAAATTTATTAAAGAATATTTAGATGATTTGTAAAATTAGTGGAAAAAAAATTAAACCTTTCATGTCTTTTGGGGAAATGCCAATTGCAAATGGTTTTTTAAAAAAGAAAAATTTTAACAAAGAATTTTTTTTTAAAATGGAAGTTGGTTTTTCAAAAGACTTTTCATTATTTCAACTTAATGATCACCCAACTCCAAAATTAATGTTCAATAAAAATTATCCATTTTTTACGTCTAGCTCTAAATACATGTTAAATCATTTTAAAGATTATTCGTTGTGGATTAAAAAGAATTATTTTAATAAAATAAATAATGTTATTGAAATTGGTTCTAATGATGGTTCTTTTCTTGAAAATTTCAAATCTCCAAAAATTAGAACATTAGGTATTGAACCATCTAAAAATGTAGCAGATTTAGCAAAAAAAAATGGAATTAATACAATTAATGAATTTTTTAGTTTTAAAACCACAAAAAAGCTAAAAAAATTTATAAAAAAAACTGACATCATAATCGCAGCTAATGTAATTTGCCATATTCCAAATTTAAAAGATTTGATTAGAGGTGTTGATAATCTATTAACAAAAAACGGTTTATTTATATTTGAGGAACCTTATTTGGGATCTATGTATGAAAAAACCTCATATGATCAAATTTATGATGAACACATATTCATGTTTTCTGCAACTTCTGTTAAGAAAATTTTTGATTTATACAATTTTGAATTAATAGATGTTCTTCCTCAAACAACTCATGGTGGGTCAATGAGATATGTTATAGCAAGAAAAGATACACATAAAATAAAAAATAATGTCTTTAAACAATTAAGATATGAAACTTTACGAGGTATTGACACCATTAAAGGATGTCTTAAATTTAAAAAAAATTGTGAAGTTTCTAAAATAAAATTAAAAAAAAAAATTGATATTATTTTAAAAAAAGGAAAAAATATAGCTGGTTATGCCGCAACATCAAAAAGCACCACAATCTTAAATTATTGTGGCATAAACAGTAATCATATTGATTTTATATGTGATACTACCAGCAATAAAATTGGAAAGTTTACTCCTAGAACCCATATACCAATTGTTGAAATGGATTATTTCAGAAATAACATTCCTGATTACACTTTTCTTTTTGCATGGAATCATAAAAAAGAAATTTTTAATAAAGAAAAAAAATTACTTAAAAAAACAAAGTGGATAGCTCACGTAAATTTAAAGAAATGATAAATTTTTGGTCATATAAAAATGAATATCGTAATTATAGAGGGATTTTACTTAATATTTTTGATAAAACTCTTAAAGATGGCCAAATTTTTTTTGGTAAAAATTTATCTATTTTTGAGAAAAACTTTAAAAGAATTTATAAATGCAAATATGGTATAGGAGTGGGTAGTGGTACGGACTCGTTATTGATATCATTAATGTCATTAGGAATTAAAAGAGGGGACGAAGTAATTACAGCTGCTAATACAGCTATACCGACCATTTCAGCAATAGTAAACTCTGGAGCAACACCTAAGTTAGTAGATATTAACGATAACTACTTAATTGATACAACCAAAATAGAAAAAGCTATTACCAAAAAAACAAAAGCATTAATACCCGTTCATTTATATGGAAAAGCATGTGATATGTACTCAATTATTAAAATTGCAAAAAAATATAACATAGCAGTTATTGAAGATTGTGCACAAGCACAAGGGGCAAAATTTAATGGTAAATATGTTGGTACATTTGGCGATTTTGGTTGTTTTTCTTTTTATCCAACTAAAATTTTGGGCGCTTACAGTGATGGGGGTTTTATACTAACTAATAACCATAAACTGTATCAAAATATTAAAAAAATCAGATTTTATGGAATTGATACCATAAATAAAAAAAATAAATTCTTTAACAAATATTATTCAAATTTAAATGGTGTTAATTCAAGGTTAGATGAAATCAACTCTAAAATTCTTGACTTCAAACTAAAGAAAATCAATTCATTTATAAGTAGAAGAAGAAAAATTGCGGAAATCTATGATAAAGAACTAAAAAAGACATCTTTAAAATTACCAAATAAAGATAAGAAATTTTTTGATGTTTATCACTTATATACAGTTTATCACCCAAAAAGAGAGAAAATAATTAAAGAATTACACAAAAAAAAAATAGAAACTAGAATAATTTATCCGTATCCTATAAATTTGATGAAAGGTTATAAAAAATTTTTTAAAAATAAAAAGTTTAAAGTAAGTGAAATCAGATCAAAGGGAATTTTTTCATTACCCTTATATCCAGAATTAAAGATAAATTCTGTGTATAAAGTTTGCAAAGAATTAAAAAGAATTTTAAATAATATTTAAAAATTATTGAGTATGTCAGAAAGACAAAATCTTTTAAATAAATTAAATTATAAATTTAGAAAATTTCTATATTTATTTAAATGACTAAAAAAACTTTAGTTGTATATTTGTATACTAAATTTGATAAAATTGATTCATTAATTGATTTTAAACTCAATTATTTAAAATTTCACTCAGGTTACTCACATGAATTATTGATTTGTTTTAAACTCCTAAATGAAAATGATCTTAAATTGATAAAAAAACATCTAGATGGAATCGATTATATTTCATTCATAGATGACGAAACAAAAAATGATTATGATTTTGGAAGTTACAAAAGAGTTGCTCTAAGATATAGAGAAAGAGATATTTTTTTTATAAATAGTCATTCTTACCCAATTTGTGAAAAATGGTTACAAAAACTAATGAAATATAAAGATGAAAATACTTTGATAGGTACTTCTGCATCAAATGAAAGTTTAATTAATTCAACTTCCTTAAAAAAACCATACAAAATATTTTCTTATTTGTTTAAAAAATTAAGACTTAAGAAGGCTTTTAATAAATTTCCAAATCCTCATATTAGAACATCGAGTTTTCTAATAAAAGGTCAAATCTTACTGGATTATATGATTAATAAAGAAATTAATAACAAAGAAGATACCTGGAGAATTGAAAGTGGAAAAGATAGTTTAACAAATTATTTTGAGATTAATAAATTTGATTTCTTTGTTGTAAATTCAGACGGACATAAATTTCAAAAAAATCAATGGATGTTTAGTGAAACTTTTAATTATTTAGATCAAACAAAATCTATCATATCTGATAAGCATACAAGAAAGTATCTTTCTCTAAATAAAGAAGATAAATATCAAAATCAAATTAAAACTTGGGGCAATAATTAAGCCTTAAGGTCTAAGATTTGACTTCTTACCTCGAATTGATTTAAACAAACCGTCAAATCTATATTTATATTTATCTAGTAATTTTTCATTTTTAGAAACTTTATATAATAGTATTTTGATCAATATTCTGAAAATTAGAGGTGTAAAAAGAAAAACTGAAATTAATTTACCATATTTCTTTCTTGTGAAATAATATTTAGACCATATGAAATGCCAAATTAATACATTTGAAAAATATTCTTTATTTTCAATATTTGTATCTACTGATCTTCCTTTAGATTTAACCCTTGATCTATTTATTTGATAAGACAAATAACCTTTTTTTTTGGCTCTATAACAAAATTCTGTTTCTTCAAAATAAAGAAAAAAATTTTCATCAAATTTTCCAATATTCAAAAATGAATCTTTATTTATAAACATACATGACCCATGGACTGATTCTATTTGACCAAATTCAATTTTTTCACTAATTTGTTTATGACTTTTTTCATTTACATCTGTGAATCTAGGTCCTATAGCTGCAAAATTATCCTTTTTTTCTTTTGCTAACTCTATAAAAAAATTTAAATCGTTAAAGTTGAATTCTATATCTGGACTTATTTGCAAAAAGTATTTAGTTTGAATTTTATCTACAGCAAAGTTTAAGGCTGAACTAACACCATTATTTTCTTTTAAAAATAAAGATATGTTTTTATGTTCTTTTTCTATATTCTTTTTCAATTCATAATTTTGTGAATTATCTATTATTATTACTTTAATTGTTTTAGGAATTTTTTTGATAAATTCATATATTATATTTTCACTTTTATATGTAATTATTACTACTGTTATTTCATTCATATTTTTATTTTATTAAGTGCATTGTTTTTAAATATATTTGCTTCTCTAATATATCTTCTAACCATTTGTGTTGTTTTGTGACCTGTCATAGCCATTATACTTCTTTCATCAGCACCAGATTCAGCAGCTACTGTTGCAAAACCTGATCTTAAACTATGGCCTGCAAAATTTTTATTTTCAATGCCTGCTAAATTTAGATATTCCTTGATTAACAAAACTACAGATTGATCAGTTAATCTTTTATCAGTTAAAGATGAGCCTTTAGAAAATCTTCTAAAAATAGGTCCTGATTTAATTTTTGACATTTCTAACCATTTTTTTAGATTAACTACTGGACAGTAAATTTGATTTGAGAAGTAGGGTAGTCCTTTAATCATTCCCTCACCAAATTGATCTGTTTTTGATCTTCTTATAATAATTTTAAGTCCTTCAGGTACAAAATCTAAGTCTTCATAATCAATTGAAATAAGCTCTGTACGTCTAAAACCTCCTCCAAAGCCAACTAAGATAATTGACTTATCTCTTAGCTTCTTAATTTCTTCAATTTTTTGTTCATCTATTACATTTATTATTGATTTTAAATGATTGATTAATATAGGTTTTTTACCTTTTTGAATGCTACCTTTAATTCTCTTAATTCCCATTAAATTTTCCACAATTATTGGATGCTTTGTATCTAGATAGTGTCCTTTTAATTTATGAACCATACTGATTGATACTAATCGCCTTCTTAAAGTGCTGACTTTTGAATTCTTAGAAAGATGTGTAAGATATAAAGAAACTATTTTAGGCTCTGATGGTAATGAATTTAAACCATGCTTAGCACAAAAAGCTCCGAAATCTTTAAAATCTGATTTATAAGCTCTTAAAGTATTATTTGATTTAGAACTTTTGAGGTTATTTAAAGTTGCCTCATGAAGAGATTTTAGGTCAGTTGTTAGTTCATTCATATAATTACTATTGATAACAATTAATTATCGTTAGTAATATATCAAGTGATTTTTAATGTCAATAGTTTAAATTAAAATAATTATGGGTTCAATTGATGGAGAAATTCCTGCTGTATGGTTTTTAATTAGTTCGATTGGTTTTGTTATATTAACTTTTATTCAATTTCGAAATACTGGCAAGAGTTTTAACACCATATTTTTATTTATAATGGCCATTATATTCCTTGTAAGTTACATAATTTTATTAATTCCACGGTAAAAATCAGTGAAGGGAACGAAATTTCAATTAAAAGTCTGGAAATACCTTAAGACAATACCAAAAGGTGAGGTAAAAACCTATAAACAGGTGGCTATTAGCATAAAAAGCCCTAAAGCTGCACGTGCTGTAGCTAATGCTTGTGCCAAAAACCCTTATGCCCCAAAAATACCCTGTCATAGAGTGATTAGGTCCGATGGAGCTCTTGGTGGCTACTCTGGAAGAGGTGGAATTAGGCAAAAACTCAAATTACTTAGATCTGAAAAAGTAGCGATTTAGCCCTATTTTAAGGCTTTTTTAAGTTGAAAAAGTAAGTAAAATCAACGTTTTTTAGACTTTTAAAGTGATTTATCCCTAAATAAAACAATTCACCCTTTAGTTGTACCATATACGAGCTATTAACTAAAATAGACCCCTCTATGGGCGTTTAAATGGTATATTCAATTAATGCATCGCTCTACTATTCAACTATACCAATGCTTTTAGACTGCCCTATTTTTACGGAATTTTCATAACCACAATAGGAAAAAAGCCCCTATTTTAAAGGATTATTTGATGTTTTTTATAATTTGTCAAAAAATCTTAACTCTTCCACAGCCTATTTAGGAAATTTTATATTAAATAATTAAAATATTATAGTAATTAAATAATTTATATGATTAATAAAATGTAATAAATACAATTATTTAAAGTCTATACTTATTGTAATACTTTAGTTGTTAGTAAATAAATAATACCTATTATTTAACTTTTTTAACTAAGTTCTCTCTTCTTGAGATGTAGATTCCACTTAATACAATAATAAATAAACCTATGAAAGTCCAATTATCAGGGAAATCACTAAAGAAATAATAACCAATAATGATGTTTGTAATGATCTCGAAGTAGCTAAATGGAGCTAATTTAGAAGCATCAGCATATTTGAGAGAAAGTATTAAGAATAAATGCCCTATACAGGCAAATATACCTATTGCAGCCATCATAGACCACTGATTTAAGCTAGGTTTAACCCATACAAATGGCATTACAGTGGATATAATTATGGCCCCTACTACACCAGTTAATAATAAAGTTAATAAGGGGTTGTCTGAGGTACTTAGTTTACGAGTAATGATTAAATAAAACCCATACATTACACCTGTTCCAAGAGCAGCTATACTTGCTAAGTTAATTTCAACAAATCCTGGTCTTATAACCACTAAAGAACCTATAAAACCTATAATTACTGCAGACCATCTTCTAAATCCCACCTTCTCACCTAAAAAAACTGGAGAAAAAGCTGTAACAATTAAAGGAGCAACAAAAGCTAAGGTTAATGCTTTTGCTAAAGAAATTACCGAAATTGAATAAAAGAAACAAATATTAGCAGTTAAAAGAATTAAACCTCTTATGAATTGTAATTTTGGTTTATCCGTCCATACAAGATTTTTTCGAAAAAAGAAAAACATAATAGGAAAAGTGAAAGCCACTGTAAAAAAATATCTTGCCCATGTAATTTGTAATACTGGAAGATCTGCACTTAAATATTTTGCAAATCCATCCATTATAGGAAGCATCACCCATGCCAATAGATTAAAAGTTATAGCCTTCATTTTTAGAAGGAGGATATAGATTAATTAAAGTATTTTAAAGCAAAGAATAC
>JBJLDX010000025.1:0-39205 GCA_045566175.1 Candidatus Pelagibacter sp. | reverse complement strand
AATATTTTGCAAATCCATCCATTATAGGAAGCATCACCCATGCCAATAGATTAAAAGTTATAGCCTTCATTTTTAGAAGGAGGATATAGATTAATTAAAGTATTTTAAAGCAAAGAATACAACGATTGGAATAGTTATAAATGACATTAATGTTGACACAACAATAGTACTAGCAACACTATCAACAATTTTTTTAGGTGAATATATTGAAGCCACTAAATAATTTAGAACAGCACTAGGCATTGAACATTGAATCAATAAAACACCGGCAGCAAAACCTTCCAAATTAAAATACAGAATTAATAGATATCCAATTATAGGTCCAACGATTACACGTCCTATAGAAGAGAATATAGCTTTATTAAGAGAAAAAACTTTTAATCTTGTTAGTGCTATTCCTAAAGACATCAAAATAAGAAATATAGTTGCATACATTAATAAGAAAGTAGTATTTTCAACAAATCCAGGAAGTTCTAAATCGTAATAAAGTAAAAATACTGAAACTATTATTGCATAAAAAGGAGGACTTTTTATTATAACGTTTATACTGAATTTTCTGTCAGCTAAAAAAACTCCTAAAGTAAAGTGACACAAAATAATTAAAGCAGATATTGCTGCTGAAACCCCAAGTCCTTGAGAGCCATAAGCAAATAAACAAATTGGTAAACCCATGTTTCCTGTATTAGGCATTGTTAATGGAGGAAGCTCTCTAATAATATCTTTAGTCTTCAGAAGATATAGAATTATAATTCCAGTAATCATAAATCCAGCGATAGCTAACGCATAATACCAAAAGTAATCTATAAAAATATTGAATGAAATATTTACAGGATTTAAAGCGTAAATAATCATTGCAGGAGTTCCTATATTTGCTGCAAAATTTGTAATGAACGCTGTATCTATTTTTGGGTTTTTTTTGCCTAAATAGTAACCAATACCAACAACAAAAAATACAGGAAACAAAACCTCAAAAAGTTTTATGTAGATATCCATTAATTATATAATCTAATTAATGTTGGAAATTTAAGAATATTCTTATTCTTTTTAAATACTGCTAAGCAGTTTCTTGCGTTAATTTCTGTTGTTTTATGGGTAATAATTACGATTGTTGCCTTTTTATTTTTCTTATCAGGTGTTTGAATTATTCTTTTAACTGAAATCTTATATTTGGCTAATCTATTCGTAATTAATGAAAGAACTCCCTGCTTATCTTTGACTTCAAATCTTAAATATAATGAGTTTGTATATTTATCATTACTAAATGGTTTAATAGACCTTCTTTTATTTGAGGAAATACCGAAAGGATATTTAGTATTTCCTCTTAAAATTGACAATAAGTCTGATAATAATGATGAAGAAGTTGGACCAGGTCCGGCACCCTCACCTTGTAAAACGCTCTCCCCTACAGGTTTACCTTCAGTAATAACTGCATTCATAACACCATTAACATTTCCTATATATGTCTTTTTACTTACTAAACATGGATGAACAGTCTCAAATAATTGACCATTGATGATTTCAGAAATTCCAAGCAATTTAACTCTAAGACCTAATTGATTAGCTATTTTTATATCTTCTAATTTAATATTTTCAATTCCTTCCATTATACATTTACTTTTAGAAATCTTCGTATTGAAAGAGAGAGCTGATAATATTCTTACTTTCGCAAAAGCATCAAAGCCATTTAAATCTAACTTAGGGTTACCTGGTTCAGCGTAACCAAGTTTTTGTGCTTTTTGCAATACTTTATCAAAAGTTTCATTACTATTTTCCATTTCAGACAAGATATAATTAGTTGTTCCATTTAATATTCCATAAACTTTGTTTATCTTATTAGTTGCTAAACCTTCTTTAATAGTTCTAAGAATTGGGATGCCACCTGCTACAGATGCTTCAAATTCAAGATTAACCTGATTTTTTTCAGCTAATAAAGCAAGGTGATCGCCGTGTTTTGCTATTAAAGCTTTATTGGGAGTAATAACATTTATTTTATTGATTAATGCTGTCTCAACAATTTTTTTTGAAATACTATCTGATAATCCCACGCATTCGAACAAAACATCAATTTTTTCTTTTTTAAAAATCTGTAATGGGTTTGTGTAAAATATTTTTTTGGATATTAAAAACCTTCTTTTTTTATTTTTATTTTTTGCTGAGATTGCTACTATTTTAATTTTTTTACCAGTTTTTCTTTCAATTTCTTTTTTTTTTGTTCTTAATTCATTATAAAGATAAATACCAATTTGACCCAATCCCACAATTGCTATGTTTATATTATTACTCATATTAATTATCTATATTAGGATATGAAGATTGATCTGCATAATTTTCCAATTTCATCTTAAATTCATTAAAATTCATTTTTTCAGAAAATATAAAATCATTTACCAGATTATTTTCTAATTCATTAGAGGAACATGCTGACAATAATAACAGTAAAAAGAAAATTTTTTTCATCTTAAGCCCTCGTAATCATTAAAGCCAAACTTTAAATTCATGTTTTGAATTGCTTGACCTGCACCACCTTTAATCAAATTATCTAAAGCAGATAAAATTACTACTCTATTTTTGTACTTAGATCTACAAATCGAAATATAACAATTATTAGTATTAATAACATCGTTTGTACTTACTAAGGAGTTAAGATTTAGAATCTTAATAAATTTATTATTTTTATGGAATTTCTTAAGAAGACTATAAGCCTTAGAAATTGAAAAACCTGGTTTTAAATCAAGATATATAGTGCTTAGAATGCCTCTAAACATTGGTGATAAATGCGGTGTAAAAGTAAAATTAAATTTAGATTTTGTATGTTTTTTTATTTCTTGTTCAATTTCAATATTGTGTCGATGAAATGCCACTCCATAAGCACTTAATGATTCATAAAGGTTCTTATCTTTATATTTCTTATGAACACCTCGACCTGCTCCAGAATATCCTGATTTTGAATCAATAATAATATTATTCAAATAAATCATTTTTTTTTGAATCAAAGGTATTAATGGTAAAAGTATAGAAGTTGGATAACAGCCAGGACAACTAATAATATCAAATTTTTTGACTTTTTTAAATGTTACTTCAGGCAATCCATAAATACTTTTTTTTATATTTCTTATAGCTTTATGTTTTAAATTGTACCATTTTAAATAATCTGAACTTTTCTTTAATCTAAAATCAGCAGCTAGATCTATTAACACATTTCTATCTTCTAAATGATTAGAGATAACTTGTGCCTCACCATTTGGCAATGCAGTAAATACAATATCTACATCTTTAAGATATTTTTTATTAAATTTAATTATTTTAGGTAATTTCTTATTTACTAATGATTTATCAAAAAAAGAAATTTTTTTTCCTACTGAACTATTTCCACATAAATATCTTATATTTATGTTTTTATGTTTAACCAATAATTTAATTAATTGAATACCTATGTATCCAGTAGATCCAGCAATTAAAGCATTAAGCTTGTGCATTTTATATTATAACAGTTAATAGTTAAAAAAGAATTATCTTTTAGAAAATTGAAAACTTCTTCTGGCTTTTTTTCTACCAGGCTTTTTCCTCTCAACTGCTCTAGAGTCTCTGGTTGTCAATTTTTCAGTTTTTAGTGTTGTTTTGTACGTTTCATCAAATAAAACTAAAGCTTTTGATATTCCGTGAACCATTGCTCCAGCTTGACCTGTGGGCCCTCCACCTTTAACACTACATCTTACATCAAAATCTGTTGCTTGATTTATTAACTCAAAAGGTCTTGTTATTAACATCTTGTGGTTGTCACTAGCAAAATATTCATTAAATAATTTACCATTAACATATATTATTCCAGAACCCTTTTTTAACCAAACTTTAGCTATTGAAGTTTTTCTTCTACCAGTAGCGTATTTACTATCTTTAAAATCTAATTTTGGAGATTTTGCTGATTGTAAGTTTTCCATATTAATCTCTGATAACATTTTTATTATTGAGTTTATTTAACTCAATAATTTTAGGGTTTTGTGAAGAATGCGGATGACTATCCCCAGAATAAATCTTTAATTTTGTAAGTTGTTTTCTGCCTAAAACTCCACCAGGCAACATTCTTTTAACAGCAAGTTTTAAAGCTTCACCAGGTTTTTTTTCAAAAAGCTTTTCTGGAGTAGTTTCTTTAATTCCACCTGGATAACCTGTGTGTCTGTAATATTTCTTATTTTGAAATTTTTTTCCTGTAAATTTTATTTGTTCAATATTCTTTACAACAACAAAATCACCATCATCCATATGAGGTGTAAATGTAGTTTTATTTTTACCTCTGATAATTTTTGAAATAACAGTGGCCAGTCTTCCAACAATCGCATTTTTAGCATCAATCTCGTACCATGATGATGTTAATTGGTCTTTTTTAAGGAATTTTGTCATTGTGCCAGGATTAATACTATTAATAACTATAAAGTCAAATTGATATTTATATTGTTTTATAGTGTAATTTTGATATATTTAAATTGCCGATTTGTTCCTATTGCGGGCTACAGCTAAACAGGAAATTTTCAAACAAATTCGGTAGGTATTTGAACTATATTGTGCACCTTGCATAAAGCAGAAGCACTAAAAAAGGAGTAAAATGACTAAAAAAAGAAACAATCCAGAAACCATAGCAATTCATGGTGGAGATTATAGAAGTGATCCAGCTACAAATGCAGTTGCTGTACCTATCTATAGAACTACGTCATATCAATTTAACAGTGTGGACCATGCGGCTAATCTCTTTGCGTTAAAGGAGTTCGGTAATATTTACACTAGGATAATGAACCCTACAAACGATGTATTGGAAAAAAGAATTGCCGCTCTTGAAGGAGGCTTAGCTTGCCTGACAGTTGCATCTGGTCAAACAGCATCATTATTTTCAGTATTAAATGTTGCCCAGGCTGGTGATAACATTGTTAGTTCAACTGATCTATATGGAGGGACTGTGTCGTTGTTTACACATACTTTAAGTAAACTTGGTATTGAAATAAGATATGCGGATCCAAAAGATCCAAAAAACTTCGAAAAAAAAATTGATGATAATACCAGAGCTTTTTATGGTGAAACGTTACCAAACCCATATTTGCGGGTATTCCCTATTAAAGAAGTTTCAGACATAGGAAAAAAGCACAACATACCCCTTATAATGGATAATACAGCTGCACCAGTAATATGTAAACCCATTGAACATGGCGCTGCAGTAGTAATTCACTCTCTCACAAAATATATTGGTGGACATGGTACTGCTATCGCAGGAAGTATTGTTGATAGTGGTAATTTTGATTGGACAGCAGATCCTAAAAGACAGCCATTATTTAATGAGCCAGATGCTAGTTATAATGGAGCTATTTGGGGTAAGGTTGTACCTGAATTGACTGGAGCAAATGTTCCTTTTGCAGTGAGAGCAAGAGTTTGTTTATTAAGAGACTTAGGTTCAGCTTGTTCTCCTGATAATGCCTTTGCAATCATTCAAGGTCTTGAAACAGTAACATTAAGAATGAGACAACATTGTGCAAATGCAGATTATGTTGTTAATTTTCTTAAAAAACATAAAGAGGTAACAAAAGTCATCTATTCTACTGAACATGACAAACAAATTGCTGATAGAGCAAAAAAATATCTTAATGGTGGCAATGGTCCTATGGTTGGTATTGAGCTTAAAGGTGGTATTGAAGCTGGTAAAAGATTTATAGAGTCATTAAAAATGTTTTATCATGTCGCAAATATTGGTGATGCTAGAAGTTTAGCTATTCATCCGGCTAGCACTACACATAGCCAGCTTAACGAAAAGGAACTTGCAGCTTCTGGTGTTACTCAAAGTTATGTCAGACTATGTATAGGTTTAGAGCATATTGA
Source organism: Candidatus Pelagibacter sp. (assembly GCA_045566175.1). Lineage (GTDB taxonomy): Bacteria > Pseudomonadota > Alphaproteobacteria > Pelagibacterales > Pelagibacteraceae > Pelagibacter. The sequence continues at coordinate 33,346 of JBJLDX010000025.1, read as the reverse complement.
TGATATAATAGAGGATTTAGATCAGGCTTTAAATAAATCTTCAAAAGGAACTTTAAAAGCTGTTAGTTAGATTTCGTATTTAAATGAAAAAAATAAATACTTGATGTAACCAAAAATATTGAACTTATTTGGTGCATGGAGGCAATATAAATCTGTGCACCATTTATTACTGTAAAAATTCCTAAAATAATTTGTAAAATTATTAAACCCCCTAAGATGTTTATAGATTTATACAATCCATACATTTTTTTTTTATAAATTTTATAGATCATAAAAAAATAAAAAATCCCAATGATATAAGCTAAATTTCTATGTATAAATTGAACTAAAGATGGATCACTAAGAGCAGACAATTTGAACAAACTTACAAAATCATTATCATCAGGAAAGTATCCATTGTTCATTAATGGCCATGAATTGTAAATTTTACCTGCATCTAAACCTGACACAAAAGCACCAAATAAAATTTGCAAAAATATTAAAACTAAAAAGAAAAAAGGAATTAATGGGTTTATTTGATGAGATATATATTTATATTTCTTAATCTTAAGATAATTCCAATAAATCATTGATAAAATAAAAAAAGCAATAAATAAATGTGCCGAAAGCCTAAAATGACTAACATCTACTCTATCAATTAAACCACTACTAACCATGTACCATCCTACAAAACCTTGAAAACAAATAAGAAAAAAAATTAAATAAAAACCATATAACTTAGATAATTTAATCTTCAAAGAAAAGTAAAGAAGCGGAAACAAAAATCCAATACCTATTAATCTTCCAAGAAAACGATGAGCCCATTCCCACCAAAAAATTATCTTAAATTCATTTATCGACATGTTAAGATTTTGTAATTTGTATTCTGGTATTTCTTTATAAAGGTTAAAATAATGTGTCCATTCATCTTGATTTAAAGGTGGGATGATACCTGTGAATAATTGCCATTTGGTAATTGAAAGACCAGAGTCTGTTAATCTTGTTAAACCACCAACAATTATCATTATAGATATAATCCAAAACATTGAAATTAACCAAAAGGATAATTGATTATTAATTTTTGGATTTTTTGTATACATATCTGGATAAATATAATATTTTTTTATATATCCTAATAAATAAATGTCGCCATTAAAAAGAAAAAAACTAAGTAAAATTAGATTTGAATTAGATAAATTAGATAATTCACTTATCAAACTAATTAAAATAAGAACTAATTTAGTAAAAAAAGTTTTAGCATTAAAAGAAAAAAAAAATCAAATAGTTGATCAAAAAAGAATAAAAATAATTTTAAGAAATATCAAAAAAAAATCAATTAGAAATAATATTGATCCAAGAATAACAAATAAGATTTGGAAAAATATGATAGCAGCTTATATAAATTTCGAAAGAAGAAATTTTAAAAAAAAATAATTATTTACTATGAGGTGGAAGTTTTTTTTCAACAAAAACTTCATGTTTTCTTGTCGCTGGATTATATTTTTTTGCTTTTAATTTTACTTTAGCTTTTTCACCACCTGCTGGTTTTTTTATATAGTAAAAAAAAGAACTGTCAGGTTTTGACTCAGGAACTAATCTTACTTTTACATGCGTTTTTTTTGCCATATTATAATTATCTTTTTTTTAAACTTTTAATTATATTAGAAATTTTTACTAACTTATTTTTAAATTCAGGTGCTTTTATAGAATGATTTGTCATTTCGTCAAGTTTTAAAGCTTCTTTGTTATTTAAAATTTTTTTAACACCTTTAATAGTCATACCTTGATCTTTCAACAAAAAATGGACTTTTTTTAATAATTCAATATTTTTATTATCATAATATCTTCTTTTTCCATTTAAAATCTTAGGTTTGATTTGTTTAAATTCTTTTTCCCAAAAACGTATTGTGTTTGTTGTAATTGTTTTATTATTTCTAGAATTAAGTTCTAAAATTTTAGCTACCTCACCTATAGTTTTATAAGCTTCAGAATTTTTAATCATTTTATTTTGAATTAATTAATTCTTTAAATCCTTTTGATGGTTTAAATAATACAACATTTCTTTTAGAAATACTTTTTTCCTCTTTGGTCTTGGGGTTTCTGCCAATTCTGGATTTTTTTTCTCTAACACTAAAAGTCCCAAAATTAGATAATTTTAACTTTTTTTCTTTTTCTAAATCTTCAATAATCATTGAAAAAAACTCATCAATTAAATTTACAGCGATATGTTTTGAAAATCCAATTTGCATGTAGACGACATTAACTAAGTCTTTTTTAGTTAAATTTATTCTCATTTATTAGATATTTTCTTTAATTTTATCTATCAAATTACCTTTAATAATTCTATTACAAACATCTAAAGAATTAGAAAAACCTATGTAATCAGTACCACCATGGCTTTTAACAACTGGTGTATCTAATCCAATAAAAATTGCTCCATTATATAATCTTGGATCTAATCTTTTCTTGAATTTTTTTAAATTTGAAATGTTAAGTATAGAAGATATCTTACCTAAGATTGTTCCGCTTAGAGCCTTTTTAAGTTCATTTGTTATAAAATTTGCGGTACCTTCAGCTGTTTTCAAAGCAACATTCCCTGTGAATCCATCTGATACAATAACATTAACTTCACCATTCATTAACTCATTACCCTCAATATATCCTGAAAAATTAAAATTATTTAATTGTTTTTCATTTAAATTTTGAAAAGTTTCTTTAATTATTTCGTTACCTTTCAATTCTTCTGAGCCTATGTTTAACAATGCTACATTTGGATTTTCTTGGGGATAAAGTGATTTATAAAGAGCAGCACCCATTATCGAAAAATCAACTAGATTTTTAGAACTACATTCAATGTTTGCTCCAAGATCCAAGACAACACTCATTCCTTTTTTATTTGGCCAGAGGGCAGATAATGCTGGCTTATCAATATTTTCAATCATTTTAAGATTTAGTTTTGCAATAACAAGTAATGCTCCAGTATTTCCAGCAGAGATAACAATATCACTTTCTTTTTTTTTTACACTCTCAATAGATAACCACATACTGGTATCCTTTCCTCTTTTCGCAGCTTCTAAAGGACTATCTGTACTTTTTACAACATTTTTTGTATCTACAATTTCATAAAAATTTTTATCTATTTTATTATCAATATATTTATTAATTTCATTTTCAGTACCAAAAATTTTAAAATAGTTTTCATGATGGGATTTATGATTGTGAATAATTCCATCAACTATTTTTTTGGGTGAACCATCTCCCCCCATTGCATCAACTGCAATCTTTATTAAATTAGACATTCTGTGATTTTAAAGTATTTATTCTTTTGGGTCTAGAACTTGACGTCCTTTATACATGCCAGTTTTTAGATCTAAATGATGTGATAGTCTATATTCTCCTGACTTTTTATCTTCGATCACATTTTTAGATGCAAATTTCATATTCTTTGCTCTTCTCATACCAGTTCGAGATGGAGTTTGTTTTCGTTTAGGGACAGCCATAATTACGAATTATTTACACCTTTTATAAAATAATTCAAATTTTTTTTTCTTAAATCATCTCTAAAATCATCAAAATATTCAACTAAATATTCATTTTTTTCAATATTTTCTAAAAATAATGAAATCTTTTTTTTTTTATCAATTTTAGTACATTCGTCCCAGAAATGAATTTCTGAAATAATTGAATGAAATAAGTTAATATAATCTTTCATTTTTTTGTTAATTGATTGATCTCCATATCCAATCTCACGAATAGATAATTCTAGTTGCTTAAAATTAAAGTCATAAATTTCTTGAAGTATTACTGAGTTTTTTTCATTTTTATACATCTTTAAAAAAAAGGCAAAATGTATCAAAAATAATATCAATCTATCTGAAAATGTGTCTTGGTTTGCTAAACCACTATATAATTTTTTATTAGTGGTTAATTTGATTAAATTATTATAAACATTTATGTAATTTTTATTCATGAAATACTTTTTTTTGATATTTTCGATATTGATCTTAACACAATGCTCACTCAATAAAGTTATATTACATCATGGTGTACATAATTTAGATAAAAAGCAAACAAAATTAAAGATAAATGATTCAAATAAAAACGACATTTTAGAATTAATTGGCCCACCTTCTACAAAAAGCACATTTGAAAATGAGGTTTATATATATATTGAAAGGAAAACTAGTAGTTCAAAATTAACAAAATTAGGAAAAAAAAAATTACTAAAAAATAATGTATTAGTTTTAGAAATTGACAATAAAGGCTTATTGGTTAGTAAAAAATTTTACGATATAAAAGATATGCAAAATATAGAATTTGATGACAATATTACTTCTGTAAACTATTCGAAAAAATCGTTCATCTATAATTTCTTATCGACTTTAAGGCAAAAAATTGATGATCCTTTAGGTAAAAAAAGGATTAAAAACTAACCAGCAATTACAGCTAACAGAAGTAGTGCCACAATATTTGTAATTTTAATCATTGGATTAACAGCTGGACCCGCTGTATCTTTATAAGGGTCACCTACTGTATCACCTGTTACTGCAGCTTTGTGAGCCTCAGAACCTTTTCCGCCATGATTACCATCTTCAATATATTTTTTTGCATTGTCCCAAGCACCACCACCAGCAGTCATAGAAACTGCAACAAATAAACCTGTTATAATAACACCTAATAACATTGCTCCAACAGAAGCTAGTGCTGCTACCTGTCCTCCAATAGCAAATATTATAAAGTATAAAACAATTGGAGATAGTACAGGCAATAAAGAAGGTATAATCATCTCTTTAATTGCGGCCACTGTCAATAAATCAACAAGCTTAGCATAGTCTGGTTTTTGTTTTCTTTTCATAATACCAGGAAATTTTTTAAATTGTCTTCTTACTTCAACTACAACCGCACCACCTGCTCTTCCAACGGCTTGCATTCCCATTGAACCAAATAAGTATGGAAGCATTCCACCAATCAATAAACCTACAACTACATATGGATTTGATAAATCAAAAGTTACAACAATTCCCTCAAGTGCAGATCCAGCTTCTTTAGAAAAATGTTTTATGTCCTCAGTATAAGCAGCAAAAAGTACTAGGGCTCCTAATCCTGCAGACCCAATTGCATATCCTTTTGTTACTGCCTTTGTAGTATTTCCAACAGCATCAAGAGCATCTGTAGTTTTTCTCACATTATTTGGTAATTTTGACATTTCTGCTATTCCCCCAGCATTGTCTGTAACTGGACCGTATGCATCGAGTGCTACAACCATACCAGCTAGAGCCAACATAGTAGTAACAGCAATCGCGATTCCATATAGACCAGCAATATAATTTGTTGATAAAATTCCAGTAACAATAATTAAAGCCGGAATAGCTGTTGCTTCTAATGACACTGCTAATCCTTGAATAACATTAGTTCCATGACCTGTAGTTGAAGAACTAGCTACACTTCTAACTGGTCTATAATTAGTTCCAGTATAATATTCAGTAACCCAAATTAATAGACCTGTAATAACTAGACCTATAATTCCACAATAATATAAACTCATTCCTGAAAAAACTTTATTTTCTAAATTATATGTATTATCTAAACCTAATACGTAGTCAGTAACTGGATAAAGTATTACTAAAGACGAAACAGCTGAAACAACAAAACCTTTATATAATGCATTCATTACATTTTTACTTTTTCCAAGTTTTACAAAAAAAGTTCCTAATATAGAAGTTAAAATACAAGCTCCACCAATTGTAAGAGGATAAATCATCATAGACATGTCACCCTGAAAGAAAATAGATGACAAAACCATTGTAGCAACAATAGTTACTGCATATGTTTCAAATAAATCAGCTGCCATACCTGCACAGTCACCAACATTATCACCTACATTATCTGCAATTACAGCTGGATTTCTAGGATCATCTTCTGGTATACCAGCCTCAACTTTTCCTACCAAGTCAGCTCCTACATCAGCACCTTTTGTGAAAATTCCACCACCTAATCTTGCAAAAATCGATATTAATGAAGCACCAAATCCTAATGCTACTAAAGCATTTACAATTTCTCTTTCATCAATATTTAATTTTAGTAATAAGTAATAATATACTGCGATAGACAATAATGCTAAGCCAGCAACCAACATTCCCGTTACAGCACCAGATTTAAAAGCAACTGAAAGACCACTTGCTAAACCTTTTCTAGATGCTTCAGCTGTTCTAACATTCGCTTCAACTGAAACCAGCATTCCAACATATCCAGCGATACCTGATAAAGTAGCACCAATCAAATACCCCAAACCAACAAGAGGACTAAAAGCGATACTCACTATTACCAAAACAACAACACCAACAATTGAAATTGTCTTATACTGTCTAGCTAAATAAGCTTTAGCACCAATTTGTATAGCAGAGGCAATTTCTTGCATTTTAAAATTTCCTGGACTTGAATTTAAAATATTTTTTCCTGTAAAATATCCATAGACAATAGATAAAAGACCTGCTGCAATAGTATATAAAAGAATAGTTTCAATGGATGAGTTCATATTGACCTTAATTATGTTGTTGGTTGTTAATTATAAAAAACGCACAATACAAAAAAGGATATAAAAGGCAATAATTAACTTCTAAAATCTATGAGAATATCCTTTTGTTTTAACAGCAATTTTCTTCCCTTTTTCATCAATTATTTGTGATTTTTGTTGGTTAGAACAAATTTTTCCTATTTTAGAAATTTTTATACCTAAAGTCTTGGCAGTTTTATTAATGATTCTAGATTTAGACGAATTAGCAGTAAATAAAATTTGATAATCATCTCCTTGGGAAATATAAGAAATTTTATCTAGTTTTTTTTGAATAAGAAGTTTTTTAAGATTATTAGATATTGGAACACAATCTAAATTTAATTTATAAGAAAATCTTTGTTTATTAATTAATTTTTCTAAATCAACAATTAAACCATCAGAAATATCTATGGATGTATTAGCAAAAGTTAATAGCTTATTGCTTAATTGTGAATGTAAATTAGGTAAATAATATTTACTTTCAAAGTATTTACTTAATGTCTTATCAGAATAAATCTTTTTACTAAGAATATTTAAGCCTGCAAAACTATCACCTAAATTACCAGTTACATAAATATCATCATCCAATTTTGCATTATTTCTGGGTACTATTTTCTTTGAAAAACCAACAGAAGTAATTGTAAAACTCAATTTATTTGAATAAACAGTGTCTCCACCACACAGTAATATATTATATTTATTCTGCTCTTGTTTCAAAGATTTTGAAATTTTTTTTAAATTAGATGATGAAAACGATCTTTTATTACCTGATCCTGATATAAAATAATATTTCGGCCTAACCCCTTTACAAATAATATCTGATATAGACGACCTAATTATTTTTTTAATTACAAGATCTGGCTTTTTAAAATCAACAAAATGCACACCCTCTACATAAGTATCTATTGAAATTACTAATTTTTTTGATTTATCAAAAAAAACGTCATCATTTAAATTTAATGCACTTTTATTCTCTGTGGACAATTGAGAAAAATATTTATTTATAAGCTGAATTTCATGCATTTGAAGATCTTAATTTTTTTCCAATATTATCCAACAAAGCATTTAAATATTTAGTTTGTCCGTCATCTATAAAGAAATTTGAAGCGTTTAGATATTCTTTAATTATTATTTTCATTGATAAGTTGGGTTTGTATAAAAACTCATATGTGGCAGATTTTAAAATAACTTGAAATAATTTATCTAAATTCTTATAAGAAAATTCTTTACCTAAATTTTTATCTAATTCTTTTAAAATCAATTCATTGCGTTCAATTGTTCCAAAAACAATATCTTTAATAAATTTTTTAAATCTATGCTTAGGGAAGATTAATTGTTCATCATTATTAAAATATTTTCCATATAACTTTTGAATAATTATTACTCTAGGATTATTTTTAGGACTAAAGTTAGTTTTCATTTTTGTGATAAAACTGATAAGATAGCATTAGCCGCATCTGCACCTTTTTTTTTTCTAACAATGGCTTGTTTCATATTCAAGCAGGTAATAATTCCATTCCCAATAGGTTTTTTTGAGTCAATTGATAATTTCATAATTCCTTCAGTTGATGCTTGAGATATAAAATCAAAATGTGGTGTTTGACCTTTTATTACACAGCCAATTGCTATGAAGGCATCAAATTTTTTCAAATTTTTTGAAATGGTTACTGGTATTTCGAATACACCAGGAACATTAATAATCTTTATTTTGAATTTTTTAGGTATAGTTTTTAATGCACTTTTAAGTAAACCTGATGAAATATTTTGGTAATAATTTGCATTTACTATTAAAAGTTTTTTATTCATTAAATTAACTCTTGTTTAGTTATCTTTATATCATAACCTTCTAAACCAATAACCTTTTTTGGTGATTTTGTTATTAATATCATCTTTTTAATTTTTAAATCTTTAATAATTTGTGCGCCAATACCATAATTTCTTATGAGTTTATCGTTACCTTTTTTATAGAAATCTTTATTTTTATAATCTTTTAAAGTTTGAGAAACTGATTTAAGGTTTGTGTCCTTAATAAAAACTAAAACACAATTATTGAATTTCTTAAAATAATTAAGAGTTTTGTTAAATGAATTAGGTAATTTTTGATTTATAAGATAATTATGTACAACATTTGATGAGATAACTCTTACACGTGGTATAATTCCTTTTTTAACTGAACCTTTGACAAGTGCAAAATGTTCTGATCCATCTAATAAATTTTCGTAAATCTTGATTTTATATTTTTGTTCTTTAACTTTAAAATCTGATGATTTTTTTAATTTAATTAACTTTTCTTTTTTTAATCGATATGAAATTAGGTCTTCAATTTTACCAATCTTTAATTTGTGTTTTTTTGCAAAATTAAATAAATCTTGACCTTTGGCCATTGTACCATCTTCATTCATTATTTCACATATAACAGCTGAATTATTTTTTTTAGCTAATTTTGAAATATCAACAGAAGCTTCTGTATGACCAGCTCTCACAAGAACACCACCATCTTTTGCAATAATTGGAAAAACATGACCAGGTGAGACGATATGATTTTTATTTGCATTTTTTTTTGATGCAATTTTAATAGTTCTTGCTCTATCAATGGCAGATATACCTGTTGTAATGCCCTTCTTAGCCTCAATAGATACAGCGAAAGCAGTTTTATTTCTTGATTGGTTAACTGGAGACATAAGAGACAAATTTAATCGCTTAGCTTGTAAACTATCTAGGGCCAAACAAATTAATCCTCGTCCATATTTTGCCATGAAGTTTATATTTTTAGAATTAGTATCTGACGTTGAAATAATGAGATCACCTTCATTTTCTCTTTTTTCATCATCTACAAGTATGTACATTCCACCATTTTTGGCAATTTTAATTATAGTTTCAATTGGGGAATAATTATTTTTTTTCATGAAAAAAATTTTTAACATATTTTGATAGTATATCTATTTCAATATTGACAAGATTTCCTTTTTTAACTTTTGATAAATTAGTTAATTTAAAAGTATGTGGTATTACCCAAATTTGAAAACCTTTTTTGGTTTTTTTTGAAATTGTTAACGAAATACCATTAATACAAATAGAGGCTTTCTCAATAATATTTTTTCTTTCTTTAGAGTTTATTTCAAAATCAAAAATATAAGATTTATCTACTTTTTTTATGTCTACAACTTTACCAGTAGTATCAACATGTCCTTGACATATATGACCTGAGATTTTTTGTCCATATCTAAGCGGTAGCTCTAAGTTAATCAAATCTTTTAATTTTAAAAATCTAAACTTTGATCTTTTTACAGTTTCATTTGAAAGATAAAATTCCATAATTCTTTTTTTTATGGTGATGAGTGTCAAACATACACCATCACAGGCAATAGAAACTCCTATATCTTTATTGCTTAATTTTAGGTTTGACTTAACAAAAATATTAACACCTTTTGATCTTTTAGATATTTTTGTTATTAATCCTTGATTAAATATAATTCCATTAAACATATCATCTTTTATAAATTGTAATATTATCTTTTACTAGTTTAGAACTAATTTTAGATTTTTTTTTATATCTATTATTTAATATACCAAAAGATGTAAAATTTTGATGTTTTCTATTATTTGATAACTTTTTAAGGCTTTTAAACAGGTAAAATTTGTCAATTAATCTATTTTTAATCAAATTTTTAGTTATTTTATCTCCACCCTCAACTAATAAATTTCTAGTTCCCAAACTATACAATTTTTTTAAAATTATTCTTAAATCAAATAATTTTTTATTGTCTACTTTAGATTTAATTAAAGCTATTTCCTTTTTCTTTAGGATTTGGATTTTTTTTTTATCTAATGAGTTATGAAATATTATTGTATTGTTTTTTTTTGCTGATTTAAAAATATAACTACTTAATTTTATCTCTAAATACTTATCTAAAATTATTCTTCTGGGTGAAAATTTTTCAAATCCCCTCAATCTACAATTAAGTTTAGGGTTATCAATATTAAGTGTTTTAGAGGAAATCATTATTGAATCATTCTTATATCTCAAGTAGTGAGTTAATTTATCAGATGACTTATCTGTTATTCTTTTAGTTCCTTTACTGTAAATTAATTTATTGTTCGAAACGGCAATTTTTGCAGTTACATAAGGTAATTTTTTATTTCTATTTATAATGTAAGATTCATATAAATCTCTTACCTCTGTTTTTAAAATACCTTTTTTAACCTTTATTTTTCGATTTAATAAAATGTTAAAACTTTTTCCTTTAACTTTTTTATCAATATCATCCATCGCATAGATAATTTCACTGATACCACTTTTGATAATACTATTTGTACATGGAGGTGTTTTCCCATAATGGCTACAAGGCTCAAGTGTAACATACATTTTTGAACCTTTGATTTTTTCTAAGGAATTATTTATTGCGTTATATTCAGCATGTGGTCTACCATTAAAGCCCGTCTGCCCAATAGAAATGATCTTATCATTTTTTACAATCACACAACCAACGGAAGGATTGTCACCTGTTAAACCTTTTCGAGCTCTTGCTAAATTAATAGCAAGTTTCATATAATTTTTGTCTTTTGATGAAAATTTATCTTTTTTTGTAGACATCTATTTTGTCCACAAATTGTACAAAATCTTTTTCTTCTCTAAAATTTCTATAAACTGATGCAAATCGGACATATGCTACTGGATCAAGCTCTTTTAAACCTTCCATTACCATTGTTCCAATTGTATTACTTGAAATTTCACTTTGCCCTAATTCTTCTAACGATCTTGATATCTTACTGATAAATTTTTCAATAGTTTCACTGTCTAAAGGTCTTTTTTTAAGAGCAATATATATCGACTTAGCAAGTTTATCTCTATCAAAAGAGGACTTTCTTCCATTTTTTTTAACAACCATTATTTCTCTGTGTTGTATTCTTTCAAAGGTAGTAAATCTAGCTCCACAAGTACACAATCTTCTTCTTCGTATGGCTGTACCATCTTCTGTTGGACGTGAGTCCACTACAGAGGTCTCTCCTTTTTTTTCACAGGGACAAATCATTTATTTAAATTTTTATAAATTGGAAAATTAGAGCATAGACTTACAACTTCATTTCTTACTTCATTTTCCACTTTACTATTATCTTCAGGATTTTCAGATAAACCTTTTATAACTCTAGTTATTAATTCACCAACTTTTTCAAATTCTTTTAGTCCAAACCCTCTTGTTGTAGCTGCTTGCGATCCCAATCTTATACCTGAAGTAATCATTGGTTTTTCAGCATCAAAAGGTATTCCATTTTTGTTACACGTAATATTAGCTCTACATAAACTTTCAGCTGCTAAATTTCCTTTCACTTTAAAAGGTCTAAGATCTACTAACATTAAATGAGTATCTGTTCCTCCAGAATAAATCTTAAAACCATTATTTTTTAAAGTTTCTGAAAGAATTTTAGCATTTGATAAAACATTATTTATATAAGTTTGAAATTCTGGTTTTAATGCTTCAAAAAATCCTGCTGCTTTAGCAGCAATAATATGCATTAAAGGTCCACCTTGATAACCTGGAAAGACAGCAGTATCAAACTTTTTTCCAAGATCAATATCATTTGATAAAATTATACCACCTCTTGCACTTCTAAAAACTTTATGTGTAGTAGAAGTTACTACATGAGCATGATCACATGGGTTAGGGTAACCTTTACCAGCAACTAATCCTGAAAAATGAGCCATATCAACCATAAGATATGCTCCAACTTTATCAGCTATTTCTCTGAATCTTTTAAAGTCAATTACTCTTGAGTAAGCACTTCCACCTGCAATAATAAGTTTTGGTTTATGTTCTAAAGCAAGTTTTTCAACATTATCATAATCAATGAGTTCTGATTTTTTATCTACATCATAGCTTATTGCATTGAACCATTTTCCCGACATAGAAATTTTAAGTCCATGCGTAATGTGTCCACCAGAATTTAAACTCATACCCATAAAAGTATCATTGGGTTTTAATAAAGCTAAAAAAACAGCTCCATTTGCTTGAGCTCCTGAATGTGGTTGAACGTTTGCATATTTACAATTGAATAATTTTTTTATTCTATCTAATGCTAATTGTTCAGCAACATCAACATGTTCACATCCATTATAATATCGCTTGCCTGGATATCCCTCTGCATATTTATTTGTTAGAACCGATCCTTGTGCTTCTAATACTGCTTGAGAAACAATATTTTCAGATGCAATTAACTCTATATGATTTTGCTGTCTAATTAATTCATCATTAATTGCTTTAAACAAATCTGGATCAGATTTTGAAAGACTTTTTTCAAAAAAATCTTTGTAATTTGAATTTAAATATTTTGTTTCACTTGACATTTTTTAAATTTTTTTCACTCTTATTTTATGTCTACCACCTTCAAATTTTGTATTAACAAAAGTCTCTATACATCTAAAGGCAATATTTTTTTTTGTTAACCTAGACCCTAATGTAATAATATTTGCATTGTTATGCAATCTAGATAATTTTGTGTTTTTTACTGAATAACACACTGCAGCTCTTATTTTTTTGTGTTTGTTAGCTGCCATTGACATTCCCATCCCTGAACCGCATACCAAAATACCTATATTTTTACTATTACAAGCTACTTTTTTACAAAGCTTATGAGCGTAATCAGGATAATTGACTGAAGCCATTGAACTATCTGTTCCTAAATCCTGAAAAATATATTTTTTTTTAAATTTTTTTTTTATTTGTTCCTTAAGATTATAACCTGCATGATCTGATGAAATAAATATTTTTTTCAAATTAATTAAATTTATGATCTAAAACACAAGCAACCAAATGGATTCTGTTTTCTTCTCCTCCATTAAAAGCATTATGATATTTTGTATTATTTGTAATCCATACTGAGCCATCAGCTGGTAAATGTTTTGCAATTTTATCAATTACCATTATAGCACCAGGATTTGTTATTATAGGTATATGTAATCTAGGCTCTGGATCTCTATGCCAGCTCAAGGTTGATCTTGGTTGTTTTAATAAAATTCTAACACGACCTAACTTATATTTTGATGACAAAATATCAAAGACTTCTTTAAAGTAAGTATTTTTGTAATCATCAATAAATTCTGAATATGCTGACTCATTTATTTTTTCATCTCTAATCACCTCTTTGCCTGACGCATCTGGTTTTGTCCAAAAAATACCTCTAGCTTTATGTCCTTTAACAGAGTCTGGATCTCCAGGAATTTGAGTTAAAGATATAGCTCCAAAATTAGATATTCCCTCTGGACCACTAAAATCTTTTATTTCAAGTATCTCTTTATAAGCTTTTTGAAGTTCATTGATGTCAAATTTGACATCTTGTTTTTGAAAATCATTAAAATTTAATTCCATATGATTGTTTAATATCTTTTTTGAGTTATATTTGTATATAACATTTGTCGCATATAATAAATATATTTTAAAGATGATTACAGGAAAATTTCCAGCTTTGAGACTTAGACGCAGTCGCAAAAGTGATTGGTCTAGAAGATTGGTGGAGGAAAATAACCTAACTCCTAATGATTTTATATTACCTATATTTTTGATTGATGGAAAAAATATAAGACAACCTATTAAATCAATGCCAGGGGTTTATAGATATTCCTTGGATAAAATAAATCAAGTAATTGACAGAGCTATTAAAATTGGTCTTCCAATGATTGCATTATTTCCCTACACGCATCAAAATAAAAAAAATCTGCTTGGATCAGAAGCGTTAAATGAAAATAACTTAGTGTGTAAAGCATTAAAACAAATTAAAAAAAAATATAAAAATGAAATTGGTATAATGTGTGATGTAGCATTAGATCCATATACATCACATGGTCATGACGGGTTGTTAAATAATAATTATGTTCTTAACGATGAGACTATTGATGTTCTTATTAATCAATCTTTATTACAAGCACAAATGGGATGTGATGTTCTTGCACCATCTGATATGATGGATGGAAGAATAGGAGAAATTAGAAAATCTCTTGATAAAAATGGATATAAATTAACACAAATTTTATCTTACGCAGTAAAATATGCCTCTAGTTTTTATGGACCATTTAGAGATGCTGTAGGTTCAAAAAATCTTTTAACAGGTAATAAAAAAAACTATCAAATGGATTTTAAAAATAGTGATGAAGCTTTGAGAGAAGTTTCATTAGACATAAAAGAAGGTGCAGACATGGTAATGGTAAAACCAGGACTTCCTTATCTTGATATAATTAGACTAATTAAACAAAATTTTAAAATACCAGTTATGGCTTATCAAGTTTCTGGTGAATATTCTTTATTATCTAAAGGAATAGAGCAAGGACTTGTTGATGAAAATGTGATTTTAGAAAGCTTAATTTCATTTAAAAGAGCTGGAGCTAATGCAATTGTAAGTTATTATGCTGATAGGTTGGATAAAATAATAAAATAATTATTTTAAAGTATCGATAAATTCCAATCTACTCTTTGGCTGATTTAAATTGTTTGGTTTTAATATAGATTTTTCTAAATAATCGCTAATTATTTTTAGTCCAATTAGTAAAGTTTTTATATCTACAAATGAATGATTTCTATCAACCAAAAAGTTTGGGACAATCTTTTTTTCTGTTAAAGATCTCGATATATAATGTTTTTTATTATCAATAATTTTTTCATAGACCAGGTTATTAAAATCTAAATCATATCCAAGGGCTTTGAATAATTCTAATTCCCAAAAAATATAATCTTTAATCCAATTATCACTTCTTAATAAAATATAAAAATTTTCTATTAATGTATATATACTCTCATTCTTTTGAGACTCGGCAGTTAATATTTTAATTAGATTCATTGCTGATGAAATACATGAAAGTTTTTTATTATTATCAAAATAAAATGGAGATAAAGCTTCAAGAATTTCTATTTTAAAATAACCTATTCTATTTTCTGACTTTGAATTATAATTAACATAAAGTTTATTTCCAATTTGAAGATAATTTTTTATTTTTTTAGATGTACCACCAAAAATTATTCCTGAAATTTTGCCTGAATTTTTTGTATAAATTTCAGATATTAAAGAATTTTCATTATATCTATTTTTACTTAGTAAAAAACCGGTATCATCCCAAATCATAATTTCTTAACATTTTGTAAGCATTTTATAGCTGCATTTTGTTCAGCTTCTTTTTTTGATTTTCCCTCTGCTGTATAAAATTTTGTATCTATTAATTTAACAGCTACTTTAATTAAAGGTTTATGTCTTGGTCCAGTATTTGAAATAAGTTTGTATATAGGAAGTTTTTTAAAATTTTTTAGTGAAAATTCTTGTAACATCGTTTTAGCATCAATTTGTGTAATCACACTATTTTCAATGTTTTTTGACCATAAATCTAATATAATTTTTTCAACAAAATTGAATCCTCTATCTAAATAAATGGAACCAATCAGTGCTTCACAACTATCTGCTAAAACTTTATCTTGTATGATACTTTTTTTTTTACTTACATCTCGAGTTAAGATGTATTTTTCAAGATTAATCTTTTTTGCTATTTGTAAACAAGTTTTTTTATTAACAAGAGAGGCAAATTTTTTGTCTAAAGTTCCTTCCTTTTCATTAGGATAAATTTCAAGAAGTTTTTTTGCTATAATTAAACCCAAAACACGATCTCCTAAAAATTCTAATTTTTCATTATTGTTTTCTTTGTTATAGCTTTTATGTGTTAATGCTTTAATTAATAAATCTTTATTTTTGAAATCTGTATTAATCTTTTTTTCTAAACTTTGATAGTCGATTTTCATCAAATAATTTTTTTAAAAAATCTATCAAACCTTATTGACTTATTCCACTTCCAAAAAGAAAAAATGCTTCCTATAGAATAATCAGAAGAAAAAAATATAAATTGTGCTTTTCCTACAAGATTATCCTTATGTACATAACCAACACTAGTTAAAAATCTACTATCTTTTGAACAATCTCTATTATCCCCTAGAAAAAAATAATGATCATCTGGAACTTTAAATTTATCAGAATTTTTTAAAGTAAAATTCTTTAAATACACAGTATTATGTTTTTTACCATTTGGGAGAATTTCATTAAAAGTAAATACGTTGATAGCTTTTTTTCCACAGAAAATTCTATCTTTTTTTGATGATAGTGATTTTAATATTTCACTATTATTAATATATAAATTAGTATCAATAAACTGGATCTCATCTCCAGGTAAGCCTATTAATCTTTTGATATAATCTGTTCTATTATCTGCAGGTGTCTTAAAGACAATAACGTCA
The DNA here is from genome assembly GCA_045566175.1 of Candidatus Pelagibacter sp. Classification (GTDB taxonomy): domain Bacteria; phylum Pseudomonadota; class Alphaproteobacteria; order Pelagibacterales; family Pelagibacteraceae; genus Pelagibacter. The sequence goes on along the minus strand of JBJLDX010000025.1, from coordinate 16,552 downwards.
CCTCTCTCTGGTTTTTTAAAAAGTAATCTTCCCGAGAAAATTGGGGGACTAAATGGAAATGAATGTTTGCTGTAACCATAAGAATATTTAGTTACAAATAATCTATCACCAACTAATAGATTTGGTTCCATTGATGATGAGGGGATGTAAAATGGCTGTATAAATAATGACCTTATAAAAATAGCAATAATTAATGCATATAATAAAGTTTTAATATTTTCCTTAAAAGAATTTTTATCAAACATTATTTTTTCTGTAAAATTGTAAATGCTACTGAATAATCTTTTTCATCAGAAATTGAAAGAAACAAATTATATTTCTTAACTTTGAATTTTTTTTTAATAATTTCATCAATTTTTTTTGATTGTAAAAAATAGGGTTTGCCTATTTCATCATTCAAAACTTCAATATCTTTAAAATTTAAATTATTTCTAAAACCAGTGCCAAAAGATTTAGATAAAGCTTCTTTAGCAGCAAATCTTTTTGCAAAGTAATTAGTTTTATTAACTAATTTTTTAGAGATTTTTAACTCATTAGGTCCAAAAGTCCGATTTATAAATTTTTTATTATTAATTAATAACCTTATTCTTTTATTATTTATAACATCAACTCCAATACCTAATATTTTCATCATTATTTTCTTAATATTCTTTTAAAATTTTTGATAATCTTTGATATTCCAAAAAAAATCGACTCTCCTATTAAATAATGTCCAATATTGAATTCTTCTATATCTTTTACTTTAGATAAAAGTTTAGTTGTTTTATAATCAAGACCATGTCCTGCATGCACTTCTAAACCTAAATTTTTTGCAAAATTAGAACATCTTTTAATTTTTAAAAGTTCCTTATAATAATTTTTGTTAGACTTAACTAAATTTGCTAACTTTCCTGTATGTATTTCTACACAATCAGACCCTAAATTAAATGAGGTTTTAATATCACTAATTGATGGGTTAATGAATAAACTTGTCCTAATCTTTTTTTTTTTGAATTTAAAAATAATTTTTTTTATTTTTGATTTATTTTTTTTAAGATTTAATCCTCCCTCAGTAGTAACTTCTTTTCTTTTTTCTGGAACAATACAAATAAAATTTGGTTTTATTGTTAAAGCTTTTTTTATAATTTCTGAATTGGTTGAAACTTCTAAATTAACTAATAGATTTTTTATTGAGCAAATTTTTTTTGCATCAATATCTTTGATATGCCTTCTATCTTCTCGTAAATGAATAGTGATTGAATCAGCACCTGCTTTTTTAACAAATTTAGCAGCATAAAAAGGATCAGGATGCAGTTCTCCACGTGCATTTCTTAATGTTGCAATATGATCAATATTTACCCCTAAACGTTTCACTTAATAAATCTACTTCCAGGTTTTGATATTGGAATTAATTTTAAATCTTTTGGAATTTGTTTTTTTTTATATGTTGGGACATTAATTTTAAGATGCGAAACAATCTTTTGTTTAATCTTTATAGAATTTTTTGAGGATCTATCAATTATAGTGGCAAATCCAACTAAGGATGCCTTAGCCTTTTTTATCAATCTTACACATTCCATGCTTGATTTACCTGTTGTAATAACATCTTCAATTATCAAAACTTTTAGACCTTTTTTAATACTAAAACCTCTTCTCAAAGTAAATTGACCTTTTACCCTTTCGCAAAAAATTGTTTCTTTTTTTAGAAGTTTACCAATTTCATATCCAATAATTATTCCTCCCATTGCAGGAGCTAAAATTAAATCAATCTTTTTAAACTTCCTTTTAATTTTGTTTGCTAACGACTTGCATATTTTTTCAGCTTTGGAAGGAAAGCTTAAAAGTTTAGCACATTGAATATATTTAGGAGAATGTAACCCTGAAGATAAAACAAAATGTCCTTCTAATAATGCGTTAGTTTTTCTTAAAATATCTAAGGATTTTTTGTGTGAAAGCATTTCTTTTATCTTCGTGTCTAATTATCTTAAATTTTATACCTTTTTGTTTAAGCTCTGCAATAAAATTAGTAAAATTTTTTAGATCTCTTATAATTAGTTGAAACTTAAAATTAATATAATTAGGGTTTTTACCTGCCATTTCAAGATTTGAGATATTTAATTTATGTTCACCAATTAATGAGCTTACATTTCCTAACTGACCTGGCTTATCTGGTAAAGAAATCCATAATGTAGTATTATATTTCTTAATTCTTTTTTCTTTTTTTTCTCCTTTATCATGCCAATATTTTCTTATTGCAGATCTAGCTTTTCCTGTTTTTGTAATTGGAATCCAATGTAATGATGGTGAATTATTTTTAGAAGTAATGATTTTCACAGTATCACCATTTCTCAATATATCTTGTAATTCACTTTTGTTACCATTAATTTCACACCCTATAGCAGTATTGCCTATTTTTGTATGAACCGCATAAGCAAAATCAATTGGAGTGGCGTCTTTAGGTAATTTAATAACTGATCCCTTGGGTGTAAAACAAAAAACATTTTCCTGAAACATTTGCAACTTTGTATATTCATATGAATGTTCAGGGTTTTCATTTTTTTCAATTATTTCAACCAAATCTTTTAACCAATCATATTCTTTCCAAGTCAAAGAATTAAATTTTTCAGATGATTTATACTGCCAATGAGAAGCTATACCTCTTTCGGCAAAGTCATGCATTTTTTTTGTTCTTATTTGAATTTCAATTGGCTTTTTATATGAACCAATTACTGCAGTGTGTATAGACTTGTAACCATTAATTTTTGGTGATGATATATAATCTTTAAATTTTCCAGGAATACAGTTCCAATGTTTATGCAATACACCTAAAGTTTTATAGCAATCATCTACATTTTCTAGAATTATCCTAAAACCAATAATGTCAGTAATTTGCTCTAATGAAACTCTTTTTTTTTGAACTTTTCTCCATATTGAAAATGGAGTTTTTTCTCTTCCATAAATTTTTGAGATTACATTATTTTGTTTCAAAAAAATATCTATTTCATTTGAAAGAGTTTCAAAAAAATCTCTTTTGTCTAATTTTATTTCATCTAGTCTTTTTTGGATTAATGATCTTGCATCATTATTTAAAACTTCAAAAGATAAATCCTCAAGTTCATCTCTGATTCTATGCATACCCATTCTGTCTGCAAGAGGTGCATAAATTTCCATTGTTTCTTGAGCTATTCTTTTTCTTTTTTCATCATTTGAAATAGCTTTGATTGTTCTCATGTTATGTAAACGATCAGCAATTTTAACAAGTAAAACTCTTATGTCTTTAGATGTTGCTAGAATTAATTTTCTGAAATTTTCAGCTTTTGAATTAGATGTAGCTGTATTTTCTAAAACAGAAATTTTTGTTACACCATTAACTAAATCAGCAACTTCATCTCCAAATTCAACTTTAATTGTTTCATAGGTTGCATAGGTATCTTCTATAGTATCATGTAGTAATCCAGTGGTAATTGTTGCACTGTCTAACTTAAGATCAGTTAAAATGTTTGCAACCTCAATAGGATGAACTGAATAAGGATCGCCTGAAGCTCTTTTTTGATTACTATGAGCTTTTACAGCAAAATCATAGGCTTTATTTAATTTTTCAGGATTTAAAAATTTATTATAAATTTTGACTTTATTTATTAATTCTTCAGAATTTAACATACAAGTATTATATCACTAAATTAAATTTGTTTAATAGATCTTATGTCTCTATTTGATAATGATAATATTAGAGTTTTTATATCCAGTTTTAATAGCGGATGTCTCCAGGTATTATTTATCTCAAATAATGGAAAAAGAACAAAATTTCTCTTATGTAATCTTGGATGAGGTAATATGACTTTTCCTTTCATTTTTTTATTACTAAAATCTAGTATATCAATATCACATTTTCGTGGGGAGTTTTTAAGACCTTTTTTTCTTCCAAGACTTTTTTCAATCCTTTTGCATATACTGATTAATTCTAAAGGATCAAGATTTGTAAATATTTGTACGACAATATTTAAGAATTTTGGTTTTTTTGGATCAGGCCAGGATAAGCTTTCATAAAAACTCGAACATTTAACTATCTTTATTTTGTTATTAGTCAATTTGAATTTAGCTTTTTCAATATTATTTTTTTTATTACCTAAATTTGATCCAATACCTAAATAAATTGGCTTAACTTGATTTTCTAATATATCTTGCTTTATCACGGTTCCAGTCCCTACTTTTTTTAACTGCTCTTTTATCAAATTGTTTTTTTCCTTTTGCCACAGCTAATTCAATTTTAGCTTTACCTTTTTTAAAATACATTTTTGTAGGTACTATAGTAAACCCATCTCTTTGCATTTTGCCTATCAACTTATTTATCTCTCTTTTATTAAGCAAAAGTTTTCTTTCTTCAATAGGTTTATGGTTCGAATAACTAGCTTGTTTATATGATGCTATATGAGAATTAATAAGAAATAGCTCTCCATTTTTTTCTATAGCGTAAGAGTCTGCAATATTAACTTTACCATCTCTTACAGATTTTATTTCTGAACCTTTAAGAACAATACCTGCTTCTAATAAATCTTCAAAAAAATAGTTGAAACTAGCTTTTCGATTTAAACAAATTATTTTTAAACCATGATTGGTTTTTTTATTCATCAAATTAATTTTGCAGAATGAAGGGCTTTCTTTACAATCACTTTAGTGCTTTCTGTTACTTTTACCAAAGGTAATCTCACACTATCATCACATAGATTTAATAATTTTGCAGCATACTTAACTGGGCTAGGGTTGCTTTCTACAAACATTGCATGATGAACTGGTTGAAGAATTTTGTTTAATTTTTCTGCATCATTTATTTCACTTACGCTCTGTGATTTTGAAAATTTTTGAAAATCTGAACAAAGTTTAGGTGCAATATTTGCTGTAACACTTATAGCACCTACTCCACCTCTTTTATTAAATTCAAAAGCATTATCATCGTTTCCTGTTAATTGAACAAAATCTTTACCCATCTTTTTTAATGTTTGATCTACCCTATCTAAATCCCCAGTAGCATCTTTTACACCAATTATATTTTTTAATTCATATAATCTTGCCATTGTATCAACTGACATATCAATAACTGATCTACCAGGTATGTTGTAAATGATAATCGGAATTCCGCAGTTGTCATTTATAGATTTGTAATGTTGATATAGCCCTTCTTGAGTTGGTTTATTATAATAGGGAGTAACTATGAGAGCAGCATTTGCACCAATTTTTTCAGCGTGAGTTGTTAAAGAAATAGCCTCTTCAGTTGAATTAGAACCTGTTCCTGCAAAAACAGGTAATTTTCCATTACTCTCTTTTACGCATAATTCTATTACTCTTTCATGTTCTTTATGACTTAATGTAGGAGATTCTCCTGTTGTTCCTGCTGGAACCAAACCATTGGTACCATTTTTTATATGAAAATGAATTAACTTAATATAAGTATCATCATCAAGTTTATCATTTTTAAATGGAGTGACTAAAGCAACATTTGATCCTTTGAACATAAATACTTATAACATAGTTTAAAGATTCAGATAGTAAAGATTATGGTAAAAAAAATCTTATTTTTAATACTTTTATTTTGCTTGTCAAATATTTATACCTTTGCTTTTGCTGAGGTAATACCTCTAAAAAAACCAAACCAATCAAAAGAAGAAACTGCAAAAAAATTATTAATCGATGTCCTAAAACCATTGCCAAAACCAATTAAAAAAAGCGAGGAAAAAAAAATTGAACAAAAAAATGTAGTAAAAAAAGAGACAACAAATGATTTTATTTTACCCAAAAAAAAACCATTAATAGCAGGCACGAAGGAAACATCTGATATCAAAATATCAAAATATTATAACAAAAAAGATTTTGGCCTGGCAAAAAAAGCTATTTCTGAGATGAAAAAAGCTAACTGGATAACAGCTTTAAAAACAGCAAAAAGAGCAAAAGACAAATCAATATATAATTTCATTCAATGGAGACATCTTTTAACTAAAGGAAATAAAGCGTCTTATTTTGATTATAAAATTTTTATAGACTCAAATAGTGATTATCCAAGAATTGGTCGTATAAAATATTTAGCAGAACACAAACTTTCAACTGATACAGTTTCACCAAAAAAAATAATTAATTCTTTTGAGGGTTCTGGGACTTTAAGTGGATTTGGAAAAATGATACTTGGTGAAAGTTATATTCTTACTGGAAATGTTCAAAAAGGAATTAGTTATATCAAAGAAGGATGGATAACTGCAGAATTATCAAAAAGTGAATTAAGATTTTATAGAAAAAAATTTAAAAAATATCTTAATGCTGATGATTATATAAAAAGAGCTGATTATCTTGCTTGGAATAATAAATATTGGGATTTAAAACGATTATTACGATATTTGCCTAAAGATTATGAACTTTTATACAATGCAAGACAATTGTTAATGAGCAAATCATACGGTGTTGATAACGCTATATCAAAAGTACCTACCAAATTTAGAAATGATGCTGGTTTAAATTATGACAGATTAAAATGGAGAAGAAAAAGAGGTAGAGTTGATAGTTCTGTAGAAATTTTATTAAAGATAAAAAATACAAAAGATTATCTCGTACGTCCTGATAAATGGTGGACTGAAAGAGAAATTATTTCTAGGTCGTTAATATATAAAAAAAAATATGAGTTAGCGTACAAAATATCCAGCAATCATGGTATGACTGAAGGTCCAGAGTTTGCTGCAGCAGAATGGATGAGTGGTTGGATTGCTTTAAGTTTTTTAAATGATCCCTTATTAGCTAAAGATCATTTTGAAAATTTTTACAATAATGTTGGATATCCAATTAGTGTTGCTAGAGGTGCTTATTGGTTAGGTAGAACACATAAAAAGTTAGGTCATCAAGAATTATCAAATAAATGGTTTAAGGAAGCTTCAAATTATTTAACCACTTATTATGGTCAACTAGCTTTTATGGAGCTAGATCCAAATAATACTTTTGAACTTTCAAAAGATATTAAGATTGAAAAAAAATACCGTGATTATTTTTTTAAAAAAGAAATAGTAAAAATAATTTATCTATTAGATGAACTTAATGAAGATAAATATACGAAGCATATTCTTAGACATTTAGCAAATGATAATATTGAAAGTGGTAGTGAGATTTTGGCAGCAGAACTATCAACAAACATTGAACGATTTGATTTTGCAATTCAAATTTCTAAAATAGCGTCATATGAAAAAAGATTTCATAATAAGTATAACTATCCAATAATAAGTACACCAAAATATATCAATGGACGAAAAATTCCTGAAACTGCATTTATTTTATCTATAATCAGACAAGAAAGTGAGTTTGATTTAACCGCAAATAGTCATGCTGGAGCAAAAGGTTTAATGCAATTGATGCCTTATACAGCAAAATTAGTTGCGAAACAGGCAAACTTACCTTATCAAAAATCAAGATTAACATCAGATCCTGAATACAACATTAATTTAGGATCACATTATATTGCAGGTCTTATTCTTGAGTATGATGGTGCCTATCCATTTGCCATAGCAGCTTATAATGCGGGTCCTAAAAGAGTTAGATATTGGAAAAAGATAAATAAAGATCCACAGAAAGATCAAATCGATTATGTTGATTGGATCGAACTAATCAAATTTAAGGAAACTCGAAATTATGTTCAAAGAGTTTTAGAAAATTACAATGTGTATAGGTATATCCTTGAACAAAAACCGATTACGATGAAAGACTTTTTTAAGAATAATCCATTATTTTAGATTATGGCGGAAGAGGAGGGATTCGAACCCTCGGTACAAGTTTCCTCGCACGGTCATTTAGCAAACGACTGGTTTAAGCCTCTCACCCACTCTTCCAGGAAATTTGTCACTTCTGATTGTATTGAATAATCAATATTTATAAAGTAATTATTCATAATAATGAGAAATAAGTACTCTTTATTTTCGCTGGTCAAAAACGCTTTTTCATATCATGAAAATTGGGAAAAAGCATGGAAAGATCCTGAGCCTAAAAAAGAATATGATGCAATTATTATAGGTGGTGGTGGTCATGGTTTAGCTACAGCCTATTATCTTGCAAAAAAACACTCTATGAAAAATATTGCGGTTGTAGAAAAAGGATGGATAGGAGGAGGAAATACTGGAAGAAATACTACTATAATTAGATCTAACTATCTATGGGATGCAAGTGCTGGTCTTTATGATCATGCATTGAAAATTTGGGAAACTTTGTCACAAGAATTAAATTACAACGTAATGTTTAGCCAAAGAGGTGTTATGAATCTTGCTCATAATTTACAAGACGTTAGAGATTTAAAAAGAAGGACACATGCAAATAGACTAAATGGTATTGATGCAGTTTACCTTAGTACAGAGCAGGTAAAAAAATTTTGTCCTATAATAAATACATCACCTGATATTCGTTATCCAGTTTTAGGAGGTACACTTCAACAAAGAGCAGGTACGGCACGTCATGATGCTGTTGCTTGGGGTTATGCGAGAGGTGCTGATGTAATGGGTGTTGATATAATTCAAAATTGTGAAGTTAAAGGTATTAAAAGAAGTGGTGATAGTATCGAAGGAATTGAAACAACAAAAGGATTTATCAAAACAAAAAAAATAGGTGTAGCTGCAGCTGGTCATTCTAGTGTAATTGCCAACATGGCTGGATTAAAATTACCACTAGAAAGCAAACCTCTTCAAGCTCTAGTATCTGAACCAGTTAAACCAATTATTGATACTGTAGTAATGTCTAATGCTGTTCATGCTTATGTAAGTCAATCAGATAAAGGAGAGTTAGTTATAGGAGCTGGAACAGATGATTATGTTTCTTACTCTCAAAAAGGTAGTCACGATATTGTAGAGGGTACTTTAAATGCAATTTTAGAATTGTATCCAATATTTAGTAGAATGAGAATGTTAAGACAATGGGGTGGAATTGTAGATATATGTCCAGACGCAAGTCCAATAATAAGTAAAACATCTATTAGAGGATTATATTTTAATTGTGGTTGGGGAACTGGAGGATTTAAGGCAACACCTGGTTCTGGTGATTTGTTTGCTCACACAATTGCTAATGACGAACCACACAAATTAAATGCTGCATTCAATATAAATAGATTTGTAAGTGGTGATCTAGTTGATGAACATGGTGCTGCAGCAGTTGCACACTAATGTTTATAATTAATTGTCCTTATTGTGGTGAAAGAGAACATAGTGAATTCAAAGCTGGTGGTGAAGCTCATATAGTTAGACCAAAACAACCAACTGAGCTAAGTGATGACCAGTGGGCAGAGTATTTATTTATGAGAAAAAATATCAAAGGTATTCAATTTGAGAGATGGGTACATGCACATGGATGTAGAAAATGGTTTAACATTGTTCGGGATACATCAAATGATAAAATCAAAGCAACTTATAAAATGGGTGAAAAACCTCCAATTAAATAAATAATGACAAAGAATTTAAGAATTAAAACAAATAAGTATATTGATGAAACATATAAAGTTCATTTTAAGTTTAATGGATCTACTTACTATGGATACAAAGGAGACACTTTAGCTTCTGCCCTTTTAGCAAATGATATTCATTTAGTAGGAAGAAGTTTTAAATATCACAGACCACGTGGAATAATGACTGCAGGCTCCGAAGAACCAAATGCAATTGTTCAATTACATGACAATACATCAAGAACAGAGCCAAATGTAAGAGCAACTGAAATAGAAATTTATGAAGGTCTTCAAGCTTCAAGTCAAAATTGTTGGCCAAGTGTTAATTTTGATATTGGTGGAATAAATAATTTTTTAAGTCCATTATTGCCTGCAGGTTTTTATTATAAAACTTTTATGTGGCCAGCAAGTTTTTGGGAGAAATATGAGTATTTTATAAGAAAATCTGCAGGATTAGGTAAATCACCTACCGAACCTGATCCTGATATTTATGAACACAAATATATCCATTGTGATGTATTGGTTGTCGGTGCTGGAATTTCTGGAATTATGGCAGCTAAGACAGCTGCAAAAAATGGTTTTAAAACTATTTTAATTGATGAAAAACCTTATTTGGGAGGTTCAACAATTTATCAAAATTCTGAACACTTCAAAATAAACAATCAAACATCAAGTTCTTGGCTAGATAAAGAAATAAATGAAATTAAAAAAATAGAAAATTTAAAAATTAAATTAAGAACCAGTGTTGCTGCATTTCATGGATATAATTTTTTACTTGCTAGAGAAAATTTGACTGATCATCTGCCTTTAGAACAAAGAAACAATAAAACTCGTCATAGACTACTCAAAATAAGAGCAAAAAAGGTTATAACTGCCACTGGATCTTTAGAAAGACCATTAATTTTTGACAACAATGATCGTCCGGGTATTTTACTCTCTTCAGCTATTAAAAAATATGCAAATTTATTTGGTGTAGCTTGTGGTGAAAAAAATATTCTTTTTACAAACAATGATACTGCTTATGAAACTGCAATTAGCTTATTTCAAAAAGGGATTAATATTGAGGCTATTATAGATAATAGAGAAGAAATTGACTCAAAGCTAATAAAGGAAACCGAAAAAAATAACATTAAAGTCTATAAAGGATACACAGTTGTTAACACTTTTGGATATAAAAGAATTAATAAGATTTCAATAATGCAGCTCTCTAAAGATGGACAAAAAGTAGTGGGTTCTAAAATATTCATTCCATGTGACTGTCTTGGAATTTCTGGAGGATGGACTCCCTCTGTGCACCTTTTTACACAGTCTGGAGGAAAGTTAAAATTCAGAGATGAAGATCAAGTTTTTATTCCAAATATTTATTCTTCGGATCAAATTAGCGTAGGTTCTTGTAATGGTGATTTTACGTTAGATGAAATATTTTCAGGCACAACCAAAGCTCTAAAAAGTTTTCTAAATATTAAGAATACAGAGTATGAAAATATTGAAGTTGAGTCTTCATTTAATAAATCAAAGAGAAATATATGGTTGCTTCCATCTGATAAAATTATTGGAAAAACAAAACCTTTTGTTGATTACCAAAATGATGCTACAGCAAAAGATATTAAATTAGCCTTGAGAGAAGGTTTTAGATCAATTGAACATGTAAAAAGGTATACAACCACAGGCATGGGAACTGATCAAGGTAAGCTTGGAAATATGCATGCTTTAGGTATTATTTCTGAAACAACCAGAACTAAAATGGGTGAACATGGCACTACGACTTTTAGACCACCTTACACTCCTCTTACTTTTGGAACGATTGTTGGAAGAAATGTTGGTGAATATTTTGATATATTTAGAAAAACCCCGATTCATGATTGGCATGTTCAAAAGAAAGCAAAATTTGAAAATGTAGGACAATGGAAAAGAGCTTGGTTTTATCCTAAAGATGGTGAGAGTATGCATGAAGCAGTTCAAAGAGAAAGTAAGGCAGCAAGAGATAGTGCTGGAATATTAGATGCATCCACATTAGGTAAAATTGACATTCAAGGAACTGATGCTTCAGAATTCTTAAACAGAGTTTACACTAATGCTTGGTCTAAACTTGCAATAGGAAAATGCAGATATGGTTTGATGCTTAATGAGGATGGGATGGTCTATGATGATGGTGTGACTACACGATTAGACGAAAACCATTACATAATGACAACTACTACCGGTGGAGCTGCAACTGTTTTAGGAAAACTAGAAGATTATCTACAAACTGAATGGCCTGAATTAGATGTATATTTAACTTCTGTTACAGATCATTATGCAACTATCAGCGTTTGTGGGCCAAATAGTAAAAAGATTGTTTCTCAAGTAATTCCTGATCTTGATTTTTCAGATGAAAACTTTCCACATATGTCTTTTAAAAATACAAAAATAGATAAAATTAAATGCAGAGTAATGAGAATAAGTTTTACTGGTGAACAAAGCTACGAAATAAATGTCCAAGCTAATTATGGAAAATCTGTATGGGAAAAATGTATGGAATCTGGAAACAAATTCAACATTACTCCATATGGTACAGAAACAATGCATTTATTAAGAGCCGAAAAAGGATTCATTATAGTTGGTCAAGATACTGATGCAACAATGACACCAATTGATTTACAAATGGATTGGATAGTGAGTAAAAAGAAATATGATTTTATAGGCAAAAGATCATTATATAGATCAGATACTATTAGAGATGATAGAAAACAATTAGTTGGTCTTATTACAGAAAATCCTGATGAAGTTTTAGAAGAAGGGGCACAAATAGTAGCAGATATCAGTAAGTCACCAATTGAAATGTTAGGGCACGTAACTTCTAGCTACTACAGTCCTAACTTAAAAAAATCTATAGCCCTTGCAGTTGTAAAAGGTGGAAAAAATATGATGGGTCAAAAACTCATTATTCCAATGGAAGATAAAAATATCAATGTAATAGTTGCAGATCCAGTATTTTTAGACAAGGAGAATGTGAGATTAGATGCTTAATTACACAAATCCAATTACAGAGAAAAAAATTTATTCAGGATTACAAATAAGTGAAATAAGACCCATTATGAAATTAATTGTTAGAGGTAAAAAAAGAGAATTTTTATCTGCAATTGGAAAGTCATTAAATTTATTGTTACCTACTGAAACCAACACATCAACAAGAAGTGATAGATTAACCGCTCTTTGGTTAAGTCCAGATGAATGGATGATTTATTCAAATGAAATTTTAAACCTAGAAGACAATAATTATGAGACAGAAATTTTACTTGATAAGAATATTTCAAAAACGAACTTGGGTGCTGTAACAGATGTCACAGATCAATTTGTGTTAATTAATCTAAAAGGAGACAAAATTTATGATTTATTTGAGGCTGGATCTCCATTCAATTTCAATGATTTTAAAAATAAAAATGGCTCAGTTGTACAAACGATTCTCGTTAAAATTGATGTAATTATTCATAATTTAAATAAAAATGAAGTAAACCTTTTTGTCAGACGATCATTTTCACAACATTTGTTTTCTTGGATGAATGACACTGCGTCAAGATTATAGTCACAATTTATTATTAAATCAGTTATTAAATAACATGAAAAAACTAATATCAATTGTATTATTTGCTTTTTTACCTTTTTCTGCAATTGCAGAATCAAATTTAGACAAAATACTTTCAGCTGGAGTCTTAAAAGTTGGAACAACTGGAGACTGGGATCCGATGACGATGAAAGATCCAGCAACCAATAAATATAAGGGATTTGACATTGATGTAATGAGCGAACTAGCCAAAGATATGGGTGTTGAGGTAGAATTTGTTCCTGCAGAATGGAAGACTATTGTTTCAGGTATTACATCAGCTAGATACGATATTTCAACAAGTGTAACAAAAACTCCAAAGAGGGCTGAAGTAGCAGGATTTACAGATACTTATTATAAATATGGAACTGTGCCATTGGTTCTTAAAAAGAATTTAAAAAAATTTTCAACATGGGATTCACTAAATAATTCAAAAGTAACAATCGCTACAACTCTTGGTACATCTCAAGAAGAAAAAGCAAAGGAATTCTTTCCCAAATCCAAATTAAATTCTGTTGAAGCACCGGCAAGAGACTTTCAAGAAGTTTTAGCTGGAAGAGCAGATGGGAATATTACAAGCTCAACAGAAGCAAATAAATTGGTAATCAAATATCCACAATTAGCTATAGTTCCTGATGGAGAAAAAAATCCAGCCTTTTTAGCAATGATGGTTCCTAAAGGTGATGATAAATGGAATAAATATGTTAATGACTGGATTAAAAAGAAAAAATCATCAGGTTTCTTTACTAAATTATTAGGTAAATATAATCTAAAAAGTTTATAATCAATTAGTAATTAATTTTTAATTCTTTATAAATCATGGAGTGAGAAATTTACTTTTTTTACTTCTGATATTGCCCTTAACTTCATGTGGTAAAAATGAACTTAATTGGTTGATTTTATCTCCTAATAACGTTGAAGGATTAACTAATCTCAAATTTTTATTAAGTGGATTAACTACAACTATCTATATTTCGATTGTATCAATAGTTATTTCAATGATTATTGGTTTTATCGTTGCTGTTCCTTCTTTAGCAAAAAACAAATATTTAACTTATCTAAATATTGGATATGTTGAAATTGTAAGAGCAATCCCCCTTCTAGTTTTAATCCTATGGATTTATTATGGCTTACCTATTATGACAGGAATAAGCTTTAGTCCATTCCTCTCTGGTATTATTGCTCTATCAATAAGTGAAAGTGCTTTTCAAGCCGAGATATTTAGAGCTGGAATAAATTCAATTAAAAAATCTCAATGGGAAGCAGGAAGTTCACTTGGATTAAATTTTTTTAGAAAATTAAGATTAGTCATACTGCCTCAAGCTATCAAAAATATTTTACCAGCTATTGGTAATCAATTTGTCTATGTTTTAAAAATGTCTTCATTAGTTTCGATAATCGGTATTGGAGACTTAACAAGAAAAGCAAACGAACTAGTAGTAACAACTTATAGACCTTTAGAGATATATACTTTTTTAATTTTTGAATACCTCATTTTGATATTAATTGTTTCTTATTTTGTAAGGAAATTAGAAAAAAAATTGAAAAAAGATTAGTTTATTATATTAAATAAAAATCTTCTTACCAAAAAAAGTTTTTTTAATATTAAATAATACTGGTTTTCCATTAATAACTTTAATTGTATATTCTGAATCTTTTTTCATCCTAATTCTCCAATTTTTTCCATATAAAAATTCACATAAATAAATAGGTTCAGCTGGAAAATTTATACTAACTGAATTTATTTCTCTTTTTTGAATTGGATGAGTAAAAATTTTAGGTATTCTTAAATGTTTAGATGGAATATGAGTTCCTCCTTCAAAGTTCCATTTTTCAATTAAATGATGTTCATCCAAATCATCTTCGAAAAAGTAAAAATCAACAATCGCATCTTTATTATTTATTTTATTCTTAATTTGTAAAAAGGATTTATTTTTATTAACTTTCAATTCTAAATTTACATTTATTGAGTGATCTTTTAGGATTTTAATTAAATTATCTCTTTCTTTAATATTTACATAAAAATCAATGTCATCATCATTTTCAATTAGATTATTATCTCTAGTCAAACCTAACAAGGTGCCAAAAAATACAAAATATTCAATGTTTTTAATAATATTTGTAAAAAACTTAAGATTAGAAAAATTTTCTTTAACAGAAATTTTAATTTGCCCATCTTTAAAAGTTTTTTTTTTCTTTTTAAAAATCATTTTTTTATAAATATTTGACGTGCAACATATGCATCTTCTTTTTTATACTTAGCATATCCTTGCCCTTCTGCTTGGTAAATTCTTTGCATTTTTTCTAATTTAAATAAATTTGAAATAATCTGAGGCTTTAAATAATTTCTAAAATGTTTTTTAAAAACTTTTTTTTTTGATTTGTCTTTATATGTTCTATATTCACAAAAAACTCTTTCATTTTTATCTAATAAATATCTACATAATTTAATAAAAATAATTATTTCCTCATTTGTAAGCGTATGTAAAAAAAATCTAGCATAAATTGTTTTTTTTTTATTCTTTATGTAAGAAAAATCAAATTTATCGTTAATATCATATTTATGAAAATGAAGATTTTTACTCTTACTAAATTTTTTTTTATTATAATCTATTGCAAATTTACTCTTATCAAATGCATAAACATTTTTATAATATTTTGAAAAAAAATAAGCATCCCTCGCATTTCCACAACCAAATTCAATTAAATTAGAAGCGCTTTTTTGTTCACCAATACAAAAAATTGCAAATTGAGAAGGAAAATCAATTTTTTTATGTAATCTTATATTTTTATAAAAACTTTGCCAATAATTCATCTTGTTTTATTCATCATATTTTTTTAAAATTAATTTATTATTTATTTTTTTTTCTCCAATCCCAAGGCATTTCAAAGGTACCAGACCATAAACCTGATTTATTTTTCTTTGCTATATTTTCTTGTACTACAAATTTCTTTGAGTATTTTCTAAAAGCTACAGCATGTCCATTTCGAACCATCCATGAATTTATATTAGTTTTATCTTTAAAACATTCCGCAATAAATCTTTTATATATGTCTTTATTAGTATATTTACATATAATATCTTTACCATCGATTAAATTTTTTAATTTATCTGTAGAAATTTCACCACATAAATATTCTTTCTCAAATGAAATAAATGAAATTGATAACCAAATTTGTTTACATTTTTGTTTTTTTTCTGGAGCATCTATTCCCATAAGTCTTATCTTTTTTTTATTAATTTTGATGGTATCCCCATCAGTAACTTTTGCTATACCTGATATGATTTTAATTTCTTCAGATTTTAAATCATTATACGTTAAGAAAAAAAAAATAAAGCAAATACTAATAAGTAAAAAAAGTTTTCTTTTGTTTAAAAACATTATTTAAAAAATAACCAATAAATATTAATACAGCAATACCCATTGCCCAATTAGTCGCCATAATAGTATAAAAAATATCTTCGTAATCTCCTCCTCTAATATTAATTACATACCATAAGCTCAAAAAAGGAAACGCAGTTAATCTCAATATGCTTAGAT
>JBJLDX010000024.1:0-44687 GCA_045566175.1 Candidatus Pelagibacter sp. | reverse complement strand
TCTACATACATCAACGTCAACACCAGTCCAATTTCCTGCAGCGTCAGCATTAGAAAATCCTGGAAGACCTTGAGATACTCCACATCTTACAAAACCCTTTTTTTGAGTGTTTTTAAGTGTTTTAGATTTTTTAGCAGCCATAGACTCTGTTGTAAAAGTGAACAACACAGCTACCATAGCAACTAAAGAAGTTAATTGTTTTAAGTATTTAAACATATTTCTTCCTATTGTTTATTTATTTGTTAACAAATAATTCAAAATAACTTTTGAATATTCACAATTTAAACATGTAAAAAAAAGCTCTTCAAGATATATTTATAGCGACTAAGTGGTTTTCAAAATTCCAGTCAAGGATAATAATTCATTAAAAAGACAGCTAAATATGATGATTATGGCGCGCCCTGGAGGATTCGAACCTCCGACCCTCGGTTTAGAAAACCGATGCTCTATCCAGCTGAGCTAAGGGCGCAATCTATTTGATGTATACATATACAATAATAAACTAATTTTTTAAAAGAAATTTTTTAATAAGAAGTAAAATTGTTAACAATTCGATTCTTCCTATAATCATAAAGAAAATTAGAGTGTATTTTGTTAAAAAGTGAAGATTATTAAAATTAAATTCAGCTAAACCATAAATTGAAGAATTAACTGTATTCATTAATGTTAAAATAGCTAGCTTAAAGGAGTTCTCAAAATCAATACCACTTAAACTTAATAAAGATGTTAAAATAAAAAATGAAAGAACAAAAATTAAAATAGTTAAAAAATATTTATTTATCTCATTAAAATCAAAATTAATTTTAGTAAACATAAGCTTATTCATATAGATATTTTTTGGCCTACTAAATGATAAAATCTGATTTATTGAATATTTAAATAATGAATAAATTTTAATAAACCTTAGCCCAGAACTAGTTGAAAAAAAGGAACCTCCTATAATTACTAAAATTAAAAAAACAAAAGTTAAATTTGATTGCTCTAAATCAAGTGAGAAACCAATATTTGAAACACTACTAGATACAGAAAGTAAACTTACAGAAAAATCATTATTAAAACTAAAAAAAAGAAAAAAAATACTTATAACAATAATAAGATATACAATTAAATGTAAATCTTCATAAAAAAAATTGATATTTCTACTTTTAGAAAAGATTAGATTATAACCAAAAAAAATACTAAAAAATGATGTAAGCATACATAAGGATAGAATAATCGCTTGAGAATTCTCTCTGACTATACTTGAAAGGTCATTAACTGGCAAAAATCCACCTGAAGAGATAAGTGTAAAGGCTAAATTTAATGAATCAAAAGATCTTATTGAAAAAATATTTAAAACAATAAAGATTAAGAGAGTAAGACTGGAATATAAAAGAAAAATTTTGATCGCTTGTTTCAACACCTCTGTGCTATTAAAAGAAATAAAATTTGTTAGAGTCTTTTTGAAACTTTCATCGTAAATATCTATTAAAAAAATTATTGAAAATAAAAAGTAAAGACCACCAATCCATTGAATTGAAGATCTCCATAATATTAAACTTTGATCAATATGTTTTATATTCTCAAATATAGTAAATCCTGTCGACGTAAAACCTGAAATAGACTCAAAATATGAATTTAAAAAAGTTAAATTATAAATACTTAAATAAAATGGAATAGCAAGAATTAAGGGTATTAATAAATAGCCAAAAAAAACAGTTAAAACTTTATTATAGATATTTTGTTTTTTTTCTGGAAGTTTAATCTTATAAAATAATATTGATATTATTATCGATACTATCAAGCTAAAGTAATAAGTGTCTAAATTGAGATAAAGATTAAGATAATAAGAATATAAAATATTAAAAAAAGATAAAATTGAAATTAATCCAAAGAAAAAACTTAAATATCTTATTTGTATACCAAACATCAATTAAACTGAGCTTAATCTAAAAATATTTTCAACAAATGAAATTGAATCTTTTTGAGCTATAAAAACAACTCTATCATCTTTTTTGAAAGTAAAATTTGATCTTGGAATTATAACTTTTTTATCT
Organism: Candidatus Pelagibacter sp.; assembly: GCA_045566175.1. Taxonomy (GTDB): domain Bacteria; phylum Pseudomonadota; class Alphaproteobacteria; order Pelagibacterales; family Pelagibacteraceae; genus Pelagibacter. Next base: position 42,651 of record JBJLDX010000024.1, on the reverse strand, counting down.
CGCAAAACCGCACCTATTCGAATTTCATCAGGAAGATTGGAATTTTTTAACTCTTTATTAATTAATTCTGAAGTTTCAATAATTTCAGCTTCGATTACTTCATATTCTCCATTTGAAATTGTATAAGCATTCTCAATGGTTCCTTTATGCACATGTTTCAAAATACTGGAAACAGTATTCATTCTAGGATCAATTAAATCATCAATCTTAAGCGAAGATTGAAGTAAAGAATAGTTAGGTTTATTTATTAATGCCATAGTTCTTTTATCATCTATTTCCTTTTTATCTTTTGCAAACTTTTCAACTAATACACTTACCATAAGATTATCCTCATCATCATTTGTAAGTGCCAAAACTGTTTCTGCCTCTTCTAAATTAGCTTCGGTTAACACCTCTTCGTCTAAACCATCGCCATTAATAATAATTGTATCATTTAATTCATTTGCTAAATATTCTGCTCGTTCTTTATTTTTTTCAACAATTTTGACTCTCACAGTTTCTAATGTTTCTTCAATATTTTTTGCAAGGTTATAACCAATATTACCACCCCCTATGATCAAAATTTTTTTTGATATTTTCTCTTCATGGCCAAAGGCTTCTAGTGTTTCTGACATTTGAGAAGAATTTATTATCACATAAATTTTATCATCTTTTTTTACTGAGTCCGTTTTTTTGGGAATAAAAAAACTTATCTTCTCTATTAATTCCTATGACATTTGCTTCAAGTTTTGGATATTTTTTAGTCAATTCATTAAATTTAATATTGATTGATTTAGAATTCTCTTTGATTAAAATTTCTAATAATCTAATTTTATTATCAGCAAACGGCACACTATCAAGAGCTCCTGGGGCCTCTAATTTTCTTTGAATTGATTTTGCAATTTCAATTTCAGGTGAGATAATAACATCAATTGGAAGGTTTTCTTTACTATAAACTCTTGTAAATTTTGGATTTAAATAGTCCTGAGATCTTATTCTAGCTATTTTTTTTTGAATATTAAATATTGAAAAGGATATTTGACATATCAACATATTAATCTCATCATTTCTTGTAACCGCTATAATCATATCAGTTTCTGATGCATTAGCTTTTTCAAGAATTGATGGGTATGTAGCTTTTCCAACAATAGCTTTCACATCTAAGCTATCATTGATTTTTTGAATATCTTCACTTGATTGATCTATAACTGTTATAGAGTGACCCTGTTCACTTAATAATTTAGCTATAGTAAACCCTACTCTTCCAGCCCCACAAATAATAATGTTCATTTTAATTAAATTCTTTAATTCCTAGGCCCTTAAGTTTTCTATGAAGAGCACTTCTTTCCATTCCAACAAAGTTAGCTGTTTTAGATATATTTCCATTAAATTTTTTCAATTGGATAGTTAAATACTCCTTTTCAAATTTTTCTCTAGCTTCTTTTAATGGCACAGATAGGCTATTTTCACCAATTTTATCATTTAAATTATGATATTTGAGTGACTCTTTTATTATTGTTGATATTTTATCTTTTGTATCTGGTTGTAAAATTCCAATTCTTTCTATCAAGTTTCTAAGCTCTCTAACATTACCTTGCCAATTGTGGTTCAAAATATAGCTATCATTAACATCAATATCTAATTGTTTGATCTTATAATTTTCAGAAATTTTTTGTGAAAAATATTTAATCAATAATGGAATATCAGATAATCTTTCATTTAAAGATTTTACACTAATTTCAAAAACATTTAGTCTGTGATATAAATCTTCTCTAAAATTACCTATTTTAATTTCTTCTTTTAAATCTTTGCTTGAAGAACAAATTAATCTTACATCAACGTTTATGTCATCATTCCCATTTAATCTTTTAAATTTTTGATCAGTTAAAACTCTTAAAATTTTAGACTGAATATCAAGTGGAATTTCTGAAACTTGATCAATAAGCAAAGTTCCTTGATTTGCTTTTTCCAAAGCACCATAAGAAATTGACCCATTGTTTTTTTCCTCACCAAATAATTCAAATTCATATTTATTTGCATCAAGTAATGCACCATTCAGAATTATAAATGGTTTATCATTTCTTTTTGATTTTTTGTGAATTTTTCTAGCTATTAATTCTTTTCCTGATCCAGACGGACCATTAATTAAAATTCTACTTTCTGTTATAGAAATTTTATCAATTTGCTCTTTAATATTGGATATATTTTTACTATCACCAATTAGATCATATGAATAAAATAATTTATTTTCATAATCTTTATTTTGGGTTCTTAAATTCAAATTTTCGACAGCTCTTTTAATAAAATTTAATAATCTTGTCTGATCAAAAGGTTTTTCAATAAATTCAAAAGCTCCTTCTTTAAGAGAATTTACTGCCATTTCTATATTGGCATGACCAGTAATTATTATGACTGGCACATCTTTATTTTTAGATTTAATATGCGTTAATAGCTCTATTCCATCATTGTCACCTTTGTCTAACTTCACATCTAGAATTGCAACATCAGGCATCTTTTTATTTATTTCTGATAATGCTTGATTATAGTTTGCAGCCATTCTTGTCTTATATCCTGCATCAAGAATTAATTCGTTAAGAATATTTCTAATATCTACGTTATCATCAACTATTAAAATTTCTATTGCCATTTAAATCTTGAAATTAATTTCTATTTTTGCACCATTGGGGATTGAATGAAAATATAACACACCATTATGATCATTTATAATTTTATTTACTATAGATAATCCCAATCCAGTTCCATTTTTTTTTGTTGTAAAATATGGATTTAATATATCTTTTATTTCTCCTTTTAATTCGTTAAATCCTACTCCATTATCAACAAGTACAAATTTAATATGGTCATTATTTTGAAGAATTTCAATTGAAATTTTCTTAATAAAATCAGGGTATTTTTCAGATTTTTGGAGAATACTCTCTATAGAATTTTTTATCAGATTAAAAAAGACTCTTCCAATTTGTTCTCTATCACAATTTAATAAGATTTTATCATTACTTTTTTTTAAGTTAATTTGAATAGTTTTATCCATTTCTGACAGTAATCTTATATTTTCTACAATAAGTGACACTAAATCATTATCTTTTAATATTGGCTTAGGCATTCTTGCAAAATCTGAAAATTCATTAACTAGATTTTCTATTTGTTTTATTTGATTATTAATAATCTTTAAATTTTCATTCAAATTTTTTTGATCATTACTTGAAAGTTGATCTAAATATTTATTTTTAATTCTATCAATTGTTAATTGAATCGGTGTTAGTGGATTTTTAATTTCATGTGCAAGTTTTCTTGCTAGATTCCCCCATGCTTCATGTCTTTCATTGATAATTAATTTTTCTTGTTGATTCTTTAATTGATCGGTCATTAAGTTAAAATTTCTATTCAAAATTTCCATATCTTTATCAGTTTTAATTTCTGGAACTTTAGCATTCAAATCTCCTCTTCCTATCGCTGAAGATGCTATAATCAAATTATTAATCGATCTAAAAAATCTGGATGAAAATCTTATAGCAATAGTAATAGATACAAATAGTAACAAAGCTACAATTATTATATAAATAAGTGCAAATGAAATCTTAATACCAGTGCTCCTTTCCTCAACTGTATAATAAAAACTAATTGCTTCTTGTGATTCTGATAAATAATTAGAAATATCTTTATCTAAAAATTTAACAACATACAAAAATCTATCTTCAAAAGCTTGTAATCTCATAATTGCAGCAGAAATATTTTTTGGAGCATTTATAATCTTTAATGGACGATCATCGTCTAAAACTAAATTTAATGCTTTGTCTATTGGGGGTATATACTTATTGTCTTCCTCAGAGGAATAAAGTAAATTTTTATCTTTATCAATGATATGGATTTCATCTACATCTCTAATTAATTTCTGAGTTCTCAAAAACCTCAGATATTCATTAATATTATCATTTAAAAATTTCTCACTCTTATTGGTATCAAAAGCAATTAAAATGATATCTGCTTCAATCTTATTTCTCACTTCTTCTACATAACTTTTTGCCAGTTCATAAGAGTTATTAACAACAGTTGTAACTTTTTTGTCAAAATATTTTTCTAAAGCAAATGAAAATAAAAATAATGAAAAAACAGATATTAAAATTGATGGAATTAAAGTAAAAAGAGAAAAATAAGTGATATATCTTTTATTTGATGATAAACCATCTTTATCAATATCACTTTTAATTGTTTTTTTAATTTCTTTAAAAATCAGCGCAAACAACAAAAAGAGTAAAAAAATATTTAATATTAATAAATATTGTAAATTATTTTGATTTAATTCAATGAAACTCCGATCTATGAATGTTAAAAATGTTAAAAAACCAATAAATAGTGTGATACTAGATATGATTATTATGAATATATTTTTTTTCAAAAAATCTATCATAATTTAGAATTATAGCATTTAAACAAATGAACAACTATTTTGTAATATTGGCTGCTGGTAAAAGTAAGAGATTTCATAAAAATATCCCTAAACAATTCTATAAATTTAAAAATAAAGAAATTATTGAGTATTCAATAGAAAAATCTTTAAATTCAAAGCTTTTTAAAAAAATTATAATTGTAACTAATAATTTAAAACATTTTAAGAAGAAAAAATATTCAAAATTAATTAAAATTATTAAAGGTGGTAAAGAAAGATCTGACTCATCATTAAAAGCTTTAAAATACCTGAAAAAATATAAACCAAAAAATGTATTCATTCATGACGCAGCTAGACCAAATTTTTCAATTAATTTACTTAAAAAAATAACAAATAATCTAAATAGAAATAAAGCTGTTGTTCCAGTTCTTACCTCTAAAGACTCAGTTAAATATAAAATAAAAAATCAAATATTCAATCTTGATAGAGATAATTCTTTATTAACTCAAACACCACAAGCATTTAGATTTAAAGAATTATATAAATTTGCATCAACACAAAAAAAAAGAATAACAGATGAAGCTGCCCTTTTTATTAATAAAAACTTTAAGATAAAATTTATACCTGGGGAAAATCAAAATAACAAAATTACTTATTTGGATGATATAAAATCTTCAAAAACTTACTTTGGTATAGGTTTTGATATACATAAATTAATAAAAAATAAAAAACTTTATTTAGGTGGAACAAAGATTCCCTTCCATTCGGGCCTTAAAGGACATTCAGATGGAGATGTAATACTACATGCACTAATTGATGCAATTTTAGGTGCTATAAGAAAAAAAGACATTGGCACTCATTTTCCAAATACAAAAAAATTTAAAAATATAAAATCTACAAAAATGTTAAAACCAATAATGGACAATCTTTATAAATCTGATTTTTTAATAAATAATCTTGATATAAATTTAATTTGTGAACAACCTAAAGTTTCAAAATACCGAAACAAAATAATTAATTCATTATCCAAATTGACAAGTTTAAATAAAGATCAAATTAATTTAAAAGGTAAAACTGTAGAAAAATTAGGCTTAATAGGAAAAGAAAAAGCAATTGCATGTGAGGTTATAATTTCAATCACAAAATATGATTAGAAACATAAATATTTTATTTGTAACAATGTTTGGTTTGGGTAATATTCCCAAAATTCCTGGTACATTTGGATCAATAGCAACAGTAATTATATTATTTATTTTTTTTCATATATTAAATTTATCTTCAAATATTATATTAATATTTTTGATAATTATTTTTCTTTTTTCTTTTTCAGCAGTTGCGAGATATATCAAAGATAATGAAAATAAAGATCCAAAGGAAGTAGTTATCGACGAATTCATTGGTCAATCTATACCAATTTATCTATATGAAATCTCACATGGAACTGAAAAGTCAACTGATGAAGCTATAATTTTTTATAGCGTTTGTTTTGTGTTATTTAGATTTTTTGACATAGTAAAGCCATTTCCTGTAAGTTTTTTTGATAAAAATTTTAAAAATAGTTTTGGTGTAATCATGGATGATGTTTGTGCAGGATTTTATGTTGTTTTATCTCTAATTTGTTTTATGGTTTTAAATAGTTATTTTATCTAATGAAATCTCTAATAAGACTATTAACCAAAAAAAAACTTAAAATTTCGTTTGCTGAGTCCTGTACAGGAGGGTTGCTAGCTAGTACAATTACTTCAGTTAGTGGTTCATCAAAAATATTTAACTTAGGTTTGGTCACATATTCTAATCAAGCAAAAATTAAGATTTTAAAGGTGAATAAAAATATCATAAAAAAATATGGAGCTGTAAGTTATGAGTGTTGTTCAGCAATGGTTAATAATTTATCTAAAATATCAAAAGCTAATATTAATTTATCTATTACTGGTATTGCAGGACCAAAAGGTGGTACCAAACAAAAACCTGTGGGTTTAGTCTATATAGGGGTAAAAAGAGGTAATAAAATACAAATAAATAAATGTTTGTTTAAAAGTAAAAAAAGATCCTCGATACAAAAAGCTACAGTAAAAAAAGCTTTAAATTTGATTCTTAGAATTTCTAAATAACTCTTCAGCTCTTTTTTGAAAAGCATCAGCAATTTTTTCCAATCCAAATTGAAATGAAACAACCATTAAAGAGTTTAAAAATTTATTTTTTATTTCAAAATCAATATCAAAAGTAACTTCTGTAATTCCATTTTTTTTATCAGTAAATTTCCAATTATTTGATAAATGATCAAGAGGACCTTTTATATTTTTAACAAATATTGAATCTTTTTTTTTATTAAAAACTACATCACTTTTATAAGTATCTTTGAATAAACCTTTTCCTATGGTCAGATCAGCTATTATTCTAGTTAAATCACCTTCATTTTTATTTTCATGAATTTTGGCATCAAAGCAAAAAGGAACAAATTCTGGATATTTTTCAATATCTAAAACTAAATCAATTAAATATTTTTTTTTACATTCAATTAATCGCTTAACTGAAGCCTTGGGCATTAATGATTGTTTATTCTGTTAAATTGAAGTTTAGCAAAATCTTCATCTGCATGATAAGAAGATCTAGTTAATGGTGACGAAGAAACTAGTAGGAATCCTTTTGCTTTTGCAATAGTTCCTAATTCATCAAATTCTTCTGGAGTATAATATCTACTTAATGGAAAATGTCTTATTGAGGGTTGTAAATATTGGCCAATTGTTAAAAAATCTACATCAGCTGATTTTAGATCATCCATAACTTGTACAATTTCATCTCTTGTTTCACCTAAACCAACCATCATTCCTGATTTAGTAAAAATCCTTTTATTCATTTTTTTTGCATTTTTTAAAAGCTCTAATGATGCAAAATATCTTGAGCCAGGTCTTACTTTTAGATAAAGGCTTGGTACAGTTTCAATGTTATGATTAAAAACATCAGGGTTAGCTTCTAATACTTTTTTATAAGCATCTCCCTTTCGTAAAAAATCTGGTGTTAAAACTTCAATTGTTGTATCTGGATTAGTTTTTCTAGTTTGGTTTATAACATCATGAAAATGATTGGATCCACCATCGTTTAAATCATCTCGATCTACTGATGTAATTACTACATGTTTCAAATTCAGTTTTTTAACAGCTTCTGAAATTTTTATTGGCTCAAGTGGATCAAGTTTTCCAGGTTTTCCTGTTTTAACATCACAAAAAGCACAGGCTCTTGTACACGTATCACCCATTATCATAAATGTTGCATGTCTTTTACTCCAACATTCAGTTATATTTGGACAATTTGCTTCCTGGCAAACGGTTACAAGATTATTGTTATTAACAATTGTTTTAGTTAAAAAAAACTCCTTACTATTTGTTAGTTTAGATCTAATCCATTCAGGTTTTTTTTTAATTGGATTAATTGGCTTATTTTGTTTTTCTGGATGTCTAATTTTCATTTTTTTTTATGATATAAATTTTTTCATTTTTTTTTCCAAATAATAACCTTTCTCTAATCAAAGTTTCTACATAATCAAGATCCAGATTGTCACTTAGTAATGAATTTTTGAAATCCAAGTCTTTAATTTGATTAATCAAGGTTATTTCATCATTTTTGAGATTTTTTAAAACTTCTTTTTTTTCAAAATAAGAAATTAAGCCTCTTTGTCCTGTTAAGAGATTAAAAGAAATATAAAAAACTAAAAAAGTAGAAATTAATAAGATGTAATTTTTTTTTAATCTTTTAAGCATTAATGAATCTTATTCATTCTAGCTTTTTTTCCAAGTTCTTCTTCTATACGCAATAATTGATTATATTTAGCCACTCTTTCTGATCTTGCCAAAGACCCTGTTTTTATTTGATTTGAATTGGTTCCAACAGCCAAATCAGCAATAAACGTATCTTCTGAATCACCAGATCTGTGAGATATAATGGTATTAAATCCAATAGTCTGTGCAAATTTGATTACATCAATTGTTTCTGAAACAGTTCCAATTTGATTCAATTTGATCAAAATTGCATTTGATGAAACATTTAAAAAGCCCTTTTTAAGTCTTTCAAGATTCGTAACATAAAGATCGTCACCAACAATTTGAACTTTTTGAACTGATTTTAGTAATTTAGTCCATGATAACCAGTCATTTTCAGCAAAAGGATCCTCAATTGATTTTATCTTATATTTCTTAATCATTTTTTTGTATTCTTTAATTGATTTTTCAACTGATACATACTTCTTGGAATGAATTGAATACTTATTTTTTTTAAGTAATTCATTTGCTGCTACATCAAGACAAATTGATACATCTTTTCCATTAACAAAACCAGATTTTTTGATAGCAGAAACAATTAAATTTAATGCATGATTATTATTACTTATCATTGGTGCAAATCCTCCTTCGTCACCAACTGAAATTGATAGTCCCTTTTTTTTGATTAACTTACTTAAATTTTTAATAACCACAAAACAAATTCTCATTGCATCAGAGAAATTTTTAGCTCTATCAGGTCTAATCATGAATTCTTGTATTCTAAGACTATTATTAGCATGGGCACCACCATTGATTATATTCATTAATGGATAAGGTAATTTAAAATTACTTCTCATCAAAAAGGTTTTAAAAAGAGGTATTTTTTTTTCTTTAGCTGAAAGTTTTTTAACTGCCATTGATACAGCTAAAATAGTATTTGCTCCTAATTTAGTTTTTTGTTTAGTTCCATCTAGATTGATAAGTAAAGTGTCTATTCTTTCTTGATCATGAACATTTTGACCTTTTAATCTTTTGGAAATTTTTGAATTAATTAAATTTACCGCATTTAAAACACTTTTTCCAAAATATCGCTTATTATTTTTATCTCTTTTTTCAAAAGCTTCATAAGTACCGGTTGATGCACCAGATGGGCTTATTGCTGAAGCAAAATTTTTTTTAGTATGAACTTCTGCTTCGATAGTTGGATTGCCCCTACTGTCAAAAACTTGACGAGCTTTTACTTTTAGAATTTTACTCACTTCTTTTTAATTAAATTATCTATATCTGTAAGTTGTTTTAATAAATCTTCTAATTTATTTAAAGGAACCATATTAGGTCCATCTGATGGAGCATTATCTGGATCTTGATGTGTTTCTATAAATACACCTGCAACACCCACAGCGACAGCTGCCCTAGCTAAATATTCAACAAATTCTCTTTGACCTCCACTCTTTTCTCCAAGGCCTCCGGGTTGTTGTACAGAATGAGTGGCATCAAAAATAACAGGATAACCATTCTTAGCCATTATAGGTAATGACCTCATATCTGAAACTAAAGTATTATATCCAAAACTCGCACCTCTTTCTGTCACCAAAATATTTTTATTTCCAGAATCAGAAATTTTTTTTGTTACATTAACCATGTCCCAGGGCGCTAAAAACTGTCCCTTCTTCACATTAATAATTTTGTTTGTATTTGCAGCCGCAATTAATAAATCAGTTTGTCTACATAAAAAAGCTGGGATCTGAATTACATCTACATGTTTTGCAACAATTGAACACTGTTCAATATTGTGGATATCAGTTAAAATTGGAACTTTAAGTTCTTCTTTAATCTTATCAAAAACCGGAAGAGAAACATCTAATCCCGCACCTCTTTTTCCTTTTAGGCTTGTTCTATTTGCTTTATCAAAAGATGTTTTATAAATAAATCCAACATTAAATTTCTTTGTAATTTCTTGTATTTTCCCTGCCATATCCATCGCATGTTGTTCAGTTTCAAGTTGGCAGGGTCCTGCAATTATACAAATTTTATTATCATTTGATATTTCAATATTCCCACAATTTACTTTTATACTATTCATTTATGATTTTTTGATGCCTTAATAAAAGATGAGAATAAAGGATGAGGCGCTAAAGGTCTAGATTTAAATTCGGGATGAAATTGAACTCCTATAAACCAAGGATGGTTTTTAAGTTCAATTATCTCTGGCAATTTGTAATCTGGTGACATTCCTGAAAAAATTAATCCCTTTCTTTCAAATTCGTCTTTAAGATTATTGTTAACTTCATATCTGTGCCTATGTCTTTCTTTAATAGAACTTGATTTATAGATTCTATTTATGGCAGAATTATTTTTCAATTTTGCTTCATATAAGCCTAATCTCATTGTTCCACCTAAATCTTTATCTGTTCCTTTAACTATTTTCCCATTCTTATCCCATTCATTAATCAAACCTATTACTGGATAACATTTTTTATCTAGTTCGCTTGATCCAGCTTTTTTGATTTTCAATTTATTTCTTGCAAATTCGACAATTGCCATCTGCATTCCAAAACAAATACCTAGAAAAGGTATTTTATTTTCTCTAGCATACTTTATAGCTGAAATTTTACCTTCCGTTCCTCTTTTACCAAAACCACCTGGTATCAATAATCCTGAAATATTCTTAAGTCTTTTTTTAATTTCATTACTTTTTAAATCATCAGACTCAATTCTAATTAAATTTACTTTTATTTTATTAGAAATGCCTCCATGTATTAGAGCTTCGTCCAAGGATTTATAAGCATCTTTCAAATTTACATATTTACCAATTATTGCAATATTTACAGATTTTTTAGTATTTAAGACTATTTTAGTTATTTTTTTCCATGGATTTAAATTAGCTCTTTTCTTAGATTTAAGTTTAAAGTATTTCAAAACTTGTTTATCAAGTTTTTGATTAAAAAAACTTATAGGTGCTTCATAAATTGTTCTTACATCTACTGTTTCAATTACATTATCAATTGGAACATTACAAAATAAAGATATTTTTTTTCTTTGGTCTAATGGTATTGATTGTTGAGATCTACAAATAATTATATCTGGTTGAATACCAATACTTCTTAGCTCTTTAACAGAATGTTGAGTTGGTTTTGTTTTTATTTCGTCTGATGATTTTAGAAAAGGAACAAAGGTTAAATGAATGAATAATGTTTTTGATTTACCATGTTCATTTGAAAATTGTCTTATAGCTTCGACAAAAGGTAAACTTTCAATATCTCCTACAGTACCGCCAATTTCACATATAACAAAATCTTCATTTGTAATATCTTTTTTAATAAATTCTTTTATTCGATTTGTAACGTGAGGTATAACTTGTACAGTTTTTCCAAGATATCCTCCTTTTCTTTCTCTTTTAATTACATCACTATAAATACGACCTGTTGTGATATTGTCTGATTGTTTAGATGATATATTTGTAAATCTTTCATAGTGACCTAAATCTAAATCTGTTTCAGCACCATCGTCTGTCACAAAAACTTCTCCGTGTTGAAATGGACTCATTGTTCCTGGATCAACATTAAGATATGGATCCATTTTTCTTAATCTGACCTTATAACCCTGAGATTTTAATAAATATGCTAGTGAAGCTGAAGATAAACCTTTACCTAATGATGAAACCACGCCGCCCGTGACAAATATATATCGCGCCATGGAAGTGTCTTATAGCGAATAAAAAAGAAATTGGAAAGTATTAATTATTATCTGGAATAGCTGGAGTATCCTCAGTTTTTTCCTCAACAGTATCTAAAACAGATGAAGTTGGTGCTAAATCCCCTCTAGAAACAATAGTTAAAGCTAAACTACAAATGATAAAAAGAGTTGCAACAAAAGCAGTAGCTTTTGTCATAAAATTTCCAGCAGATCTTGAAAACATAAAATTTTCTTGCGATACACCAATACCTAAAGCACCTCCTTCTGATTTTTGCATTAATACCAATAAAACTAAAATTACTGCAAATATGATATTAAGTACTAATAATATATTTTCCATTTGGCTTAATTATATGTTTTTTTAATTATATCAATAAATTTTTTTGGGTCTTGAGATGCTCCACCTACAAGGAAACCATCAATATTTTTGATTGATTTTAATTCTTTAATATTTTTTGGACTTACTGATCCACCATATAAAGTTTTACAATTATTAGTTTTCTTTTTTATAAAAGTTATAATTTCAAGTAATTCGTTTGAATTTGGAATTAAACCGGTCCCAATAGACCATACAGGTTCATAAGCAATGATGATGTCATTTTTATTATTAATTCTATTTAAGCCATTTCTTATTTGTTTAATTAATACTTTTTTTGTAATTTTTTTTCTTTTTTCTTTTAAACTTTCGCCAATACAAAAAATTACTTTAATATTCCATCTCAAAGCACTTTTAATTTTTGCATTGATTAATTTATCATTTTCTCCTTCTTTTCTATTCTCTGAATGACCAATTATTACATATTTAGCACCTACGTCCTTTAACATTTTTGAATTTACAGAACCAGTAAACGCTCCATAGGTTAAATTTTGATGACAATTTTGTGCTCCAACTTTAATACTTGAATTTTTCAATTTTTTTGACATTGGGCGTATTAAAGTATTTGGAGGACAGTAGATTATTTTTGCAAATTTATTTTTCTTAAATCCCTTAAAAAATTTAACTACTTTATGTAAGGAATTTAAAGAATTTAAACCCCCAAACATTTTCCAATTAGCAATAAAGTACATATATTTATTTGTCATAAGGTAATTTTTAATCTATAGGTTTGCTTTTTATAGATCAATAAATTTATAGAGTAATGATTAGTAATTTTAGAAATTTTGCTAAAACTAAATTTGCTGGAGTTTTAGTTTTTATTATGATTATCCCTTTTGTCTTTTGGGGTATGGGTGGTATGTTTAGTAGTGGAAATACAAATACACTAGCAAAAATTAACAAAACAAATATTTCAACCCAAGAATTTATAGATTATTTAAACGGTTCAGGAATTTCTCAAAAAAGAATACAAGAAAATTTAGATCAAAATATTATCGAAGAATTATTATCAACTTTAGTATCTACAACATTGTTAGAATTAGAAGTTAAAGACTACAATCTAATTATTTCTGAAAATACATTGTTTAAGATGATTAAAGAAAATAAAAATTTCTTAAATGAAGATGGAAATTTTGAAAGAACAATATACGAGAAATTTTTACTTGAAAATAATCAGTCAGCACCAATATTTGAACAAAGACTTAAAAAAAGAGAATTACAAAAAAATTTGTTTGATTATATAGGTGCAGGTACAGTTTCACCTCAATTTATGATTAATAAATTATTTGAAGAAGAAAATACAAAATTAGACATAGATTTTATTGATCTCAAAACTTTTTATAAAAAAAAAGAAAGTTTTACTGAAGAGGATTTAAATAATTTTTTAAATGAAAATGAAGAACAATTAAAAGTTGAATATCTAGACTTTAAATATGCAATAATAAATCCAAAAAATTTGCTAGGAATCAATGAGTTTAATCAAACATTTTTTGATAAAATTGATCAAATTGAAATTGATATAGCTAATGAAGTTATATTTGAAAATATAATTGAAAATTTAAATATTTCTCCAATAAATAAAAAAAATTTTAGATTTTCTTCCAATATAAATGAAATTGAAAAAAAGATATTTAATTTACGAAATAATGATTATGATATATTTGAAAATGGTAATGATTATGTTCTTTATAAAATTGAGAGTATTGATCAAAGAAAACCTGATTTAAAAGATAATGATACAAAATTTGAAGTTTTAGAATTAGTTTATCAAAAAAATAATTTTGAATATAATCGAGAACTTTTAAATAAAATTAGTGATAAAAATTTTGATAATAATGATTTTGTAAAAATTGGTAAAAATCAAATTCAAACTACTAAACTAAACTCAATTAATGATAATAAAAAATTTAAAATTGATGCTGTTAAAGTTCTTTATTCTATGCCAGAAAATTCATTCACTTTAATTAATGACGAGGAAAATAATATTTATTTAGCAAAAGTCAAAAAGTTTAATAAACATTCATTTAATGAGGATGAAAATCAATTAAAAGAGTATATCAACAAACAAGATTCTAATATAAAAAATAGCATGCTTAAAACATACGACTTATATCTAAATGAAAAATATGAAGTTGTTATAAACCAAAAAACAATAGAACGAGTTAAAAATTTCTTTCAATGATAATTAATCGAAGCTTCAAAGATTTTAAGTTTCGACATAGAAGCAAACAAAATCAAATTATTTATACATCTAAAAAAGTTAAAAATGATGATGAAGTTTTAAATTTGATTGACAATTTTTTAAATGAAAAAAATAGTTTTATATTTGAGTCAGTAGAAAAAGGTAAAATAAAAGGCAGATATACAATTTTTGGTAAAAATCCTGATAAAATTTGGGAATTCAATAATAAAAACTCTTACATAATTCAAAAAAACAAAAAAATTAAATTAAAAGATAAACCAGAGGATCTAATTGAGAAAATTATTGAAGATTTTAAATTCGAAACTCCAAAAAATTTGCCGAAAATTTGTTCTCTTATTTCTGGTTATTTTTCTTATGACTCGATTAGATATGTTGAAAAAATACCTAATAATTGTAAAGACGATCTCAACATTCCAGATGTTAGACTTTTACGTCCCAGAACACTTGTAATTCACGATAATTTAGAAAAAGAAATATTTTATATTTGTAATATTTTTAAAGATGAAAAAATCACAAATTATCACAGCAAATATAAAGAAGTTCAATCTGACCTCTTTAGATTATCAATACAATCATCAATTAAAAAAATTGATAAACATATATATAAAAACCCAAAAAGAATAAAAGTTATATCTAATACATCAAAGAGTAGATTTTTATCAATGATTAATAAAGCAAAAAAATATATTAAATTAGGAGATATATTTCAGGTGGTTTTAAGTCAAAGATTTGAAGCAAAGTTAACAAAAAAACCAATAGATATTTATAAAAAACTTAGAGTAACTAACCCCTCACCTTTCATGTTTTTTTTTAATTTTAGTGATTTTCAGATAATTGGTGCAAGTCCAGAAATACTGGTAAGACTTAGAGACAATAAAATTACTGTAAGACCTATTGCTGGAACAAGACCTCGTGGAAAAACATCTAGAGAAGACCTTTTTTATGAAAGAGATCTTCTTAAAGATAAAAAAGAACTTTCAGAACATTTAATGTTACTTGATTTAGGTAGAAATGATGCTGGTAAAGTATCAAAAATTAATACTGTGAAAGTTACTGAAAGTTTTATTATTGAAAGATATTCTCATGTAATGCATATAGTTTCAAACGTAGTTGGTGAATATAATAAGAGATTTTCAAAGTTTAAATCTCTTTTATCAGGTTTTCCTGCAGGAACTGTTTCTGGTGCTCCAAAGATAAGAGCTATGGAAATTATCGATGAATTAGAAACTACAAAAAGAAAAGTGTACGCAGGTGGAATAGGATATTTTTCAGCTAATGGAGAATTTGATACATGTATAGCTTTAAGAACAGCAGTTGCAAAAAAAAATAAATTTTATGTTCAAGCAGGAGCTGGTATTGTTGCAGATAGTAAACCTTTAAAAGAGTATGAAGAAACTGTCAATAAAGCTAAAGCCTTAATTAATGCATTAAAATGAAAAAAATAATCTTAATAGACAATTACGATAGTTTTACTTTTAATCTTTATCATTACTTATCTTCATTGAAAGTAAATGTTGATGTGATTAGAAATGATCAAATTACTTCCAAAGAAATATTAAAAAAAAGATATAATAAAATTGTTATCTCCCCTGGTCCAGGTAATCCCAATCAATCTGGCAATTGTCTTAAAATTGTAAAATCTTTATATAAAAAAATACCAATACTTGGTGTTTGTTTAGGTCATCAAATAATAGGACAAGTTTTTGGGTCTAGAATTGTTCAGGCAAAAAAACTAATGCACGGGAAAACCAGTAAAATAATATCAAAAAAATATGGTATATTAAAAAATCTTCCAAAAACTTTCGAAGCAACACGATATCACAGCTTAATTATTGATAAAAAATCATTGTCTAAAGATCTTGAAATTACCGCTGAAACTAAAGATAAGCTGATAATGGGTGTACAACACAAGAAATACAATGTTCATGGAGTGCAATTTCACCCTGAAAGTATTAAAACTAAGTTAGGTATTCAAATTTTAAAAAACTTTATTAGAATTTAAGATTAATGAAAGAATTCATAGAAAAAATTAAAAAAAAAGAAAATTTATCATTTGAAGAAAGTAAAGCAGCTTTTAATTTATTAATGGAAGGTAAAGCGGAAGATCAAGAAATATTTGATTTTTTGACACTTTTATCAGCTAAGGGTGAAGCTTCAGATGAAATAGCTGGTGGAGTATATGTACTTAGAAATAAATCCAAAAGAGTAAATGTAAAAAATTGTATTGATACATGTGGAACTGGTGGTGATGGTATGAATACACTCAATATATCAACAGCATCTGCTTTATTGCTTGCTAGTATGAATGTTAAAGTAGCAAAACATGGTAATAAAGCAGTATCATCCAAATGTGGATCTGGTGATGTATTGGAAGCTTTAAATATCAAAATAAACCTTGAACCAAATAATATTGAAGATCAGATAAATAAAAATAATTTTGGTTTCATGTTTGCACCTAACTATCATAGTGCAATGAGGTTTGTTGGTCCAACTAGAAAAAAAATAGGTAAAAGAACAATCTTTAATATGATTGGACCCTTAAGTAGCCCTGCTTTGGTAAAAAGACAAGTAGTTGGTGTCTTTGATAAAAAACTCCTAAAAATATTTGCAAATGCTTTAAAAAATTTAGAGATCAAATTTGCTTGGATTGTGCATAGTGAAGAGGGTTTAGATGAAATTTCACCATATGCAAAAACAAATGTTGTTCAATTAAAAGATAATAATATTTCAGAAATTACTATTGATCCTAAAAAATTAAATATAAAAGCTGAAAAGTTTGAAAACCTTGTCGGTGACAATGCAAAATTTAATGCAGATAAAATGATTAATATATTTAAAGGTGAGGATAATGATTTTTCTAAAGCTGTTTGTCTTAATGCAGCAGCAGGTTTAATTGTTTCAGAAAAATACGATGATTTCAAATTAGCTTATAATTATGCTAGAGGTTTTATCAAATCAGGAGCTCCTTTAAAACACTTAATAAAGATTCAAAATGGCTGAAAATGTTCTTGAAAAAATAATTCAAAAGAAAAATGAAAAAATAGTAAATTTAAAAAAAACTATTTCATTAGAATCATTAGATGAATTAATTAACACAAATAGTACATTTATTAATTTTAAAGAAAAAATTGGAAATAATATAAAAGAAGGTAAATTTTCAATTATTGCTGAAATTAAAAAAGCAAGCCCTTCAGCTGGTGTTATTATAAATGATTACGATCCTGTTAAAATAGCAAATACATATAATGATAATAAAGCTTCTTGTTTATCAGTTTTAACTGAAGAAGATTTTTTTTTAGGAAATATGATGCATATTAGCAAGATTAAACAAAAAGTTGATTTACCAATTCTGTGTAAAGACTTTTTTATAGATAAGTTTCAAATACCTTTAGCAAAAAGTTATGGATCTGATGCAATATTAATTATATTAGCTGGTGTAAGTGATAAACTTGCTGATGATTTATATAGCGAAGCACTTAAATTAAATATGTCAGTAATTGTAGAAGTTCATACTGTTGAAGAAGCAAAGAGTGCTTTAAGATATAAAGATGCTTTAATAGGAATAAATAATAGAGACCTAAAAACTTTAAAAACTGATATAAATACAACCTTTGATATTCATGATGTTTTAATTAATCACCCAGGTCCATTAATTTCTGAGAGTGGAATAAAAACAAAAAAAGAACTGATAGAAATTTCAAACAAAACATCCATTAAAACTTTTTTAATTGGTGAATCACTTTTGAGGGATCTGGATAATAATTCTATTTTCTCAGTTCTTTAGTCAAATAATCCTCAATTTTATTAGCTTTTTTACTATTGTGAATTGTAGAGAACTTTTGTAGAACAGATTTTGTACGATATTTGTTCTTATGCTAACAAAAAAACAAAAAAACCTGCTTTTATTTATCAACAAGAAGTTGAGAAGTTCCGGTGTCTCTCCTTCTTATGAGGAAATGAAAGAGTCACTTAATTTAAAGTCTAAATCAGGCATCCACAGATTAATAAGCGCATTAGAGGAAAGAGGATTTATTAAAAGACTTGCTCATAAAGCAAGGGCTTTAGAGGTTATTAAGTTGCCAGAAACAGCTTCAGCAAATGATATTTACAACAGTTTTTCACCTAGTGTTATCAAGGGTGGTTTAGATGAACAAGCACCTTTGTCAGACGAAACAGAAGTTCCTGTTTTAGGAAAGATAGCAGCAGGGACTCCTGTAGAAGCTATTCAAAATGAGGTTTCAAGAATACCTTTGCCAAGCAACTTAGAAAAGAAAGGTGATTATTTTGGTTTAAAAGTTCAGGGAGACTCAATGATAGATGCTGGCATTAACGAAGGCGATACAGTAATCATTAAAAGAACGGATACAGCTGATAATGGAAAAATTGTTGTAGCTTTAATAGATGAACAAGAAGCTATGCTTAAAAGAATTAGAAAAAAAGGTAAAGTTGTAGCACTTGAAAGTGCAAATAAAAACTACGAAACTAAAATTTTTGGCCCAGATAGAGTTAAAGTGCAGGGCGTATTGGTATCTTTATATAGAAACTTCTAGTAAAATAGTCTAAACATTTTCAATGAAAAAAGTAGCAACAAGATTTGCTCCGTCCCCTACAGGACCTTTACATATTGGTGGGGTTAGGACAGCTTTATTTAATTGGTTATATTCTAAAAACCAAAAAGGTGATTTTTATTTAAGAATAGAAGATACAGATAAAGATAGATCAAAAGATGAGTATAAAAATCAAATAATTAAATCTCTTAAATGGATTGGTATAAATTATGATGGGGAAGAATACATACAGTCAAAAAAAATTGAAGATCACATAAAAGTTGCAAATGAATTACTTAGAAATGGCCATGCATATAAGTGTTATTGCTCAAGCGAAGAAATAGAAGAACAAAAAAAAAGAGCAAGACAAAAAAAAATTCCTTACATATACGATAGAAAATGGAGAGATAAAAAAGAAACTGATATTCCTAAAGATATCAAGCCAGTAATTCGATTTAAAAGTAAAATAGATGGAACATCCGTATTAAAAGATCTAGTACAAGGTAATGTTGAAATAGATAACAATACTATTGAGGATTTTATTATTTTAAGAAATGATGGTACACCAACATACAACTTATCAGCTTCAGTTGATGATCATCAAATGAATATGACACACATCATTAGAGGTGATGACCATAAAATAAATACTTTTAAACAAATACAAATTTATCAAGCTATGAAATGGGAGTTACCTTCTTTTGCTCATATACCTTTAATTCATACAATTGAAGGAAGGAAATTATCAAAGAGAGATAAGGCATCTACGTTAGATGATTACTCTAAAATTGGTATTATGCCAGATGCTCTAAGAAATTATCTTCTTAGATTAGGATGGTCTTATAAAGATAAGGAAATATTCAATCTAGATGAAAGTATTAAATATTTTAATCTCGAAGGAATTGGTAAATCTCCATCTAAATTAGATATGAGTAGAATTTTATCAATGAATGAGCACTATATTAAGAATATCGATGAAAAAGATTTATTCGATCAACTAACTGAGTATTGCAAATTATATAAAAATGAAATTAATTTAGATAAGAAAGATAAAATTAAAAAATCCCTAATATTCTTAAAAAATAAAGCTAAAACCTTAGAAGATATATTTAATAATGGTCAATATATAATGGTGGATGAGGTTAATTTTGATCAAAACGACATTAAATTAATAGATGATAAAGCTAAAAAAGTCATTTCTGATTTCAATAATCGATTTAGTAGTGTTGTTAAACTAAGCAAGGAAACATTAGAGCCAATAGTAAATGAATTGATTAAATCAAATGATACTAATTTCAAAGGAGTTGGTCAGCCTTTAAGAATAGCTTTAACAGGTTCGAAATTTGGACCTGGAATTTATGATATAATCATTTCTCTTGGAAAAGAGGAAGTAACAAAAAGATTAACTAATAAGAAACTTGCTTAATAATGAAGAGGCCTCATTAGAAGATGAGGTTTTTGATCTAATTTTAGTTAAAGTTTCCTCACAATCATTTATTTGCTTTTTCATTAATTCTGGATTTTTTAAAAAATAGACAACTGAATTATAAATTTCTTTAGAATTACACTCACTCTGTATTAATTCAGGAATTATTTCTTTGTTATTAATAATATTGATGATGTTAGCAAATTTTATTTTTACCAACATTTTAACAATTAAAAAATTCAAAAAATTCATTTTATAGATAATTATAGAAGGAACTTTTGCATTGCAAATTTCAAGAGAGATTGTGCCAGATTTAGAAACCGCAAAAATAGATTCATTTAATATTTGTTTTTTAATATTTTCATCAGAAATAACTTCAACATTTTTTAAGTTTGAATTATCAATTTTTTCACTAATTAGACTTTTATTCTCATCAGTTGCGTGAAAAACAAAAGTGAAATCATCAAATTTTGTATTCATCATACTTATAAAACTAATTAATATTGGCAAAAGTAAATTTATTTCTGATGATCTACTACCAGAAAAAAGAGAAATAATTTTCTTATCACTTGATATGATATTAGATAGATCTATTTTGTATTTGGTTTCTTGCTCTAATAATGGATGACCAACAAAAGTGTTTGGAATATTTTCTTTATCAAAATATTTTTTTTCAAAATCAAATAGCAATAAAATATGATCTAAAAATTTTTTAAACTTTTTTACTCTACCCTCACGCCATACCCATACTTGTGGAGCTACATAATGAACCGTCTTGATCTCATTATTTAACTTTTTAACTTTTTCAGCAACTCTTAATGTAAAATCAGGACTATCTACACTAAACAAAATATCTGGATTAAATTTTATTATCTCTTCTACAGTTTTGTTTATTTTGTTATTTATTTTGAAAATATTTAACAAAACACTTGTAAAACCAATGTAGGTAATTTCTTTAAGGTCAAAAATAGATTTTATTCCTAATGAATTTAAATATGTTCCACCAACACAAGAATATTTAATATTAGGATCATTTTTTTTTAGTTTAGATATGACTTTAGAAGCAAGTTTATCTCCAGAAGGTTCACCAGTTAGTATAAAAATCTTTTTCATTTTACTGAGATAAACATCTTATTTTTATTAGCAAAATTAATACATTTTCTTTTATCTAAGAAAACATGCTGTTTATTTTTTATCACAATACCCTTCAATCCAGCAGTTTTACTTTGTATTAAAGTTTTCAATCCAATAGTAGGTAAATCAACTCTTAGATCTTGTTTTTTTTTTGGAAACTTAACTAAAACTCCGTGATTTTTAAATTTTTTACTTCTACTTTTTTCAAGCATTTTTTTAGTACCACCTTTTCCCTCTATAGAAACTAATTTTTTATTTCTAACTACAACTCCTTGGCTAAAACTATATTGACTTAAGTTATTTAAAATTTTTATTGCTTTTTTAATATCTAATTGATCTTGTTTGTTTGGTTTAATCTTTGAATAATTACCTTTCTTTAAGGATAGTTCAGGATTAAATATTAGTGAATTTAATGTTTTAACCTTATTTTGAGCTAATATTTTAATGATTTCTTTAAGTATTGCTGCATCTCCAAGGTTAGATGCTTTGATTATTCTAGGGATATAATAAATACCTTTAAAATCTAATCTTAACTTTGAAAAATTAGGCTTATTTACTTTTCCAGCAAATAAGACTTTTTTACAATTATTTTCTTTTAAAATATTAATAATTTTACCAAATTGACCTATTGAGACTGAATTAGATTTTCTATCATGCTTAAATTTCTTTGATTTTGACAAATCAATTATCAAATATTTTATTTTTCTTTTTTTAACAGTTTTAAGAATTTCCTTTGGAAAATCAGTATTACCAAAAATTAATCCTATCATTTTATGAAAATGGTGTGCAAATAGATCTTTTTTTATCTTTTGTTATAAATTCAATTACATTTTTAACTAATGGATTCTCTTGGAAAGAACCATTTAATTTGCTTATATTTTCGTTGATATTTTTAGTAGCAAATATTTCCTTATAAGCTTCACTTAATCCTAAAATATCTTTATTTTCAAACTTAGCTCTTCTCAATCCTATTAGGTTTAATCCTTGTAATGAATTTCTATTTCCTGTTGACAATCCATAAGGAATTACGTCATGCAGTACACCTGTCATCCCACCAATCATTGCCATTTTCCCAATTCTTGTAAATTGTTGAACTGCAGAGTTCCCTCCTATAACAACATTGTCTTCAATAATTGCATGTCCTCCCAATGGAACGTTATTTGCAATTATTACATTATTTCCTACCTGACAATCATGAGCGATATGTGATGAAATCATAAATAAACAATTATTTCCAATAACTGTTTTACCACCCCCACCAACTGTTCCTGGATTGATTGTTACGTATTCTCTGATCTTATTATTGTCTCCAATTATCAGATTAGTTGGTTCTCCAGCATATTTTAAATCTTGGGGGTCATTAATAGATACAAAGGGGTATATCTTATTCCCTTTACCAACTTTAACATTTCCAGAAATATTTACGTGTGATTGAATAATTGTATTTTCCCCAATCTCAACATTGGGGCCTATTACACAATAAGGACCTACTTGAACATTTTTATCTAATTTTGCTTTTGAATCTATGATTGCAGTTTTATCTATCATTTATTGTCTTTTATAAATTCTCTTAAATTTTTTGCTGGATATCCCATGACTTTCGTATTGTCAGGTATATCATTTATTACACCACTACCACCTCCTATTTGAACATTGTTTCCAACTTTTAAGTGACCTGAAACACCGGCCTGACCACCAATCATAACATTGTTACCTAAAGTAGAGCTTCCAGCAAAACCAACCTGACCAGCAATAATACAATTGTCTCCAATTTTGTTATTATGAGCAATATGTACTTGATTATCTAAATATGTATTTTTACCAATTATCGTATTCGATAATGAACCTCTATCAATCGTTGAGCCACATCCAATTTCACAATTTGCATTTATCATAACAATTCCAATATGAGGATAGCTTATATTTTTTTCTTGATTTGGAAAAAAACCAAAACCTTTTTTACCTATAACACATCCATCTAAAATATTAACGCTATCTTTAAGGATTGTATTTCTTATAATAACATTAGAACCAATGGAACAATTAGAACCAATAATTACATTTTTTTCAATAATTGTATTATGACCAATTAAACATTTTTTTCCTATCTTAACATTTTTACCTATTAAAACATTTTTTCCAAATTTAACTTTTTTCTTGAATGATGTTTTAGATATATCTTTTACAGAGTCATCAAAATTATCATTAATTGATTTTGGATAAAACTCTTTAGTAATTTTTGCCATTGTTAATAATACATTTTTAACAATTATTTTTTTACATGATCTTGGTAAGAAATGAGAAAGATTATCTAAAGTAACGCAATATGAGGCTTTAGTTTTTGATGCTAAAGAAGAATAATTTTTTGAGTGAAAAAAAGTTAAATCATTTTTTGTAGCATTAGATAAATCTGAAACATTATAAATTTTATCTTTTTTGTGTTTATCTATATTTTCAACATTAATAATATCTAATAATTTATCAATTTCAAAAGGACCAACATTTTTAAAAAAAGGATTTAACATTAAAGAATATCTATCAAAACTTTTGATATTCTTAGTATCAACAATTATTACTAATTATTTTCTATCAACGATAGTTGCAGACCATTGAGCATCAGCCATTTTTTTACCCTCTACAAAGGCTTCACCTTTATATTTCCATACTCTTCCATGTGATCTTATAGCTTCTATTTTTAATTCTAATTTACAATCAGGTATAACTGGATTTCTAAATCTCGCTTTTTCAACGCTCATTAAAAAAACTAATTTGTTTTCATATTCTTTTTTATCTATACCATGAGCTGTCAACGCAGCAGCTGCTTGCCCAAACGCTTCAACTATAAAAACACCTGGCATTACTGGATTTTTTGGAAAATGTCCCTGAACATAAAAGGCATCTTTTTTTACATACATAATAGCTGTAGCAGAATGAAGTTTCTTAATATCTTTTAATTCATCAATTAACAGCATGGGCTCTCTATGAGGTAATAGATTGGTAATTTGGGATTTATCTAAATTCATGATTAACTTTTGTTAACTAATTCTAAAATATCTTTTGTTACATCTAGTCTGTTTACTCCAATTAAAATTTGACTTTTTCTAATTATCATTGATATAGAATTTTCTTTTGCATATTTTTCAAGAGTTGATTTTAACTTATTAGAAAACTCATCTTTACTTTTATTTTGATAATCAACTAAATCTTTATTTTTTTTTGAAATAATCTCATTGTATTTTTTAAGATTATTTTCAAGATCTAATATTTTTTTTTTATACTCTTCCTCAGCCAAAACGTTTTTTTGTGCTAATAATTTTTTTTTTTCATCTTCCAATTTTTTTTGAAACTCTTTAAAATCTTTATTAATATTTTTTCTTTTATTATCAATTTCTCCAATTATTTTTTTTCCAATTTTTGAGTTTGAATAGACAAAATTTAAATCAATAAATGCGATCTTTTCTTGAGCAAATGAATTCGTCCCTAAAAAAAAAATACATATTATTACAATAAAATTTATCAATTTTTTATTCATTAAAATGTAGTACCTAAATTAAACCTAAAAGTTTCAGTTTTATCAGTAGATTTTTTTGATATTGGTTGTGTCAAAGAAAAGCTTAACGGGCCAACTGGTGTCAACCAATCCATCCCAACTCCTGTAGAGCTTCTAAAAAAATTTGATTGATCAACTGAGCTATCATAATCCACTCCCCATACATTAGCTACATCAATAAAATAAGAAAAATCTAAGTTTTCCATTGTGCTTAAAATACTTGGCAAATTCGTAGATAAATTTAATGCAGATATGTAATTACCACCAACATAATCATCTCCATCTTTAGGTCCAATTTTGCCAGCCTCGAAACCTCTCAATCGATTGTAAGGCACATAATTTCTTTTCGAAATTCTGACATCAGAACCATCTACTGAATTGACTGAACTCAAATATAAACTTATCTTACCAACCATATCAGTGGCTCTATCTAATTTCTGATATTTAGTTAGCACTAAAGTGTTTTTAATTTCATTATTGGATGAAACTAGGGGTAAGGTTTGATAAAAATAACTTTTACTACCTGATGAGGGTTTGTAAGATGAGTTTCTTAGATCATAATCTAAACCATAATTAAAATAAAGGTCCTCATAATTTCCGGCTTGCTTTTTATAATTAGCAGAAGCTGTTGAATCAGTTTTTAATTCTTCTATGGATAAATCGATTTCTGGACTAAAAAATAAATTTTCATATTGCTCAAATTTTGTTCCTATGGCAGCACCAAAATCACTAGTTTCATAACCAAAATCACTGAGATTATCAGTTGTGGTTGATCTTATGGATGTAGAAAGTGTATTGTCAGTATAGTTAAAATTTGGTTTAGAATATACAAATTTACCTTTAACTTTATTTTCAGATACTTCTAAATTGGTCGTAAGGTTTATTCCTTTTCCTAGGAAATTTTTTTCAGTAATACCACCACCAAGTGTTGAGCCACTAGTACCAACACCTGCCGCAAGTGAAATTTCTCCTGTCGGTTGTTCTTCAACAATAATATCTACAACTTTAAGATTTTCATTAGAACCATCATAAACTTTTGTTTCTACTTTTTTAAAGATACCCAAAGATCTGACTCTATCTATCGATTTATTAAACAAAAGCTCATTAAGTGGATCACCCTCGTCTACGATAAATTTATTTCTAATTACTTCTTCAATAGTTTGAAAATTTCCAATGACGTTAATTCTTTCTACATAAAATTTTTGAGAATCTAAAATCTTAAAATCAAAATTAATTTTATTCTTACCTGTTATCGTTTCAGTAACATTTGCTGTAATAAAATCATACAATCTCATAGAAGCAATCCTATCAATTTCTGATAAGATCAAATTAACATTATCTAATGTATAATTTTTTCCTTTAAGTTTTTTGAAAATTTTTTCAATCTTTTTAAAGTCAGAAATTTTATAATCATCTGGCAATGAAAGTTTAAAATTATTAAATGAGTATTTCTCACCAGCTTCTATATTATATGTTAATTTAAATGAGTCTTCATTATTAAGTTCTGCAAATGAATTTAAAACTTTTACTTTATAATAACCCTGGTTTTTATAATAATTTGCTAATAATCTTTTATCTAAATTAATTAAAGATTGATTTAAATAAACTTTTCGTGAAATAAATTTCCAAAATTTATGTTCCTCTGATGCAATAACTTCTAACAATCTTTTATCTTTTATTTTTTTATCACCTATAAATTGTATTTCTTGAATTCGTGCTTTTTTACCTTGATCGATTTCAATTCTCAGTCTTACAGAGTTTAACTCATCATTTTTAATTAAAGACGTATTAACTTTTGCAAAATAAAAACCATTTGTTTTTAAAATATTATTTATTGTATCTATATCTTTTTCTAATAGTAATTCAGAAAAAGACATTCTATCTTTTAAAGTAATAATATTTAAAATTTCATCAATAAAATCTTTATTCTTTATACCTGAAACCTCAATATTTTCTATTATGGGGTTTTCAATTACATCTATTTTCAATTGTCCATTATTTAATGAAATTTTAATATCTTTAAAAAAATTTGTATCATATAATTTTTTTAATAAATTATTTAACTCATTTTTTTCTATTTCAGATTTATCAGAAATCCCTGCTAAAACTTTTATTGAATCATTTGATATTCTTTTATTTCCAGTGATCGTAATATTATTAATAGTTTCTGCATGAGCATTTAGAGTAAGTAAATAAAAAGAAGTGCAGAGTATTAGTAATATCTTATTCATAGAGTATGATTTATATATCAGAAAAAAGAGTTTTATATAACTAAAGAGTCCATTTTGGAACTCACATAATTCCTTAATCGATAAATATCTTCGACTTTTTTAGGCTTAATTTTCTTAAATTTATGGAATTTTTTAGAATTGATATATTTATTAATTAAAAAAATCATTTTTTTGAAACTTACTTCCTTTCTTAAAAATTTATAAACAAAATAATCATTAATAGTTATTAAAATTGTTTCAAATAATGAGGAGTGTTTTGGCATTTTATCTAAAATATTTACAAATAAAAATTTTTTTCTATCGACTTTTTCTAAATTAAGATTGTTTAATATTTCAAAATTTAATGATTTTGTCTTAATTAATTTTGATTTTTCGGCGTATAAAGAATTATAAATAGGTATTTTCATATCAGGATCATGTAAAAGTATTTTTGTTAAACCATTTTTAAATTTTATAATTGTGTGAATATAAGAATTTGGGTGTGTTAATATCGATATTTTTTTATACGATAGATTAAATATATTTTTGGCTTCAATTACTTCAAAAACTTTATTCATTAATGTAGCTGAGTCTATCGTAATTTTTTTACCCATGCTCCAGTTTGGATGATTAAGGGCTTTTTTTATTGTAATGTTTGAAAATTCTTTTTTTGGTAAACTCAAAAATGGACCACCAGAAGCAGTGATATATATTCTTTCAACATAATTTGAGTCAAAATTATTTAATAAAGACCAAATTGAAAAATGTTCAGAGTCAACAGGTATAAAATTTGTTTTATTCTTTTTTAATTCGTAACTGATTAAATTCCATCCACAAATGATTGCTTCTTTATTTGCTATTAAAATCCTTTTTGTGAATTTTATAGATTTCAATGTTGGTTCTAAGCCCATTAATCCAGTGATCGAGCTCATTATCAAATCATTTTTTGTTTTAAAAATTTTATTTAGACTTTTAAAATCATTAAAAATTTTTATTTTTGATTTCTTAAATATTTTTTTAGCTTTTTTGAAAGAATCTAAATCAGTTACTATTACATTTTTAACGTTAAATTCTTTGGCTTGTTTCATAACTTTGTTAAATTTCCTATTGGTTGTAAGTAAATTTATTTCAAAGTTTTTTTTATCTTTTCTAATAATCTTTAAAGTATTTTCTCCAATTGAACCAGTAGATCCTAAGATAGCAATTTTTTTTTTCATACTATAGCAACTAAAAACTTCCAAATTAACATTCCTAATGGTATTGCTAAAATCATTCCATCTATTCTGTCTAACAGTCCCCCATGACCAGGTAATATATCTCCTGTATCTTTTACTTTAGCTTTACGTTTTAATAAAGAAAAGAATAAATCACCAAGTTGACAAAAGAAGGATACTAATATTGCCAATAAGATGAGATTTAACAAATTTGAAAGTTGATCAACTAATAAAAAATAAAATATTGGTACTAAACATAAAGATAAAATGAATGAACCTATTGAACCCGAGATTGTTTTGTTGGGGCTTATTTTAGTTAATTTTTTTCCTTTAAATATTTTTCCAAATAATAGACCACCTATGTCTGAACAAATACAAATGCAAAATAAATATAAAATACTCATTTTATAATTATCTTGAGTGACCCCTGAAAAAATAATTACAGAAAATATTGTGAGATATATTAGAATTAATCCATTTATAAATGTTTTATAAAAATTTATTTTAAGACTTTTTTTTTTGAAAATTCTTGAAATTAAACCCTGAAATTCAATCCATGAAATAAAAGAAACTAAAATTAACGAAACTATCAAAATATATGAATAACTAAACGAAAGAGCTAATAAAAATATTAGGGTTATAGATGTAAATAGTCGATTTGATAAATCTTTTATATTCATACATTGCCAAAATTTCTTTTTATAGACCTAAAATTTTTAATAATCTTATAATAGTCTTTATCAGTAAAATCAGGCCATAATTTTTTTTCAAAGAAAATCTCTGAATATGCTGCTTGCCACAGTAAAAAATTACTTAATCTTTGGGTATTTCCTGTTCTTATCAAGAGTTCTGGGTCTGGTATATCTTTTGTTTGTAAATATTTAATTAAATTTTTTTCACTAATCTTTTCATTATTTTTTTTTAAACTTTTAAATGCATTAATTAACTCAAGTTTGGATCCATAATTTAATGCAAGATTAATTTGTAACTTATAATTTTTAGACGTTCTTTTTTCAGATTTATTCAAAAGGTTATTTAATTTTGGTGAAAAATTTTTAACACCAATTATTTTAAGTTTTATATTTTGTCTGTGTAATTCTTCTATCTTATTTTTTAAAAAATTTTCTAATAAATTAAATAAAAAGTTTATTTCTTTTTTTGGTCTTTTCCAATTTTCTGTTGAAAACGCATATAGCGTTAGATGTTTTATTCTATTTTTTATTGTTTCTTTAATAATTTTTTCAACTGTATTTAAACCTGCTTGATGGCCTGCATTTCTTGAATTTTTATGTTTAAGCCCCCACCTTCCATTACCATCCATGATAATGGCTACATGATTTAATGGGTTCATATTGTCATTATTTCTTTTTCTTTTGATAAAACTTTTTCATCTACTAACGCTATATGTTTATCTGTAATATTTTGAACATTTTTTTCAAAAGATTTTTCTTCATCTTCACCAATTTCTTTTGACTTTAAAAGTTTTTTCAAATCTTCATTAGCTTCTCTTCTTATATTTCGAATAGATATTTTGCATTTTTCACCCATCGACTTAATCAATTTTTTAAGTTCAGTTCTTCTCTCTTCATTTAATTCCGGAATTGGTAATCTTAACAATTGACCATCAATTTGTGGATTTAATCCTAATTCTGATTTTTTAATTGCAGCATCTACTAAATTGACATTATTTTGATCCCATACTTGAATATTTATCATTCTTGGTTCAGGAGTAGTTATACTTCCAATTTGATTGATTGGCATTTGTTGGCCATAAACATCCACTCTTACTAAATCCAACATTGCTGCATTTGCCCTTCCAGTTCTTAGTGATGATAATTCTTTTGAAAAAGCTTCAATAGCTTTATCCATTTTAAGGCTACGTGATTTTTCATCAAACATTTATTCACCTATTTTAATTCTGCTAAACTCCTTAATTTTTAAATCATTAACAGCAAGCTCTTTTAAAACATCTTGGACTTTTTTTTTAGGTTCCATTACCCATGCTTGGGTCAATAGTGCATTTTCCTCTTTAAATTTGTTCATTTTACCTAAACTGATTTTTTTAACAATATCTACTGGTTTACCTGAATTCTTGAGCTCCTCTGTCACCAACTCTTGCTCTTTTTCAATAATTGCTTTGTCTATTAAGCTAGACTCTAGTGCTAAAGGATTTGAGGCAGCTATATGCATTGAAAGTTGTTTTCCAAAAGTTTTAATTGAGTCTGAATTGTCTTTTGTTTCTAAAGATACTATTACAGCTAATTTAGCTAAATTATCTTTTACCACCGTATGTAAATATTGATAATTTACTGATGATGAATTTGAAATTGTTTTGGATTTTCCTATAGTAATTTTTTCTCCAATTTTAGCAATTAAAGCAACTAGGTTATCATTAACAGAATTTCCATTTTTCATTTTGGTTTCTTTTAATTGTTTAACATTGGAATCATTTTGGTTATTTAATTCACTAAGTTCTTTAACAAAATTAATAAAATCATCATTTTTAGCAACAAAATCAGTTTCACAATTTACTTCGATGATAGAAGTTTTCTTATCATCTCCACTTATAGCAACAACACCTTCTTTTGCATCTCTAGACATTTTTTTTGAAGCTTTTGAAATTCCTTTTACTCTTAAAATTTCAACAGCTTTGTCCAAATCACCATTAGCTTCTTTAATTGCCAAATTACAATCTTTAAATCCAGCGCCAGTCGCTTCTCTAAGCTTTTTAACTTTCTCAATATCACTCATTCTAATTTAACTCTTTACTCTTTTTTTTTGAAAATTTTTTTTCCAGTTTATCCCTATCAATTTCAGCTACAGTTTTGGTTTTGTCTGATTTATCTTTTTTTTCAGAAATCTTTTTTGTTTCAACAGCTGGTGCAGCTTTTTTGGCTGTAGTTATTGTTTCCTTTATTAAATTACAATAAAGATCTATAGATCTTCTAGCATCATCATTTCCAGGAATAGGAAAGTCAATACCATCAGGATTTGAATTACTATCTAAAATTGCAACTATTGGAATGCCAAGTTTTACTGACTCTTGAATTGCTAATGACTCATAATTTGTATCAATTATAAAAACTAGATCAGGAACTTTTTTCATTTCAGATATACCTCCTAAAGATCTTTGCAATTTATCTTTCTTAACACTCATCTTTAAAAGTTCTTTTTTTGTAAAACCTCTATTTTCAGTAACAAGATCAATCTCTAATTTTTTTAACTTTTTTATTGAATTAGAAATAGTCCCCCAATTCGTAAGCATTCCCCCGAGCCATCTGTAATTTACAAAATATTGATCTGTTTCTTTAGCAACTTCTGCTATTGCTTCTGATGCTTGTTTCTTCGTTGAAACAAATAATATTTTTCCGTTATTTGTAATGGTTTCATAAACTTTTTCTAAAGCTATTTTTGTTAGCTCTAAGGTTTGGGTCAAATCAATAATGTGAATTGAATCTCTTTTGCCAAAAATGTATTTTTTCATTTTTGGATTCCACCTTAGAGTCTTATGACCCAGGTGTACTCCTGCTTCTAATAATTGTTGTATTGTAACGTTAGGTATCTTCATATTTATTCCCGGTTAAGCCACCACAGTAATTTCCATTAAAGGACCGGAGGTATAAAACCAATAACTGTGTGCGTGTTAATATATATTTTGCGAACTTTTACAAATATTTCTTTTAATTAACAAGGATAAATTAACTTATAATTGCTGAAATTTCCTTATTTCTTAATAGATTTACTGTTTTTCTATCAATATTTCTCTTATTTTCTAAATTAAAATTCAGATAATTATCTTTATCTTGAAGCTTTATTTTCACCAAAGTATCCCCTTTAATTGTCAAAAATTTTGAAATTTCATCCAATTCTTTAAGAGATTTAATATCAAATACAACTTCATTAATTGGTTTATTCAAGATGTCTTTTAATGCACTAATTTTTTGAACATTAATTCTTCTGAAACGGTTTTCTTCTCCACTAGTAGATTTTATTATAGATAAAATAAATGAGTTACCCTCTTTCAATATTTCTCGATTTAACTCCAAAATATCTGAGAAAATAAATAGTTCAAAAACACTAGTTAAGTCAGTTAACTTTAGAACAGCATAAGAGTTACCTTTGGCAGTCTTTCTTTCTTGCAATTTTAGAAGTGTTGCTGCAACATTTGCTTCATTTAAATCATAATCATTATTAAAATTTTGATAATCAATAATTTTATAGTCATTAAAAATTTCTTTAAATTGATTTAAGGGATGATCAGATATAAAAAAGCCGACAGCTTCAAATTCTTTAGAGAGTCTTTCTTCAAAATTCCAATCCTTAATATTTGAAATTAGATCATTATCTTGACTTTCATTTTCACCAAATAATTCAATTTGGTTTGCAGATTTATTTTCAAAAATATTTTTTGATTTAATTATAAAATTTGGTATTGAAAAAAATAATGACTGCCTATTTAAAATTATTTTATCAAAAGCACCAGCTTTGACTAAACCCTCTAGTTGAAGTTTATTTATATCTTTGGGATTTACACGATTTAGAAAATCAGTAATTGATTTAAACTTTCCATTGACCATTCTTTCATTAACAAGATTTGATACTGCCTCATAACCAACTGCTTTAATGCCTCCTAAAGCATAAAAAAATTTTTTTCCATCTGTTTTAAAATCTGCATAACATTCATTTATATCAGGTCTTACAACTTCTATATCTAATCGTTTAAGCTCTTCATAAAATTCACTAAGTTTATTTTGATTTGAAATATCCATACTCATAGATGCTGCAATAAATTCTTTAGGATAATAAGTCTTTAAGAAGGCAGTTTGATAAGAAATAATGGCATAAGCTGCAGCATGACTTTTATTAAATCCATATTCAGCGAATGGTTCTATCTTTAAAAAAATTCCAGCTGCTATATCTTTGCTTATACCATTTTTTACTGCTCCAGCTATAAAGTTTTGTTTTTGTTTTTCTAACTCTGCTCTTTTTTTTTTACCCATTGCTCTTCTTAAGATGTCAGCTTGACCTGCAGTAAAACCAGATAATTTTTGAGCTATTTGCATAACTTGCTCTTGATATATAATTACTCCATAAGTAGGTCTCAAAATATCTTCTAATAATGGATGTAAATAATCTGGTTTTTGTTTACCATGTTTACAATCATTGTAAGTAGGAATATTGCTCATTGGTCCTGGTCTATATAGTGCGACTAAAGCAATAATATCTTCAATATGATTTGGTTTCATTTGAATTAGCGCATCTCGCATCCCTGCACTTTCTATTTGAAATAAGCCAACAGTTTTACCAGAAGATAATAAATCAAAAACTTTTTGATCCTCAAAACTAATATTTTCAATATTAAAATCTTTTATATTTTTTCTTATTAGTTTCTGTGTATTATTTATAACAGTTAAAGTTTTTAATCCTAAAAAATCAAATTTTATTAATCCTGCATTTTCAGCAGAATACATATCAAATTGAGTCGATGGTAATAATAAATCAGCTGATATGTCTTTATATAAAGGAACTACTTCAGTTAATTTTTTATCTGCAATTACAACACCAGCGGCATGAGTAGCAACATTACGGTTTAACCCCTCTAATTTTAATGAAAGATCTGTAAGTTTCTTTACTCTTGGATCGTCCTTTATTAATTTTTGAAGTCTTGGTTCACCAACAATGCACTCTGTTAAATTTTGAGGTCTAGAAGGATCAAAAGGTATCATTTTGGAAATACTATCAACAAAACCATAAGGCAACCCTAGAACTCTTCCCACATCTCTTATAACCATTCTAGCTTTTAATTTGCCAAACGTAATAATATGAGCAACACTATCTTTATATTTTTTAGTCAAATATTCAAAAACTTGATCTCTTTTTTCCTCACAAAAATCTATATCAAAGTCTGGCATTGAAATACGGTCAGGATTTAAAAACCTTTCAAAAATTAGATTAAACTTAATTGGATCAACGTCAGTAATTGAAAGGCACCAAGCTACTAATGAACCTGCACCAGAACCTCTACCAGGTCCCACAGGGATATCATTTTTTTTGGCCCATAAGATATAATCAGAAACAATTAAAAAGTAACTTGCATACTTCATTTCAATTATAATATCTAATTCATGGTCTAATCTATCTTTATATTTAAGAAAATTTTTGTTTGTTAAAAGAATATCACCTTTTACACCAAAGGTTTTATCAAATTTATTTCTCAAACCCTCCAATGAATTTTTTCTTAAAATTTGATTTGCGTCACCATCTTTTTCGGAACTTATGTTTGGTAAAATAGGTTTTGAAAATAAAGGTCTGAAATTACATCGAAAAGGGAAATTATAATTGTTTTCAAGAGCCTCAGGTAAATCAAAAAATAATTCTGTCATCTCAGTATCATTTTTTAAATAATGTTGATCACTAAATTTAATTCGATTATTTTCATTTATGTAAGTTTTGTTTTTAATACAAATTAAAGCATCATGAGCCTCATACATATCCTGCTTAAGATAAAACACTTCTGTGGTTGCAATAATAGGAATTTCTAATTCAATAGATTTATTTAAATTAAACTTTTCAAAACTTGTTTCATTATGATCACCATGACGTTGTATCTCAATATAAAATCGATCTTTATATTTGGATTTTAACTTTTTATATAAATCTTCAATTTCTCTAAATTTTCCTTTATTAAATAATTGACCTATTAATCCATTAATAGTTCCTGAAAATAAAGATATTCCATCGTTTCCACTTAATAACTGCTCAAAATCTAAATGTGGATCTGAAAGTTCATCATTATTAATAAATGATAAAGACGATAATTCGATAATTCTTTTATAACCGGTTTCATTAAGAGCGTATAAAGGTAAAAGCCCCATTGTGTCAGAAAATTTAAAATTTATTTGTGTACCGATAATTGGTTGAGTTCCAGATTTTGAAATTTTTTCAGCAAACTCTAATGCACCACATAAATTTGAAGTATCACATAAACCTAAGGATTTGATCTTATTTTCTTTGGACAATTCCTTTAGTTCATCTATTTTGATTGCTCCTTCACATATTGAGTATTGAGAATGAATTTTAAGATGATTAAATCTATTAGTTTGCGACTCAGGCATTATTTACTTTTATAGTACCATTAACCAATTCCAATAAGCAATCCGACTTATTAGCAAAAAATCTATTATGAGTTGCAAAAATTATTATTCGATCTGGATTTATTTGTTTTTTTAAAATTTCAAAAATTCCTTTTGCTGTATCCATATCTAAACTACCTGTTGGTTCATCTGCTAGGATAATTTGAGGGTTATTAATTAATGCTCTTGCTATTGAAATTCTTTGTTTTTCTCCTCCTGAAAGTTGTGATGGATAATGTTCCGATCGACTCATAAGACCGACCTTTTTCAATAAATTCTTTGCTTTAATAATAGATGACTCTTTATAATTACCAACGGCTAGACTGGATAAGTATATATTTTCTAGTGCTGTAAAATCAGGAAGTAAGTTATCCTGTTGATAAATAATTCCAATTTTATTAGCTCTTAAAATATCATTTTCATTTATATTATCAAAATTAATCATCTTATTTTCAATATTTATATACCCAGTGTTAGGTCTATCAATTAATGATAATAAATTTAAAAGTGTAGATTTACCTGATCCTGATGGACCCATTAAAGAATAAATTTTTCCTTTTTTAAATTTAAAGGATACATTTTTTAAAACTTTTATATTTTTGTTAGTTTTAAAAGATTTTGATATATTCTTTAGTTGAATCAAACTATTCATATTTTAAAGCTTTTATTAAATCAAGTTTAGCAGCTTTTAAAGCGGGAAATATTGAAACAATAACTGTTATTAATATTGAACAGACAGAGATAAGAAAAATTGAAGATGGATTTATTTCTGATGGCATTGTGCTCAGAAAATAAATTTCTTCAGGAAATAAACTAATATTAAAAACAGTACTTAAAAATTGTCTTAAATTTTCTACATATATTGAAAAAGTTACACCTAAGATAATTCCAAAAAAAGTTGCTGAGGTTCCTATAATTACCCCTATCAAGAAAAATATTTTCACAATCGATTTATTTAAAACACCTATGGATTTGAGAATAGCTATATCTCGTGTTTTATTTTTTACTAAAATAGTTAAACCTGAAATTATATTAAAAGCTGCTACTATTATAATTAATGATAGAATTATAAACATAACATTCCTTTCAACTTTTAAAGCTGAAAATAATGAACTATTCATATCTGACCAACTAAGTATAAATTCATTAGGAAAAGCATTTTGCACAATCATTTTTTGGTTTTCAATATTTTGAGGATTTTTTAAATAAATTTCTAGAATTCTATCTTTAGATTTTAAATCAAAAAATTCCTCTAATGTTTTTAAATTAATAAACGCTACATTATTATCAAACTCTGCTAAGCCGCTTTCAAAAAGCGAACCCACTATAAAAGTTTTTTGTTTAGGTAAACTTCCAATAATTGTATTTAATCCAGATGATGACATAATTGTTATATTGTCACCTATTTTAATCCCTAAATTAAAACTTAATTCTTTACCAATTGAAACAACATTTTTTTTCAAATTATTTTGGTTACCAATAAAATCTTTATTTTGAATAATTTCTAATTTTGAAAAATCTTGACTTTTATAGCCTCTTAAAACTATTCCTTTTGTAATGTCTCTTTTTATTATAATTGCTTCTCCATCACTCGAAAAGATTAAATTTTTTGAAATTAAATCAAGATTTTTTTTATTTGATATATCTATTGAACCTTCATATGGTTTAACAGTAATATGTGCATTAAAACCAATAATCTTATTGACTAATTCTGTACGAAAACCATTCATAACAGACATTACAATAATTAAAACTGCTACACCCAAGCTTATACCAATAAAAGAAAAGATTGATATTACATTTAAAAAGCCATCTTTTTTTCTAGCTTTTAAAAATCTGAATGTAATTTCTTTTTCTAATGTAGAAATCAATTTGTTTCTTTTTGTTTTTTTATAATTTCAATAATTTCTTTTAATTTAATTTTTTTTGTATCATTTCCTAATTCTTTAAATTCTATAAGGTCACCATCTGTTTGCTTACCAATAATAATTTGATACGGGGATCCTATCAAGTTCATCTTTTTAATTTTAGAAGAAAAATTTTCATCTGTATCATCAATTATTGTATCAATATTATTTTTTTCTAATTCTAAATATATCTTATTTGCTTTATCTAAAGCTGATGTATCACTCTTATTAATCATTGGAATTATTGAAATATCATAAGGTGCTACAGCTATTGGCCATTTCATAATTTCATTTTTTTCATCATATTTAGCTTCAATTATTGCTCCTACTAATCTAGAAACTCCAATTCCATAAGATCCCATTTTTACAAAATCTTTTTTACCACCTGGCAAATCAACAGATGCTTCCATAGGCTTAGAATATTTATCACCAAAATAAAATATGTGCCCAACTTCAATTCCTTTTGTTTTTATTCTATTTGAGTCAGATACTTTTTTTTCAAATTCTTCTTTATTAAACTTTTCATCAGTTACTGAATAAAACTCCTCATATTTTTTTCTCAAATCATTCAAAGATTTTTTGTTTAATTCAGTACCTTCGCTATTTACCTCAAAAATTCTTTTATCAGTAAAAATTTTACTTTCACCCGTTTCAGCAAGAATTATAAATTCGTGAGAAAGATTTCCACCAATAGGACCGGTATCTGCTGCCATAGGTATTGCTGTAAGGTCTAATCTTTTAAATGTTTTTAAATATGATAAAAAAAATTTATTATATGAAAATAATGCTTCCTCATCTGAAACATCAAATGAATAAGCATCTTTCATATAAAATTCTCGACATCTCATTATTCCAAATCTTGGTCTTATTTCATCTCTAAATTTCCATTGAATATGATATAAAAGTTGAGGTAAAGATTTGTAAGATTTAATTGAGGATCTAAATATATCTGTGACTAGTTCCTCATTTGTTGGTCCATAAAGCATCTCACGATTTTGACGATCTTTAATTCTCAACATTTCCTCACCATAATCTTCGTAACGTCCACTTTCTTTCCATATTTCACTTGATTGTATCGTTGGCATTAAAATTTCCTGAACACCAATTTTATTTTGTTCTTCCCTAACAATTTTTTCAATTTTTTTCATTATCTTAAAACCTAATGGTAACCATGAATATATCCCTGCTGATGATTGTTTTATCATTCCAACTCTTAACATTAATTTGTGAGATTTTATTTTAGCCTCTGAAGGATTATTCTTAAGAATAGGAATAAATGATTTTGAAATATACATGTTAAATGATTATATTTCTTAAATTCAAATATTCAAATTTCATTAATAGATATATAATGATGAACAAAATCGTTGTAATTGCAGTACAATAAATGAATTTCTTCAGCATTTTTGGATTTTCAGGTGAACCAGGATCTTCACCTTCTATTTTGATTGGTTTTTTTCTCTCTACATCAATTGGTAGAATTGCAAAAAAAACAATCCACCAAATAATAATATAGATTATTGCTAAACCAGTGATGCTCATTAAATCTTTACTAAATTAATATTTGTAAAAGGTTTTTTACCTGTTTTTTCTTTTGTAAATTTTCTACAAGCTATTTTGAGTGCATCAATTAAATTATGTTCTTGTTGTTTATTGCCAAGCTTAAATGATCTAGTTGTTTTTTCTATCTCATCCTCTAGGCCATAAATAAATTCCTCTTTTTCATGAACTGGCAAACCCTTAAATGTAGTTATTGGGCTGTTATGAATGTTTCCTTTAGGAGTGATTAAAATTGTAACCTCTAAATATCCATTTGCACTTAAATTTTTTCTATCTCTGATTGATTGAGAATTCTCTTCAACACTCACATTTCCATCTAGATACAATCTACCACTTGGTGCTTTATCATATACTTCAGGTGCATTTCCTGGATACAATTTTACAATATCACCATTTTCAACTTGAACTGGATGTGGTACTTGCATTTCTTTTGCAAAATTTACGTGTTCAATCATATGTCTATGTTCACCATGTACGGGGATTACACAATTCGGTTTTACCCATTGATACATGTCTTTAAGATCTTCTCTGTTAGGGTGGCCTGAGACATGTATAAATTCAGTTTCTTCTGATATAACTTCAATACCATCTTTAACTAATTGATTATGTAATTTGTAAAGTTTTTTTTCATTTCCTGGAATTATTTTTGAAGAAAAAATAACTGCATCATCTTTTTCTATGAATACATCAGGATGTGTGTAGCTTGATATTCTCATCATAGCTCCCATAGGCTCACCCTGACTTCCAGTACATAAATAAACAATTTTTTCCCTTGAAAATCTTTTAGCTTCACGAGGATCGATTGGCTCAATCGTATTTTTCAAGTATCCACATTGTCTTGCAGCTTTATAGATTCTATGCATTGATCTTCCAACTAACGAAATTTGTCTTCCAGTTTTTTCTGCACAATAAAAAGCTGTTTCCATTCTTGCTACATTAGAAGCAAATGATGTAATTATGATTCGTTTCTTTAAACGACTCATAATATTTAATAAATTTTTTCTTACATCTAACTCAGAGCCAGATCTTCCAGCGCTAAAAACATTTGTTGAGTCACAAATCATTGCGAGAACACCTTCCTCACCAATTTCTTTTAATCTTTTTGAATTTATTTGATCTCCAATTAAAGGGTTTGGATCCACTTTCCAGTCACCAGTGTGTAATATTACACCTGCAGGAGTTTTAATTCTTAAACCATTAGGTTCTAAAATAGAGTGTGTTAATGTAATATACTCTATATCAAATGGCTCTAGTGAAACTTTTCCATTTAGTTCAACAATCTTTAAATCATTTGTTATATCGATATTTTTTTCTTTAAATTTTTCTCTAATTAATACCGCTGTAAAAGGAGTTGCATAAATTTTACATTTAAGTTTTGGCCACAGATGTGCGATAGCTCCTATATGATCTTCATGAGCATGTGTTAAA
This sequence comes from Candidatus Pelagibacter sp., assembly GCA_045566175.1. Taxonomy (GTDB): domain Bacteria; phylum Pseudomonadota; class Alphaproteobacteria; order Pelagibacterales; family Pelagibacteraceae; genus Pelagibacter. Next base: position 2,128 of record JBJLDX010000024.1, on the reverse strand, counting down.
ATAATTCCTAACAAATTATCTTTTCTTTCAACAATAAAACCTGGATCAGGATAAATAAGATCAACTCCAGGAATAGTATCGTCAGCGAAAGTGACACCAATGTCTACCATAATCCATTTGTGATCGCTTGGTTGACCATAACCAAATAGATTCATGTTCATGCCAATCTCACCTGATCCTCCTAGAGGACAAAATAATAATTCTTCTTTCATTTATTTAATCAACTTCGAAATTTTTATAAGACCTTTTACAGTGATATCTTTATTTTGGATAACTTTTGTTTTAATCGATCTTTTATATAAATCTGAAAATCCACCAGTAATTACTAATTTAAAAGATTTACGAGTTTCTTTCTTAATCAAATTAATAATATTGTCAATTAAACCTGCATAACCCCAAAAAAAACCAGATCTTACTGCTGTGACAGTATCTATACCAATAATTTTTTTTATTGCTTTTAAATTAATCTTTGGAATCAATGATGCTTTGTCAGATAATGTATTTAATGATATTTTTATACCAGGTGCAATAATTCCACCTTTATAATTATTTCTAATAACTACATCAAATGTTGTAGCAGTACCAAAATCTAAAATTATAAAATTATCTTTATTATTAAGTAAACTTATTGCATTAGTTAATCTATCTGAGCCTACTTGTTTATAATTTACTTTTATATTTATTAATGATTTTAAATTAAGATTTTTAACTTCATAACATCTTATCTTAGTCTTTTTAGATAAAAATTTTTTAATTAAATTAAAAGATTTAGGTGCAACACTACAAAAAAGTATTTTTCTTATTTTCTTAAAATCTTTGATTAAAATCTTAAACTTTGCATTTAAAATTTTTTTGTTAACTCTATTTGACGGAAAATTAATATTTCTTATAATTTCATTATTTGGACTAACTAAAAAAACCTTAGTTTCGGAATTACCTATATCGCCAAAAATAAACATTACTTATTCTTTCTTAGTTACAAAATTTCCTTAATCTAAATTCAAAAATTTTTTTAATCTCTTTCTCTATTTTGCTTTTAGATATTTTCTTTTTAGTCAAATCCAAAAGGTTAATTGTTGGATAATTTTTTATATACGGATTTTTTATCAAATTAATACCTATTCCAACAATTAAATATTTTTTATTAAGTTTAACCAAAGTTTCTTGCAGTATCCCACAAATCTTTTTTCTATCTATTAATAAATCATTTGGTTTCTTATAGATGATCTTATTTTTACAATATAAAGACAACAATTTTTTTACTAATAAACAGTTAATTTTTGTCAATTGTTTTACAGATACTGTAAAATTTTCTAGATTATAAAAAAAACTTATAAATAAATTTCCTTTATAAGAAATCCATTTTTTTCCATATTGACCTCGACCACTGTTTTGCATTTCTGAAATAACCATTCCATAATTTAAATCTGAATTTTGTATTATTCTAATAGCAGTGTTATTTGTGCTGTTAACTTTTTTAAATCTAAAAATTTTAAATTTCATCAAATAATATTTATTCTAGAAACAACTTCAATTAATTGGCTTGGAAATATGAAGTAAATAAGAATTAATAATGTTGAAAACATTAAAGAAAGTTTTAACCATAAACTATGGTCAGTATCATATTTTTCTTTTTCTTTATCAAAATACATTATCTTAATTATTCTTAAATAATAAAAAGCTGCTACTACGGTTGATAGCAAACCAACAATAGCCAAAAAATACATAGATTGTTCTAAAACTGATTTAAAAATATAAAACTTTGCAAAAAAACCAGCTAGTGGTGGAATTCCAGCTAAAGAGAATAAGATAACTAACAATGATAACGACATTAATGGGTGATTTTTTGATAAGCCTGAAAGATCTTCAATATCTTCAAAGTATTTATCATTTCTCTTCATCATTAATAAACATGAAAATAGACCTAAGTTCATTAATATATAAATAGTTATGTAAATAACTGAGCTTTGAATTCCATCATTAGAACCTGTTGCTAATCCAGCTAAAGTATAGCCCACATGTCCTATTGAGCTATAAGCAATTAGTCTTTTAAGATTAGTTTGGCCTATAGCTGCTATTGCTCCAAAAAGCATTGATGCTATTGATAAAAAAATCAAAATCATTTGCC
>JBJLDX010000023.1:0-58814 GCA_045566175.1 Candidatus Pelagibacter sp. | reverse complement strand
GTGTTGCTGTAACTTTCATATTTATATGGCCCGTAATTTAATACGGGCCATTATAATATATCTATTAAAAGAAGCCTAATTTTTTCTCACTGTAAGACACGTGTAAGTTTTTCACTTGTCTGTAATGATTTAGCATCATTTTGTGAGTTTCTCTTCCGATACCAGATTGTTTGTATCCGCCAAATGCCGCATGAGCTGGATAAGCATGGTAACAGTTTGTCCAAACTCTACCAGCTTGTATTTCTCTACCCATTCTATATGCGATATTTCCATTTCTAGTCCAAACACCAGCACCTAAACCATAAAGAGTATCATTAGCAATTTTTAATGCCTCTGCTTCATCTTTAAATTTAGTTACTGATACTACTGGTCCAAAAATTTCTTCTTGGAAGATTCTCATTGAGTTGTCGCCTTCGAAAATAGTTGGTTCAATATAGTTTCCTTTTTCTAAACCACTATTTACTTTAGCAACATTTCCACCACATAGAACTTTGGCACCTTCTTTCTTACCTAGATCTAAGTAAGATTTGATTTTTTCCATTTGTTCTACGGATGCTTGAGCACCAATCATAGTTTCCATTTTTAGAGGATTGTCTTGTTTCACAGCTTTAGTTCTAGCAATAGCTCTTTCCATGAATTTATCATAGATAGACTCTTGAACTAATACTCTACTTGGACAAGTACAAACTTCACCTTGGTTAAGTGTAAACATTGCAAAACCCTCCAAACATTTATCAAAGAAGTCATCATCTTGCGCCATAACATCTTCGAAGAAAATATTTGGAGATTTTCCACCAAGTTCTAAAGTAATTGGAATTAAGTTTTGAGATGCATATTGCATGATCAAACGACCAGTTGTTGTTTCACCAGTAAAAGCAATCTTTTTGATTCTCTTAGATGAAGCTAGTGGTTTACCGGCTTCTAAACCAAAACCACTTACAACGTTAACAACTCCTGGAGGTAATAAATCACCAATCATTTCCATTAATAACATAATAGAAGCTGGAGTTTGCTCAGCTGGTTTAAGAACAACACAGTTACCTGCAGCTAGTGCTGGAGCAAGTTTCCAAGTTGCCATTAAAAGTGGAAAGTTCCAAGGTATAATTTGACCAACCACACCTAGTGGCTCTGGTATGTGATAAGAATATTCACTATTACTTATCTCTGCAACAGAACCTTCCTCAGCTCTAATAACACCTGCGAAATATCTCCAGTGATCAACCACTAAAGGTAAGTCTGCAGCCATACATTCTCTGATAGGTTTTCCATTATCTAAACATTCTGCTGTAGCTAACGTGTTAAGATTTTTTTCTATAACATCAGCTATTTTCAAAAGAATGTTTGATCTTTCGGTTATTGATGTTTTACCCCAAGTTGGAAATGCAGCATGTGCAGCATCTAAAGCTGCATCTACATCTTTTGCATCTGATCTAGCTATTTTACAAATTACCTCGTTATTTATCGGTGTAACATTGTCAAAGTATTTGCCAGACTTAGGTTCTACAAATTTCCCGTTTATATAATTTCCATATTTAGCTTTATATGGGAACGGTACTTTTAAGTGAGACGTATCCAACAACGGAGACGAAGCACTTTTCATTGTTTCTGTACTCATTTTTTTTTCTCCTCTTGTTTTTTTAGTTGTTATTAGCTTATTATTTTTTCTAGATTTTTTAGAACGCTTCTTAGTAGCAGACCTTTTCCCTACAACCTTTTTTTTCGTTTTAGTTTTTTTTCTAGATGATTTGACCAAAATCATTTTCTTCTTTTTGGTCTTTAGTTTAGGTTTATTTTTCTTTTTTTTTCGCAACAATTGATTAAACTTAAAATATTTTATTAAGTCTATTTGTAATAATTTAAATTTTCTACTTTGAATTGTATCAATACTATATCTTGTGCTCAGAAAAAAATTCTTTAATATTTTATTATGAATAAAAATGAAAAGATAGAAATCCAGTCTGCTACTTTCGAAAGATTACTCAAACATCTAGATGAGAGAAAAGATGTTCAGAATATTGATCTTATGAATTTAGCAAATTTTTGCAGAAATTGTTTATCAAGATGGTACAGAGAGGAAGCTGAAAAAAAAGGTATATCTATTTCAGACCCTGAAGCTAGAGAAAGAATTTATGGAATGCCTTATACTGAATGGAAAGATAAATTTCAAAAATAAATTTAAAGAATCTCCATTAAATCTTCATATTCAATAATATTCATTAATTTTTTATAATTATAAAAATACTCTTCAAATTTAAGATTTATGTAATTATCTTTTCGATAATCTAATAAATTACGGTTCGGTCTTTTAAAAATAACACCTATCCCATGATCTGCATAGCAAGTATAAACATCTAGATCTTTAGAATTTCTAAATTCAACTATTGCTTTCCAAACATCTCCATTCCATGTCCACTGACATCTGGGTGTTGCTTGAGCATAATAGTTATCTGGTAAACAATCATGCAACAAAATTACACCTCCTTTATTTAAAAATTTTAAAGAATTTAAAATATCCTTTCTAACTTGATTGTATTCATGAAGACCATCAATGAAAACACAATCAAAATAGTCTTCATTATTCTCAAAAAATTGATCACTAGTTGCTCTGACTGATCCTCCTGAAACAGGATCAACACCAATTTTATTTTTACAATTAATTTGATTAAAAAGCTCGTCATCAAAACAACCTATTTCTAAATATTTTGTGGAGTTTTTTTTAGTTATAATATCTTGAACAATCTGAATTCTAGTTTTTTTAGAACTAAAATCAAAACCAATGTTACCTAATTTTTTATCATTTAAAAAATTATGGTAATAGTACCAAAATTTTAAAACATTAGAGCTATTACCAAGGCGAATTAATTTTTTTTTAAAAAATTTTATCAACATTATTATTTTTCTTTTAATCTAGGAAAAAGTTCAACAAAATTACAAGGTTTATGATTAATATCTAATTGATGCTTTAAAATTCCCTCCCACGCATCTGTTACACCTCCAGATGAACCTGGTAAAGCAAAAACATATTTACCATTTGATAATACTGCGCAAGCTCTAGATTGAATTGCTGATGTACCAACTGTTTTTAAACTAATGTTTCTAAATACTTCACCAAATCCTGGTATATGTTTTTCAGCTATCTCTTCTAATGCCTCTGGAGTAATATCTCTTCCAGTAAGACCAGTACCTCCTGTAGTAATTATTACATCAATTTTATTATTCTTTAGCCACTCCTTTAAAATAAAAACTATATCGTCTTTGTTGTCTTTGCATAATTTTCTTTCAATCAAAATATGATTGGCCTCTTGAATTTTTTTAACTAAAATTCCACCGGATTTATCATTATCAATTGTTCTGGTATCTGTTACAGTTAGAAGTGCAATATTTACTCTCATAAAAATATTTAAATGATCATATTATCAATATTATTTTTTATAACAGCTATTTTATACTCAAGTGTTGGATTTGGTGGGGGATCTACTTATTTGGCTTTTTTACTAATTTGGGAAGTTCCTTACTACATCTTTCCCGTTATAGCGCTATTGTGCAATATCATAGTTGTTTCGGGAAACTCATTGAATTTTATACGAGCTGGAAATCATAATTTAAAATTACTACTTCCATTTTTGATTGGATCAGTTCCTTTAGCCTATATTGGTGGAACTTTAAAAGTTGAAAAAGAGATATTTGAAATTCTATTATTTTTGTCTCTTTCAATTGCAGGGATTTTGTTATTAATTAATAGCAAAGCTTACGAACAAAAGAATCTAGTAATAAAAAAATTAAATTTCATTATCTCTTTAAGTATAGGTTCAATTCTTGGTTTAATCTCAGGTATTATTGGAATTGGTGGTGGAATTTTCTTAAGTCCTATTCTGTTTTTATTAAAAGCAGAGAAACCTAAAGTTATAGCTACAACAGCTTCATTATTTATATTTACAAATTCTATTTCTGGAGTTGTTGGACAGCTTTCTAAAGAAAATACAATTAATGATCTAATAAACTATTGGCCACTTTTCATAAGTGTATTGATTGGAGGTTTAATTGGAAATTTTCTTAATCTCAAAATCTTTTCTAATAGAACACTAACAATTATGACTTCAATACTAATCATTTTTGTTGCGATAAGGATGGCATCTAAAATATTCTTTTAATAAATTGATTTAATCAAAATTTTTATATATAAATGTATTGCCGATTTGATCCTATTGCGGGCATAACAGCTAAAATGGAATTCCCATAATAATCAATCTGCAAATATTTGAACTATATTGTGCAACTGGCATAACGCAGAGATACTAAAAAAGTGAAGATAATTATATGGATTTAAATTTTTTTAAAAAAAAAAGAATATTAGATGGCGGTATGGGGCAAGAACTTCTTGCAAGAGGTATGAAGCCAAATGGAACTTTGTGGAGTGCTAATGCTTTGCTTAATGAAAAATATCATAAACTTTTATTAGATACTCACTTAGATTTTATTAAAGCTGGTGCTGAAGTAATTATAACGACAACTTTTGCAACTAGACAAATAAGATTAAGAGATAATAAAGTTTCAGATAAATTTGAATATCTAAATAAAAAAGCTGGTGAAATCGCTCAACAAGCAAAAAATATTTATCCTAAAGTATTAATTGCTGGAGGTTTACCACCTCAATACAAAACTTATGAAGCTGATACGAGGCCAGGTGATGAGATAAAAGAAAATTTTCATAGCCAAGCAAAACTACTAAATCCTTATATTGATTTTTTTTACTTTGATGTTTTAAGTAGTGTTAGAGAATTCAAAATTGCAATAGAATGTATACAAGAATTTAAAAAACCTTATTTAATAGGAGCTCATATTTCTGAAGGCACAAATTTACCAAGTGGTGAAAAAATTTCAGACATAATAACTAAAATTCAGCATACAAATTTACTTGGTATCATATTGTCTTGTGTCTCTCCTGAGAATTATGAGCTTAATTTAAATGAAATCAAAAATTTAGGAGTTCCTTTTGGTTTTAAACTTAACGCATACATAACAACGAATCCAAAATTTAATTTTGCAGATTCATACAAAAAAAGTAAAACTGGAAATCCAATTGAATTTTTGGGACAAAGAAAAGATCTAACTCCAGAAAAAATGGCTGATTTTGTCAAAAAATTTAAAGATTGTGGTGCTACTATTTTAGGTGGTTGTTGTGAAACTACACCAGATCATATAAAAAAAATTTCAGAGTTGATATAGTATTTTAGAGAAATTAATTTATTTTTAGGTAAAATAATCATTAATGAAAAATCTCAATGATCTTACTGTAATTATTTTAACTTATAATACACCAGAAAAAATCCTCTCAGATTGTCTAAATACTATAGATAAAAATGTAAATATCTTAATCATTGAAAACTCAAATGTATTTAAATATGAAGATTCATTTAAAAAAAAATTTCCTACTATAAAAGTAATCTGCACTGGTGAAAATTTAGGATATGCAAAAGGGAATAACTTTGGGATTAAAAACGCATTAACAAACTATATTCTAATTTTAAATCCCGATACCTTCTGTGATCAGCAATTTTTCTCAAATATTAAACAAGTAATAGAGGAAGCTAAAGATTTTTCAATAATAGGTTGTCAGTATCTAAATGATAAAATTTTTATGCCAGCAGGTTTTTTTGATAGAGTAAAAAATAGAGAATTTTCAGAAAAATTTAAAAATAATAATGTTGAGTCCCTTGCAAGAGTTGAGTGGGTAACAGGTTGCTCAATTTTGCTTAATTTAAAGGAGTTTCAAAATAAAGAAGTTTTTGATAAAAATTTTTTTCTTTATTTTGAAGAATTTGATTTGTGCAAAACACTTTCTAAAATCAATAAAAAAATTTATACTTCCAATAAATTAAAGATTCATCATCTTGGCTTTAAAAGCTCTCTTAGTGATGATCATAAAGATAATTTAAAAAAAATTAATATCAAAAATTGGCATTATATGTGGTCAAGTTTTTATTTTTACAAAAAAAACTATAATTTGTTTTATGCATTATTTAAACTTTCAGGAAAATTAATAAAATCTTTTTTTAAAATGTTGTTTTATACAATTGTTTTTCAAAAAGAGAATAAAGACAAATATCTTTATAGATTTTTAGGCTTATTAAATTCAATTTTAGGAAATCCGTCAAAGTTTAGAGGTTAAGTTTAATTAGCTTTCTTGACAAAATAAATACCTATTACTACAGCAATTAAAGAAATTAAAACTTTTACAGTTATCAGTTCTTTCAAAAATATGTAACTTAATATTGTACCAAAAATCGGTATCAAGTAAGAGACCTGAGATTGAAAAATCAAACCATTATCCTTACTAAAATTCTAAATCTTAAAAGCCAAGCGAGTCCAGTCGGAACACTAGCCCAAGGTAAATCACAGAAATTAGTAGAGTCTGATCTTGGATACTACCTGCCATGGCTGTTCGATAAAACTGATACTAATGGTAACAAAATAATTGTAGCCCAGATTAAAATCGAACCTGTGACATTTTCATTTTTCTTTTTGCTAATTTTTAAAGTCAAAACTCCCACCAACAACATAACATGTGGAACCCAAGAAGAATTAACAGATGCAGAACAAAAAGTTACTTTGATCAATTAGCAAGATTGTCTGAAAACAAGAAAAAGGATTCCTGAAAAACCAATTAGGATTCCAAATGTTTTAATGAAATTAAATTTTTCATTCTTTGTATAAAAATGACCCAACACTGTAGAGCTCAACGGTGTTGTAGACATCAAGATAGCAGCCAGATTACTTTGAACAGATTGTACTCCATAAGCAATTAAAAAAAAACGGTGCAACTAAATTTATGAAACCGATCATTGCAAACCAAGGCCAGTCTTTTGAAAAAGCCTCAATCTTAATATCTTTAAAATAACAAAGTAATTAAAACAGGGATTGCTCCAAAAAAGACCCTGAGGAAAGCGATGGTAACTGGACCAAAAGAATAGGTTGCAATCTTGATATTAAAAAAGGCGGATGCCCAGATTAATGCTAACAGATAATATAGTTAATAAAGTATAATCTATTAATTTAGGTTGCTCTCATTCTGTAATGTTTGTCAATTGAACCGTTAGTAATATTTTTGTAAATTAATAAAACTCTATTTTGAAGAAGCACAGTTAGGATGTCCAGCGGCAGCAAAGAGATATGCTTTAAATCTTTCAAGATGAACTGTCTATCAAAATGTCAATTGTTACTTAAATGACCAATCGGCGAGACACCTCCAATAGTAAAACCAGTAGTGTTTTTAACCTCATCAGCAGAGGCCATTGTAAGCGTCTTTAATGTTTCAATGTCTTTTTTAATCTTGTTCAGTGAGGCTTTTTTGTCTCCCGCAACCAAACAGAGGGTGAAAGAGTTGTTCTGTCTTAAAAAGGAGGCTTTTAACAATAGCTCCAACCTCACAACCTAAAGATGAAGCGGCCTCTAAATGCGGTTCTGGCAGAAGCGTATCTAGAACAATAACTTTTTGAGATTTGGGGTCAAATTCTTCTCAAAATCTTCCTCAACTCTTTTGACAGGCTCATTGTCTAATAAAGTCATTATTCAACTTTTAATTGTTAGTTATTATAAACATTTAATTATACACTTATGTGAAAAATTGCATAGGTGATATTAAGTAAAAGAGCATTATCTATCAGCCTTTTTTTGGTAATACAACGGTACAGAATTATAATAGGAGAGAAAAATGAGTGCTAAAGATGTTTTAAAATTTCTTAAAGATAAGGAAGCAGAATTTGTAGACCTAAGGTTTACTGACCCACGAGGAAAGTTGCAGCACTTAACTATGGACACATACAGTAGTAGATGAAGACATGTTGAATGATGGGGTTTTCTTTGATGGCTCTTCTATAGCAGGTTGGAAAGCAATAAACGAGTCTGACATGATCTTAAAACCTGATACCATCAAGATTTTTTTTGGATCCCTTTACCTCTCACAATACTGCAGTTACTTTTTTGTGATATCTTAGATGCTGTAAAGAAGACTCCGTACGAGAGAGATCCACGAGGAGTAGCAAAGAAAGCAGAAGAGTATTTAAAAGCGTCAGGAGTTGGAGATAAAGCTTTTTTTGGTCCTGAACCTGAATTTTTTGTTTTTGACGACGTAAGAATTAAAAACGATATGAACGAATGTGGATTCAAGATAGACAGTAAGGAAGGCCCATATAATTCTGGAAAAGAATATGAAAATGGCAATATGGGGCATCAGACCACCAGTAAAAGGAGGTTACTTTCCAGTTCCACCAGTCGATAGTGAACAAGATATGCGTGGAGAATACCTTAAAAAATCTAAAGGAAGTAGGAATCAAAGTTGAAAAACACCATCATGAGGTAGCTCCAAGTCAACATGAGCTTGGAATGTACTTTGGAACACTGGTTGATCAGGCGGACAATGTTCAGTTGTACAAATATGTTGTACAAATGGTAACTCATTCCTTTGGAAAAACTGCAACATTCATGCCTAAACCAGTAGCAGGAGACAACGGGTCCGGAATGCACATCCACCAATCAATTTGGAAGGGAGATACGCCTGTATTTTCCGGTGAAGCATATGCAGGATTATCAGAGACAGCGCTTACATTATATTGGCGGAATTTTAAAACACGCAAAAGCAATTAATGCATTTGCAAACTCAACAACCAATAGCTACAAAAGATTGGTACCAGGCTTTGAGGCTCCCGTGTTATTAGCATACTCAGCAAGAAATAGATCTGCATCATGTCGTATACCAATAACCTTAAGTAAAAAAGGTGCAAGATGTGAGATTAGATTTCCAGATGCATCAGGCAACCCGTATTTAACATTTGCAGCAATGTTGATGGCTGGCCTAGATGGAATTAAGAATAAGATACATCCAGGAGAGTCATTTGATAAAGACTTATATGACCTGCCACCCGAAGAAGTCAAAGCTATCCCAACAGTTTGTGGATCATTAAGAGAAGCAATGGAGAGTCTGAGATAAAGATAGAGAATTTTCTGACTCAAGGCAATGGGGTATTTACTGACGACCAAATAGATGCATACATAGCACTCAAATTTGAGGAGATTCATAAGTTTGAACACGCACCTCATCCAGTAGAATTTGAGATGTATTACAGCAGCTAATTACTGTCTTGTAGAAGCGATAGTATCTTTGTTAGCACCTTTTTTAACAACGTAATCCTGAGTGCCATTGGCACCAGTATCAACTTCTTTACGCAGATCTTTAAAAAAAGTTTTTTCCTTTAAAGAGTCTTTTAAGGTTTTTAACAAGATTTTTAAATTCAAATTTATTCATATAAAGAATCATATACTGGATATGCATAAAATGCAACTACTGCTATGCAACTTACGGGATACAGTGCTATTTAGTCGATTTTGAAGGACTCCCCGCAACCACATCTTTCGGTTTCGTTGGGGTTATTGAAACACAAAAGAGGAGGAAAGCTCCTCTTTTTTGTAGTCCATTTCTGTGCCCAAAAGATACATTACAGCAGCCGGGTCTATGAAATACCTTGACCCCCTTATCCTCAATCACTTCATCGTTTGGGTTAATTTCTTTAGAATACTCCATAACGTAAGACATTCCTGCACAACCACCAGATTTAACGGAAACCCTAACACCAGCTAGAATCCTTTTCTGCACTCAGACATTATTTCTTTAATTCTAAATGCAGCATTGTCACTGAGTTTGATTATTGGACTCATTATAAATTTAACTCCAATTTAGCAGCATCAGACATCATATCTTTATGTCCAAGGTGGGTCCCAAACTAATTGGAGATCCACATCATCGATTTCTTCTACTTGCATTGCACCTTCCTTCACCTCTTTGGGTAAGCTTTCTGCAACAGGACAATTTGGTGTGGTTAAGGTCATTTTAATTTCAGCTTTTCGAGCCTTCTACTTTTATATCATAAATCAAGCCAAGTTCATAGATATTCACAGGCAATTCAGGGTCATAAATTTTTCTAATTTCTTCAATGATTTTATCTTTTAACTTCCATAAAATATCAACTTTCTGTACTTATTTTTTTTCCATCATGTTATCCATTGCAGAAACCAAAGTATGCCAAGATAAAGTAGCACACTTAACTCTCATTGGGTACTGTTTAACTCCTGATAAGCACATTAGTTTGGTTTTATCGTCCTCTTTTAATAAATTAGTTTTTAATTCTGGGTTTTCCTTTATCATCCCTAGAAAATCTTCAATGATTTCCTTAGCTTCGTTATCACTTTTTCCTTTTATCAGATCGGTCATTATTGAAGCTGAGGCCATTGAAATAGCACATCCGCTTCCTTCAAAAGATATATCTTCAACTTTTCTTTGGTCGTTAAGTTTTAAGTAAATATGAACGTTATCACCACACAAAGGATTATTCCCTTTTGCATCTTTATTGAAATTTTCAGTCTTTCCTAAATTTCTAGGATTCTTTCCATGTTCTAAAATTAGTTCTTGATAAAGTTCTTTTAAATTCATTTTAGACCAAAAATTTTTTTACAATTATTAATTCCATCATTTAGTTTATCTAAATCATCCTTAGTGTTATAAACTCCTAAAGATGCTCTGGCACTTGCAGGTATATTCAATTTATCATGAAGTATTTGGCAACAATGATGACCTGCTCTAATTGCTACTCCAGTTTCATCTAAAATAGTTGCGATATCATGTGGATGGACTCCTTCAATAGTGAAAGATAAAACTCCACCACGCTCCTTGGGGTTTCCGATTAATTTAACAGAATTATTTTTCTGCAAAATTTCCTGACCATATTCTATTAATTCTTTTTCATGTTTGATGATATTTTCAATTCCAATACTTTCTAAAAACTTTATTGACTGCTCAAAGGCAATTACTTGTGCTGTTGCCATTGTTCCTGCTTCATACTTGTTTGGGAGATCTCCATATGAAATTCTATCTTTTTTTACTTCATTGATCATGCCACCTCCACCTTGATAAGGAGGAAGTTGTTCAAGCCATTTCTTTTTACCATACAAAACTCCTAGTCCTGTTGGTCCGTACATTTTATGACATGAGATTGCATAAAAATCACAATCTAAATCCTGCATATCTAATTTTAGATGAGGTCCTCCCTGACATCCATCTACTACAACAATTATTCCTTTTGAATGAGCTAATTGAGTTATTTCTTTAATAGGAAGAATAGAACCAGTAACATTTGATAAATGTGTAATTGCTATAACTTTAGTTTTATTTGTTATCTCTTTTTCTATATTTTCTATCGGAACTTCCCCATCCTCATTAATTTCAGCAAACTTTATTTTTACATTTTTAGATTTCCTCAAAAAATGCCAAGGTACATAATTTGAGTGATGTTCTAATTCAGTAATCAAAATCTCATCATTTGGCTCAATAATAGTCTGACCAAGAGTATTTGCCACTAAGTTTAAAGCCTCTGTTGCTCCTTTAGTAAAAACAATCTCATTTTTATCTTTTGCATTAATATATTTTTGAACTGAGGACCTAGTATTTTCATATAAATTAGTTGCTGCTACAGCTAAATAATGAACACTTCTACCAACGTTGGAAAATTGTTTAGAGTAAAAATCATTTATTCTATCTAAAACAACTTTAGGTTTTTGTGATGAATTAGCACTATCTAAATAAACTAAATCATTATTATGAATTTTTTCATCAAAAATTGGAAATTCTTTTTTAACTTTGTCTATATTCATTCTTTTAATCCAATCATGCTTTTAACTAAATCCTTAATTTCAGTATCAGTAATTTTTTCAATCACATCTAACACAAACCCATTTATTAAAAGTTCTTTAGATTGTTGATAGTTAAGTCCTCTAGACATTAAATAAAATATTGAGTTTTCGTCTAGGCTACCTGAAGCTGATCCATGTGAACATTTAACATCATCAGCGTATATTTCTAATTCTGGTTTCGCATTAAACTCAGATGTTTCATCTAACAATATAGCTTTACTTAATTGATAGCCATCTGTTTTTTGTGCAATTGAATTAACAAATATTTTTCCTTGGTATACAGCCTTAGACTCTTTTCCTAGAACACTCTTAATTAATTGATAGCTTTTTGTATTTTCTGTTAAATGGTTTATCGTTGTTCTAATTTCATGTTGTTGATTGTTTCTTAATGAAAAAATACCATTTACAAATGCTGACGAATATTTTCCATTTAAATTACAATTAATTTCATTTTTCAAAAAATCAGATCCTGCAGATAAAATAAAGGTTTCAGAAACACTATTTTCGTCTTGGTTAATATTGTTAAATGAATATTTAATATTATTATTTTCAATCTTATCAATTTTATAGTTTTTTAAGATTGCATGTTTTTTTAAATCAAAATTGTAAAAAATGTTTATAAAATTTTTCTCTGAAATATCATTAAAAAAATCTATTAATCTTAATGAACTATTTTTCTCTAACTCAAATCCTAATCTTAAATTGATATTCTTAGATCTAATTTTATTATTACTTGTATGATAAACTATTAATGGTTTATTAAATGTATAATTTTCTTTTACTAAAATTTTATAACTTTTGTTTATAAATGCAGTGTTTAGATCAATTAAAGAATTATTGTTTTCAAGCTTATCTTTTGGTTTAGAGTCCTCATTAATTTCTATTTTATCTTTATCTTCAAAAGAAAAATCAATTTTTTCAACCCTTCCATTTATAAAAACAATTTTATTATGCTCTAGTCCACCTATAAAAATTGATGTATCAATCTTATTAGATGATGAATAATCATTATAAAAACTTAATTCACCAATATTTTTTTTAATAATTTGATTTATGTCTGAGAATTTCCAATTTTCAAATTTTTTATTTGGAAATCCCTTTTCTAAAAATCTATTTAAAAAAACTTTCTTAAACTCAGCATCACTTTCTGAGAAAGCTGAAGTTTCAATTGTTTTTTTGAAATCTGTTTTAATTTGATCAGTCATTTAATTAAAATTTTCATACCCTTTTTTTTCTAACTCTGATGCAAGTTCTGGACCACCAGACTTAATTATTTTTCCATTCATCAATACATGCACAAAATCTGGTTTGATATAATCTAGTAATCTTTGATAATGAGTGATGATTAAAAAAGAATTATTTTTATTTCTTAAAGTATTTACACCATTAGAAACAATTTTTAATGCATCAATATCTAAACCAGAGTCAGTTTCATCTAATATTGATAATTTAGGTGTTAACATTGACATTTGTAAAATTTCATTTTTCTTTTTTTCACCACCTGAAAAACCAACGTTCAGCTGTCTATTTAACTTTTCCTCATCAAATTTTAATTCTTTAGCTTTTTCTTTTACAAGTTTCAAAAATTCGATAGCATCAAGTTCTTTTTCACCTCTGGCTTTTCTTACTGCATTTAAAGAAGTTTTTAAAAAAATGTTTGTATTAACACCTGGTATTTCTAGTGGGTATTGAAAAGCTAAAAATATTCCTTTATGGGCTCTTTCCTCTGTTTCAAGCTCAAATAAATTCTTATTTTCAAATAACACTTCTCCTGAAGTCTCATAACCCTTTTTTCCTGACAAAATATTAGATAATGTACTTTTGCCTGATCCATTAGGTCCCATAATAGCATGTACTTCCCCAGGTTTTATATCTAAAGACAGGCCTTTTAAAATTGGTTTATCTTCAATATTTGCACTCAAATTATTAATTTTAAGCATTAGCCTACACTTCCCTCCAAGCTTATTCCCACAAGTTTTTGAGCTTCAACAGCAAATTCCATAGGCAACTGTTGCAACACTTCTTTACAGAAACCATTTACAATTAAACCAACCGCCTCTTCCGGGTTTAGTCCTCTTTGTTGACAGTAATGTAGTTGCTCTTCACTTATTTTTGAGGTGGTTGCTTCATGAGCAATATTTGAGTCAAAATTTTTATTTTTAATGTAAGGAACGGTATGAGCTCCACATTTATTTCCCATCAATAAAGAATCACATTGTGTATAGTTACTTGAATTTTTTGCTTTTGAATTAATGTCTACTAGACCTCTGTAAGTCATATCAGAAAAACCAGCACTTATACCTTTTGAGATTATTTTACTTTTAGTATTTTTTCCTAAATGAATCATCTTTGTTCCTGTATCTGCTTTTTGATAATTATTGGTAATAGCAATTGAATAAAATTCACCAATTGAATTATCACCTTTTAAAATACAGCTAGGATATTTCCAAGTTATAGCTGAACCTGTTTCAACTTGAGTCCAGGAGATTTTAGAATTTTTTCCTTTACATAATCCTCTTTTAGTTACGAAGTTATATATACCACCTTTGCCATTTTCATCACCAGGGTACCAGTTTTGTACTGTTGAATATTTAATTTCTGCATCATCTAAAGCTATCAACTCTACATTCGCAGCATGTAATTGATTTTCATCCCTCATAGGAGCTGTACAACCCTCTAAATAACTTACATAACTCCCTTTGTCGGCAATTATTAATGTTCTTTCAAATTGGCCAGTTTCAGATGCATTTATTCTGAAATAAGTTGAAAGTTCCATAGGACACTTAACTTTTTCTGGAATATAAACAAATGAACCGTCAGTAAACACTGCAGAATTAAGGGTAGCAAAGAAATGATCTGTTGTTGGAATTACAGACCCTAAATATTTTTTGACTAACTCAGGGTGTTTTTGTATTGCTTCAGACATTGAACAAAAAATTATTCCTTGTTTGGTTAATTCTTCTTTAAAGGTTGTTGCAACAGAAACAGAGTCAAATACTGCATCTACTGCTATTCCATTAAGTCTTGCTTGTTCTTGTAATGGTATACCTAGTTTTTTATAAGTCTCTAAAAGTTTTGGATCTAATTCATCTAAACTTTGTGGTTTATCTTTCATACTTTTAGGAGCTGAATAATAATATAAATCTTGATAATCAATTTTAGGATATTTTGGTTTTTGCCAATTAGGCTCTTTTAATTGTTTGAATCTTTCAAATGCTTTTAATCTAAAATCTAACATCCACTTTGGTTCTTTTTTAATGTTAGATATAAATTTTATTACATCCTCATTTAAACCTTTGGGTGCTCTAATATTTTCGATATCAGTTGTGAAACCGTATTTATAATCTTTTAAATTTTCAATATCCTTTTCTCTAGTATCCATTTCTATATTCTTCTTTCACTGTTATCTTTTACTAAATCCTCTAGACTTTTTTCCTCAAAAAAATTATTTATATGATTTTCAAGTTCATCCCAAAGATTGTGTGTAAGGCATTTCGTTGCTTTACCATTACATCCTTTTTTTGACTCTTTTTTACACTGTACAGTTTTTACTTTTTCATCAACTGCATCAAAAATATTTGTAAGTTTTATTTCATCAGCTTTTTTATTTAAAACATATCCCCCTTGAGTTCCTCTAACACTTTGAACAATTTCTTTTTTTCTAAGTTTGGAAAATATTTGCTCTAAATAATCCAAGGAAATACCTTGTCTTAAAGAGATGTCTCTAAGAGAAACTGGATTGATATTATCAAATCTTGCCAGATCCACTAAAGCCATAACCGCATATCTGCCTTTAGATGTTAACCTCATAAATCCTTATTTTATTGGGTATATATAAACCTGACCAAAATAGTCAAGTATCAATGAAAAAAAAAGACTAACATTTTGTCACGCAGTTGTGATAAACCTAATTTTTTTTTGAGAATAATAATCAATAACAATTATGGAAAATAAAATTCTTGAAATATTTATTCCTGGACCAGCTGGTCGACTTGAGGCTAAGTATTTTAAAAGTAAAAAAAATACATCTCCAATCGCTTTAGTCTTGCAGCCACACCCTCAATATGGTGGAACGATGAATAATAAAACTGTTGTGGATACTTTTCACACTTTTATGGAAAATGATTTTTCAGTATGTAGAGTTAATTTTAGAGGTGTAGGTAAAAGTGATGGCGATTTTGATAACGGTCAAGGTGAACTTGCAGATGCAGCAGCTGCTTTAGATTGGTTAGAAAGAGAAAATTTTGACAATTCACAATGTTGGGTATCAGGTTTTTCTTTTGGATCTCTAATTGCAATGCAGCTCTTAATGAGAAGACCAGAAATAAATAGATTTATTGCTATTTCTCCTCAGCCAAACGTTTATGATTTTTCATTTTTATCTCCTTGTCCAACTTCCGGTTTAGTGGTTTATGGAAAGAAGGATGAATTAGTTCCAGATGAATACATAAATGATCTTAATAAAAGATTAAGTGAACAAAAAGGAATTAAAGTTGAATTTCAATCGATACCAGATGCAAATCATTTTTTTTCTAAAAGTGAGACATCATTAATTAAAATTTTAGATAAATATATTAAAAAAGAGACTGCGCTTTATTAAAAATTTTTATTTACTATTCCACCAACAGTTGGGGTTTTACACTTAGTGGTATTTGGAAATGAAATTGGTAAATCTAAAAATGATCGCACCGAAAGGTAAGCAAATGCTTGCGACTCAATGAAATCACCATCAAATCCATAATCATCTATCATTTCAAGAGTATTTTTTTTAGTTAGATTATCTTTAATATAACTTATTAAAGATTTATTTTTTCTTCCCCCTCCACAAATTATATTTTTTACTTGATCATATTTTTTTAAACTATTAATAAATTTTATACCTTGTGTTATTTGAATTGCAGAAAATTTTGTTAATGTTGCACATCCATCCTCCAAGGATAGTCCTTTAACAAATGAAATGTCAAAATCATTAATATCTAATGATTTATCAAATATATCTATATTAAAATTATCTAAAGCTTGATTGAGGATTAAGTCATTCACTTTACCTAATTTTGAAATTTTACCATCTTTATCAAATTTATTTGTAGAATTTTTTTTTACCCATTTATCTATCAAACAATTTCCTGGGCCAATATCAAATGCAATTAAATTTTTTCCTTCTTGGTCAAAATTATTTACCACTTGAGTAACATTTGTAATACCCCCAATATTGATTATATTTATCGGAAAATCCAAACTATATTTTTTAATCATAATCTCAGATAATAAACTGTGAAATATAGGTGTAAGTGGAGCTCCTTGCCCACCATTTATTAAATCTTTTTCTCTAAAATTATTTACAACTATCTTTTTTGTGATTTGTGATAGTAATTTTCCATCTCCTAATTGTTTTGAAATTTTTTTATCAGAATTATGAAAAACAGTTTGGCCATGAAAACCAATCAGATCAATCTCTTTTCCTTGGTTAGAAAGGAAGGTTTTTAAAATTTTACCAATAAATAATGTAAATTCTCTTTCGACTTCAATTAACTCTTCAGAATGTTTGTCTAAATCCTCATAAATAAATAGTTTTTTTCTAATATTAGTAAGTTTTTTATGAAGTGAGACTTCAATCTCAAAATAACTGTCCAAAATATGCGTGTATTCAGCACTACCATCTGATTTAATTAGAGATATATCAACGCCATCCATAGATGTTCCTGTCATTACCCCTAATGCTGTGAATATCTTTTTTTTCATTAATATTATTTCTCAATAAAATTTGTATATGTTAAAACTATAAACCATATGAATAAATTTTTAAAAGAATTTAAAGATAGAGGTTTTTTCTATCAATGTACAAATGAAAATGAATTATCAGATTTGTTAGATAAAAAAAAAATAAAAGCTTATATTGGTTTTGATTGTACAGCCGGAAGTCTTCATATTGGAAGCTTACTTCAAATAATGTGTCTTAGATTATTGCAGCTTCATGGACATCAACCAATTGTTCTTTTAGGTGGTGGAACTACAAGAATAGGAGATCCATCTGGAAAAGATAAAACTCGTAAAATATTGACTGAAAAAGAAATTGAACGAAATTCTAAAAACATTCAAAAAATATTAAAAAATTTTTTAAGTTCAAAAGATAAAAAAACAAAACCTATATTTGTAAATAATTACAAATGGCTCAAAAATCTTAATTACATTTCATTTTTAAGAAATATTGGAAAACATTTTACAATCAATAAAATGTTGACTTTTGATAGTGTAAAATTGAGACTGGAAAGAGAACAATCTTTAAGTTACATGGAATTTAATTACATGATCCTTCAAGCATATGATTTTTTAGAACTAAACAAAAAAGAAAAATGTGATTTACAAATTGGTGGTTCAGATCAATGGGGAAATATTATAAATGGTGTGGAGCTGATTAAAAGACATTCTGATCATCAAGCGTTTGGTTTAACAACGCCACTAATTACTTTGGCGAGTGGTGAAAAGATGGGTAAAACTGCTGCTGGAGCAATATGGTTAGATAAGCATTTTTTATCCTCTTATGATTATTGGCAATTTTGGAGAAACACCGATGACAGGGATGTTTTAAAATTTTTAAAGTTTTTCACTGATATTGATGTAAATGAAATAGAAAAAATAAAAAATGATGATATCAATAATCTAAAAATATTATTAGCCAATAAAACAACGGAAATGCTTCATGGTAAAAAAGAGGCTTTGAATTCAGAAAAAATTGCAAGAGAAACATTTACCACTAATTCGTTAGGAACAAATCTTCCATCTGTTAAAATAGATAGATCTATAATACAAAAAAAAATTACAATTATTGATCTAATTATATTTTCCAAACTTGAAAATTCAAAAAGCGAAATTAGGAGATTAATAAAAGGTAAAGCAGTAAAGCTTAACAATAGAAATATTGATAACAATAATTTTGTTATTGAAAGTAATTTATTTAATGAAAATTTTCTTAAACTATCTATTGGAAAGAAGAGACATATTAAAATCGAGTTAATCTAATTTTTTTTAATTTTTTCTAAAGTTCTAGTAATAAATCTTGGAGTTAAAGTTTTTATTGGATTAACAGTAGTTTCTAATTTTCCTGGAGGTCCTTTGATTTTAAAACTTACTCCAAAAACACCCTCACCAGTTTTAGAACCAACTAAAATCTTACCAAGCACAGGTATGTTTCCAATTGCTTTATTAATCGTTGTAGCAGGTACTAAAGATCCCCTTAAACTTATCAGCTTATTTTTTTCAACATAACCATCCATTAAAATTGAGATAGCTGGTCCTATGGCGTACAGTTCATTAATTGTCATAAGTTTATTTTGATTGTCAAAATTCATCTCAAATTCATCAAAAGTTATTCCTTCTCCTGATAAAATATCTGCAATACCTTGTAGTGATGCCAGAGTTAGCAATTTAGTTAAAATTGGTAATTCTTGAAGACGAAAATCGTATATTTTTAAATTTGAAAAAGATTTTTCCCCTTTTTTTGATGAATAAAAATCTATAGATCCTCCTTTGAAACCTTTAATAAATTTATATCTTTTTACTAAAGGTTGAGCTTTATCCAGATATAAAGTTGTAACTTTCTCTAGCTTATTTGTTTTAACAGTAAATTTAAATTGTTCATTTTTAGAAAAAGATCCATTAAGTTCGCCGTTCATTAATTCATTTTTCTTAAAATTTAAATTTCCTTTTAAGTCGTTAATTATATTTTCTTTATCAAGGTAGACTTGATTAATTTTTATATTTAAATCAAAACTCTGATCAAAAATGTTTAATTCATTTGAATCACTGCTTATTAAATCTTCAATTAAATTATTTGCATTAAATTTAGATCCAACAATATTATACCGATTTTTTTTATTTTTTTTTAATATCGTAATTTTATTTTCTCTTAAATCACTGTCAAAATATTCAAGATAAACTTTTTCAACATTTATTATCTTAAAATCCTCTTTTAAAAATAATTGATCAATTTCTATTTTATTTTTTTTTTCAATGTAAGATAATGAATTTATAATGGTTTCCTTATCAAAAGTGTGTGATCCATTAAAGTTTATTTCTGCCTTAGTGTTTGGCTCTTTTTTATAGTCTAAAAAATTTAAATAAATTGGATTTTGATTTATCACTAAATTAGTTTTGAAATCAATAGTATCTTTCTTTTTTAAAAAATTGTAACTTACATAATCATTTTTATCTTGAAAGTTGAGATTACCTTTACCAACTAAAGATATTTCATTTTTATCATAATTTATATTTATTAAATGTTTACTTAAATTAATCTCATTTCTAATATTGGGAAAAAAATCTTTTAAATCAAAGTTGTTTACTAATTTCATGTTTATAATTTCTATCTCAGATAATAATTTAAATTTATCTATGTTGAATTTTTTATCTAATAAAAATGAAAATTTATTTTTAGAGTTTAAATTAACATCAATAACATCAATTTTAGGAAAATTATTTTTTAAAAAATCATTTAGAAATTTATCTTTATAATTTAAATTTTGATTCTCAACTGACCCATAAATTGAAAAACTATCATTAACATCTTCGATAGTGATTTTTTTAGATAAAAGTTGAGTATAATTTAAAAATAATACTAAATTAGTAAAATCAAGTATTCTATTAGCAAAATTAAAATTAAAGTTTATATTGTTTATATCGTATTTTTTTAGAAATTTTATTTGTGCATCATTAATTGAACCTCTAATTTTGTAATTGTCTTTAATATTTCCTTTTTCATCAAATTCTAAATTCACATCACAAATTAAGTATCCTTTTTTTAAGATTTTTTCGAGTATATATAGTTCTGGTGTATTTTTTAAAATTCTACTAAAGGATATCAAATTTTCAATTTCAAGAGATTTTGTTGAAATATCCAAATTTTTTAAGGAAAAATTATCATTTAAAAGCGTATCTAAAATTATTTGTGTTTTTACACTTTCTAATTCTATACTTTTATCTTTTATTAAAAGTTTAGGACCAATTGTTTTTACATTAATTTGTAAATTAAATGGATCTAATATTATCTTCACTTGATTTAATTCAATTTTTAACTCTTTATTAAAATTTTTAATTAAAGATGCTATTTGATTATTAAATCTTGAAGTTTCGACTCCTATAGTACTCAAGTATATAATACTCACGGATATAACTAAAAAAATAGATAGTAAAATTTTAAAAATTATTTTCATTTAATTTGATACAAAGATTTTTCTAGAAATTCATCTATTTCACCATCTAATATTTTATCAGGACTAGAGCTTTCAAAATTCGTTCTATTGTCTTTTACAAGTCTATAGGGTTGTAAAACGTATGATCTAATTTGATGCCCCCATCCTATATCAGATTTAGATGACTCTTTATTTTGATTTTCCTTTTCTTTTTTCTTTATTTCAAAATCATAAAGTCTTGCCTTTAGCATACTCATGCAAGTTTCTTTGTTTTTGTGTTGTGATCTCTCATTTTGACATTGAACTACAATCTTTGATGGTAGATGAGTAATTCTTACTGCGCTATCCGTAGTATTTACGTGTTGGCCACCAGCTCCACTTGATCGGTAGGTGTCTATTCTCAGATCCTTTTCTAAAATTTCAATGCTTATATTGTCATCTATTACAGGGTAAACCCAAACACTTGCAAAACTTGTGTGTCTCCTCGAACCAGAGTCAAATGGTGAAATTCTTACAAGTCTATGAATTCCTGACTCTTTTTTTAACCATCCAAATACATAATCACCCTCAATTTTGATTGTGGAAGATTTTATACCTGCCTCATCCCCTTTATGTTCACTGATTAAATTATATTTAAATTTCTTATTATCTGACCATTTAATATACATTCTTCTCAACATATTAGCCCAATCCTGGCTTTCAGTGCCCCCAGCACCAGCATGTATCTCTATATAACAATCTAGAGAATCTGCCTCATTAGATAAAAAACAATTAATTTCATTTTTTCTAGCTAAATTCCTTACTTCCTTAATATTTATATATAGTTCATTTAGAATTTCTTGATTATTTTCTTGTGATGCTAATTCATACAATTCATTTGAATCTTGTAATTTTTGTGAAATTGATTTGAAGGAATTAATTAAATCTTCAAATAATTTTTTTTCTTTGACAATTTTTTTTGATTTAATTTTGTCTTGCCAAAAATTTTCATTTAGCATCAACTTATTGTGAAATTCTAATTTTGAAAAAATTTCATTTTTTTCAAAGATACTCCTTAATTCTTTGATTTATTTTTTCGATTTCTTTTTTATAATTTAAATATTTATCTTCCATTAATAAAACTTTAATATATTTTTGTTATCTAATCTATTTTTATTTAAATATAACACTTTTCCATTAACAACATTGTTGTTTTTGTATGCTTCCATAATTGTGTCCTTCGATGAAAAATCAGCTTTTTGTCCAGTTAAAGAATCGACGATCATCATAGTTATACCATCAGAAACTTTAAACGGCCTTGCATCTGATTTTTTTACTGCTTTTTTTACAAATTCTTCAAAAATTGGAAGGGCTGTTTTTGATCCAGTTTCAAATTTGCCTAAAGGTTTTGGATTATCCATACCAACATAAACCCCTATCACATAATTTGATGTGAAACCAACAAACCAAGCATCTGTATTTTCATTTGTAGTTCCTGTCTTTCCAGCTAAATTTAATTTGAGTTTTTTTAATTTTTTTCCTGTACCTCTTTGGATAACCCCTTCTAACAAGGATGTGATCTGATAAGCTGTTTGAGGTGAGAAAACTTGTTTATACTTATCTTTTATCTTAGGGTAAGTATTTGTTGTAAATGAAATTTGATCACAATCACTACAATATCTTTTGTTGTTATTAACAATTGTATTTCCTTCACTATCTTGAATTCTATCAATTAATATCGGCTCAACCAACTTACCCCCATTAACAAAAGCTGAATATGCTGAAGTTAGTTTTAATAAAGTTGTTTCTGTTGATCCAAGAGATATAGATAATAATTCTTGAGGATCTTCATATATACCCAGATCTTTTGAAAAATTGACAATTTTACTAATCCCTAAATTTTGTGCTATTCTTACTGTCATCAAGTTTCTAGATTTTTCTAAACCAATTCTTAAAGTTGAGGGACCATAAAATTTTTTTCCATAATTTTCTGGTTTCCACATTTTTAAATCTGAACCTTGATCAAGAACTAATGGTGCATCAAGAACTAATGATGAAGGTGTAAATTGATTTTCTAATGCTAACGCATAAACAAATGGTTTGAATGCTGAACCTGGTTGTCTTAAAGCTTGTGTAGCTCTATTAAATTCACTATTTTTAAAACTAAAACCTCCACTTAAAGCTAATACTCTTCCAGTGTAAGGATCCATTACTACTATTCCACCGTTAATTTTAGGAACTTGTTTTAAACTAAATTTATTTTCTCTAATCTTTTCTACATAAATTATATCTCCTGGTTTTAATAATTCATTAAATTCCTTTTTAGTCCAAGAAATA
Organism: Candidatus Pelagibacter sp.; assembly: GCA_045566175.1. Classification (GTDB taxonomy): domain Bacteria; phylum Pseudomonadota; class Alphaproteobacteria; order Pelagibacterales; family Pelagibacteraceae; genus Pelagibacter. The sequence goes on along the minus strand of JBJLDX010000023.1, from coordinate 35,571 downwards.
TCTTTGTATTCAATTACTCCTAGTTTTTTGTCTTGAGTTTCTATTTTAGCTGAGAACTGACTCACTTCTTTAACAATTGAAAGTTTCCATTTAATTGAATTCTCCAACTTATATTTTTCTAATTTTTCTAACCAATCTTTTGCATACTCTACATTTGTTAAAGGGCCCCTCCATCCTTTCCTTTTATCATATTTAACCAAACCTTTTCTCAATGACCCTGTTGCAATTTTTTGTAAATCTAAATTTATTGGAGTGTTAATATTAAATCCTTGTTTATAAACTTTTTCATAAGTTAGTTGATCAATAATATTTTTCCTTACATCCTCTATATAATATTGTGCATCTTCAAGATAAACGCGTTGTTTTTTTTTTAAATTTATCTCTTTTTTCTTAAGATTTTGATAAGTTTCATTATTTATAAAACTGTTATCTAATAGATTTTTTAATACTAAATTTCTTCTAAATTTTGCCAATTCAATGTTTCTATATGGATTGTATTTGCTTGGTGCCTTTGGTAAAGCTGCTAATAAAGCGGCCTCTTCATAATTTAGTTCTTTTATAGATTTATCAAAATACTCTAAGCTAGCTGCAGCGACTCCGTAAGATCCACTACCCAGATAAATTTGATTTAAATATAATTCAAGAATTCTTTCTTTTGTTAATGCTCTTTCAATTCTAAATGCTAGAATTGCTTCTTTAATCTTTCTATTTAAACTAACTTCATTAGTTAATAAGAAATTTTTTGCTACCTGTTGTGTAATAGTTGAAGCTCCCTCGAGTCTTTTTGAAGTCATAACATTCTTGATATTATTGACTACTGCTCTTAAAACACCTTTTGCATCAACTCCAGGATGAGAAAAAAAATTTTTATCTTCTGCTGACAAAAAAGCATTAATGACATTTTTTGGAATCGAGCTATATGGGACAAAAATTCTTTTTTCTTTTGAAAAGTCTGCTACTAAATCACCATTGCCTGAATATACTTTGCTAGATACTGATGGCTTAAAATTTTTAAGAAATTTGTAATCTGGGATATTATTTGAAAAATTCCACAAAAATATAAACGACAGAATCGATAATAACAGCAAAAAGCTTACAAAACCGATCAATATATTTTTGATTAACTTGTTCATTTTAATTCCATTATATATCGGAATTTGTTAAAGATAAGGCATAACAATGAACAAAATTTTATTAACAACTACCGTTATGAATTTAACAATCAAAAACTTATGGAAAAAAATTTATATATTGATGCTTCGCATCCTAATGAAACTAGAGTTGTGCTTAAGACTGACAACAATATTGAAGATTACGAATACGAAGGTTTAAAAAATAACCTTATAAAAAACAATATTTATCTAGGAAAAGTAAGTAGAGTTGAACCATCATTACAAGCAGCTTTTGTAGATTTTGGTAGAGAAAAACATGGTTTCTTATCATTTAATGATATTCAATCTGATTATTATCAAATTCCTAAAAGTGACTTAGATCTTATTAAGCAAGAAGAGGAAAAAGCAAGGGAAGAACTTTCGAAAGAAGTTGAAGCTAAAGAAGAAAAAAAAATAGCTGAAGGAATCTTAGAGATTGATGACCCTATAGAAAAAGAAGATACTCAAGAAAAAAATAGTTCAGAGGAAGAAAAAGAAAAAAATAATAAAAAATTTAAATTTAAAAGATATAAAATACAAGAAGTTATCAAGCCAAACCAAGTAATTTTAGTTCAAGTCATTAAGGATGAACGGGGACAAAAGGGAGCTGCTCTTAGTACTTTTATTTCTATAGCCGGAAAGTATATAGTTTTAATGCCTAACACACCCAAAGGTGGAGGAATTTCAAGAAAAATTTTTAATCCAGCAGAAAGAAAAAAAATTAGAAGTATTTTAAATGAAATTGTTATTCCAAAAGAAATGGGTTTAATTGTTAGAACTGCAGGAAGTAATAAAACTAAAAATGAGATTAATAATGATTTAACATCATTGATTAATTCATGGAATCAAATTAAAGACACTGCATTAAATTCTATAGCTCCATCATTGATTCATCAAGAAAGTGAAATAATAAAAAGAACATTAAGAGACATGTATGATGAAAATACAAAAAGTATTATTATAGAAGGTAATGAGGGTTATAAAAAAGCTCAAAATTTTATGAAAATAATGATGCCTACACATGTCAAAAGAATTAAAAAATATAGAGGTAAAACACCTTTATTTATAGAAGAAGGAATAGAACAAAAATTAAATCAAATTTTTGACTCTGAAATTAAACTAAATTCTGGAGGATACTTGGTAATAAATCCAACTGAGGCTTTAGTATCAATAGATATAAACTCTGGGAGTTCAATAAAGCAAAAGAATGTTGAAAGTACAGCTCTAGATACAAATCTTGAAGCAGCAGATGAAATTGCAAGACAAATAAAAATAAGAGATTTATCAGGACTAATAATAATCGACTTTATTGATATGCTAAGTTTTGGAAATAGAAAATTAGTAGAAAGAAGATTAAAGGAAAAATGTAGATCTGATAGGGCCCGAATTCAAATAGGGAGAATTAGTAATTTTGGTTTACTAGAAATGTCTAGACAAAGACTTAGGGAGAGCGCAATTAAGTGGAAGGTAAATCTTACAGATGAGTCTTTTGCTGTTAAAATTCTTAAGTTAGTTGAACTAAAAGCAGTATTGACTAAAGCAAAATTTGTAGAATTAAAAGTTTGTGAAAAAATTACTAATTTTCTAAAAGAAAATTTTGTTGAAGACTTAACTTATTTTGAAAAAAAAAATAAAATCAAAATAGACATAGTAAGTGATAATAAATTAATTATCCCTGAATATATTATTGATTTTAAAAATAGGTCAAAAAAAACTTTAGAATTAGTTGAGCATTTTGAAAAATTAAAAAATCTTGAACAACAAAAATTAGGGAACGTAATTGAATTTACAGACAAAAAAAAATTTAAAAAAAAACCATTTAAAAGAAAAAAATTTTTTAAAAAAGCTAAATAATGCCTTCATTAGGTGAGGATGCTTTTCCCATTAAATTTTTTTCTATCCTTCCTGAAAGAAATGATTGTCTGCCCGCTATAACAGCATTTTTAAAAGCTAACGCCATATCATATGGTTTTTTTGCTTTTGCAATAGCTGTATTAACTAAAACCCCATCGCATCCTAATTCCATAGCAATAGTTGCATCTGATGCTTGTCCTAATCCTGCATCTATTATTAAAGGTAACTTTGTCTGATTTCTAATTATCTTTAAATTAACTTTATTAAGAATTCCTAAACCCGAACCAATTGGAGCTGCTAAAGGCATTATTGCAGATGCACCAACATTCTCTAATCTCTTAGCCATTAAAGGATCATCATTACAATAAACCATAACTTGAAATCCCTCTCTTGCTAATATTTCTGTAGACTTTAGAGTTTCGATCATTTCAGGAAATAAATTTTTTTTATCTCCCAGCACTTCTAACTTTACTAATTTCCATCCACCTATTTCTCTAGCTAGTCTCAAGGTCCTTAGGGCTTCTGTAGAATTGAAACATCCAGCTGTATTAGGAAGGTAAGTAATTTTTTTAGGATCAATATAATCCATGAGTAATGGTTTTTTTTTATCTAAAATGTTGACTCTTCTCACTGCGACAGTAACAATATTGGCTCCTGACAATTTTACAGCTTTAGCACATTCACTCATATTCTTATATTTTCCAGTGCCAACAATTAACCTAGAATCAAATCTTTTTTTAGCTATAACCAATTTATCTACCACCTCAATCAACCTCCACCTATGAAATGAACAATCTCAATTTTATCATTTTTTTTAATTTTAATTTTATTTAGTTTTTTTTTATCTAATATCTTCTCATTTAATTCAATCGCTACTTTTTTAATTGGTATTTTCAGATCATTTACTAGGTTTTGTATTTTAGAATTTTCATTAATTTGCTTTACTTTTCCATTTAATCTAATTTTTATTTTTTTTATTTTTCTCATCGTATATAAGAGTTAAATGAATAATAAAATTATTATTATTAATGGTCCAAATCTTAATCTATTAGGAGAAAGAGAACAATCGGAATATGGATCTACTACTTTTGATGAATTAAAAGAAAAATGCCTAAACAAGTCAAAAGATTTGGGTTTAGATATTGAATTTGCACAATCTAATATTGAGGGAGAAATTGTAAATTTAATTCAAGACTCAAGAAATAAATTTGATGGAATTATTATTAATGCTGCTGCTTTTACTCATACGTCTGTCGCAATTAGAGATGCTTTAAGTATTTTTAAAAAACCTATAATTGAATTACATATATCGAATATATATAAAAGAGAGGAATTTAGACATAAATCTCTTATAAGCGATATTGTAACTGGTGGTATCTTTGGTTTGGGAAGTGATGGTTATATTTTAGCCATAATTTCAATGCAAAAGCTAATAAAAAAATGAAAATCGATAAAAAAATTATTAAAGAATTAAGTGATTATTTAGAGGAATTTAATCTCACAGAATTAGAATATACTGATAAAGATACTAAAATAAAAGTTTCTAAAAACAACGTTTCAATTAATAATCAAACAGTTCCTAATAATAATCTAAACCAATCCACAGAAACACAAAAAATAAGTAATATTACAAAATCAGGTATTGAAGTTAAATCTCCTATAATTGGAACAGCTTATCACGCACCTGAACCTGGTGCAAAAAAATTTGTTGAAATTGGAAAAAAAATTAAAAAAGGTGATACGGTCATGATAGTTGAGGCAATGAAGACTATGAACCATGTACCTTCATCAGCAGATGGAACTGTAAAAGAAATATGCATTGAAGATGGTCAACCTGTTGAATTTGGTCAAACTATAATCATTCTTGAATAATGTTTAAAAAGATCTTAATTGCAAACCGTGGGGAAATTGCAGTTAGAGTAATTCGGGCATGCAAGGAATGGGGAATTTCTACAGTAGCAGTTCATTCAGATGTAGACAGAGATAGTATGCATGTTAAATTAGCTGATGAAAGTGTTTGTATTGGATCCCATCAACCAGCTAATAGCTACTTAAATATACCCGCTTTATTATCAGCAATTGATTTGACTAATGCAGAAGCAGTTCATCCAGGTTATGGATTTTTATCAGAAAACGCAAATTTTGCTAAAGTTTTAGAAGATAATAAAATTAAATTTATTGGAGCTTCTTCAAAACATATAGAAATGATGGGAGATAAGATCCAAGCTAAAAAAATTGCAAAAGAAAATGGTTTACCAGTTATTGAAGGATCAGAAGGAGGGGTAAAAAATATTTCTGAAGCAAAAACTCTTTGTAAAAAAATTGGATTTCCTGTTTTAATCAAAGCATCAGGTGGTGGTGGTGGAAAGGGAATGAAAATTGTTCATAAAGAAAGTGAATTTGAAACACTTTTTTCTACTGCAAAATCTGAAGCTATGAAATATTTTGGTAATGACGAAGTTTATATAGAAAAATTTTTTCAAAACCCAAGACATATTGAGGTTCAAATATTAGCTGGAAAAAATAGAACTATTCATTTACATGAAAGAGATTGTTCAGTTCAAAGAAGGCATCAAAAATTAATTGAAGAAACTCCAAGTCCAGTTTTAAATGATGAAATTAGAAAAGATTTGTTTGAGAAGACAGTAAAAATGGTTAGTAAAATTGGTTATGAGGGCGCAGGAACAGTTGAATTTATTTATGAAGATGGAAAATTTTATTTTTTAGAAATGAACACAAGAGTTCAAGTTGAACACCCAGTAACAGAAATGGTAACTGGGATAGATATTATTAAAGAGCAAATCTGGATTGCTTTTTCAGGTGAAACAGCATTAAAACAATCTGATATAATACCAAGAGGTCATGCAATTGAATGTCGAATAAATGCTGAAGATCCAAGTAAAAATTTTCAACCCTCTCCAGGAACTATTGGCATGTGCCATCAACCATCTGGATTTAGAACGAGAGTAGATGGATCAATTTATCAAGGATATAAAGTAACTCCCTATTATGATAGTATGGTTTGTAAAGTTATCTGTCATGGCAGAAACAGAGTTGAAGCTATCCAGAGAATGAATAGATCTTTAGACGAGTTTGTAATAGAAGGTATTACTACCACAATTCCTTTACATAAAAAATTATTGAGCCATAAAAAATTTCTTAATTCAGATTTTAATGTAAGCTGGCTTGATAAAGAAAAACTACTCTAGTTACAATCAGTTAACCATATATCATAAACAGGATGGTCAAATGGTGCAATTGATGGACTTGATGAAAACATCCAGCCATTGAACACATATACTCCATCTTTATTTTTATTAGTTAAATCCTTGACTTGAATATATGCAGTAATTTCTGGATTATCATCAAATTCAGAGTTTTTACATTTGATACTTTTTATCAACAAATCTTTATGCCTAATTTCTTCACCATTTTTGAGTTTAACTGAAATATTTTTTGAACTTATTTTATCTAAAACTTTAATATAAGTGAAGTTTCCACTAAGGTTTTCTAAAGAAATTACTCTCTGGAGATCTAAAAAAGGTAGAAATAAAAATAGTATTAATAAAAATTTATTAATCTTTCCAACTTTTATATTTTTTTTCAATAGCATCTTTATTTTTATTTGGGTAATAAGCTGACTCTGTTCCAGTTAAATTTGGACTATGAGGTTTTTGCCAATCATATTTTTTCAAATCATGCTTTTTTTCAATTTTATTTGGGGTGAAATGAATCCATGAAAACCATTCAACTGGAATTTTAGATGCATCAATTTCATCATTATAAATCACCCATCTTTTTCCTTTCTTACTCTCATAGTATTTATTACCAAAATTATCTTTACCTACAAATTTTCCATATAAAATTGTTTTGATTCTTGTGCCAAAAGTGTCTCGATTCCACCAAGTGAAAATTTTTTTTAAGAGTGTCAACATAAAAAATATTTATTATTTCAATCCAAAATTGTATAAATTAAATTAGACTAAAATTTGATTTTGTATATAAATAAATTGAATCATTATTCAAATTAATTTTTAAAAATTGGGGTCAAATGGCAAAATATTTAGTTGAAACATATTATACGTGTACTTTTAAAGTTAATCATTACTTAGATGATGTTAATGAAAATGAACTTAAAAATCTTGAAAAAAGAGACGATGGTACATTTGAAGTATTAGATGTTAAATTAGATAATAGAAAAACTAAAAGTTTAGATCCAAAAAATAATAAGGTTATTGAAAATAAAGAGACTGAAGTTGCAAACAAAAATCAACAACCTTCTACAAAAAATATAGAAAATCTTATTAAAAATACTAATAACAATACAGACAAAAATAGCAAAAGATTCAGCATGCCAGATAGAAGAAAAGGATATATCCAAAAAGCTACAATTGGTGACCATAAGGTTTATCTTCATACTGGTGAATATGAAGATGGAAAAATTGGAGAAATATTTATTGATACAAGTAAAGAGGGAGAGCTAGTAAAAGCTCTAATGAATAACTTTGCAATAGCAGTTTCATTAGGTTTGCAATATGGAGTTCCATTAGACGAATTTATAAGTGCATTTGTTGGAACTAAATTTGAACCTTCAGGCAAAGTTCATGGAAACGACAGAATCCTTAGCGCTTCTTCAATTTTAGATTATATTTTTAGAGAACTAGCAATTTCTTACCAGAATAGAGAGGATTTAGCTCATACTCCTGCAATTGGTTCCTCTGACAATTCCAATTTTGATGAACAAACCTCTGAGGATCAAAATCAATTATTAAAAATTGTAAAAGATATTACTAGCAAAGGTTTTGTAAGAAATAATTACAAAAAAAACCTTGTTGATTTATCAGATGTAAAAATAAGTCTTAAAGGGAAAAAATAAACTATTTCTTTTTTTTCAAGGATAGACTCAATTCTTTAAGTTGATTTTCATCAACTTCTGATGGTGCATTCATCATTAAATCTTGTGCATTTTGATTCATCGGAAACATTGTAACTTCTCGTATATTTTTTTCATTAGCCAACAACATTATAATTCTATCAATTCCTGGGGCAATACCTCCATGAGGGGGTGCACCATAACTTAGAGCATTGATCATACCACTAAATTTTTCATCAACCTTTTTTTTATCATATCCAGCAATAGAAAAAAGTTTATACATAAGTTCAGGAATATGATTTCTTATAGCTCCTGAAGAAAGTTCAATTCCATTGCAAACTATATCATATTGATAAGCAAGTATTTTTAAAGGATCTTCAAAATTTAATTTATCTTTATCGCCTTGGGGCATAGAAAAAGGATTGTGACTAAATTTTATCTTTCGTGTTTGCTCATCCTTTTCAAACATTGGATAATCAACAATCCAGCAAAAAGCAAAAATATTTTCATCGACTAAATTCAAATCTTTGGCAATTTTATCTCTTGCTAAAGATGTAATTTTTTCTAATTCTTTTTGTTTGCCGCAAGCTAGAAAAATACTATCTCCTACCTCAGCTTTTGTTTTTTTCATTATTTCTTCTAAAGAACCACTCGAAAAAAATTTCCCCACTGGTCCTTTTGCTGAAATTACTTTATCTTTTGCTATGGTAAAATAAGCCAAACCAGATGCACCTTGTTCTTTAGCCCATTTATCAACATTATCAAAAAAACTTCTAGGTTTGTCTTTTGTTTTTTTTGTAACAATACATCTTACTTCTGAGCCTCCTTTAACAAGTTTTTTAAATATATCAAATGAGACGTCTTCCCTTGAAAAGATTTCGCTTATATCGGTTATAATAAGTGGATTTCTTAAATCAGGTTTGTCAGTGCCATATTTTAGTAATGATTCTGCATAAGGAATTTTTGGAAATTTTTCAAACATTAATTTTTTATGAGAAAATTTTTGAAATGTTTTAACTAATAACTGTTCGACTACTTTAAAGACATCCTCTTGCTCAACAAATGACATTTCCAAATCTAGTTGATAAAATTCACCAGGACTTCTATCTGCTCTAGCATCCTCATCTCTAAAACAAGGAGCAATTTGAAAATATTTATCAAAACCTGAAACCATAACAAGTTGTTTAAATTGTTGTGGAGCTTGTGGTAGTGCATAAAATTTTCCAGGATTTAATCTACTTGGTACAAGAAAGTCTCTAGCTCCCTCTGGGCTAGATGAAGTTAAAATTGGCGTTTGAAATTCTAAGAATCCAATTTTATTCATTTCGTTTCTTATAAAAGAAATAACTTTTGATCTTAAAATAATATTTTCATGAATTTTTTTTCTTCTTAAATCTAAAAATCTATATTTTAACCTGATCTCTTCGGAGTACTCTTGATCACTAAAAACTGGGATTGGTAATTCTTTGCATGATCCCAAAATATTAAAATTTTCAATGGCTACTTCTATATCTCCAGACTCAATATCTTTATTGATTGTATCTTTTGATCTTTCTATAACCTTGCCACTTATTTGTATTACTGTTTCAAGTTGAATTTTTTCTAAGTCGGAAAATTTTGAATTATTTTTATCAATAATGCATTGAGTAATTCCATAATTGTCTCTGATATCAATGAATAATAAATTTCCGTGGTCTCTTTTTTTATTTATCCAACCAGAAAGTACTGTTTTGCTACCTATATCTTCCTTTCGAAGTTCATTGCAATTATGACTCCTGTACTTATTCAATTATGATCCTCCAAAACATCTTTTATAATTTTAAAATCAATAGATTTTTTTTTTTTTAAGCTTATTTCATCAACCTTATATATAAAATCAAATATTTTACTATACGATCTTCCAATTCTTTTAATTGTATAATCAATGAGTTTTTTATCTAAAGAAATTTGACGATCTGAAAGATTTTTCAATATCAACGCGAACATCAACTCATCATCAGGTTTTTCTATATTTTGTAATATAAAATTTTTAGATCTAGATTTTAGATCATTTAAATTAAAACTAATATCAACAATTGGATTAATTGAAGTAATAATCAAATATTTGTTGTCTTGGTCAACAATGTTCATCAAAGTGTAAAGTAATTTTTCATCGATACTTTTATCTAAATTTTCTACTATAATATTTTGATGGATCTTAATTTCATTTATAAATTCATTATTCAGAAACCTTGAATCAATTTTGATACCCTTAAATTTCTTAAGAAAAATATTAATCAGATGAGTTTTTCCAGAAAATTTTTCTCCAGATATATTTAAATAATTTTTTTCCCAATTTGGCCATAGATTTAAAATTTTGAAAGCATTTTCATTACTTTTTGAAATATAAAAATCATCATCTTTAAAGTTTGGACTATAATCAAATTTTATTATTTGCTGATTGTAATCTCTCATTTTAAAATCCATATTTTGTTTTGAGTATCAAAATCAAAATTACTCTTAGCCATCATTTTTAAAAAATTATTAGGTGTTCCATTGAATATAATTTGATAATAAATATATTCTTTATCAAATTTAGTAATTGAAAATTCATAAATTAAATCTGTTTTATCCAAAACATTCTCAAAATTTAAAATTTTAAAATTATCTAAATTTTTTATCTTAATGTTTAATGGTAACTTGATTGAAGTATTTATCTGATTTAAATTTTTCCAGTGATCTTCATATGCAACTTTTAAAGATTCAATAATATTTTTAATATGATCTGCATTATCTAAGTTTATTTTAGAAAAGGTTAAATTTTTTATAATTATTTCATCATTGATTGAAATTCTTGACAAAATTCTAACCTCATCTTCATTCTTAAATAACAAAGCTACAATTGAGTCGTCCAAATAATATTTATCTGTAATTTCTTGAAAATCATATCTTTCAATAGAATCATATTTACTTTTTACCAGATTTAGATCTTCAAGATCTTCTGTTGGTAAAATGTAATCAATAAGATGATAACTTTGAATTAAATCATTCCACTCATTATAAATTTTGTTATTTGAAAATATCAATAAATCATTTTTATTCTCATCGATAATAATTGGAATGAATAAAACTTTTTTATTTTGAGGTACTGCTGGAAAAATATTTTTGTTCTCCAGAAAATTAAAAACTTTTTTTTTATTAAATGAAACTCCCAAATTAACAAAGTAAATTTCATTTATAAATTCTTCCTCTTTTATGGAAAATGAGTCTATCATACCTTTAATTTGATTTAATTTAATTTGATTAATTTTATTTTGATCATTTGAATTGACTATTAATAAAATTAATTCTGAAAACGCTTTTTTGAAACCCTCATCAAGAACCCTATTTTTATTAAAATTTATCTCAAATGGTCTTGATATTTCAATATTATCAATATCGAAAGCTTTTCCATTAACATTTGTTGTGGAAAAAAAAAATATAATTAGGGATAGAAATACAAAAAAATTATATAAAAAGCCTAAATGAAAAAATTTTTTTTTAGTTATCATACTTCATATTAATGAAAAAAAGCTTATTTACCTATAAAAAAAGTGGTGTTGATATCAACGCTGCAGACAAATTTGTAAAATTCATTTCAAATATCTCAACAAAAAAAAGAGGCAAAAAAAAGTTTAACAACATTGGTGGTTTTGGATCAATTTCAAGTATTCCAAAAAATATTAAAAGACCAAAGATTGTTGCATGTACTGATGGAGTTGGAACTAAAATAGAAATAGCTAATATATTAAATAAGTTTGACACTATTGGAATAGATCTCGTTGCAATGAGTGTAAATGATTTGATTGTACAAGGAGCAAAACCTCTTCTTTTTTTAGATTATATATCTATTAATAAAATCAATCCTCCTAAATTAAAATCAATAATAAAAGGAATTTTAAAAGGCTGTGAAATTTCAGATTGTGAATTAGTTGGAGGAGAAACAGCTGAGATGCCAGGAACTTATGATAAAGGTAAATTTGACTTAGCAGGTTTTGCCGTTGGTGTGGTTGATGAAAAAAAAATTTTAAAAAAGAAAAAAATAAAAAAAAATAATATTATTTTAGCAATACCTTCAAGTGGATTACATTCTAATGGTTATTCTTTGGTTAGACACTTAATCAATAATAAAAACCTTAATATAAAAAAAATTAACTTTTTAAAAAAGGAATTAATCAAACCAACAAAAATATATGTTAAAGAAGTTTTAAAGTTAATAGAAAAAAAATTAATTAATGGCTGTGCAAATATTACTGGTGGTGGTTTAGCAGATAATTTAAAAAGAGTAATTCCAGAAAAATTATGTGCCGAAGTAAATTTAAATAAGATTAATCCATCGAAAATATTCTGCTGGCTTAAAAAAAATGGTATTAGTGATCTAGAGATGTTAAAAACATTCAATTGTGGTGTGGGTTTCTGTTTAATAATAGATCCTAGAAATTTTAACAAAGTAATTAAATTTTTTCCCAAGGAATATAAACCCTATATAATTGGAAAAATTACAAGTGGAAAAAATAAAATTAAATTATATGAAAAAATTTTATGGAGCTAAAAAAGTAAAAACAGCTGTTTTTATTTCTGGTAAAGGAAGTAACCTAAAAAATCTTATCAAATTTTCATTAACAAAAAAATCACCAATAATTATTTCTTTGGTTATTTCTAATAATTCAAAAGCAAAAGGCTTAAATTTTGCAAAAAAATATAATATAAAAAAAAAAGTGTTTTCTTTATTTAGAAAACAATCTGATGAAAATAAGATTATTAAAATTTTAAAAAAAGATAAAATAAGATTAATATGTCTCGCTGGTTTTATGAAAATTTTATCCAAAAATTTTATTAAAAAATTTAATGGTAAAATTTTGAATATCCATCCCTCCCTTTTACCTAAATACAAAGGTTTAAACACCCATCAAAGAGCTATTGCAAATAATGAAAAGTTTTCTGGGTGCACTATTCATTTTGTAAATTCAAAATTAGACTCTGGAAAGATAATCTTACAAAAAAAAATAAAAATAAACAAACTCGATACTCCAAATCAACTTGCAAAAAAAGTGCTAAAACTTGAACATACCTTATATCCAAAAGCTATTATGAGTTTATATTCTAATTGCTGAAAAAGAAGTTAATTTCAATTTTTGCATTATCAATAGAGTCTGAGCCATGCACTGAATTTTTATCAATCGAAATTCCATATTTTTTTCTTATAGTACCATCTTCTGCATCTTTTGGGTTCGTGGCTCCCATCAGTTTTCTATTTGCAAGGACTGCATCATCTTTTTCTAAAACCATTACAACTATCGGTCCCGAAGATAAATAACTACATAAATCATTATAAAAAGGTTTAGTTTCATGAACTTTATAAAATTTTTCTGCTTCAGATTTTTCAATCTTAATTTTTTTTTCTTTTACAATAGTGAATCCTTGGTTTTTAAACATTTCTTTAATTTCATTATCCAAATTTCTTTCTACAGCATCAGGTTTTATTATCGATAAAGTTTGTTCTGTATTACTCATAATTATCCTCTATAAGTTTATTTAATAGTCTTACTCCATAACCAGTAGCTCCACCTGAGTTCAAAGCTCCTCCATATTTTGAAAAAGCCATTCCAGCAATATCTAAATGGGCCCAAGGTGTGTTATCTAATACAAACCTTTGTAAAAATTGTGCTGCAGTTGTAGAACCAGCTCCCCCTACATAATTTATGTTTTGCATATCAGCATTTTTTGAATTTATTAATTTGTCATAATTTTTATGTAAAGGCATTCTCCATAACTTTTCTTCAACTTTTTCTCCAGCATCAAGTAATTGTTTTGATAGTTTGTCATTATTTGAAAAAAGTCCAGCATACTCTGAGCCTAAAGAAACTATAATTGCTCCTGTAAGAGTAGCTAAATCAACCATAAATTTAGGTTTAAATTTTCTCTCAGTAAATGTAAGAGCATCTGCTAAAACTAATCTTCCTTCTGCATCTGTATTAAGAATTTCTATTGTCTTACCACTATAAGATTTGACAATATCTCCAGGTCTTTGTGCATTTCCACTGACCATATTTTCTACTAGACCAACAACGCCTACCACATTTATTTTTGCTTTTCTTAACGCCAAGTTTTTCATCAAACCAACTACAGTAGCTGAGCCTGCCATATCATAAGTCATATCTTCCATAAATTTTGCAGGCTTAAGTGAATAACCACCAGTATCAAAGCACACCCCTTTACCAACAAAAGCTAAAGGTTTAGAATTATTTTTTGCTCCATTCCATTCGATCGTTACAAGATATGATCCCCTTATACTTCCCTGCCCTACACCCAGCAGAGCATTCATACCTAATTTTTTTAGTTTTTTATTATCATATATATTTACTTTTAAACCATGTTTTTTTAACGAATTAATTCTTTTTGCATATTCGTCAGGATGTAAAACATTACCAGGCTCAGAAACTAGGTCTCTAGTGTAAAAAGTTCCTTCTTCTAAAGCTTTGAATCTTAATTGATTCTGAAATGAAGTTTTATTCTTTTTTCCGATTATATTTATTGAAATCTCTCTGGTATCTTTTTTTGTTTTATATTTATTAAATTCGTAAGACTTTAATTTTAACCCATGAAGAAAATAACCTATTAAGTCTTCGTAGTTGTCAAAAATACTATCTGTATTAATTATATAATTGCTATTTTTGCCATAATTTATGCGACCATAAAATTCAGCACCTAAATTTTCTATATCAAAATTCTTTAAACCTTTTTTTACAGAAACTAAAACTATCTTTTTTTTTGAATTTAGTTCAAAAACAAGTAAATTTTTTTTTAAGTCACTTATTTTTAGTAAATCAGTTATGTAAGAAAATTCAGAGCTAGAAATATATTTTTTTATAGGTTTTGTATTAAATTTTTCATCTATAAATAAGACTAGATTTGAGGAGTTTTTATTCGTAGTATTATTTTTAAAGTTAATTTTAATAGACATAAATTTTTAATTACAAAGAATTATAAATGAATGGTATATATTTGGAAATTTATTATTTTCAATGAAAAAATTAATATTTCGAAAATTTATCAAAGATACTACATCTTTCTTCATATTAATGTGTTTGGTAGTTGGCCTTATTGTGTGGACACTTCAAGCCGTAAATTATTTTGATTATGTGGTCCAGGATGGGCATGGGCTTAAAACCTATTTTTTTTATACCATACTTAATTTTCCAAAGATTATTCATAGAATAATTCCATTTATATTTTTTATCTCACTTTTTTTTATTTTAATAGATTATGAGATGAGAAATGAATTATTAATTTATTGGACCTCAGGGATAAGTAAATTAAATTTTGCTCATAGAATAATTGTATTTTCATTAATCTTAGCAATTTTTCAAATACTAATTGGAGGTTTTTTTTCACCTTTTTCACAATATAAAGGTCGAGAAATTTTGAAAGATTCAAACATAGATTTTTTTACATCTTTAATTAAAGAAGGAAAATTTATAAATGCAGTTGATGGTTTGACAATTTTTATTAAGAAAAAAAATGATGATGAAACTTTCAACAATGTTTTTATTGATGATTCATCAAAAAATAAATCAAGAATGATATATGCAAAAAATGGAAGTATCATTGAAAACGAAAAAAAAAAAGTTTTCAAACTTTATAGTGGACAGGTAATTAACAAAGATAAAGATAAGATTAATATATTCGAATTTGATGAAATTGATTTCAATTTAGCAGATTACTCCTCAAATACTATTGTAGTAGCAAAAATTCAAGAAATACCTTCAATGATGTTAATAAAATGTAGATTGAATCATAAAAATAAAATAACTGAAGTTAAAAAATATAGTTTTAATTGTGATACTTCATTAAAAAAAGAAATAGAACAAGAGCTTTTTAAAAGATTCTATAAACCACTTTATATTCCTTTAATTGCATTAATAAGTTGTTTTTTAATAATCATTCCAAAAAATAATGAATACTATAGAAGGAACAGAAAAATTATCTTTTTTATAACATTTTTAGTTATTGTTTTTTCTGAAGCATCATTAAGATATTCTTCAATTTCTAAAATATCTACTTTTTTATATGTAATAATTCCTTGGCTTCTTTTTGTGTTGATTTATTTAATTTTTTATAACCAAACTAAAAATGCTTAAAACATACGAAAAATTTCTCATCAAAAGTTTTTTAAATAAATTCTTATTAATATCACTCATATTTTTTAGTTTGGTTGTTATCTTAAGTATATTAGAGGAAATTTCTTTTTTTAAAAATATTGATGCAGGTTTTTTTTATCCTTACTTTTTAACTTTGCTGGGTGCTCCAATTACCCTCTTTGAAATTTTTCCATTCATATTTTTATTGTCAACGCAATTTTTATTTTTTGATTTATTTAAAAAAGAAGAATTAAATCTTCTAAAGATAAATGGTCTTAGTAACTTAAAGATAATAAGAATTTTATTTTTGACATCATTTTTGATTGGAATTTTATCGGTGACAATTTTTTATAATTTTTCTTCAAAATTAAAGTTTTTTTACACAGATATTAAAAATCAATTTTCAACTGATAACAAATATTTAGCAGTTGTTAACGATAGTGGTCTATGGTTAAAGGATGAAATTAACGACAGCACAATAATTGTGAAAGCTAAACAAATAAAAGAAAACTTTTTATTTGGTGTGGTCATAAATCAATTTAATTCTAATTTTAATTTGACTAAAACCATACAATCAGAAAAAATAAATATAGAAAATAAAAATTGGGTAATCGAAAGTCCTATTATCACAACTAATAATATATCGGAATATGATAAGGAAAAAATTATTTTTCAGTCAAACTTTGATACAAATAAAATAAATAATTTATTTTCAAATATTTCCACTTTAAATCTTTTTGAACTTTTTAATTTAAAGAATGACTATGAAAAGTTGGGCTATTCTTCAACTGAAATAGTCATTCATTTACTTAGGTTAAGCTCTACACCTTTGTTCTTTGGTATATTAACTGTTTTATCATCTGTAATTATGTTTTATTTTAAAAAGGATAGATCGCTTTTTTTCCATATTTTATTGGGTATATTGATGTCTGTAATTATTTATTACATTAGTTTTTTATTTAACTCTCTTGGCAATAATGGAAAAGTGCCAGTAATATGGTCAATTTTTCTACCAATATTATTTATTTCCATATTTGCAATCATAGGTTTAATTAGGGTTAATGAAAAATAATTTATTTAAATTTTTTATAATCTTCTCAATGGTTTGTAACATCTCTTTTGCGGATCAGTTTATCTTTGAGACATCAAAAGTTGATATACTTGAGGAGGGAAATTTTATAATTGCTGGAAAAGGAACAGCTAAATCTGTTGATGGAGATTTGGTCATAAAAGCAAAAAAATTTGAGTATAAAAAAAATCAAAAAATAATTAAAGCTTTTGATGGTGTGGCATTTTTTAAATCTAATAATCTAGAAATCAAATTTGGTGAATTAATCTCAAATCAATTGACATTTATAACTACTGCAAAAAAAAATGTTGAAATTTTTGACTTTGACAAAAAAGTTTCAATTAAAACTCAATTAGTTAATTTTGACAAAAAAGAAAATATTTTAGAATCATCTTATCAATCAATTGTAAGAGATAAAATTAACAATTTGCTACAAACAGATAATTTCCATTATAATTTTAATGATGGAATACTAAAATTACAAAACGCTAAATTAAAAGACATTTATAATAATGATTTTAATATTGAAATTGCTTATTTAAACACAATAACTAATGAATTAATTGGAAAAGATATAATTGTTAATCTTGATAATAAATCTTTTAATAAAAATAATCAACCCAGAATAAAAGGGAGAAGTATAAAATACAATGAAGATGGCACCAAGATATCTAAAGGTGTTTTTACAACTTGTAAAAAGACTGATGATTGTCCACCATGGCAACTATCTGCAGAGAAAGTGCAACATAATCCAAAAAAACAAATTATAAATTATAAAAATGCATTTTTAAAAGTGTATGACATTCCTGTTATGTACTTTCCAAAGTTTTTTCATCCAGATCCAACTGTTAAAAGAAAATCTGGTTTTTTAGTACCAACAATAAAAAATTCACCAAACTCAGACAATTATCTAAATCTTCCTTATTTTGTAGCTATCAGTCAAAATAAAGACATGACATTTTCACCACGTTTTTACACTGATGATAAGTTATTGTTACAAACAGAATATAGGCAAGAAAATAAAACCAGCAGTCTAATTAGTGATGCTAGCTTATATCAAGAAAAAAATAATAAATCTAAAAGTCATTTTTTTTATCATTACAATAAACTTATTGATTTTGCTTATTTTGAAGACTCTAATTTAGATCTTAAAATTGAAAAAACTTCAAATGATACATATTTAAGAGGAGATAAACTATTATCTCCAATAATCAAAAATTATAATGTATTAAAAAATACTTTAAGATTAAGTTTTTATTCACAAGATCTATCCATTAACACAGAAATGAGTGCTTATGAAAACTTAGATGTTGAAAAAACTTCTGACAAGTTTGAGTTTATATTGCCAAGAATAGATCTTGTTAAAAAAATTGATAATAGAACAAATTTGGATGGAAATTTTTTATTAAAATCAAACAATGCAATTAAAAGTTACCAAACGAATATCTTAGAAAAGATAAATATAAATAATTTTATTTTTAACTCCAATCCTAATATTACACAAAATGGTTTTTATAATAATTATGATTTTATAATTAAAAATGTTAATACTGATACAGACAATTCTAAAAATTATAAAAAAGATGAAAATTATTATTTATCTGGATTATTTCAATACAATACCTCTTTACCATTAAAAAAGGAAAAAAATAACAATTTACATATTCTTAAACCAAAGCTAGCTCTGAAATTGAGCCCTAATTTTATGAAAGATTTAAGTAAAGATGATGGAAAAAGGCTCGATGTAAATAATGTTTTTGATATTAATAGATTGGCTGAAAATGATACTTTGGAGGGAGGAGCTTCATTAACTTTGGGTAATGATTTTATAATAACAGATCAGGATAAAAACTTTGACGTATTTGGATTTAAATTAGCAAATAGTGTTAGATTTGAGGAAAACAATGACTTACCAAATAATAACCAATTAGGTGGAAAAAACTCAAATTTTTTTGGTGAAATTCTATTTAGACCAAATCAAATAATATCTACTAAATATAACGCCTCCACCAAAAACAATATAACAGAAATTAATTACGAAAACTTAACTACAGAAATTAGTATTAATAATTTTGTAACAACTTTTGATTATTTAAATGAGAATAGTTCAAGTGATGCAAAATCGTACCTAACAAATACTACTAGATTGAGTTTAAATGACTCAAACAGTCTTCAATTTTCTACAAGAGAAAATAAATCCTCAAATTTAACAGAATATTATAACTTAATGTATGAATACAAAAATGACTGTTTGGCAGCTTCTATTGAGTATAATAAAGATTATTACAACGATAGAGATATCAAACCAGAAGAAAATTTATTCTTTAAATTGACTATAATACCTTTTGGACAAACTAGCAGTCCCAACTTAAAAAATTAATGTTTAATAAAATATTTTTACTAATTATAATATCACTTTTTCTCTCTACCCTTTCTATTGCAAACGAAAAAGTTTTTATTATAACAACTGTTGAAGATCAAATAATAACTAACCATGATATAAATAAAGAGTCAGATTATTTAAGAATTTTAAATCCTAAGATTGGTGAGTTAACTGAAAAACAAATTCAAAATGTTGCAAAAAATTCTTTGATTAATGAAATTGTAAAAAAAAATGAAATAAATAAAATTTTTGATATGAATAAAGATAATGCTTATGTCAAAGAATATATCAAAAATCTTTATACTAGATTAAATTTTAATAATGAGGCAGATTTTAAAAAGTATTTGATTAGTTCGTCAAGTTATTCCTTTGAAGAAATAAAAAAGAAAATAAAAATAGAGATTTTATGGAATGAATTAATTTATTCAAGATATGGTGATCAAATTTCAATAAATAAAAAAAAACTTTTAAAAAAAATCAACAATCTGAATAACCAAATAAGAACTGAATATAAATTATCAGAAATAGTTTTTAAAAAAAAAAAAGAAATAAAATTAGATGATCAAATTAATAAGATTAAAATAAGTATAAATAATATTGGTTTTGATAATACAGCTAATATATATAGTATCTCTGAAAGCTCAAAAATGGGAGGAGATATTGGTTGGATAAATGAAAATAATTTATCTGAAAAAATTTTCTCAAATATAAAAGACCTGAAAGAGAATGAGTTTACTGATACTATTCAAATAGGAAATAATTACCTTTTATTAAAGGTAAATGAAATAAGACAAAAGAATATTCCAATCAATAAAGAAGAGGAATTAGAAAAGATGATTAAATTTGAGACAAATAAACAACTTAATCAATTCTCAAAAATTTTTTTTGATAAAGCAAAAATAAATTATTCTATCAATGAAAGATAAACCAATAATAATTCTTGCGGGAGAGCCACAAAGTATTTTTTTTGAAATTTTTTTTAAATCTCTAAAATTAAACAATTTTAAAAATCCATTAATCTTAATTTCTTCAATAAATATATTAAAATCCCAAATGAAAAAAAATAGATTTAAAAGATATATAAGATTAGTAAATTATAAGGACATACAAACATTAAAGTTTGATAATAAGATGATTAATCTAATCGATGTTGATTTGCCTGGTAATAACAAATCAAAAAAAAGAAAAAATCATAATAATGATTTTTTAAAAAAAAGTTTTGATATTGCGTTTAAAATTTTAAAAATGGGCTTATCTAATAAATTTATTAATGGACCAATTAATAAATCTAATTTCTTGGGTAAAAAATATTTAGGTATAACTGAATATATTTCAAAAAAGTTTTCAGTTAAAAAATTTGCAATGTTAATTTATAATAAAAATTTATCGGTATGTCCCATTACTACCCACCTACCTTTAAAGTTGGTCCCAAAAAATATAAGTAAAAAAGCTATTGAGGAAAAAACAGAGTTAATTAATGATTTTTTCAGGAAAAATTTAGGATTTATACCAAAAATTGGAGTTACAGGTCTTAACCCTCATTGTGAAAGCATCCTAAGATCTAATGAAGATGAAAAAATTATTGCACCCGCGATTAACGCTTTGAAAAAAAAAGGATACAAAATTGAAGGGCCATTTGCAGCTGATACTATTTTTTTAAAACAAAATAGGAAAAAATATGATGTAATCCTAGGTATGTATCATGATCAAGTACTATCACCAATCAAGACTTTAAATGAGTACGATGCTATAAATATTACTTTAGGATTGCCCTTTTTAAGAATTTCTCCTGATCACGGTCCAAACAAAAAAATGATTAACAAAAACTTATCAAATCCTCTTAGTTTAATTCAAGCTATTAAATTTTTAGATCAAAGGTGATTAAAGCAAAAAAAAGTTTGGGTCAAAATTTTCTAATTGATAAAAATGTTATAAATATAATTACTGAAATTATAGATATTGAAAATAAAGCAATATTAGAGGTGGGTCCAGGAACTGGAAATTTAACAAGATCTTTACTTCAAAAGAAACCAAAAAAATTTTATGTTATTGAAAAAGATGACGAGCTTGTAATATTTTTACAAAAAGAATTTCAAAATCAAGTTACAATTATTAATGATGATGTTCTTAAATTTGATGAAAATTTATTTAGTGATGAAAAATTGATCGTTTTTGGAAATTTACCTTATAATATATCCACAGAAATTTTATGTAAATGGATATTAAACTTAAATGATAAAAAAATTTGGTTTAACAATCTGATACTAATGTTTCAGAAAGAAGTAGCAGATAGAATTATTTCTGACTATAATTCCTCTAAATATGGAAGATTATCAATTCTAGCTAATTGGAAATTAGAAATAAAAAAGATTATAGATATAAAACCAAATAGTTTTTCACCAAAACCCAAAATCGAAAGTTCTTTATTATGTTTTTCTCCTAAAAAAAATTTTTTTAAATTAAAGAATCCGTATAATTTAGAAAAAATAACTAGAATATTTTTTAACCATAGAAGAAAAATGATTAAAAAACCCTTTAATCAACTTTTTTCGGGAAATGATGAAATATTATCTAAGCTTAATATTGATTTAAATTTAAGACCACAAAATTTAAATTTTGAAACATATTACAAACTTACCAATGAATATGAAAAATTAAGAAGTTAATTTTTCTATGTGTTTTCTTATATATTGAGGATCGTAATCTTTGGATCCATTGTTTATTTCTGCTTGAATAAGATTGTAAATTTTTGAATAACACTTTTCAAGATCTTGATTAATAATAACATAATCATAATTAATCCAATGTAATACATCATGGCTAAACTGTTTCATTCTTTCTTCTGCAATTAATTTATCCTTCATATCTCTATTGGATAATCTTTCAAATAAAACTTCTTTACTTGGAGGTAAAATAAAAAAAGTAATTAGTTTATAATCCAATTTTTTATTTTTAATCTGATCTGCACCTTGCCAGTCAATATCAAATAAAACATTTTTCCCTTTATTTAACTTATTAATTACTGGAGTTCTAGTAGTTCCATAATAATTATTAAAAACTTTAGCATACTCAAGAAATTCCTCATTTTTAATTAATCTTTCAAAATTTTCTTCATTAACAAAATAATAATCTTTTTCATGAACCTCATTTTGTCTAGGCTGTCTAGTTGTGTGTGAAATGGAAACTTCAAAATTTTCTACTTTTGAAAGTAAATTTACTAAAGTAGTTTTTCCTGCTCCTGAAGGAGAGGATAGAATTATCATTATCCCATCATTATCTGAGGGCATTTAAATAAATTAGTTAGCTTTTCCTTCAATAAATTTTACAGCATCTCCAACTGTTAAAATTTTCTCAGCTTCACTATCAGAAATTTCTGAACCAAATTCCTCTTCAAAGGCCATTACTAATTCTACAGTGTCTAAACTGTCAGCTCCTAGATCATCTATAAAACTAGAATCTTCAGTTACTTTAGCCTCATCTATACCTAAATGATCTGCTACTATTTTTTTTACCTTGCTTGAAACATCTTCTGACATATTGATCCTTTTGTTTTAAATTCTTAATAGTTTAAAAACTTGTTTTGTCAAGCCATATACATGCCCCCATTAACATGTAATGTTTCCCCATTAATATAATTTGATTGATTAGAGGCTAAAAAATGGACTGCATGAGCAATATCATCTGGTTCGCCCAATCTAGCAGAAGGAATCTTTGAAATAATATTTTCTTTAAATTTGTCATCTATTTTATCTGTCATAGCAGTTTTAATAAAACCAGGGGAAATACAATTAATATTAATATTTTTTTTTGCATATTCAATTGCAAGACTCTTAGACATTGCAACAATTCCTGCTTTTGAGGCTGTGTAATTAGCTTGACCTACATTACCAGTATGGCCTACCACTGATGTAATATTTATGATCTTTCCAAATTTATTTTTTAACATTTTTTTTACAGCAAATTTACTTAATAAAAATGTTGATGTTAAATTAATATCAATTACTTTTTGCCATTCTTCTAAACTCATTCTTATCGATAAATTATCTTGAGTTATTCCTGCATTATTTACAATACAATCTAAATTTCCCCCTAGCTCAGAAGATGCATTTTCTATAAACTCCTCAATTTTATCTGCTTGAGAAATATCAAATCTTAATATTTTGATCTTGTTAAATTTAGATTTAAGTTCCTCTAATTTTTCAATCCTAGTTCCTGATGCTAAAATATTTGCTTCACTATCATACAATCTTTTAACTATTGAATTTCCTATGCCACCTGAGGCACCTGTAACTATTATATTCTTGTTTTTTAAGTCACTCATATTTTTAATTCTTTTATATCACTCTCTGAATTAATTGTATTAATTTTTACATTTTTATTTATCCTTTTTATTAAACCAGATAACACTTTTCCAGGACCTATTTCTATAAAATGATCTATCTTTTTTTCAATCATATAAATTATACTTTCTCTCCATCTAACTCTATTTTCAATTTGCTCAATTAATAACTTTTTTAGTTCATCTTTATCAGTAATTTCTTTAGCTGTAACATTTGAAATAAGAGTATTTGTTCCATTTTTAAAATCTATATTTTCAATCCTATCTTTCATTATATTCGTTGCTTTATTCATAAGTTTACAGTGAAATGGAGCACTGACTGGAAGTTTGATATTTTTAATTGAATGAGATTTTAATACTTTTATGAATTTGTCTAAATGATGATTTTGACCACTTAATACAATTTGACCATCGGAATTGTCATTAGCTATTTGAACAATAAAATTACTAACATTATCACTAATAATTTTTTCTATTAGATCGACTGATGAACCCAAAGCAGCTACCATTCCCCCTTCTCCCTTAGGAACAGCATTTTGCATTGCATCTCCTCTTGCCCTTAATAGTCTAATAGTATCGGAAAAACTCAAATAATTTGCGGAAGACAAAGCTGAATACTCACCTAAAGAATGGCCAGCAAAATATTTTGCTCTATTAAGATCTAGACCAAACTCTTTTTTTACAACATTAAATATAGAATAACTTATCAGAAATATTGCTGGCTGTGTGTTCACAGTTAAATCCAGTTCATCTTTTGGGCCTTCTAAAATTTTTTTTGATAAAGATATTCCCAATACATCGTCTGCTTCTTTGAATAATTCTTTAACTAAATTATATTTTTCAAAAAACTGTTTACCCATACCAATTATTTGAGATCCTTGTCCTGGGAAAATTACTGAAAACATATAAAAAAACCTATTTTTTTAACTTTTTGCTATTGTAATTGAAGATTTATAATAGTATATCCTCATTTTTTATTAAAGAACTTAAATGAATTTATACGAACATACAATTATAGCTAGACAGGATACCTCACCTAGTGAAATTAAACAATTAACAGACAAATATTCAAAAATAGTTGAAAAAAATGAGGGTGAAGTTGTTAAAACTGAAAACTGGGGTCTTTTGAATTTATCATATTTAATTAAAAAAAATAGAAAAGGCAGCTACATACATTTTAAAATTAAAGGGAACGGTAATATTATTAAAGAATTAGAGAAAAATGAGTCATTAGATAAAAAACTTTTAAGATATTTAACTGTTAAAGTAAAAAAATTTGATCTTGATGCAAATTATTTTTCTAAAAAAGAAGATGGTGAAAAAAAAGATAATACTAAAAATTAGATATGCCTAAGAGACAAAATTCAAATAAAAAAGGTAAACAAAGTAATTTTGCAAAGTTAAGTATTTTTCAACCAAGTAAATATAAATTTAAAAAAAATTGCCCTCTTTCAATTAAAGGAGCTCCTAAAGTTGACTATAAAAATATAAAATTATTAAAAAAATATATTTCAGAGAATGGTAAAATCTTACCATCAAGAATAACTAACATTAGTCAAAAAAAACAAAGAGAATTGTCATTATCAATTAAAAGAGCTAGGAATTTAGCACTATTATAAATGAAAGTAATATTACTAGAAAATATAAAACAAATTGGATCAATAGGTGAAGTTATTGATGTAAAAAGAGGCTTTGCAAGAAATTTTTTAATATCAAATAAAAAGGCTTTGTATGCATCTAAAGAAAATATTTCTCAAGTAGAAAAAATTAAATTAGAACTTTCAAAAAAAGATAATGAAAGGAAAAAAGAAGCAAAACAAATTGCTGAAAAAACTAATAAGAATGAATATAAAGTAAAAAAACTTAGTACAGAGAACAATGAATTATATGGTTCAGTTAAACCAACTGAAATTGCAAAATTAATTTATGAAAAAGATAAATTAGAAATTAAGCCTTCAATGATACAACCAATTAAAGAAATAAAAGCTCTAGGAAAATTTAGGGTTAAGATTTCATTACACTCTGAAGTTGATGCAGAAATAATCGTAAATGTTGAATCTGCTGAGAGTATTCAATAATTATACAATTTTTTCCCCAACTAATTTTTAAAATTTCCATTCAATAATTTTAATGTAAGTTATAAACATGGAAAATAATTTAAGTATTGTTCAAGATAAATTTAAAGAATTACCTAACAATATTGAAGCAGAACAAGCAGTAATAGGTTCGATATTAGTCACTAATGAAATCTTTGATGAAATAAACACAATAATTTCTAGTACTAATTTTTATGACCCAATGCACCAAAAAATTTTTAATGCAATTGAAAGCCTTATTTACAAAGGCATGTTAGCAAATCCAATTACTTTAAAAAATTATTTTGAAACTGAAAAGGATGAATTAAATGTTCCAGAATATTTGGTAAAAGTAACTAAGTTTTCAACATCCACAAGACAAGCCAAAGAATACTCAAAAATAATATATGATATGTTTGTCAGAAGAGAATTAATTAAAATTTCTGAAGAAACAATTGATACTGCAAAAATAAATGATCTAAATATTAATGGTCAAAATATTATTGAAAAATCTGAAAGATTATTATTTGATCTTGCTGAAAAAGGATCATTTAGCTCCTCCCTAATTAAATTTGATGAAGCAATGAAACAAACTATTGAAATGGCTTCAGCAGCTTACAAAAATGAAGAAGGAATAGTTGGTGTTCCAACTGGTCTAAGAGACTTAGATGATAGACTTGGTGGTCTTCATCAATCTGATTTAATTATAATAGCAGGTAGACCATCAATGGGTAAAACTGCACTCGCAACAAATATAGCATTTAATGCAGCTCAAAAAATGCAAGATAAAGGAAGAAAATCTTCGATCGCCTTCTTTTCTTTAGAAATGTCTTCAGAACAATTATCAACTAGAATACTGGCTGAACAATCGAGAATAAAATCTAATGACATCAGAAGAGGAAAAATTTCTGACGAACAATTTGATAAATTTATTGAAACTTCAAAAAATATTTCTGAATTGCCTTTATATATTGATGAAACCCCAGCAATTAGTATAGCTGCTATGAGCAATAGAGCTCGAAGAATTAAAAGACTATTCGGTTTGGATATGCTTGTTGTTGATTATATTCAGCTCATGAGAGGTACGTTTAATAATAAAGATGGTAGAGTTCAGGAAATTTCTGAAATCACCCAAGGATTAAAAGCTATTGCTAAAGAACTATCAGTTCCAGTTGTTGCTCTCTCACAGCTATCAAGAGCAGTAGAACAAAGAGATCAAAAAAAACCTCAATTATCTGATTTAAGAGAATCTGGATCAATTGAACAAGATGCTGATGTAGTAATGTTTGTTTATAGAGAGGCATATTACCTTGAAAGACTAGAACCGAGACCTGCAACAGTTGAACACGCTGAATGGCAAGCAAAAATGAATGAAGTTTCAAATTTAGCTGAAATCATTATTGGAAAACAAAGACATGGCCCAACTGGAAACGTAATGCTGGAGTTTGAGGCAATGTTTACTAAATTTAAGGATACTCAAAACACCTAAATTCTCATATAAAAGAGGTTAGATGTTCACCAAATTTTATCAAAATATAATACTTAGAAATCCAAAATCTATTTTTATCATTTTAATTATTGCTCTATTTAGTTTTGGGTATTATTCAAAAGATTTTAGACTAGATGCATCTTCTGAAACTTTATTAATTGAAGGTGATCCAGACCTTAAATATCTTCAAGAAATATCAAAAAGATATGGTTCAAAAGATTTTCTCATTTTAACTTATACTCCCAATGAAAAAATGGTGTCAGAAACATCAATAAATAATCTTTTAAGTCTAAAATATAAGATTCAAAGTTTGGATTGGGTTCATAGTGTAATAACTTTGTTAGACATTCCTTTATTAAATAGTTCAGATGCGCCTTTGCAAGAACGACTTGAAAATTTTAAAACACTTAAAGATGAAGATATTGATAGAGAAAGAGGTTTTAATGAAATATTAAGCAGCCCAGTATTTAGAAATTTTGTAATTAGTGAGGATGGAAAAACTAGTGGCATAATAGTTAATATTAAAAAGAATAACCAATTAGAAAATATTGAGGAAAAATCAAATAAAGAAGTAGAAAATTATAAAGACCAAATAAAGAAACAAAATCACCAAAATATTCTTGAAATAAGAGATGTAATCAAAAGTTATGAGAATATTGGAAAAATACATTTAGGTGGCATACCTATGATTGCAGATGACATGATGTCATTTATTAAAAGTGATATTATTGTTTTTGGTATAGGTGTCCTTTTATTTATTATTGGAACTTTATGGGTTGTTTTTAGAAAATTGATTTGGATTATAGTGCCTATTAGTAGTTGTTTCTTTTCTGTTGTTATCATGATGGGAATATTGGGTCTTCTAGGATGGAAGGTCACAGTTATTTCATCAAATTTTATTGCATTGATGTTGATTCTAACCATGGCAATGAACATTCATATGAGTACTAGATTTTTACAATTAAAAGAAAATCATCCAGATAAAAATATTTTGGAATTAGTTACTTTAACAACAAATAAAATGTTTTGGCCAATACTGTATACTGTTTTAACTACGATCATTGCATTTCTATCGTTAATTTTCAGTGAAATTAAGCCTATAATTGATTTTGGGTGGATGATGACCTTGGGCCTAATAACATCGTTTGTAATAACTTTTACACTGCTTCCTACTCTAATAAATTTTGTACCAGATAAAAATATTTCTCTAAAAGAATATAATAATTCATTAATAACTTCTTTTTTTGCAAAAATATCTCAAACCAACCAAAAAATAATTTTCTTTATCACTGGTATAATAATTATTTTAAGTTTAATTGGAATTAGCCGTCTTGAAGTGGAAAACAGTTTTATAAATTATTTTAGTAAAAATACTGAAATTTATAAAGGAATGAAGCTTATAGATGAGGAATTGGGTGGTACAACACCACTTGAAGTCATTTTAAAATTCCCTAAAAAAGAAAAGAGTAAAACAGATGATGAGTTTGAAGATTGGGGGGATGAAGATGATCAAAATGAGGAAAAATATTGGTTTACAAAGGATAAAATAGATAAAATAGCATTAGTGCATAATTATCTAGATGGCTTACCACAAGTTGGAAAAGTTTTGTCTTTTTCTTCAATTATAGATGTAGCAACATTATTAAATAATAATAAACCCTTGGGGACATTAGAAATGGGTGTTCTATATTCTAAAATACCAGACAGTATCAAAACAGAAATAATTGATCCCTATATTTCAATTGAAAATAATGAAGCAAGAATAAATTTGAGAATAATTGACTCACAAGAAAATTTAAGAAGAAATGATTTAATTAAAAAAATAAATTATGACCTTCAAAATAAGTTAGGTCTTGAAAAAAAAGAATTTAAACTTGCAGGAGTTTTAATATTATTTAATAATTTACTTCAAAGCCTTTTTAAATCACAAATACTTACCTTAGGTTTAGTGATGATTGGAATATTTACAATGTTCTTAATCCTTTTTAGAAATATTAAATTATCTTTAATTGGTGTAGTTCCAAATTTTATTGCTGCTTTTTTTATATTAGGCATAATTGGATTGCTTGGTATACCATTGGATATGATGACTATAACTATTGCTGCTATAACAATTGGAATTGCAGTCGACAACAGTATTCATTATATTTATAGGTTTAAAGAAGAATTTTATAATTCCAATGACTACAACAAAACCCTAGAAATGTGTCATGCAACAGTTGGTAGGGCAATTTTAAACACCTCAATAACAATCGTTTTTGGTTTCTCAATTTTAGTTTTATCAAAATTTATTCCAACTATATACTTTGGAATTTTTACAGGGCTAGCAATGTTGCTAGCAATGATTTCAGTTTTAACATTACTTCCATCTTTGATATTATTGATTAAACCATTTGGAAAATAATTAAATGCTTGATGTTTTAATAAGCTTTTATGAAAATTTTTCAATTATAGATCTGATCTATTTAATTATGACAATTCTTTCATTAATTAAATGTTATAAAAAAGGATTTGTTCTAAGTATCTTATCAATGGCAAAATGGCTTCTTGCATACATAATAACTTTGATAATTTTTCCAAGAATTAAACCGTATCTGGTAGATATTATTGATAATGAGTATGTACTTGATATTGGACTTGGAGCAACAATATTTATTATTGTTATTTTTTTAGTTTTAATGATTAACAGGGGAATTAGTAAAGCAATCAGATACACAGGTATTGGAAGTTTAGATGCTGTATTTGGATTCTTTTTTGGATTTATTAGAGCATATATTATCTGTGTATGTATCTTTTCAGGTGTACATATAGTGTATAATCATGACAAATGGCCAATAAAATTAGACAAATCATACATCTTTCCATATTTAGAAAAAGGTAGTAATTATTTATTGAAAGAATTTCCTAATGAAAAAACTTATCAAGATTCTAAAGAAAAAATTGAAGAACTTTAATCCTAAGTTAAAAGAAGAATGTGGAGTATTTGGTATAAGTAATACTCAAGATGCATCAGCACTAACAGCTTTAGGACTTCACGCTCTTCAGCATAGAGGTCAGGAAGGCTGTGGAATTGTCACATTTAATGGAGAACAATATTTCTCTGAAAAAAGATTTGGTTTAGTTGGAGACAATTTCAGTAAGGAAAAAGTACTGAAAAAACTTCCTGGAAATTATGCAATTGGTCATAATAGATACAGCACAACTGGTGAAAATACTTTAAGAAATATTCAGCCTTTCTTTGCAGATACTAATGCGGGGGGAATAGGTGTGGCTCATAATGGAAATTTAACCAATTCTATTTCACTAAGAAAGAAGTTAGTTGAAGATGGTGCAATTTTTTATACTACTTCTGACACAGAAACGATAGTTCAATTAATCGCAAAATCTAAAAGAACTAAAACTATAGATAAAATTGTTGATGCTATTTTTCAAATTCAAGGTGGTTATGCATTGGTAATGATTACTCAAAATTCTTTAGTTGGTGTAAGAGATCCTTTTGGAATTAGACCTTTGGTAATTGGAAAATTAAAAAATAGTTATGTATTAGCGTCAGAAACATGTGCTTTGGATATAATAGGAGCAAAATTTATTAGAGAAGTAGAAAATGGAGAGATTGTTTTAATTGAGAATGATGAGTTACAAAGTATTAAACCTTTTCCACCGAAAAAAGCGAGACCTTGTGTGTTTGAGTATATATACTTCTCAAGACCAGATAGTATTCTTGATGGAAAAACTGTTTATGAACACCGAAAAAGTCTTGGTGCAGAGTTAGCAAAAGAGAATAATATTGATGCTGATATTGTTGTTCCAGTTCCAGACTCTGGAAATGCTGCTGCTTTAGGGTTTGCACAGCATCTAAAAAAGAATTTTGAGTTGGGATTAGTGAGAAATCATTATGTTGGACGGACTTTTATTGAACCAAGTCAAAAAATAAGAAGTTTAGGTGTAAAATTAAAATTGAACGCTAATCAATCTGCAATAAAAAATAAAAAGATTATCTTAATTGATGACTCATTGGTTAGAGGTACAACATCCCATAAGATAGTAAAAATGCTATATGATGCTGGAGCAAAGGAGGTTCATGTTAGGATTGCATGTCCTGAAATAAGATACCCCGATTTTTATGGTGTAGATACTCCAACAAAAAAAGAACTGCTTGCTGCAAATAAAACAAATAAAGAAATTTGTGAATATATTGGTGCTAAATCATTAAAGTTTTTATCTATAAAAGGAATGTATAGAGCAATAGGATTTAGTAATAGAAATGAAAATTATCCTCAACTAACTGATCATTATTTTACTGGAGATTATCCTGTAAAACCTATTGATGAACTTGGTGATAATAAGATAACTCAATTGTCATTACTAAGTACAGCATCAAATAACTAGATGAAAACAGTGAATTTCACTCATTCAATAAAATCAAATTCTTTACTTTAAAATTATAAATTAAGCCTTATTTATAAACTAATGATTAATAATAAAGAACAAATTATTGAATATTTCAAGTCTGGTATAAAAAATTCTAAAGATTTGAAAATTGGAATTGAACATGAAAAATTTTTATTCAATAACCAAAATAATAAACGAATTGATTATTCAAAAATAAATGAGATGTTTTCTGCTTTATTAGAATTTGGTTGGAACCCGATTCTAGAAAAAAATAATATTATAGGTTTAAATAAAGGAGGAAAAAACATCACACTTGAACCAGGAAATCAAATAGAGTTATCTGGTGAAAAACTAAATAATATTCACGAGGCTTGTGCTGAATCTCATGATTATTTATTTGAATTAAAACAAGTTTCAAATAAGTTAAATATAAGTATCGTAAGTGCTGGATTTGATCCAATATCCAAACTTAATGAAATCCCAAATAATCCAAAACAAAGATACAAGCTTATGACTAAAGATATGCCTACAGGTGGAGAATTAAGTTTAGATATGATGTATCGTACTTGTGGAACACAGTTAAATATAGATTATGATTCTGAGAAAGATTTTATTAAGAAATTTAAAATAGTAAATTCAATTGTCCCTATTTCAATAGCTTTATTTGCTAACTCTTCAATAGTTGAAAAGAAAAAAAGTAATTACTTATCTTATAGATCAAAAGTTTGGCAAAGCACAGCACGGGGAGGTCTACCAAAGATATTTTTTGAAGAATTAAATTTTGAAAAATATGCAGAATTTATTATAAACTTTCCAATTTTATTTATTCAAGATAAAGATGATTATATTTCAGGGAAAAAATACATTTTTAAAGATTTCATGAATGGTAAAATTAATGAAATTGGAAATAGACTACCCGATGAAAATGATTTATCCACACACCTAAGTACAATCTTTACAGAAAATAGACTTAAGAAATATATAGAGCTCAGATCAATGGATACTTGTGGTTGGGATTGTTTATGTGCCGGCCCAGCATTTAATATTGGAATGTTGTATGGCAATCTTGATGAAGTTTATGAATTAATTTCTAAATGGGATAGCAATAAAATAATTAATGCCTATTTAGAAGCTCCTCAAAAAGGTCTCAATACCCAACTAATGGGTAAAGATCTTCTTTACTGGGCTTCAAATTTATTAGATTTGTCTAGAAAGGGATTAGAAAAAAGAGATATACTCAATAAAAGTAAAAAAAATGAAACTTTATTTTTAAATCACTTACAAAAAGTAATTGATAATAAAACCACAAATGCAGATCATATGATTAGTAAATTTTCTAAAAATGAAGATTTGACCGAATTATATGATAAATAAGATTGTTGCAATCCAGGGGGATCATCCCTCTAAACTAAATCCAGTAACCGATACAAGTATCTTTTTAGCTAATGAAATTCAGAATAAAAAATACAAAATATTCTATTATGAACCTAAGGATTTATCTGTAATTAATTCTAAAGTTATTGCTAAGGGATTTTTTATAAAATTTGATTATAATAAAAAAAAAAAATTTGAAGTTTTAAAAAAACATGTTTTAGATCTCACAAAATGTAAGTTTATTTTAATCAGACAAGATCCTCCATTTAATCTGGAATATATTTCAACAACTTATATTTTAGATATAATCAAAAAAAAAGTAAAAATTATAAATGACCCAACCTCAATCAGAAATATTTCTGAAAAACTTTATTCAGCTAAATATAAAAAATTTATGCCAGATACTATATTTACACAAAATATAGTTGAAATAAAAAAATTCTTTAAATCACACAAGAAAGTAATTCTAAAACCTATTCATAGCTTTAGTGGTAATGATATTTATCTAAGAAATAAATTTAATTTAAAATTTATAAAAAAATTTATAAAAAAACATGATCATATTGTTTGCCAAAAGTACTTAGCTAAGATTAGCAAAGGTGATAAACGAGTTTTTTTGATCGATGGTAAAGTTGTTGGTGTAATTTCAAGAATTCCGAAAAAAGGGTCATTTTTAAGCAATATGAGCAAGGGTGCCAAACCAATTAATACTAAACTAACAAAAATAGAAAAGAAAATATCTGATTTAATTGCTAAAGATTTAAAAAAAGAAAACATTTTTTTTGCTGGAATTGATTTCATTGATCAAAAACTTAATGGAGATATTAATGTTACATCTCCAACTGGATTAAAAACTTTTTATGATTTATCAAAAGTTAATCTTGCCAAAACCTTTTGGAAAGAATTAAAAGCATGAGAAATCTTACTGACCAGCAAAAAGGTTCATTTATGGCTTTTGTGGCAGTAATGTTTATTACACCTGACTCATTGTTTATAAGACTATCTAATGTTGATACTTGGGGTTTAGTTTTTTATAGAGGGATTATTCCTTTCTTCACTGTTTTTTTAGGAATGTTATTAATTTATAAATTAAGTTTTTTTAAGCTGCTTTTTAATAGTGGTTATCATGGACTTATTTATGTTGGAACGTTTAGTTTAACCAATATTACTTTTGTAGTTTCAATTCAAAATACCAATGTTGCTAATACTCTTGTGATGATAGCAACTGCACCCATGATATCAGCTATACTTAGTGCATTATTTCTAAAAGAACCACCTGATAAAAAGACTTGGGTTTCTATTATAATTACTTTTTTGGCTATAATTTACATTTTCTTCGACTCTTTAAAATTAGGAAATTTTTATGGTGATATATTAGGACTCATCACAGCATTAGGTTTAGCAGTAGGAGCTGTAACTATAAGGTCTGCAAAAGCAAAAAATTTGGTTCCAGCTGCAGTTGTCGGAAAATTATTTGTGGCTATTTTTGCTTTATTTTTTATTGAAAGTTTTATTCTAATCAATAAAGATTTAATAATTATACCTCTAATGTGTATTATGTGTGTAGCAATACCTTTTGTTTTAGTAACTATTGCTCCAAGATTTATACCAGCTGCAGAAGTTAATTTGTTTTTTCTACTAGAGACCATAATAGGTCCTATTTGGGTTTGGTTAATCATAAAGGAACAACCAAGTATTGAAACCCTTTATGGTGGGGCAGTCATAATAACTACTATTGGAATCCATTCATTTTTGAAGCTTAAAAATTCTTGAGCTTGTCACAATTAAGACTTGATTTAATAATACATCGCAAATGATTAGAGCAGTTTTATGAATAAAGTTTTAAAAAATTCTTGGGCATTATTTTTAGGAATGGGATTCTTAATGATGGCCTATGGTTTCCAAGGGTCTCTACTAGGAGTAAGAGCTGTTCAAGAGGAATTTAGTTTAACAGCTACTGGATTTATGATGTCAGGATATTTTGTAGGCTATTTCATAGGTGCCGCAACTATACCAAATATTATATCAAGAGTGGGACATATCAGAGTTTTTGCTGCTTTTGCATCTTTAGCATCATTGGTTATTTTGGTTCACTCAATTTTAATAAATCCATTTATCTGGTTTTTACTTAGAGTGCTTACAGGAATAAGTATGGTTTGTATTTATACAGTTGCTGAAAGCTGGTTGAATGACAGATCAAATAACAAAAATAGAGGAAGCGTACTTTCAATTTACATGGTCATACTTTATGGTGCCATGGGAGTTGGAATGTTTTTACTTAATTTTAGCTCGCCACAAAATTTTCAGCCTTTTATATTGGTTTCTGTAATTACATCAGCAGCATTAATTCCAATCTTACTAACGAAAAAAAAACCTCCAACATTTAAGAAAATTAAAGCGATGACCTTAAAAG
>JBJLDX010000022.1:0-7460 GCA_045566175.1 Candidatus Pelagibacter sp. | reverse complement strand
TGCCATTAAAAGTGGAAAGTTCCAAGGTATAATTTGACCAACTACACCTAGTGGCTCTGGTATGTGATAAGAATATTCACTATTACTTATCTCTGCAACAGAACCTTCCTCAGCTCTAATTACACCTGCAAAGTATCTCCAGTGATCAACCACTAAAGGCAAATCTGCAGCCATACATTCTCTGATAGGTTTTCCATTATCTAAACATTCTGCTGTAGCTAACGTGTTAAGATTTTTTTCTATAACATCAGCTATTTTCAAAAGAATATTTGATCTTTCTGTTATTGATGTTTTGCCCCAAGTTGGAAAAGCTGCATGAGCAGCATCTAAAGCTGCATCTACATCTTTTGCGTCTGATCTAGCTATTTTACAAATTACCTCGTTATTTATCGGTGTAACATTGTCAAAATATTTGCCAGACTTTGGCTCTACAAATTTCCCGTTAATAAAATTTCCATATTTTGCTTTATAAGGAAACGGGACTTTTAAGTGAGACGTGTCCAACAAAGGAGACGAAGCACTTTTTATCGTTTCTGTACTCATTTTTTTTACCCCTTTTGTTTTTTTTGTTAATTTAAGCTTATTATTTTTTCTAGATTTTTTAGAACGTTTCTTAGTCGCAGACTTTTTTGTTACAACTTTTTTTTTCGTTTTTATTTTTTTTCTAGACGATTTGACCAATTTCGATTTTCTTTTTTTGGTCTTTACTTTAGCTTTATTTTTATTTTTATTTCGCAACAACTAATTAAACTAACAATACTTACCTAAGTCTATTTGTAATAATTTAAAATTTCTACTTAGAATTGTATTAATACTATATCTTGTGCTCAGAAAAAAATTCATTAATATTTTTTTATGAATGAAAATGAAAAAATAGAAATCCAATCAGCTACGTTTGAAAGGTTATTAAAACACCTAGATGAGAGAAAAGATGTTCAAAATATTGATCTTATGAATTTAGCTAATTTTTGCAGAAATTGTCTATCAAGATGGTACAGAGAAGAGGCTGAAAAAAAAGGAATATCGATCTCAGATCCTGATGCAAGAAAACGTATTTATGGAATGCCTTACTCAGAATGGAAGGAAAAATATCAAAAATAATTATTTTTCTTTTAATCTAGGAAATAGTTCAACAAAATTACAAGGTTTATGATTTATATCTAATTGATATTTTAAGATCCCATCCCATGCATCAGTAACACCACCTGATGATCCAGGTAGAGCAAAAACATATTTACCATTTGCTAAAACTGCACTGGCTCTTGATTGAATAGCCGAAGTACCGACAGTTTTAAGACTAATGTTTCTAAAAATTTCTCCAAAACCAGGTATTTGTTTATCTGCTATTTGATCTAATGCTTCTGGAGTTATATCTCTACCTGTCAATCCTGTTCCACCGGTTGTTATTACAACATCTATATTATCTTTTTTTATCCATTCTTTTAAAACTAGAATAATATCATCCTTATTATCTTTACAAATTTTTCGGTCTATTAAATTATGATTTGCTAGTTTTATTTTTTCAACTAAAATTGCTCCTGATTTGTCATTATCAAAAGTTCTAGTATCTGTTACTGTCAATAATGCTATGTTTACTTTCATAAAAATTTTTTAAGATGATTATATTACCAATTTTATTTTTTATAACAGCTATTTTGTACTCAAGTGTAGGATTTGGAGGGGGATCTACTTATTTAGCTTTATTACTTATTTGGGACATTCCTTACTATATTTTTCCAATCATAGCATTATTTTGTAATATAATTGTTGTAACAGGCAATTCTATTAATTATGTACGAGCAGGAAATTACAATTTTAGATTACTACTACCATTTTTATTTGGATCAATTCCCTTAGCATTTTTTGGTGGAACCTTAATAATTAACAAAGAAATATTTGAAGTATTATTGTTTTTAGTTTTGTCGATTGCAGGAATATTTTTATTGATGAATAATAAATCTTATGAGGGTAAAAATTTAATAACAAGAAAACTTAATCCATTTATTTCAATTTTTATAGGTTCCATTCTAGGATTAATCTCTGGAATAATAGGTATCGGTGGTGGAATCTTCTTAAGTCCTATACTTTTTATTTTAAAAGCTGAGAAACCTAAAATTATCATCACAACAGCTTCATTGTTTATACTAATCAACTCTATTTCTGGTATTTTGGGTCATTTATTAAAAAAAAATGTATTGAATGAAATTTTTTTATATTGGCCGTTATTTTTATCAGTTTTAATTGGTGGTCTTTTTGGGAATTATTTAAATCTAAAGGTTTTTTCAAATAGAGTTCTTACAATAATAACATCAACGCTTGTTATTTTTGTTGCGATAAGAATGGGTTTTAGA
Organism: Candidatus Pelagibacter sp.; assembly: GCA_045566175.1. Taxonomy (GTDB): domain Bacteria; phylum Pseudomonadota; class Alphaproteobacteria; order Pelagibacterales; family Pelagibacteraceae; genus Pelagibacter. The sequence goes on along the minus strand of JBJLDX010000022.1, from coordinate 5,109 downwards.
ATATTTATATAGAGAGGAATGGACTTAAATTTTTTTAACAAATTAAGAATCTTGGATGGTGGTATGGGACAACAACTGCTCGCTAAAGGATTAATTTCGAAAGGTACCTTGTGGTCTGCTACTGCTAATTTAGATAAAAATTTTCATGATCTGGTCGTAAATGTACATTTGTCGTTCATAAATGCTGGATCTGAGGTCATACTTACAAATACATTTGCATCACGAAAAGTTAGATTAGTACAAAATAAAGTTGATAAACATTTTGAATATATAAATAAACAAGCTTGTCTTTTGTCAATTAAAGCAAAAGAAAAATCTGGAAAAGATGTTTTCATTGCTGGGAGTTTACCTTGTCAAAATGATACTTATGTTGAGGACCTAAGGGATAGTAAACAATTAGAAAAAGCTTTTTATGAACAAGCAAGAATTATTGCTCCATATGTAGATTTTTTATATTTAGATGTTGTTTCTAGTGGAAGAGAAATAGACATAGCATCAAATGTTGCTGTCAAATTAAATAAACCAGTTCTAGTGGGTATTCATATTAAAAAAAATAACTTACTCCCTTCAAATGAAACTATCACTGAAGTATTGAATAAATACAGAAGTAATAATTGGCTAGGAATAATTACCGCATGTGTTTCTCCAAAAATAGCTGAAGAGTGTGCACCTGAAATAAAAAAATTGGATATTCCATTTGGTTTTAAAGCCAACCTTTGGAAAGTGGAAGAGCCAACTCCAGTTCAAACATTTAACACAGCTAAGCCTGATGAAATAGGTACAAATCCAAACGTTGCTCTTGGAAAAAGAGATGATCATTCAGCCAAAAAATTCTATGATTTTTCAAAAAGACTTGTTGCACAAGGGGCAACAATACTTGGTGGATGTTGTGAAACAACACCGGAAGATATTAAAGAAATTGCTAAACTACGATAATTTTTTTCTATCTGCTCTTCTTACAAAGTAGATACCTATACAAACTGCAGCTAAAGAAATTAAGACTTTAATTGTTATTAATTCTTTTAAAAAAATATATCCCAAGATTGTTCCAAAAATTGGTATCAAGTATGAGACCTGAGATTGAAAAATCAAACCATTATCCTTTAATATTTTAAATCTTAATAGCCATGCAATTCCTGTTGGAACAATACCAAGATAAATTACAGATATTAATGAATCTGTTCTTGGTACTACCTGCCATGGCTGTTCGATAAATGATACTAATGGTAATAAAATAATTGTTGCCCAGATTAATATCGAACCTGTGACATTTTCATTTTTTTTTTTGCTAATTTTTAAAGTTAATACCCCACCAATAACATAACATGTGGATCCCAACAAAATTAACAGAGCAGAACTAAAATTATTTTGATCAATTAAAAGATTGTCTGAAAACAAAAAAATTATTCCTGAAAAACCTATTAAAATTCCAAATGTTTTAATTAAATTAAATTTTTCATTTTTTGTATAAAAATGACCCAATATTGTAGAGCTCAATGGTGTTGTTGACATTAAGATAGCAGCCAAATTACTTTGAACAGATTTTACTCCATAAGCAATTAAAAAAAAACGGTGCAACTAAATTTATGAATCCGATCATTGCAAACCAATGCCAGTCTTTTGAAAAAGCCTCTATTTTTATTTTTTTATAATAACAAATAATTAAAACTGGGATTGCTCCAAAAAATACCCTGAGGAAAGCAATAGTAACTGGACCAAATGAATAGGTTGCTATTTTTATATTAAAAAATGCAGATGCCCATATTAAAGATAATATAGTTAATAAAGTATAATCTATTAATTTAGGTTGCTTCATTCTGTTATTTTCTCAATTGATCCATTAGTAATTTTTTGTAAATTTTTAAAATCTATTTTAAAAACACAGTTAGGATGTCCAGCGGCTGCAAAGAGATATGCAAATCTTTCTAGAGAATTGTCTATAAAAATGTCAATTTTACTTAAATGTCCAATTGGTGAGACACCTCCAATAGTATAACCAGTAATATTTTTAACATCATCAGCAGAGGCCATTGATGCGTCTTTAATGTTTAATGTTTTTTTAATCTTATTTAGTGAGGCTTTTTTATCTCCTGCTACCAAACATAATATGAAAAAATTTTCTGTTTTTAAAAGGAGGCTTTTAACAATAGCTCCAACTTCACAACCTAAAGATGAAGCTGCTTCAATTGCGGTTCTAGCAGAAGCGTTTAAAACTATTACTTTTTGAGATGAGTCAAATTCTTTCAAAATCTTCTCAACTCTTTTGACTGGCTCTTTGTCTAATAAAGTCATTATTCAACTTTTAATTGTTAGTTATTATAATCATTTAATTATACACTTATGTAATAATTGCATAGGTGATATTAATTAAAAGAGCATTATTTATCAGCCTTTTTTTGTTAATACAACGGTCAGAATTATAAAGGAGAGAAAAATGAGTGCTAAAGATGTTTTAAAATTTCTTAAAGATAAAGAAGTTGAATTTGTTGATTTAAGATTTACTGACCCACGTGGAAAATTGCAGCACTTAACTATGGACACATCTGTAGTTGATGAAGACATGTTGAATGATGGTGTTTTCTTTGATGGCTCTTCTATTGCAGGTTGGAAAGCAATTAATGAGTCTGACATGATTTTAAAACCTGATACATCAAGATTTTTTTTGGATCCATTTACCTCTCATAATACTGCAGTACTTTTTTGTGATATCTTAGATGCTGTAAAGAAGACTCCATACGAAAGAGATCCAAGAGGTGTAGCAAAAAAAGCAGAAGAGTATTTAAAATCGTCAGGAGTTGGAGATAAAGCTTTTTTTGGTCCTGAACCTGAATTTTTTGTTTTTGATGATGTAAGAATTAAAAACGATATGAATGAATGTGGATTTAAGATTGATAGTAAAGAAGGTCCATATAATTCTGGAAAAGAATATGAAAATGGCAATATGGGGCACAGACCTCCAGTAAAAGGAGGTTACTTTCCAGTTCCTCCAGTTGATAGTGAACAAGATATGCGTGGTGAATATTTAAAAAATCTAAAAGAAGTTGGAATTAAAGTTGAAAAACACCATCATGAAGTAGCTCCAAGTCAACATGAGCTTGGAATGTACTTTGGAACACTAGTTGATCAAGCTGACAATGTTCAGTTATACAAATATGTTGTACAAATGGTAACTCATTCTTTTGGAAAAACTGCAACATTCATGCCTAAACCAGTTGCAGGTGATAACGGATCAGGAATGCACATCCACCAATCAATTTGGAAGGGTGATACGCCTGTATTTTCAGGTGAAGCTTATGCAGGATTATCAGAGACAGCGTTACATTATATTGGAGGAATTTTAAAACACGCAAAAGCAATTAATGCATTTGCAAACTCAACAACCAATAGTTACAAAAGATTGGTTCCAGGTTTTGAGGCTCCCGTTTTATTAGCTTACTCAGCTAGAAATAGATCTGCATCTTGTCGTATACCAATAACCTTAAGTAAAAAAGGTGCAAGATGTGAGATTAGATTTCCAGATGCATCAGGTAACCCGTATTTAACTTTTTCTGCAATGTTAATGGCTGGCCTAGATGGTATTAAGAATAAGATACATCCAGGAGAGTCATTTGATAAAGACTTATATGATTTGCCACCCGAAGAAGTAAAAGCTATTCCAACAGTTTGTGGATCATTAAGAGAAGCAATGGAAAGCTTAGATAAAGATAGAGATTTTCTAACTCAAGGTGGGGTATTTACTGACGATCAAATAGATGCTTACATTGCACTCAAATTTGAAGAAATTCATAAGTTTGAACACGCTCCTCATCCAGTAGAATTTGAGATGTATTACAGCAGCTAATTATTGTCTTGTAGAAGCAATTGTATCTTTGTTAGCACCTTTTTTAACAACGTAATCCTGAGTACCATTGGCACCTGTATCTACTTCTTTACGCAGATCTTTAAAAAAAGTTTTTTCTTTTAAAGAGTCTTTTAAGTTTTTAACAAGATTTTTAAATTCAAATTTATTCATAAAAGAATCATATACTGGTTATGCATAAAATGCAACTCTGCTATGCAACTTATGGGATAATACTATTTAATCGATTTTGAATGACTCCCCACAACCACATCTTTCGGTTTCGTTGGGGTTATTGAAAACAAAAGAGGAGGAAAGCTCCTCTTTTTTGTAATCCATTTCTGTTCCCAATAGATACATTACAGCAGCAGAATCTATGAAAACTTTGACCCCTTTATCTTCAATAACTTCATCATTTGGATTAATTTCTTTTGAATATTCCATTACGTAAGACATTCCTGCACAACCACCAGATTTAACTGAAACTCTAACACCAGCTGAATCCTTTTCTGCATCAGACATTATTTCTTTAATTCTTAATGCAGCATTGTCACTGAGTTTAATTATTGGATTCATTATAAATTTAACTCCAATTTTGCAGCATCAGACATCATATCTTTATTCCAAGGTGGGTCCCAAACTAATTGAAGATCTACATCATCGATTTCTTCTACTTGCATTGCACCTTCCTTAACCTCTTTAGGTAAGCTTTCTGCAACAGGACAATTTGGTGTTGTTAATGTCATTTTAATTTCAGCTTTTCGATCCTCTACTTTTATATCATAAATTAAGCCAAGTTCATAAATATTAACTGGTAATTCAGGGTCATAAATTTTTCTAATTTCTTCAATAATTTTATCTTTTATTTTCATAAAATATTAACTTTCTGTACTTATTTTTTTTCCATTGTTATCCATTGCAGAAACCAAAGTATGCCAAGATAAAGTAGCACACTTAACTCTCATTGGGTACTGTTTAACTCCTGATAAGCACATTAGTTTGGTTTTTTCGTCTTCTTTTAATAAATTTGTTTTTAATTCTGGGTTTTCTTTTATCATTTCTAGAAAATCTTCAATAATTTCCTTAGCTTCGTTATCACTTTTTCCTTTTATCAGATCAGTCATTATTGAAGCTGAAGCCATTGAAATAGCACATCCGCTTCCTTCAAAAGATATATCTTCAACTTTTCTTTGGTCGTTAAGTTTTAAGTAAATATGTACGTTATCTCCACACAAAGGATTATTTCCTTTTGCATCTTTATTAAAATTTTC
>JBJLDX010000021.1:0-63859 GCA_045566175.1 Candidatus Pelagibacter sp. | reverse complement strand
TATTGGTAACAATGAACGCTGGAAAACCCCACTGGGAGCAAGACTAAGTAGAGATGACATTGTTGAAAAACTAAAAGCCATCCTTGGCTAGTCATCAGGGTTAGTTGCTTGAGCTTAAGAGTGATCTTAGGCCTAGACAAATGATAAGTTTAAATGACAGAACCCGGCTTACAGTTTATCTGGCAAATCTCTTTTCTGGTAGCTGTGAAATGTTCACATTTTGATTCACTTTTTGTTATCAATAATGGTTAATTAAATCATAAATTGTATGTATTGACTCTTTTATTAAAAACCCATAATATCCCAAATATTCCCATTTATTGGGAATAAAGGAATTTATGGTTTATGTTTTTATCAACCTACGAAAACAAATTAGACAAAAAAGGGAGGGTGTCAGTGCCTGCAAGTTTTAGATCATATTTATCTAATCTTGGATATAATGGAATGGTTTGTTATCCATCGTTTAATAACCAATCAATAGAAGCATGGCCACAAGATAGAATAGAAAAAATTTCTAATACAATAGACTCACTTAATCCTTTTGAGGAAAAAAGAGATTTTTTTGCAACATCAATATTATCAGAAAGTATTAATTTACAATTTGATAGTGAAGGTAGAATTTCACTTACTCCAAAATTATTAAATCATGCAAAAATAAAAAATAGCATGGTGTTTGTTGGTCAGGGAAAAACATTCCAGATATGGGAACCAACTATATTTGAAAAATTTAAGGTCAACGCAAGAAAAAAAGCAAATTTAAATCGTTCTAGCCTTAAATGGGAGCATCAACTTAATAAATAACGGGGGATAATAAAATGACAATTAACTTTAAGACACCAGAAATAAAAGAGTTACAACCAAGACTTTTAGTAATGGGAGTCGGTGGTGCAGGCGGAAATGCTATTAATGAAATGATTGAAAATGGAATGCAAGGAGTAGAGTTTATTGCTGTAAATACTGATGCACAAGATTTAAAACACAGCAAAGCCAAATCCAAAATTCAAATTGGTTTAAATTTAACAAAAGGTTTAGGTGCAGGAGCAAAAATTGATATAGGTCAAGCTGCAGCTGATGAATCTTTAAATGAAATTGTGAATATTTTACAAGGTGCAAATATGGTTTTTATAGCAGCTGGAATGGGCGGTGGTACAGGAACTGGTGCAGCACATGTAATTGCTAGAGCTGCAAAAGAATTAAATATTTTAACTGTTGGAGTAGTTACACTTCCATTTTTGTATGAAGGCCCATCAAGAATGAGAAGGGCCCAGATTGGTCTTGAAGAATTAAGAAAACACGTAGATACTATTATAGTAATTCCTAATCAAAATTTATTTAAGATTGCAAATGAGCAAACTACTTTTGAGGAATCATTTAATCTTTCAAACAATGTTTTAATGCATGGTGTTCAAAGTGTGACAGATTTAATGGTTAGACCTGGAATAATTAATTTAGATTTTGCTGATGTCGAAACAGTAATGGCATCTATGGGTAAAGCCATGATGGGTACAGGAGAAGCTGAAGGCGAGGGAAGAGCCATGAAAGCTACCGAAATGGCAATTAGCAATCCATTAATTGATGATTATACTTTAAAAGGTGCTAAAGGATTATTAGTAAATATTACTGGAGGCAAAGATCTTAAATTATTTGAAGTTGATGAGGTAGTTAATAAAATAAGATCAGAAGTTGAAGCTGATGCAGAGGTTATAATTGGAGCTATAACAGATCCGTCTCTTGAAGGAAAAATAAGAGTCTCAATTGTAGCCACTTCATTAGATGGTCAACAACCAGAGACAAAATCAGTCATTAATATGGTACACCGGATACAAAATAGAAATCCAGGATATTCTGACTTTTCTACTTTAGGATCTAATACATCCTTTAATTTTTCAAGTAGCAATACCGCTCCCGTTTCTCATGGAGCTAATGCTTTAAAACTTGAAAATGAAATTGTTTCAGAAAATTTTAATCAATCTGTTGATGATGTAAATAATCAGTATCATGAAGAATTACTAAAAAACCAAGAAGTTGAAAGTATTGTTGAAAATACATCTGATGATAACGAGGTATCATTTTCACAAGAAGCAATTGAAGAACCAAAAACTGAAAATGATCATCTTAATGACCTTAAAGAGTTTGGAGTAGATGCAAATGAACCAGATTTATTTAATTCTGAAAATCAAGCTCCAAGTTCTGACGATCTATTAGAAACTTCTAATGATGATAATGAAGAGGATGATTTAGAAATACCTGCATTTTTAAGAAGACAAAAAAATTAATGGTCTTCGAAAAAATAAATGGAAGCCACCATGGTATCGGATGCTCCAAAACATTATCCGGTATTGCTTAATGAAATAATTAGCATTATTACCCCTCAACATGGTGGCACATTTATTGATTGTACATTTGGCCAAGGTGGATATACCAAAGAAATTCTTAGATTTAAAAATACTCAAGTAATTGCTTTAGATAGAGACATTAAAAGTAAAAAAAAAGCAGATGAAATTGAAAAAAAATTTTCCAATAGATTTGTGTTCAAAAATAAAAAGTTTAGTCAATTAGATAATTTCAAACTAAAGAGTCAAGAGATAAAAGGTATAATTTTTGATTTAGGTTATTCTTTTACTCAAATTAAAGATCCGGAGAAAGGCTTATCATTTAATTCAAGTGGTGACTTAAATATGCAAATGGGGTTAAATGATTTTTCAGCAAGTGATGTAGTTAATAAACTAGATGCACAAGAATTGGAACAAATTTTTAAATTTTTTGGTGATGAAAGAGAAGCAAAAAAAATTTCATTAAAGATAGTAGAAAAAAGGCAAAGTAAAAAATTAAACAATAAAGATTTAGTTGAAATTATAGACAAGTCTAAAAAAAGAAAAAATTTCAAAACACACAGTGCAACTAAAGTTTTTCAGTCTTTAAGAATTTTTGTTAATAGAGAGATTAGTGAGTTGATTTATGGTTTGATAGGTGCAGCAAAGATACTTAAAAAGGATGGTATTCTTGTAGTAGTGACATTTAATTCATTAGAAGATAAAATTGTAAAATATTTTTTTAAAAGTTTATCAGAAAATAAAAGTATTTCTCGTTATGTTCCAAAAGTAGATCAACCAAAAACTTTATTTAGCTTGGTTAATAAAAAACCAATCACTCCATCATTAAAAGAACTAAAAGAAAATTTACCATCAAGATCAGCAAAAATGAGGTCTGCAATTAAAAAGGAAGATTTCTACGATTTTAAGACTGATATACTCAAGAAATTCGAATATTTGATTAAAATAGAAGGTCTTGCAAATAAGCTATGATTAAGTTTTTTTTTACATCTTTAATTTCAATATTAATTCTATTTACAGCATTTATAAAAAATTCGACTAAAAGAATAGATGATGAAATTTTTGTTACCAAAGAAAATATCAGAGGATTAAAAAAAGATTTAGAGAATGTTAAACTGGAACATAATTTCCTTAGTTCAACAGAAAAATTGGTTGATTTTCAAAACTTATATTTTGATGATGAGCTCGTAAAAAAAAATATTAATGAAATTAAAATTATTTACAAAAAATCAGGTAAATTTGAAATAGAACCATTGAGGTTTTTTAATGAATAATAAAGATTCGAGAATTATTCTAGAATATCAACATAATGACTTTTCTTATCAAAAGAGTAAATCTAATTTAAATATATCATTTAACAGAGTAGCATTTATCTTTTTTATATTCTTTATCATATCTATAATTTATTCAGTCCATTTAATGCACTTAGGTTCACGTGAGTCTGGAGTTAAAATTAATAGCAAAATCAACAAACAAATAAATAATCTTTATAGAGCAGATATTGTAGATGCTAACTATGATTATATAGGCAAAACAATTGGTTCAATAGATATTGGTATAAGTCCTTCAAAAATTATAGATGAAAAAAAGTTAATTATAAATTTAAAATATATTTTTCCAAATAAAAATTTCAATGAAGTTCAAAAAAGAATAGATAAAGGCAAATTTTTTTATCTTGAAAAAAAAGTTTCTGATAAAAATTATGAAAAGTTAATGCAACTTGGTGACAAATCAATAGAACCAAGAGATAATTTAATAAGGATTTATCCTCAAAGAAACTTATTTAGTCACATCATTGGACAAATTGATAATGAAAATAATGGTATATCTGGTTTAGAAAAATCTTTAGACAAAGATCTAAAAGATACTCTAGATCCTATACAATTGACTGTTCATAAAGATATTCAATTTTTAGTAAGAGATGGGTTAAAAAAATTTAATGAGATTTTCAGAACTAAAGGTAGTGCTGCGATTTTGATGAATGTTAACAATGGTGAGATTTTATCATTAGTTTCGCTGCCTGATTTTGATCCTAATAAAAGAAAAAAAATTGATGATGTAAATTATATCAATAGAGCTACAAAGGGAGTGTATGAGTTTGGTTCTGTTTTTAAAACATTTACATTGGCAGCTGCTTTAAATGAAAAGATTATTGAACCTGAGACAGAATTTGTTGATTTACCAAAAACCTTAACATGTGCTGGGTTTTCAATTAAAGAATATGACAATCAAATTCCTTCTAATTTATCAGCTGAACAAATTTTAATTAGATCAGGTAATATAGGTTCTGTGAGAATTGGCCAAAAAGTGGGAGTAGATAAATTTGAGTCATTTTTATCAAAAATTGGTATTTTGGGGGAAATAAATTTTGATATTGAGGAAGTTGGAAAACCGATTAAATTTAACTGGGGAAAATGTCCGCTTGCAACAGCATCATTTGGTCATGGAATAACAACTACCTTACTTCAACTTTCTAAAGCTTATTCAATTATTGTTAATGGTGGTTATGAAATACATCCTACTTTAATAAAGAGTAACAAAAAAAGAAAATCAAGAAAAATTTTGAATGAAGAAGTGTCAGAAAAAATTTTACCAATTTTAAGAAAAATTGTAACAACAAAAGAGGGTACTGCATCGTTAGCAAATGTAAATGGATTTGAAATTGGAGGCAAAACAGGTACTGCTCAAAAAAGTATAGCTGGTGGGTATTCGAAAAAAAAGATAAATACTTTTTTGTCCGTATTTCCTACTTCAAAACCAAAATTTGTTTTCGCAATTATGCTAGATGAGCCTAAGACAAGCAAAGATTATATTTATCATTATAGAGATGGTTCTAATATTAAATACAAAGGCACACCTTACAATACAGCTGGTTGGACTACTGTTGAAGTTGCAGGTCAAATTATAGAAGAAATCGGGCCTATTTTAGCCACAAAATACAGTGAGATTAATTAGGAAATGCAGCTAAAGGACTATATTCCAAACTTAAAAAAAAACTTTAGAAAAATTTTCTTTTCTGGAATTTCTTTTGATAGCTCTAATGTAAAAAAAAATGACATTTTTTTTGCAATAAAAGGTAATAGAGTTGATGGTAACGATTTTATAGAAGCTGCTATTAAAAAAGGTTCTAAAATTATCATCTCTGAAAAAAAAATTAATAAATTTCAAAAAGGAATATTTTATATTCAAACAAAAAATATCAGAAAATTACTTGCTGAAGTTTCATTTAAAATCTATAAAAAAAAACCTAAGAATTTAATTGCTGTAACGGGAACAAATGGAAAATCATCTATTGCAGATTTTTACTACCAGATACTAAAATTTAACAATAAAAAAGTTGCATCGATAGGTACTTTAGGAGTTAAATCAAATAAATTTAATTTAAATTTATCAAACACAACAATTGATCCATTACAATTGGGAAAAATATTAAAAAAACTTAAAGACAAGAAAATAGACAATGTAATTATGGAGGCCTCAAGTCATGGTCTCGAGCAAAATAGATTAGATGGATTAAAATTTAATTCAGGAATATTTACAAACTTATCGCAAGATCATCTAGATTATCACAAAAATTTCAAACATTATTTAAAAGCTAAACTTTATTTATTTGAAAATCTTGTAAAAAAAAAAGGTGATGTTATTACAGATGATAAGATACCTGAATTTAAAAAAATCAAAAAAATTTGTTTAAATAAAGATCTAAAACTTAATACCCTACATAATAAAAAGTGTAGTTTTAAAATTTTATCACATTTTTTTAATGGGGATACACAAGTATTAAGAATAAAACTTAGAAATTCTATAAAAAAAATAAATCTCAATCTAATAGGTAAAATTCAATTAAAGAATATTTTAATGGCAGTTATTGCTGCTGAAAAAAGTAATATAAATGTAGATAAAATTTTAAAAGTTATTCCAAAACTAAAACCTGTTGAGGGTAGGCTTGAAAGCATTGGTAAGATTAAGAATCAATCAAAAGTAATCCTTGATTATGCTCACACCCCTGAAGCTTTAAAAACTTGCCTATTAAATTTAAAAGAACAATTTACAGATAAAAAGATAATTTTATTATTTGGATGTGGTGGAAACAGAGATCAAAATAAAAGATTTAAGATGGGAAAAATTGCAGATAATTTTTCAGATGAAATCTATCTTACAGATGATAATCCAAGATATGAAAACCCTGATAAAATAAGAAAAGATATAAAAAAAGGGATTAAAAGAAAAAAAGTTATAGAAATTTCTGATAGAGCAAAAGCTATATCTAAGGCAATTCAAAATTTAAATACAGGTGAAATTTTGTTGGTTGCGGGTAAGGGACATGAAAAAATCCAAGATTTTGGTAAACAAAAAATCTATTTTTCAGATAAAAAAAAAATTTTAGATAAGATTAAAATTAAAAATTTAAATTTATCAAATAATCTTAAATTAAATATAATTAAAGAGGTGTCTGGTAATAGTAGATTATCATCCTCTTTACTTTTCAAAAAAGCAACAATTAATTCTATAGAGGTAAAAAAAAATGATATTTTTTTTGCAATAAAAGGCAAAAAAAATGATGGGAATAAATTTGTAAAAGAGTCATTTAAAAGAAAAGCATCAATTGCTGTTGTTAACAGAATACAAAATAATTTAAATATCAGAAGACAAATTAAAGTAAAAAATACACTAATATTTTTAACTGAAATTTCAAAAATTTTAAGAAAAAATCTTAATACTAAAATAATCGCTATCACAGGTAGTTGTGGCAAGACCACTCTTAAAGAATTATTGGGAAACTCTTTAAAAAAAAATTATAGAATTAGCATTTCTCCAAAATCGTATAACAACAAGTATGGTGTACCTTTAAGTCTTTTTAATCTAAATCAAACCGACAGGTATGGAGTTCTAGAAGTAGGCATGGATAAAAAAGGCGAAATTGATTATTTGTCAAAAATTATAAAGCCAGATATCAGTGTCATAACAAATATTAATTATGCTCATGCAAAAAATTTTAATAATATAAATCAGATTGCTTTAGCTAAATCTGAAATTATTCATAATACTAAGCCAAACGGCCATGTTGTACTAAATGCAGATGATTTTTTTTTTAAACTACATAAAAAATTAGCTTTAAAAAATAATCTTAAAGTAATTTCTTTTGGTATCAAAAATCAACAATCAAATATTAAATTTATAAATATAAGAAAAATTAAAAAAATCTATAAAATCAATTTTAAGATAGGAACTCAAAAAAAATTTTTTTTAATTTCAAATAATTTTCAAAATAACATTTATAATACTTTAGCTGCATTAGCAGTAATGAGTATTTATGAAAATGTTTTTAAATTGAATAAAAACATCTTTCTTAATTTTAAAATACCTAGTGGTAGAGGAGATTATTCTAAGATAAAAATAAATGATAAATATATTAATTTAATTGATGAAAGTTATAATTCAAATCCGCTTTCTTTAAAATCTGCAATACTTAACTATGATAAAATTGACTCTAAAAAATCAAAAAAATATCTCTTATTAGGAGACATGCTAGAACTAGGAAGTCACTCTAAAAAACTACATCAATCAATTGTACCTTTAATAAATAAAACTAAAATTGATAAAGTTTTTGTAAAAGGAAATAATGTTATTTCTATGTTTAAAAAACTTTCAAAATCTAAAAAGGGAGAGATATTGCATAATAAATCTCAAATTATTAAATTGATTAAAAATCAGTTAAATAATAATGATTATCTGATGGTTAAAGCCTCAAATGCGACAGGTTTCAATCACATAGTAAAAGATCTAAAAGGATTAAATTAATGCTTTATCAATTTTTATTAAATTTTGTAGATACTTTTGGGTTTTTAAATGTTTTTAAATATTTAACATTTAGAACTGGTTTATCATTTTTTACATCATTGGTTATAGTCTTATTTATTGGGGGACCTTTTATAAAATTTTTTTCAAATCAAAAAATTTTAGATCCTATACGTGATGATGGACCTGAAGAACATATTGTAAAAAAGATTGGTACTCCAACAATGGGTGGTCTGATAATTTTATTAGGTTTACTTGTATCTGTAGTTTGTTGGGCAGATTTATCTAATATTAATATTTTGTTTTGTTTATTCATAGCAATCTCTTTTGGATTGCTTGGTGCTTTTGATGACTATAAAAAGATCAAACAAAATAATTCTTCAGGAATTTCATCTAAATTAAAGATTGTTTTACAAATTTTAATAGCAACTATAGGAATTAGTTTCTTTATTTATTTTGTGGACTATCAAGACATTAGTAATTTATATTTTCCTTTTTTTAAAAATTTAATTATAGACCTTGGATGGTTCTTTGTTCCTTTTGCAATATTTGTAATTGTTGGTTCATCAAACGCTGTTAATCTCACGGATGGTCTTGATGGTTTAGCTACAGTACCGGTAATATTAGTTGCAGCCTGTTTTGCTTTTATTAGTTATGTAACTGGAAATATAGTATTTTCAGATTATCTGCAAATACCTTATATAGAAGGGACAGGTGAAATTTCAATTTTTTGTGGGGCAATAATTGGATCATGCCTAGGTTTTTTATGGTTCAATGCTCCACCAGCCAAAATTTTTATGGGAGATACAGGCTCATTATCTTTGGGAGGATCATTAGGAGCTGTAGGAATAATAACCAAACATGAGATTGTTTTAGCGATCACAGGAGGTCTTTTTGTTTTAGAGGCAGTTTCTGTTATGGTTCAGGTAATTTCTTTTAAACTTACAGGAAAAAGAATATTTAAAATGGCACCAATCCATCATCATTTTGAGAAGAAAGGTTGGCCAGAGTCAACGGTGGTTATAAGATTTTGGATTATCTCAATAATTTTAGCAATGATTGGTTTGGCTACTCTGAAATTAAGATAAATGGAAAGCGTCACAAATATCTTTTTGAAAAAAAAAATATTAGTGTATGGACTAGGAAAAAGTGGTTTGTCTACACTAAAATTTCTGCAAAATAAGTGTGAAATTTATGCTTATGATGATTACATCTCTAAAACAAAATCTCTAAATTTTAAAAAAAAATTTATAAGATTTAATGAGATTCCAAAATTTAAATTTGATCTAATAATTTTAAGTCCAGGTATTGATATAAATAATTGTAAGTTATCTAAATTTCTAAAAAGAAATACTGAAAAGATTTATACTGATCTTGATATATTTTACTTATTTAATAGAAATTATTGTATTACAATAACTGGGACAAATGGAAAATCTACAACTTGTCAGCTGTTATACGAAGTATTAGTAAAACAAAAATTAGATGTGAAGTTGGCAGGTAATATTGGAAAACCTATTTTATCAATAAAGAATATTAAAAAAAGAACTATTTTTGTCATTGAGGCCTCATCTTATCAATTAGAATATAGTAAGATCTTTAAATCTCATTGTGCAGTTATTTTAAATATATCACCTGACCATATTGAAAGACACAAAACTATTAAACGATATGTTAAAGCTAAATTCAAATTACTTAAAAGTCAATTTAAAGGGGATTTAGCATTTGTTAAAAAAAACGATAGATTGATTAACAAAGAACTTAAATTAAGTAAATTAAAAAGTAAAATAATTAAAGTTAATACAAAAATAAAAAATAATTTTTTTATAAATATTAAAAACAAATATTTTCAGAATGAAACAATTAGAGAAAATTTATTTTTTGTTTATGAAATATCAAAAAAACTTAATTTGAATAAAAAATTATTTGTAGATACAATTGAAAATTTTAAGGGATTAAAATATCGTCAGCAAATTATTTATAATAAGAGTAAATTGACAATCATAAATGATTCAAAATCTACAAGCTTTTCCTCTTCTGTTGGAGTATTAAAGATAAACTCAAATATTTATTGGTTATTAGGCGGTATACCTAAGAAAGGTGATAAATTCACTTTGCCAAAAAAGTATTTAAACAAAACCAAAGCATTCATATATGGAAAGAATTATTCTTTTTTTAATAAACAACTCAAAAATAAAATTAGAATTGAAAATTTCAAAAATCTTAAAATTGCTTTAAGTAGAATATTTGCACTAACAAAACATGAAAAAATAATTGACAAAACAATACTGTTTAGTCCTTGTGCAGCATCCTTTGATACATTTAAAAATTTTGAAGATAGAGGTTCATATTTTAATAAATTAGTAAAAGATTATTTTCATGCAAAATAAAAATTTTTTTTATAAATTTTATTATGAATGGTGGAAGAATATAGACAAGTTTATTTTTTCTTTAATTATCTTATTATTTATTACTGGATTATTTTTTTCATTGGTTTCAACTTCTCTAATAGCTTCAGACAATTTGAATACTAATGATTATCTATTTTTTTTTAAGCACGTAGTATTTATTTTTTTAGGAATTATTATAATTTTCGCTCTTTCCTCAATAGACCAAGAAAAACTTTTTAAATTTTCTTTTGTGGTTTTCTTATTATCTCTAATTTTTTTGATATCAGTTCCAATTATAGGTGTTGAAGTTAAAGGATCTAAAAGATGGATTGATTTATATTTACTACCTAGATTTCAACCAATCGAGCTAGTTAAACCCTTTTTAATAATTTTTATTAGTTCAATTTTATGCAGTGAAAAATACACTAACATTTATATAAAATACTCTCTTACTTTTTTTATTACTTCATTTGTAGCTTTATTATTAGTCATTCAACCAGATATAGGGCAGACTCTTTTAGTTTTTTTTTCATGGTCTATTTTAATTTTTATTTCAGGAATTAATATAATTTTTTTATCATTTTTATTTTTGTCATTAGTTTTAATTTTTATTTATTTAATCTTTTTTGTTTCAAAATTTGAATATATCAAAAATAGATTGTTATCTTTTTTTGACAGTGAAACAGGTACTTATAATTTCCAACCAGATAAAGCAACAGATTCAATAATAAGCGGTGGTTTTTTTGGAAAAGGTATAGGTGAAGGAACTTTAAAAAATAAAGTTCCTGAGGCTCACACAGATTATATTATTTCAGTAATTTCAGAGGAGTTTGGGGTTATTGCCATAATTTTAATTTTATTTTTGTTTTTAATATTAATTTATTCAGTGTTTAAAAAAATTTATTTTGAACGTGATGAAAAAATAAGACTAATCTTAGTAGGAAGTGTAAGTTTAATTTTGATGCAAGCAATGATACATATTGGAGTTAATATAAGATTATTTCCAACTACTGGAATGACACTACCTTTTATTAGTTATGGAGGTTCTTCAATAATTAGTATTTCAATTCTTTCAGGTATTATTTTAAATTTGACAAAAAGAAAGATTGATTAAAATGAAAAAAAATTTTTTAATTTCTACAGGTGGATCGGGTGGTCATGTAATACCTGCAATAATTCTTCATGAGCACTTATCAAAAGATGCAAACATTGTATTTTCCTTGGATAAAAGGGGTTTAAAATATATTGATAAAAATTTATATTCAATTGAAATTATTGATACTCCTAAGTTAAATAACATTTTTTTTTATCCATTTAATTTTATTTTACTTTTTTATCTTACTCTAAAATCCTTATTCATTTTAAAAAAAAGAAAAATTAATGAAATTATATCTACAGGTGGATATATGTCATTACCTTTGGTTTTGGCAGGAAGACTTTTAAGTTTGAATATCTATTTATTAGAACCAAATCAGGTAATGGGTCGTGCAAATAAATTTTATTTAAAATCGTGTAAAAAAGTTTTTTGCTATACAAATCAAATAAAAAATTTTCCTGATAATTTTAAGTATAAAATGGTAATCATTAATCCATTAGTAAAAGAACAAATTTACAAATTAAATTCACCTATCAAAAATGATGAAAAATTTAATATACTGATAGTAGGAGGTAGTCAAAGTGCAAGTATATTTAATTATAAATTCAAAGAAATAATTGTAAAATTAGTTAAAAAAAAATTTATAAAAATATTTCATCAAACTAATGAAAAAAATATTCTACATCTAGAAGAATTTTATTCAAAAAATGATATTGAAAATAAGATTTTTAGTTTTGAAAAAAATTTTGACAAAATTGTACACCAGGTAGATCTCTGTATAACAAGAGCAGGCGCTTCTACTTTGGCAGAGTTATCAGTCTTAAATATACCCTTTATTGCTGTGCCTTTACCTTCTTCTAAAGATAATCACCAACTAGAAAATGCAAAATTTTACAAAAATAATGATTGTTGCTGGATAATTGAACAAGATAATTTTTTCGAGGAAAAAATTGAGAAGTGTTTAAAAGATATTTTGGAGAAAAAAAGTGATTATTTAAATAAAAAGAATAATTTAAAAAAATTAAATTTTCAAAATACATGGATTAATGTTAATCAAAAAATATTAAAGATTTTAAATGAAAATTAAATTAGCAAAAACTGAAGTTATTCATTTTGTTGGCATAGGTGGGATCGGGATGAGTGGTCTTTCTTTGATAATGAGAGGCAAAGGGTTTAAAGTTCAGGGAAGTGATTTATCCTCAAATAAAAATACTGAAAGACTTAAAAAGGAAAAGATTAAAATTTTCATTGGGCAGGTTAAACAAAACCTCAAAAATGCTACAATAGTAGTAATTTCCTCTGCAATAAAAAAAAATAACCCAGAAATAATTGAAGCTAAAAGAAAAAATTTACCAATAATTACTAGAGGTAAAATGTTGGCACATATTGTTTCTTTAACGAAAAACATTGTTGTAGTTGGGTCTCATGGAAAAACTACAACCACATCTCTTGTAGCTTCTATTTTTCAAAATACTAAATTAGATCCTACGATAATTAATGGTGGAGTTATAAACTCAATTAAAAATACTGCGAAACTTGGTAAAAGTGATTGGTCAATACTAGAAGCTGATGAGTCCGATGGAAGTTTTGTTCATATTCCACCAACTTATTCAATAATCACAAATATAGATAGAGAGCACATGGATTTTTATAAGACTATGGATGACTTAAAAAAAAATTTTATCCAATTTATAGAAAAAGTTCCTTCATTTGGAAAATCTTTCATCTGTATTGATGATAAAATAAATAATGAACTTGTTAAAAAACTAAAGGGAAAAAATTTTTATACCTATGGAACAAATTTAAGATCAAACTTCTTGATTAAAAACATAAAACAAAATATGAGATTTTCAGAGTTTGACTTACATGTAAATGTTCCAAATAAGAAAAAAATTGTTATTAAGAAAATTAAGACTCCATTACTTGGTATTCATAACATAAAAAATTCTGTTGGTGCTGCAGCTGTGGCTCTTACAGTTGGTATATCAGTTTCAAGTATTAAAAAAGGTTTACTAAATTTTAAAGGAGTTCAAAGAAGATTCAACAAGATCTTTACATACAACAATATAGATTTTTACGATGATTATGCTCACCATCCAACTGAAATAAAAGTTGTACTAGAAGGTGTTGAAAAAGTTTACGTGGGGTTTGAAAAAGTTTGTATATTTCAACCTCATCGAATTTCAAGACTTAAAGATTTGAGAAAAGAATTCTCTTTCGCTTTTAAAAGTGCCGATACAGTTATTTTGTGTCCTATATTTGCAGCTGGAGAAAAAATGAAATTAGGATTCAATTATTTAAGTTTTGCAAATGAAATCATAAGAAACTCTAAAGTAAAATTGTTTTTAGTTAAGGATAACAACCAATTAGCAAAATTTTTAAAAAAAAACATGTATGGAAAAAAAATTGTAATAGGAATGGGAGCAGGATCAATTTCGAGTTGGTTGAGAAAACTTCCAAATTTAATTAAATGAAAAAAGATCAATTAAAGGATTTGATAGATGAATTTGGAGCAGATATTAAATTTGATTATGATCTAAAAAAAAAAAATTGGTTTAATATTGGAGGAAAATCTAAGATTTTTTACAAAGCTAATGATTTAAAGAAGTTAGTAACTTTTTTAAAAAAGCTAGATAACAGAGAAAAAATTTTTGTTCTTGGTGCTGGTTCAAATGTTTTAATTTCTGATGTTACCTTTGATGGTGTTGTCATAAAGATGAGTAAAAATTTTAATAATATTTCTTTTCTTGGAGAGGATATCTTAATAGCAGGAAGTGCAGTTTTAGATAAAACTTTGTCTGAATTTGCAATGAAAAATGATTTAAGTGGTTTTGAGTTTCTGTCATGCATTCCAGGGACTATTGGTGGGGGAATAAGAATGAATGCTGGTTGTTTTGGCAAAGAGTTTAAAGATATTTTGATCTCTATTCAAGCAATTGATAGTCTAGGAAATATAAGAACAATACAGTCTAAAGATATCAATTTTGATTATAGAAAAAATGACTTGTCTGATGACTTGATTTTTCTTAGTGCATCTTTCAAAGGTACAAAAAGTATTTCAAATAAGATAAATAGTGAGATGCAAAAATTAAAAAAAGAAAAAGAAAAAAATCAACCGACACAAGTAAAGACAAGTGGCAGTACTTTTAAAAATCCGATTTATCAAACAAAAAAAAAAGTTTGGGAACTAATTAAGGACTCAGTTTCTTTAGAAAAAACTTTTGGAGATGCGGGGATTTCAGAAAAACATTGTAATTTTTTTGTTAACAAGGGTAATGCAACATTTGAAGATATGACTAAACTTATTGATTATGTTACTAAAAAAGTATTAGAAAAAAATGGAATTAAATTAGAAAAAGAAATTAAAATTTTAGAATAATTTGAAAAAAAAGATATTAGTAATTTCGGGTGGTATCTCAAAAGAGAGAGCTATAAGTCTTGATACTGGGAAACAAGTTGCTAAAGAGCTGAAAAAAAATAACTATCAAGTAAAAATTGCTGAACCAAATTTTGAGTTACTTAGAATTATTAAATCGTTTAAACCAAATATATTATTCAATGCTCTACATGGTCAGTTTGGAGAAGATGGTTACATCCAAACAATTTTTGAAACTACAGGAATACCATATACACACTCAGGAGTAATTTCGTCTTCTATTGCAATGGATAAAGAACTGTCAAAAAAGATTTTTAAAAAAAATAAAATTTTAACACCGAAATACATTTCATATTCATTTGATAAATCTAAATCAAGCCTGAAAAAATTGATAAATAAAAAATTAAAATTTCCAGTAGTAATTAAACCTTTAAATGAAGGTTCAAGTGTTAATGTTTTCATTTGTAATAAAAAAAATATTTTTAGTAATTTAAAATTACTTCAAAATTATAAAAAAATAATTATTGAAGAATTTATCTCAGGAAGAGAAATACAAGCAGCAATAATTGGATCAAAAAAGCTTGGAGCAATTGAATTAAAACCAAAAAGAAAGTTTTATGATTATAAAGCAAAATATGATTTAAAAGCAAATACCGAACATATTATTCCAGTTGATTTAAAAAAAAAAGATTATAGAAAGTTGATGAGTATAGCCCTTAAAGCTCATAAGTTAATAAAATGTCGTGGAGTGACAAGATCTGATTTTAAATTTTTTAAAGGCAAATTTTATCTATTAGAAATAAATACTCAACCAGGTATGACAAATCTTTCTTTAGTGCCTGAGATAGCCAATTATGATGGTATTAATTTCATTCAACTTATCAAAATGATTTTAAATGATGCCTCTACAAAAAAGTAAAAAAATTTTTATTTATATTTTTTTATTCTTAATTTTTGCAACTTTTAATAACAAGAATTTGAATGATGTTAATTTTTTTAAGATCATCAAAATTTCAATACAAGGTTTAGATGATAAAAATAATTTTGAATTGGTTGAAAATTTAGATTTTTTAATGAATAAAAATATATTTTTATTAGATAAAGTAGAGATTGAAAATACAATAGAGATAAATAGTTTAGTAGAAAGATATTCTGTTTTTATACTATATCCTTCTTCTATAAAAATTAAGATTCATAAAACTAATTTTTTAGCACTTGTAAAAAAGGGTAATAACAATTTTCTCCTAGGATCTAATGGAAAGTTAATTAAAACAAATGAATTATCACATAATCTTCCTTCAATATTTGGGGATTTTGAAACTAAGAACTTTTTTGAACTAAAAAATGCTATGGATGAAACAAATTTTAATTTTGATGAAGTTAAAAATTTATTTTTTTTTAAATCAGGAAGATGGGATATAGAAACAAAACAAGGTTTTTTTATTAGGTTACCTAATCAACACCTTAAAAAATCTTTAAAAACATTTGTAAGTTTTTTTAAGATTAATAATTTAGAAGGAATTAAAGAAATAGATTTACGTCAAAACAACCAGATAATTACAAATGAGTGATATTTTAAAATATGAAACTTATCTATTTATAAGTTCAACAAAATTGATAATTTCAGTTAATACAGATTTAAAAAAAAAAATTTATCAAAAAGAACTCTTAATCGATGATCAAATACATTTGAAAAATTTTGAAAAGATAGACTATTTTTTGAATCAAAATATTTTTACAATTGAAAAAAAATTTCAAAACTTTATAGAAAGAGTCACTATTATTTTAGATTTGAATGTTTTTTTTTCTGTGAAGATATCTGTAAAAAAAAACAATCATAATGACTACATAAATTTGAAGAGCCTAAATCATCTTCTTTATGAGGCAAAAGAGAGCTGTAAAAAGACCATTGATCAAAAGAAAATAATTCACATGATAATAAACAATTTTCAAATTGATGATAAAAGCTATTCTTTATTACCCAAAGACATTAAATGTCAAAATTATTCTTTAGACTTAGAATTAATTTGTCTATCAGAAAATTTTTTAAGAGAGCTAGAAATAATCTTAAAAAAATATCATATTTCTTTAAATCGGGTTGTCAGTGCTGATTATATTAAAGATTTTTGTTCAACTGATGATAGAGACATATTTTTAATGGCAGAAATGATAGTTAATGGACATAATCCAAATGAGGTCATTTTGATAGATAAACCTGAGAAAAATGAGGGTTTTTTTGAAAAATTTTTTAATTTTTTTAATTAATATTGTATTTTACAGTAATATTTGTTGTTTTTAATTGTCTAAGATTAAGTAATAAAACATCATTCGTGTCAGCTTTAAACCAAAAAACAATTAAAAAAGAAATCAACTTTAGTGGGATTGGTCTTCACTGTGGCCAAATAGTTAACGTCTGTTTAAAACCTTCTAACCCTAATACTGGAATAGTTTTTAAAAGAGTGGATTTAAAAAAAGATAATTTAATAATACCAAACTTTTCAAACGTAAGTAGCACATCTCTAAATACAACAATATCAAATGAAGCAGGAGTAAACGTGTCTACTATAGAACATTTAATGGGTGCCTTATTTGGACTAGGAATTGATAATGTTTTAGTTGAAATTAACAATGAAGAGGTTCCAATATTAGATGGATCAGCGAAAGAATTTATCAACAAAATAATGTCTGTAGGTTTGAAAGTAAGTGATGCGCCAATCAAGATAATTAAAATTAATAAAGAAGTTAAATTTCAAAATGGTGAACGAACGATTTCTATTGCACCATCAAAATTAAGCTTAGATATTGATTTTGAACTTAAATATGAAAACCAAAAAATTGGAAATCAAAGAAATAAGATTAGTGTTTATGAGGATAATTTACAAGATGTTTTCAATTCAAGAACTTTTTGTTTGTTTGAAGATATTGAAAAGATTAAACAAAATGGTTTAGCTAAAGGTGGCAGTCTAGACAATGCAATAGTAGTTAAAGGAAATGAAATTTTAAACAAAGATGGTCTTAGAAATTCAAAAGAATTTGTAAATCATAAAATACTAGATTGTATTGGAGATCTTTATACATGTGGATATAGAATGATAGCAAGTATAACTTGTTCTCAGGGAGGCCATTATTTGACTAATAAATTATTGAGAAAAGTATTCGATAATAAAGAAAACTTCTCAATAGTTGAAATCAAAGAAAGAAATTTACCCCACACTGTTATTAATAGAAATCTTCTAAGATCTATAGCGTAAATTAAAGCACTTTATAATCGTTGATTAAGATTATATAAATTCAGCATGAAATATGTAAAGATTTTTTTAATTACTTTTTTTTTAATTATACTTTATTCATGTTCGAAAGAGGAAAAAGAAATCTCATACATAAAAGAAACAAGACAAGAGTTAGAAATAGCCACTGCATATAAAGAAGCATATAAAGCTTTAGATGAGAATGATCCTTATTTTGCTGCAAAAAAATTTCTGGAAGCTGAACTTTTATTTCCACAATCAAAGTGGGCACCAAGATCTGCATTGATGGCAGCATATTCTTACTACATGCAAAACTACTACGCTGAAGCCCTTTCAAATCTTGAGAGATATCTAAGAACTTATCCTAATGATGACGATTTAGCTTACGCTCATTATTTGATTGCCATGTGTTTTTATGAAACAATTGAGGATGAGAAAAGGGACTCAGGACCACTTATTAAAGCAAAAGATAAATTTGAATTTGTTGTTAAAGAATATCCCGGCACAGATTTTGCCATGGACTCAAAATTTAAAATTGAATTAATTCAGGATATACTTGCCTCTAAAGAAATGTATTTAGGAAGACATTATATTAAAAAAGGTAAATGGATCGCGGCAATGAACAGGTTTAAAAATATTGTAAATAACTATCAACAAACAATTTTCATTGAGGAAGCTCTTCACAGATTGGTTGAAATTAATTATAATATAGGTCTTTTAGATGAATCACAAAAATATGCAAATTTATTAGGTTATAATTATCAATCTGGTGAGTGGTATAAAAAATCTTATAAATTATTTAACAAAAAATATGTACTTAAGATTAATAAAGAAAAAATAAATGAAAAAGAGGGTGTAATTAAGAAATTTAAAAAACTTTTTGATTAATATGAATAAAGATTTGATCAAAGAAGAATATAAAAAAAAAATTAAATTATTGAACTATTATAATCAACAATATTATAATGAAAATACCTCTCAAATTTCTGACTCTGATTTTGACTTTCTTAAAAAAGAGGTAATTGAATTAGAAAAAAAATATAGTTTTTTAAAAAGTAATAAATCTCCTCAAATACAAATAGGTCACAAACCAGCTAAAAATTTTAAAAAGCTAGCTCACAGAGCCCCGATGCTCTCTTTAGCTAATGCTTTTTCAAAAGATGATCTGGAAAATTATGAAAAAAAAATATTAAATTATTTAAATAAATTAAGTAAATTTGAAATTGAATATAGTGCAGAACCCAAAATAGATGGAATATCGGCCTCTTTAACATATAAGAATGGAAAATTTATTACAGGTTTGTCTAGAGGAGATGGAAAAGAAGGCGAAGATATTACCGCAAATTTAAAAACAATAAGAGATATTCCAGATACAGTTTCAGACAAAGATTTTCCAAAAGACATAGATGTCAGGGGAGAAGTATTCATCAAAAATAGTGATTTTTTAAAACTTAAAAATAAGTTTGCAAATCCAAGAAATGCAGCATCTGGATCTTTAAGACAAAAAAATCCAAATGATACAAAAAAAATTCCTTTAAAATTTATTGCTTACACATTTGGATACGAAGAAGGAATGAATATCGCATCACAAAGTGATTACTTAAAAAGATTAAAGAAATGGGGATTTAAAGTTAATCCACTTAATAAAACGATAAAAGGTATAGAAAATTTAATATTAAATTATAATGAAATTGAAAAAAAAAGAAATGAATTGAATTTTGATATAGATGGCATTGTTTATAAAGTTAATAGTTTTGAGATACAAAAAAGATTGGGAAATATTTCTAACGCTCCTAGATGGGCTATTGCACATAAATTTTCTGCAAACAAAGGTGTTTCAAAAATAGTTGATATAGATATCCAAATTGGAAGAACTGGAGCACTAACACCAGTAGCAAAAATAAAGCCAATAAATATTGGAGGAGTTGTAGTATCTAATGCAACATTACACAACGAAGAAGAAATATTAAGAAAGGATATAAGAATTAACGATGAAGTTGTTGTAGAAAGGGCAGGTGATGTAATACCACATATAATTTCTGTTAATATTAACAAAAGAGAAAAAAATTCAAAAAAATTTATTTTTCCTATTAAATGTCCATCTTGTGGATCAAAAACCATAAAAGAATTTAACTTAACAACTAAAAAAGAAGATGCTGTAAGGAGATGCTCAAGCGAGGGTTATGAATGTGAAAAAGTTTCAATTGAAAAAATTAAACATTTTGTATCAAAAGATGCTTTTAATATTGATGGGTTTGGAAAAAAAATTGTTGAAAAGTTTTGGGATTTAAAACTTGTAAGATTTCCACAAGATATATTTGATTTAGATTATAAAAAAATTGAGTCTTTAGAAGGGTGGGGCAAACAGTCTGTTTTAAATTTGAAATATTCTATTGAAGAAAGGATAGATATATCCTTAGAAAGATTTATTTTTTCACTAGGTATCAGACACATAGGTTTAGAAAATGCAAAATTAATTTCAAAACATCTAAAATCACTATCTAATTTTATATCTCTTTCTAAAAATCAAAACTTTGAAGATCTATTGAATATAGATGGAATTGGTGGAACCCAAATTACTTCAATAAAAAATTTTTTTTTAAATAAAGTTAATATAAGAATCATTATTGAACTAAATAAATTTCTTAGAGTAAAAGATGCAATTCAGCTAAAAAAAAATGGTTCTTTAGCAAACAAAAATTTCATGATAACAGGAAAATTAATTGGAATTAGTAGAGCAGAAGCAAAATCTTTAATTGAACAAAATGCAGGTTCAATCGTAAGTAATGTCTCAAAAAATCTTAATTATCTAATTGTTGGAGAAAAACCAACTAAACGAAAAATTGATGCAGCAAAGGAACTCAAAATTAAAATTTTAACTCAAAGCGAGTGGCTTAAAATTTTAAATAAAACTAATTAACCAATTTTTTTCATTTTTATTTAAAAAAGGAGATAGTTTCTCATAAACTAGCAAATTATATTTAAATAGATAATTTTTTTCATTTTTTGTTAATTGATTGTGATCAATAAGATCATTATCAATTGGTGCTAGTGTTAAATTTTCAAAAAAAATTTTTTTCTTGATTTTTTTTGCATATATTAAATTTTCAATTCTTATGCCGTATTTTCCTTTTTTATAGTAACCAGGTTCATTACTCAAAATCATACCTTCAGAAATTTTAATACTATTGTATTTAGAAATTGCCTGAGGACCCTCATGAACATTTGAAAAAAAACCCACGCCATGCCCAGTTCCATGAGCATAATCTAAATTAACTTTTTTTAAAAAATATCTAGCTCTAACATCAATTGCTTTTCCTGTTTTAAATTTATTGAGATTTGAATTAACGACTGCAATATGTCCTTTTAGTACTTTTGTAAAAACACTTTTTATACTTTGCTTTGGTAAGGAAAAGCAAAGTGTACGAGTTACATCTGTAGTACCATATTTGTATTGACCACCAGAGTCACATAAAAAAATATCATCTTTGCTAATTTTTTTTGAATTATTGATAGAAGCTCTGTAATGAACGATAGCCCCATTCGCACCACTACCAGCTATTGTTGTAAAGCTGGGATATAAATAATTTGAGGATTTTTTTCTAAATTTTTCAAGAACACTTTGTGCTTTAAATTCACTAATTTTTTTTTTATTGATTTTTTTAATCCAAAAAAGAAATTTGGTTAGAGCAACACCGTCCTCTATATGACAGTTAATCATATTTTTAATTTCGGTTTTATTTTTAATTGATTTTAATAGATAAATTGGATCTTCTTTTTTCAAAACATTAAATTTTTTTTTTAAAATATTTTCATAAAATAGAGAACATGAATGAGGATCAATATTAATCTTATTACCTTTTAAATTATTAATCATTTTTTCGAAATCGTTTGGTTCAATTATTTGGTTAGATCTTATTTTTTTTTCTTTTAATAAATTTCTCAACTTTTTTTTTTCAGAAATCAAATAGAGTTTTTTTTTAGTATCTAAAATTAAATGAGCATTAGGAATTGGACTATTTGGATTATCATGCCCTCTTATATTTAGTAGCCAAGCAACATTTTCTGGTGCAGTCACATAAATATAATCTGATTTTGTTTTTTTTAGAAAATTTGCTATTTTATTTATTTTTATTTTAAAATGCTCACCCACAATTTTTTTGCTTAAAGAAAAAAAAGGTTTTGAAAAAGTAGATTTTTTTTTTACAATTTTATCAATTAAATTAGAATTAATAATTTTGACCTTATTGTTTTTAAGAAAAAATTTTTTAATTTGATTTGATGTAAATAGTTTTGCATCTAAACCAATGGTTAAATCTTTAAATAAATTACAGTCTAATATTTTATTATACTCTATAATCTTGAAATTATTAGCAGACTCTATTTGAGCTTGAATTGTATATCTCCCATCAACAAATAAAAAATTTTTATTTTTTAATATAATTGCATAGCCAGCAGACCCACTAAAATTAGAAATAATTTTAAGTCTATTTATTTTTGAATATTCTGAAAAAAACTCATCATTTTTGGGAATTATATATCCATCAATATTATATTCTTTAAACTTTTGCCTTAAACTATTTATCCTATTTTTTATCATTTTATTCTTTTTTGATATCTTATCCATCCAGGACTTTTGTAATCCTCATCTGACTCAAAATCTTGATTAAAATCAAAATCATTAACTTCATCGTTATTTTCATCAAAAAAAGAATTTTTCTCCAAAAACTTTTCGGGCAGTTCATCTATAAATCTTGATGCCATACTATCAATCCAATCACCTTGATAAAACCTGTTCATTGAAAATGATATTGAAGCTTTTTTTTTTGCTCTTGTTATTCCGACATAAGCCAATCTTCTTTCCTCTTCCAAACCATTTTGTCCTTTTTCCTCAATAGATTTTTGATGAGGAAAAAGACCTTCTTCCCAACCTGGTAAAAAAACTGACTCAAACTCCAAACCTTTAGAAGCGTGCATGGTCATCATGTTTATCTTTTCTCCCTCCCATTCTTGATCAATCGATGTAGCTAGAGAAACATGCTCTAAGAAATTTTCTAAATTTTCAAATTCCTTCATGGCACTCAAAAGTTCTTTAATATTCTCGAGTCTATTTTCATTTTCAATATCTTTTTTATTCTTAAGCATTGCTGAGTAGCCAGACTCATCTAGAATAGTTTGAAGTAATTTTATATGATTTACTTTTTTAATATTTAAATCATATCTCCATTTACTTAAAAGATCTAAAAATATAACAAGACCAACTTTAGTTTTTGGTTTAATTAAATTTTCCTCAATCATTTTTTTTGAAGCAGACTCCAAATTTAAGTTATTTATTTTTGAATATTCATAAATAAGTTTTATTGAACTATCTCCAATAGATCTTTTTGGATTATTCACAATTCTTTCAAATGCAAGATCATCTTTACTTTGATAAATTAATCTTAAATATGCTATACAATCTTTAATTTCAGCTCTTTCATAAAACTTTGTACCACCTAATATTCTATAAGGTATTCCAATTTTTAAAAATCTTTCCTCAAATTCTCTTGTTTGGAATATAGCTCTGACAAGAATAGCTATATTGTTATATGAAATTCTTGTTTTTATCTTTTCTATTTCATCTGAAATTCCTATAGCTTCATCCTTTCCATTTTTAAAACAATTTAATTTTACAAGTTCACCTTCCTCTAAAGTAGCTTTGAGAGTTTTTCCAACTCTATTTTCATTATTAGCAATAAGACTTGATGCTACAGACAAAATATTTTCTGAAGATCTGTAATTTTCCTCAAGTCTAATTACTTTTGTATCTTTATATATTTGATCAAATTCTAAAAAATTTTTTATTTCAGCACCTCTCCAACTATAAATAGATTGATCGTCATCACCAACACAGCAAATATTATTATTTTTTGTTGTTAATAATTTAAGCCACTTACTTTGTATAAAATTTGTATCCTGATACTCATCAACTAAAATATATTTAAAATTTTGCGAGTAAATATTTCTTATATCTGGATTTTTTTCAAAAATTTTGACTACGTGTAATATTAAATCTCCAAAGTCACAAGAATTTAGTTCAATCAATTTTTGTTGATAAATTTTATAAATTGGCAAAATTGTTTTTTCATAGATATCTTTTTGATTAATTAAAACTTCATCAGGATAATATCCTTTGTTTTTCCATCTATCTATTATCGCAAGAGTATATCTTGGTGCTAATTGTTTAATGTCTATGTTTTCAGCCTTACATATATTTTTTATTAATCTAATTTGATCATCCGTATCTATTATTGTGAAATTTGAATTTAACTTTGCTGCTGATGCATGTTTTCTTAAAAGTTTTGCACAAATTGAGTGAAATGTACCAAGCCATGATAGACCTGTGGCAGAAGAACCAAGAAGTTTACTTACTCTAACCTGCATCTCTTTGGCCGCTTTATTTGTAAAAGTTACAGATAAAATTTGGTTGGGAAAAGCTTTCTTATTTTTTATAATATTGGCAATTCTTGATGTAAGTACCTTAGTTTTACCAGATCCTGCGCCAGCAACTATAAGCAATGGTCCATCGAGGTGCATAACTGCCTCTTTTTGAGCTTTATTTAGACCATTTAAATATTCAGAGTTTACCATTTAAAATATTTAATTATAAGTTGTTCAATTACTATGAGTAAACAAAATTCATTAATTAAAAAAATTCAGAAACAAATTTTATCAGCAAATGATTTAATAGAAAGTAATTTTAATAAATTAAAATACTTTAAATCAAATTTTAAAAAAATTTTATTTAATAAAGATAATAGACTTATTTTAGCTCTAGGGGCAGTTGTTATTTTGACACTATCTTATTTCTTAATACCTACGTTTTATTCAAAAGATGTAATTCAGGCTCAAATAAAGAATCAAGTACTTAAAAATTATAGTATTGAAATGAAGTTTAATGAAAAAATAAATTACGGATTGTTACCAAGACCTCATTTTTCAGCAAAAGATTTATCAATTCTTAGAAAAGATAAAGAAATTGCAACAGTTACTAATTTAAAAGTTTATATCGATATTGGTCAATTTTTTTCATTAAATAAAATTAAGATGAAAAATTTAGTTTTTAACAAAACGGATTTTAATATTTATTTAGATGATTTTCAATTTTTTCAAGATTTACTAAAAATCGCACCAAATGAAAATAAGATAATTTTTAAAAAAAGTAATATCTTTTTTAAAAGTAATGATAATGAAGTATTGTTTATAAATAAAATAAATAATAGTAAATTTTATTTTGACTCTAATAATTTACAAAATGTTTTAATTATGAAAAGTGAAGTTTTTAATGTCCCATTCAAACTTCTAATAAAAAATGATAAATTTTATAAAAAATTTTTTATCAAATTCAACTCAAAAAAAATAAGACTAAGTATAGAAAATGAAACTAATTATGAAGATGCAATAAGATCTGGCTTATTAGATATTCTTTTTATTAACAAAAATACCTCATTAAATTATAAGATAGCACAAAATTCCTTAAATTTTGCATCAAATGATAATTCTAAAAGTTATAAAGGAAAAATTGATTTTAAACCTTTTTATCTTTCTACTGTTTTAAATTATGATGGTATAAGTTTAAAACATATATTTGATAATAATTCAATTTTTGTCGATCTTTTTGAGTCTGAAATTTTGAATAATAGAAACTTAAGCGCAAGTTTAAATTTAAATATTGAGGACATAACAAATATAAGTGAATTGAATAATCTAAATTTAAAAATGTCTATTGAGGAAGGTGATATTAAATTTACAGAGTCATCTATTAAGTGGAAAGATGATTTAAATATTAAGTTAATCGATTGCCAATTAGCCATGAATGATGAAGGAATGAATCTAATAGGAACTATAGAATTAGATTTTAAAGATATAAATGATTTTTATAGTTCATTTCAAACAAAAAAAGTGAATAGGAAAAATATCAAAAACATCGAAGTTAATTTTGTTTATAATTTTAATGGTAAAAGTTTTCGATTTGATAATCCAAGAATAAATAATACACAAAATATTGAGTTAGAAAAATTATTAGATAATTTTAATTCAAGAGATGAAAGAGTATTTAATAAGATTACTTTTAAAAATTTTGTGAACAATTTTTTTCAAGCTTATGAAGGATAAATCATTTTTTTTGGATCTACAATTTTATCGTATTCTTTCTCATTAATTAATCTTGTTTTAAGAGTCTCTTCTTTTAAAGTTGTATTATTTTTTAAAGCAGACTTAGCTATCTTTGCGGAATTATCGTAACCAATATGTGGGGCTAGTGCAGTTACCAACATTAATGAATTATCTAAATACTCTTTAATTTTAATTTTATCCGCTTTTAATCCTCTTATACAGTATAATCCAAAATTTTTAGAACTATCTGCTAATAAATCTATCGATTGTAAAATGTTATGAGCAATTAAAGGCTTAAATACATTAAGTTCAAAGTGACCGTGGGAACCTGCCATAGTTATACCGTTATGATTTCCGATTACTTTAACGCAAACCATTGTAACTGCCTCAGATTGGGTAGGATTTACTTTACCTGGCATGATTGAGGATCCAGGTTCATTAGCTGGAAGAATAAGTTCTGCATAACCGGTTCTAGGTCCTGAGCCTAAAAATCTTATATCGTTAGCTATTTTCATAAGACAAACTGCGGTGGTATTTAAAGTCCCGGAAAAATTTACTATTTCATCATGTGCAGCCAAGGCGGCAAATTTATTTTTTGTCGGTTTAAAGGGTATTTTTGTAATTTTTTTAATTTCATTAATAACTTTTTTGTCAAAACCTTTTCTGCTATTAATTCCAGTGCCTACAGCCGTACCCCCTTGTGCAAGGGAATATATTTCATTTAATGCATTTTTAATTCTTGAAATACAATCTTCTAATTGAGATTGATAGCCTGAAAATTCCTGACCTAAAGATAAGGGAGTTGCATCTTGTAAATGTGTTCTTCCAACTTTTACAATTTTTTTGAACTGAGAAATTTTTTTCTTTAATTCTTTATTTAGCAACTCAAGAGAAGGTATTAATTTATTTTTTGTTTCAAGTGCTATTGCTATATGCATCGCAGTTGGGAACACATCATTAGTAGATTGAGATTTATTCACATGATCATTTGGATGAACGGGTTTTTTTGTACCTTTTTTTCCTCCTAAAATTTCAATAGCTCTGTTTGCTATAACCTCGTTTACATTCATATTTGTTTGAGTTCCTGAACCTGTTTGCCAAACTTTAAGAGGGAAATGCTCATCTAATTTTCCTGAGATAACCTCATTAGAGGCCTTAATAATTGCTTTTGAAATCTTTGGTGAAATTTGCTTTTCTTTTTCATGCACTATTACAGCAGCCTTTTTTATTATTCCAATAGATTTAATTAGAATCGGCCGTACTAAAAATTCACCAATATCAAAATATTTCTTAGATCTTTGAGTTGAAGCTCCCCAATATTTATCATCTGGAACACTGATTTTTCCAATGCTATCAAATTCTTTTCTTAATTTCATGAATATTATTTTTTAAAGTATATACAATAGATATATATTAATTTTATTTAAACTTACAGGAGCAAAATGACAAATTTCAATAAAGTGGGAACTTTCATGAAAACTTTTGGCCAAGAAGTCAAAACAAAACCCTCATTTAGTACACATAAAATTAATAAACTGAGACTTGATCTAATTAAAGAAGAGTTAAGTGAACTAACAGAAGCAATGAATAACAGAGACTTGTTAGAGGTTGCTGATGCATTAACAGATATACTTTATGTTACTTATGGAGCAGGACATGCATTTGGTATCAACTTAGACAAGTGTTTCGATGAGGTTCAAAATTCAAATATGAGTAAATTAGATGAAAATGGAAAACCTATTTATAATGAGCACGGCAAAGTAATGAAAGGACCTAAATATTTCAAACCCGATTTAACAAAATTCGTAAGTTAAATTTCTAATTTGAAATCTACAGCTGGAGCACTATGTGTAATGCTTCCAACAGAAATTCTATTTACTCCAGTAGCAGCTACTGATTTTGTAGTTTTAAGATTTATATTTCCTGAAGCCTCTGTTTCATAATATCTTTTTGCGAGCTTAACACCTATTTTTAAATTTTTAATATTCATATTATCAAATAAAACAGTATTAAATTTTAGACCAATTATCTCTTTTAATTGTTTTAGATTATCTACCTCGACAGTAATTTTTTTTCC
This sequence comes from Candidatus Pelagibacter sp., assembly GCA_045566175.1. Taxonomy (GTDB): domain Bacteria; phylum Pseudomonadota; class Alphaproteobacteria; order Pelagibacterales; family Pelagibacteraceae; genus Pelagibacter. Next base: position 35,386 of record JBJLDX010000021.1, on the reverse strand, counting down.
TCTCTTATTCTTTATAGCTAATAAAACTAACTCCTTTATATTAGAACTGGCAACATGATTATCTTTAATTAGAAATTCATCACTTAAATTAAATCTATGATTGGTTCCACCTCCTAGTTTGACTGCATATTTTTGAATAACTCTATAATTCGGTATAGTTTTTCTAGTACAACAAATTTTACATTTTTTTCCAGCTAGTTTTACAAACTGATTTGTTTTAGTAGCAATACCAGAAATATGAGATAAAAAATTTAAGGCAACTCTCTCAGCAATTAATATTGAGCTAGCTTTACCTTTTATAATTGCTATTACAGAATTTTTTTTAACTGGAGACCCATCTTTTTTTTTTATTATAAATTTAATTTTTTTGTCAACTTGATTAAAAGTTTGTTTTACGAATATCAAGCCAGCTAAAATTGCTTTTTGATTAGAAACTAATTTTGCTTCAATAATTTCATTTTTTTTTAATAAGTTAGATGTTATATCTCCATGAGGATACAAATCTTCTGTTAAAGCGAGTTTTACTCGATCCTTAATAAAAGTTTCACTTAATTTAATTTTAGACACGAAGTGTTATCTACCAATAGCAACCATTTTTTCTACTGAAAGCCGGGCTTTATTAATGGTTTCATCATTCATAATAATTTCTCCAGTTTCATTTTCTAGACAATCAAGAATTTTTGGTAAGGTAATTTTTTTCATATGAGGACACATATTGCATGGTCTAATAAACTCTACATTAGGATTTTCAACTTGAATATTATCACTCATTGAACATTCAGTTACCATCATAACTTTTTTTGGTTGGTTATCTTTGACATAGTTGATCATACCAGATGTTGAACCAGCAAAATCACTAGCTTTAATTACTTCAGGAGGACACTCTGGATGCGCTATAATTTTTATTCCTGGATTATTCTTTCTAATATTATTTATTTCATTTTCATTAAACTGATCATGGACTATACAAATTCCCTTCCAAGAGATAATTTCAACATCTGTTTGTGAAGCAACATATTTTGCAAGATAATCATCGGGTAAGAAGATTACTTTTTTAACTCCTAATGATTTTACAATTTTTACTGCATTAGCAGAAGTGCAACAAATATCAGTTTCAGCTTTTACATCTGCAGAGGTATTTACATAAGAAACAACTGGAACACCTGGATATTTTTCTTTCAACAATCTTACATCTTTTCCTGTAATTGATGATGAAAGAGAACAACCAGCTTCCATATCTGGCAATAAAACTTTTTTATTCGGGCTCATCAACTTTGCAGTTTCTGCCATGAAATGTACTCCTGCCATTACAATAATGTCAGCAGAAGTTTTTGATGCCTCCACTGCAAGAGCTAAAGAGTCTGCTGAAAAGTCGGCAATACCATGATAAATTTCTGGTGTCTGATAATTGTGAGCAAGAATGACTGCGTTCTTTTCTTTTTTAAGTTGATTAATTTTATGAATATATGGCGCATGTACTGACCACTCAATCTCAGGCATAACTTTTGAGATTTTTTGATAAATAGGGTCAGTTGCTTTTTTTATTTCTGGGTTAAATTCCATATCAAAATTTATCAATTTGAAACCTAATTGTCATTGATTTAATGTGGGTCATATTTGCGGCCATGCTGAAATTGGTAGACAGGCACGGTTGAGGGCCGTGTGGACCTAGTCCATGAGAGTTCAAGTCTCTCTGGCCGCACCATTATGTAAATAAAAGGATAATAAATTTAAAAAAAATAGGTTTTCTTTAGATTTATCTGGGTGAAATTCTGCTAGTCATTGACTTAAACAAGACATTGTGTTGTTAAGACTCAATTAAAGGTATACAGCAACTAATATCAAAGTTTATTTAAATTAAGATAATCTATTATGGAAAACTTTTTATCTCTTAAATTGGAAGAAACCTTATTTGAATCTTTAGCTAAGATTAATTTTAAAACTCCTACACCTATTCAGGCTAAAGCTATACCTGTTGCTTTGGAAGGAAAAGATATTTTAGGAACTGCACAAACTGGAACTGGAAAAACAGGCGCTTTTGGTATTCCATTAGTAAACTATTTACTTAAAACAAAAAAAGATACTGCTTTAGTAATGACACCAACCAGAGAACTTGCAACACAAGTAATGCAAACTATGAATAATTTAGTTGGTAAGGGAAATATTAGAACAGCTTTATTAATCGGAGGTGACTCTATGCAAAAACAACAGAAACAAATGAGGAAAAATCCCAGGCTAATTGTAGGCACGCCTGGAAGAATTAATGATCATCTTAAGCGCAAAACCCTAAGATTAAATAATACATCTTTTTTAGTTTTGGACGAGGCTGACAGAATGTTGGATATGGGGTTTACACCTCAAATAAATCAAGTTTTAGAAACTGTTCCTAAGAAACACCAAACATTATTATTTTCAGCAACACTACCCAGTGATATTTTAAAACTAGCTGAAAGATATTTAAATCAACCTAATCGAATTTCTATTGGCTCAACATCAACTCCTATTGAGAAAATTAAACAAGAAGTATTACGAGTAAATGATGGAGATAAATACAATCAACTAATTAAAGAAATTTATACAAGACAAGGTTCTATCTTAATATTTGTTAAAACAAGACGAAATGCTGAAAAAATGGTTAAGAGATTAAAGTACGATGACCATGATGCTGATGCAATTCATGGAAATTTGAGGCAAAACAAAAGAGATCGAGTGATAAAAGCATTTAGAAATAATCACTTTAGAATATTGGTAGGAACAGATGTAGCAAGTCGTGGCTTAGACATCCCAGCTATTAAACATGTAATTAATTTTGATTTACCTCAGGTACCTGAGGATTTCATTCATAGAATTGGACGAACAGCTAGAGCGGGAGCAGAGGGTTCTGCGTTAAGTTTTATTGGTAATGGAGATCAAATAAAATGGAATGCCATTCAAAAATTGATTAATCCAAATTTTAGAGCAGAACCAACAAGATATTTTTCAAGAAAAAAGAAAAAAAATGGACATACATTTGATAGAAAGGGCAGAAGAGGCAAAAATAGATTTGCTAACAAAAAAAAAAATTATCAGGATAGACAGTTAGAAAATCGAAATGGAGAAAATAGTAAATCCTTTAGTTTCAAAAAAAAGTTTGATGGAAAGAAAAAAAGTTTTAAAAAAAAATTTTTTAACAAAAAAAAAAGATTTTCAAGTAAAAGAAAAAATTTTAAAAATTAAAGTTTAAGCCATCCGGGTATGAGTATTTTAAATGAACCATCTTTATTTTTATAAGTATAATCCTTGTCAAAATTTTTACTCATATATTTGACTAGAGCAAAGGGATAATCTCCACCAATCAACACTTTTCCAATTTCAACTTCATTTATATTAATTATTTCATTTTCAGATAGTCTTCCCTCAATAATCTCAATTGGTAATAATCTCTTAGAAAGTTTATTTTTTAACTTTATTCTTGCTGTATTTTCTTGGCCAACATAACACCCTTTTTTAAAATCAATTCCATTAAGTTCCTCGAAGTTACATTCAATACCAAATAGTTTATTTTTTAATTTATTCAAATCTTTTGGAACAATTCCTAGTTGATGACTTTGTTTATAATAATTTTCAATTTTATCATCTTTTAATTCAAGTTTTTTTAAAGATAAATAAAGTTTTTCTAAATTAATTATTAATCTAGCACCCAAACTTTTATTTCTTGGATCTAATATTATTGGGTCTTCTCTATATTTAATAGTATAACCCAAAATATCTTTTGAGCCCTCAATAGATAAATATTTATCGTAGCTTAAACTTGCAACAACAAATTCATTACTTAAATTTAATATTTCTACTTTTGATCTTATTTTATATAAGTTTAGTTGCTTAAATATTTCCTCAGATTGTGATTTTTCACAATCAATAAAATAACCTGACTTATGTTTAACTACTATAAATTCATATAAAAATTTACCTTGAGGTGTTAATAAAGATGCAAAACAACTTGAATTTTCCACAACTTTATTGATGTCATTACTAATTAGGTTTTGTAAAAAATTTCTACAATCTATGCCATTGATATAAAGTATTGCTCTATCTTTTAATATATAAACACTATTATTCATATTTGATTGATGTTAAATTTTAATATAATAACTTTTTTCATAAATGTTAGATCTAATAATCAAAAATGGACAATGTTATATTAACGGAAAGCTAGAAGATAAAGATATTGCTGTTAAAGATAGCAAAATATTTAAGATTGGTAAAATATCAGAAGAGTCAAAAGAAGTTTATGATGCAAAAAATCAAATAGTTTTACCTGGTTGTATAGATACTCAAACACACTTTAGAGAACCAGGCTCAACAGACACAGAAGACCTTCATTCTGGAAGTAGAGCTGCGGTGGCTGGAGGAATTACGGCAGTATTTGAAATGCCCAACACAAATCCACCAACTTCAAATATAAAAGAATTTCAAAGAAAATTAGATCTTGCAAAAAATAGAATGTATTGCAATTATGCTTTCTATTTTGGTGCAACAGCAGATAACGTAAATCAATTAGCTAAGCTTAAAGATCTAGAAGGATGCTGTGGTATTAAATTATTTGCTGGTTCTTCAACTGGTAATCTCTTAGTAGCAGATGAGAAAGATATAGATAAAGTGTTTCAAAATAGTTCAAAAGTAGTTGCAGTTCACTCTGAGGATGAAGAAATTTTGAATAAAAATAAAAAACTAATTAAAAATGGAGATGTGCAATCACATCCTGTATGGAGAAGTGAAGAATGTGCAATTTCTTCTACTAGAAGAATTGTAAGAATTGCGGAACGTTATAATAAAAAAGCTCATATACTCCATATAACAACTAAGCAGGAAATAGATTTTTTATCCCAACATAAAGGTAATATTACTTTTGAAATTACTCCACAACATTTAACAATCTATGCACCTGATTGTTATGAAAAACTAGGAACTTACGCTCAAATGAATCCTCCAATAAGAGATAAATCTCATTACGATAGACTATGGTATGCAGTTAAAAATAATTTAAATGATACGATTGGTTCAGATCATGCTCCACATTTAAAAGTTAATAAAGATAAAGAATATCCAAACTCACCATCAGGGATGCCAGGTGTTCAAACGCTTATGCCAGTAATGTTGAATCATGTTAATGCTGGAAAATTATCACTTAATCAATTGATAAATCTTGTTTGTGAAAACCCAATTAAAATTTTTGGAATAAATAACAAAGGATTCATTAAAGAAGGTTATGATGCAGATTTTACAATTGTGGATATGAATAAAAAAATTGAAATTAAAAATGATAATATCGAAAGTAAATGTGGATGGTCTCCATTTAATGGTTATGAATTTAAAGGAACACCTGTTTCAACAATTATTTCTGGAAAAATAAAAATGAAGAATGGTAAAATCATAGGTGAGCCAGATGGAAAACCTTTAAGCTTTAATTAAATTGAGTTTTATTATTCATTGGTCTCAATAAAGTTTTGTTATAAATTTTGTTATTAGATAATCCCAATTTTTATTTAATAAATTCTTTTTTTTTGAAATACACTTTAAATATTCAAAAGAGTTTTTTCTACGTTTAATCCAATTTTTATTAAGCAATCTATATTTTTTAGATTGTCCAAGACTTTCATAAAAAGTCAGATTCATGTTTATAGTATAAAATTTTTTTAAACAAAAAAAGGCATAAACTCCCATCCTGAAACCCAACCAGATATCTTCGTAGCTATTAGTAAATTCTTTATTTGTCTTTAAAAAAGAATTCATAAATTTTTTTCTAAAACTTATACAACTCTCTGGGGCTAAATAAGGCCAAAAACTCAGTGGATTATTTTTATTTGTTTTTTTTTCTATCTTTAAATTATTTTTTATATAAGGCAGATTTTGAACAAAATCTATTTCTTTTCTATTGGAAAAAATTTTATTAATTTTTTGGACTTTTGATTTGTGAAAGTAATCATCACTATCTAACAAATATATTAATGAGCCTTTAGATCTTTTAAATAGCCTTATATACCCATTCATCGCGTCAAGAGCAGCAATCTTTTTTTTTTTATTTTTATTAAAAAAAATTCTTATTCTTTTGTTTTTTTTAAAGTCATTTAAAACTTTTTTTGAATTGTCTGTGGATTTATCGTCAAAAATTAAAATTTCTATATTCTTGTATTTTTGCTTTAGACAAGAATTGATAGCTCTCGTCAATAATTTACCATTATTGTAATTTATGATTAAAATAGAAACTAAAGTTTTTTGTTTTTTCATTAAATTAGGTTTATATGAATGAAAATATTTATAGAACAATGAACCAAAAAAGACTAACTATTTTTATACCCTCAATTGAAGGCGGAGGGGTAGAAAAGAATTTATTTATAATATCTAACTTTTTAAAAGACAAAATTAACAATATTTCAGTTATTACAGTTTCAAATAAATTTAAAAATAGATTTAGTAGTAAAATTAAATTCATTTCACCTAAGGCAGATTTTTGGGACTCAATAGGAAGAAGGAAAAAATTTTTTGTAGGATTATTTCTACTTTTTTTAGAAATTTTAAAAGACAGAAATGTTTTAGTTTTTTGCTTTCAGGGAAATGTTTACTGTACATTATTATGCAAATTATTAGGTATAAAGATAATTGTCAGATCTAATTCTGCACCAGATGGCTGGTCACAAAATAAGTTCAAATACCTAGTTTTCAAATATATTTTAGGAAGGGCTGATAAAATTATTGTGAACAGTTTAGATTTTAAAAAAAAATTTAAAACAAAGTTTAATATTCACGCTGAATGCATTTATAATCCATTGAATAAAAAAGAAATAATTAAAAAATCAAAAATTAAAAATAAGATTAAGTTTGATAAAAAAAAACTTAACCTAATAAATGTAGGAAGATACACTGATCAAAAAGATCAATTAACTATTCTTAAAGCAGTGAACAGAATCAAAGATAAAATTAGATTTAATTTATTGATAGTTGGCAGAGGTATTGAAAAAGAAAATTTGATTAATTATATCCATCACAACAATTTATCAAAACAAGTTCAATTAATTGATTTTCAAAATAATCCTTTCAAATTAATTAAATCATCAGATGTTTTTGTATTATCGTCATTATATGAGGGTTTACCAAATGTTTTACTAGAGACTCAGGTTTTGAAAAAGTTTATTATCTCATCTAACTGTCCTACTGGACCAAGAGAGATTCTTTTAGACGGGAAAGCAGGATTCTTATTCAATGTTGGAGATTATAATAAATTATCAAATTTGATTTTAAGTTATTCAAGGAATAAGAAATTGTTATCAAAAAAAATATTAATTGGTTATAAAAATCTAAATAGATTTGACTATAAGAAAAATCTTAAGAATTATTTAAAGATAATTAATTCTTTAATTTAATATTATCTAAAATGAATTAACTAGAATTACTCCTATTACAATCAAGAATAGCCCTGCAATAGATTGCCAATTTAAAGTTTGATTAAAAAAGATATAACCAAGTATTGCTACTGTAAATATTCCTAAGCCACTCCATGTAGCATAAACTATTGCAATGGGTAGTTTATTCACAACAAATGTTAACAGATAAAGTGCAGAGATATAAAATGTAGCAAGAAAGATTGTTGGAATTATTTTTGTAAAGTTATGCGAAGCTGGAAGTAACATTGTGCCCGCTACCTCACAAAATATTGCAACAACTAAAATTAGATAAGTTTTAACCACTTTTTAATATATTATTTCTTATAAGATCCTCTTTAATCTCATCTAAAATTGCTGGATCATCAATTGTAGGAGGCATTTTGTATTCAACACTATCTGCAATTTTTCTAATTGTTCCTCTCAAAATTTTCCCTGATCTTGTTTTTGGAAGTCTTTTAATTACTATAGCAACTTTAAATGCTGCTACTGGACCAATTTTATCTCGCACCATTTGAATACACTCTTTAGAGATAGTTTCGTTATCTTTTTCTACGCCTGCTTTTAATACAATTAATCCGATAGGTAACTGACCCTTTAATTTGTCAGCAATACCCAGAACTGCACATTCTGCAACTGATTGATGCTCTGACAAAACCTCTTCTATTGCACCAGTTGACAATCTGTGTCCAGCAACATTTATAATGTCATCTGTTCTAGACATAATCCATATATAGCCGTCCTCATCGATATGCCCAGCATCATAAGTTTGGTAATATCCTTCGTAGTTACTCATATAATTTTCTTTATATCTTTTATCTGCATTCCAAAGTGTTGGAAATGTTCCTGGTGGCAAAGGTAGTTTAACTACAATATCTCCCATTTCATTTGGTTTTGCTAAAGTTTGATCTGATTTGATGATTTTGACGTCATAGCCAGGGACTGCCTTACAAGCAGATCCATATTTTGTTTTCATCATTTCAATTCCTGTACAATTTGAACTGATAGCCCAACTTGTTTCAGTTTGCCACCAGTGATCTATAACTGGAACTCTTAATAAATTTTCAGCCCATTTAATAGTATCTGGATCAGCTCGCTCACCAGCAAGAAAAAGACTTTCAAATTTACTTAAATCATATTTAGAAAAAAATTTACCCTCAGGATCCTCTTTTTTAATTGCTCTAAAAGCTGTTGGAGCTGTAAATAAAGATTTTACTTTGTAATCAGAGATTATTTTCCAAAATGCTCCAGCGTCTGGAGTCCCAACTGGTTTACCCTCAAACAAAACAGTCGTACACCCTTTGAATAAAGGAGCATAAACAATGTAAGAATGACCAACAATCCAACCAATATCACTAGCTGACCACCAGATATCACCCTCATCTATGTTATAAATATTTTTCATTGTCCATTTTAAAGCAACAATATGACCTCCAATGTCTCTGACAATACCTTTTGGAGTTCCTGTAGTTCCTGAAGTGTAGAGTATGTAAGCAAATTCATTTGATTTCATTTCAACACAATCAGTTTCTTTTGCGTTTGAAAGAGCTTCATCCCAACTTATTTCAATAGGAGCATTTAATTTTACCTCATTACCCTCTCTCTGGAATAAGATCATCTTACTTATCTTATGTTGAGCATGTTTAATCGCTTCATCTACCAGTGGCTTGTATTCTACAGTTCTACCGGGCTCGAAACCACATGATGCAGTTACTAAAAGCTTTGCTTTACTATCATCAATTCTGCTTGCAAGTTCTGTAGAAGCAAAGCCACCAAATACTACAGAGTGAATAGCACCAATCCTTGCACAAGCTAACATTGCTACCACTGCTTCTGGTATCATTGGCATGTAGATTATGACCCTGTCACCCTTGTTGACACCTTGATTCTTTAAAGCACCTGCAAACTTTGAGACTTTTGTTCTTAATTCTTCATAACTAAATTTATTTTTAGTTCCAGTAATAGGACTGTCATAAATTAGTGCTGTTTGTTTACCTTTACCTTTATCTATATGAATATCTAAGGCATTATAACAAGTATTTGTTATTCCATTCTCATACCATTTGTAAAAAGGTGGGTTAGACTTGTTTAAAATTTTAGTTGGTTTTTTAAACCAAAAAATATCATTCGATGCCTCTTGCCAAAATTTTTCAGGATGATTAATAGATTCTGTGTAAATTTTGTTAAATTTTTCAGTCATTAGAATTTGATTCGATATCCCTTATTTTTTTGATTTTTAAATTATAAATTGTATTTAATTTTAAAAAGTAAGTAAAATCAATGTAAATTAATGATAATTAAGTCTTCTATTAAGTCTTTTAATTTGGTATTTAACCCACAACTTTGGCTTAGGGAAGCCTAAGCCTAGTTTATATAAACTAACAAAGTAAAAACTAACTAAAGAGGGAGTTTTTTATGAAAAAACTTAAACTGTTTGCTCTTACAGCTGTCGCCCTAATGGGTGTTACAACTGTAGCAAACGCTGCGACCGCTATGTTAGCGCAAGATGACTTCGTTGGAATATCTTTTTGGGTAATTTCAATGGGTATGTTGGCTGCAACAGCTTTTTTCTTTATGGAAAGAAGTACTGTTAACCCAGCATGGAAAACATCAGTAACAGTAGCAGGTCTAGTAACTGGTATCGCATTTATCCATTACATGTACATGAGAGATGTATGGGTATCCACTGGCGACTCACCAACAGTATATAGATATATTGACTGGCTAATTACTGTGCCATTACAGATGATAGAATTCTATTTAATTCTAGTAGCTGTAAGAAAAGCAAACTCTGGAATTTTCTGGAGATTGTTAATTGGTTCATTGGTAATGTTAATCGGTGGATATTTAGGAGAAGCTGGATACATCAACGCTACACTTGGTTTCATTATCGGTATGGCAGGTTGGGTATACATTCTTTATGAAATATTCTCAGGTGAAGCTGGAAAAGCTGCTTCTAAAAGTGGAAACAAGGCTCTTGTTACTGCTTTTGGTGCGATGAGAATGATCGTTACAGTAGGTTGGGCAATTTACCCACTAGGTTATGTATTTGGTTACTTAACTGGTGGTGTAGACGCTAACTCACTAAACGTCGTTTACAATTTGGCTGACTTCATTAACAAAATTGCATTTGGTCTAGTAATTTGGGCTGCTGCAGTGAGTTCTGGAGCTGGTGCAAGAAGCAGATAATTACTGTTTAAATTAAATTTATAGGGCGAGTATGTTTTTACATACTTGCCCTATTTTTTTTAGTTCTTATATAAATCCTATGTCTAAAATAACTTACATAACTCCAGAAAATAAAATCTATACAATTGATGTTGAAAACGGTTTAACAGTTATGGAGGGAGCTGTTCAAAATGATATTCCTGGAATTGATGCTGATTGTGGAGGAGGGATGGCTTGTGCAACTTGCCATGTTTATGTCAAAGAAGATTGGTTAGATAAGCTTCCAATAAAAGAAGATGGTGAAGAAGATATGTTAGATATGGCTTTTGAGCCAAAGAAAAATAGTAGACTAAGTTGTCAACTTGTAGTCTCAAATGAATTGGATGGCTTAACAGTTAATATACCGTCAAAGCAAGGTTAAATGAATAAAACAGATGCATTAATAATTGGAGCTGGTCCCACAGGTTTATTTACTGCCCATCAATTAAAATTAATTGGATTAGATTGTGAGATTGTTGATAATTTAGATAAGATAGGTGGTCAATGTATAGAACTTTATCCAGACAAACCAATTTACGATATTCCAGCAATACCTGAGTGCACTGGAGAGGAATTGACTAATAATTTAATAAATCAAATAAAACCTTTGGATATTAAAATCCATTTAAGCGAGAGAGTAGATGAGGTTAAAAAAGAGAAAGAAAATTGGATTGTTAAAACAAATAAAGGCACAACATTCTCAACTCCTAATGTAATCATAGCTGGTGGTGTAGGCTCTTTTGAACCAAGAAAATTTTTAATAAAAGAATGTGAAAAATTTGAAAATAAATCAGTGCTTTATTCAATTAAAGACAAAAAAATTTTTAAAGGAAAGACAGTAACAATTTTTGGAGGTGGTGATAGTGCTTTAGATTGGGCTGTTGAGCTATCAAAAGACTCACAGATTAATTTAGTTCACCGAAGAGATGATTTTAGAGGAGCACAATCAACTGTTGATAAAGTGCACAAACTCTCAAAAAATGGAAAGATTGATCTATATACAAAATATCAAATATGCTCGATAAAGGGAGATAAACAATTAGAAAGTATAGACATAAAGAGCGATGACGAAGAAATTAAAACTCTCAAAACTGATTACGTGTTAGGTTTTTTTGGTTTGATCATGCAACTTGGCCCAATAGCAAACTGGGGTTTAAATTTAAATAAAAAAACTGTTGAAGTAGACACAGAAAAATTTGAGACTAACCAAAAAGGTATTTATGCTATTGGAGATATTTGTACTTATCCAGGAAAGTTAAAACTTATTCTATCAGGTTTCCATGAGGGGGCTTTAGCAGCAAGAGCATGTTTCAAGCTAGCAAGACCTAATGAAAAATATAGATTTGAATTTACCACTTCCTCAAAAACGATCAAAGATCGTCTCGGTATAAAAGGTGATTGAACTATTTTCAGCTGATACTCCTAACGGAAAAAAAATAAGTATTATGTTAGAGGAGATTAATTATGATTACAAACTAACTAAAGTAAACATTTCTAACGGAGAACAATTTAAACCAGACTTTATAAAGATAAGTCCTTTTAGTAAAATTCCAGTAATTATTGATCATGATAATAATGAAACTATTTTTGAGTCAGGAGCAATATTAATGTATTTAGGAGAAAAGAGTGGAAAACTTTACGATAAAAATGATCGATTAAAAATTAATCAGTGGTTAATGGCACAAATGGGTTACATAGGTCCAATGATAGGCCAGCATCATCAATTTCATCATTACAATCCTGGAAAAAGCAAATTTGGTGAAGAAAGATATTTTAAGATTACAAAACAAATTTATAAAGACCTTGATAAGCGCTTAGAAAGTTCAAAATATCTTGCTGGAGATAAATATTCAATTGCAGACATAGCAACCTGGCCATGGATTACTAGACATGAATGGCATGACATCGGACTTAAAAAATTTAAGAGTCTTTCTAGATGGTATTTAGATATCGCAAGTCGCAAAGCTGTAGTCAAAGGTTATGACCATTACAACAATGGTGCAGAAATTCCAAAACTTTATTAAGCTGATGTCAGAAGTATATAAAATAGGAATTTCAAATAAAAATAACCAAAAAATCAAAGAAGTGAATTCAATTGATGTTGTGGCAAATCAAGGAGTATTAGGAGATAGACATTTTAAGGAATTTAATGATCCATATAATCAACTTTCTCTTATTGAGTCAGAAAACATTGATTACTATAATAGTAAATACGGATTAAATATTCCATATATAGATTTTAGGCGAAATATTATTACCAAAGGAATTCAATTAAACGACCTAGTTGGCAAAAAATTGAAAATTGGTAAAGTAGAGTTGGAAGTTATGGATTTATGTCGTCCGTGTAGGCACTTATCAGAAGTTTTAAATCAAGATAATATAATAAAAGAATTTTTAAGAAGAGGCGGTTTAAGATGCCAAATTCTATCTTCCTCAAGTATAGAGGTAGGTGATAAAATAAATGTTTTAGATTAATTCATAGAACTTAAAAGTCTCATTAACGAACTTATAATTCCATAACCTGATAATTCTATGGCAAGAATTATAATAACTATTAAAACAAGTTTTTTATTCATCTAGTAAATACAAATATTAACAAAAGAATCCAAAAAAAAGCATAATAAAAATAAATATATTTTTTTGTAAAGTTGTAAGTAATTGGATTATGGACAGTTTTATTTTTCTTTTTTTTTTTAGTCATCAGCATGAACTTTTTCATTCTTTTCATGTTTTTCTTGGGCAGCAATCGTATATTTTGCCACGGGTCTAGCCATTAATCTTTTTAATCCAATAGGCTCTGCGGTATCTAAGCAATATCCATAAGTATCCTCTCTTATTCTTGCTAAAGCTTTGTCAATTTCTGAAATAAGTTTAATTTGTCTATTTATTGCTTTCATCTCAACATTTTTGTCTGTGTAAGAGCTAGCTTGGTCTACAATATCAGCAGAAATACTATTATCGTCCATACTACCATTATAAAGAGCTTCATTATTGGCCTTAATTAATTCTTTTTTCCAGTCTTGTAGTTTGATTCTAAAAAAAACCTTGTGTTTTTCACACATATATTTTTCATTATCTTTTGGAAGATATGATTTAGAAATTTTAATAGATCCCTTAGAAGTTTCTTTTGGTTTGCTAATTACTTTGGTTTTGGTTTTAGTTGAAATTTTACTCTTTGCTTTGGTAATTTTTTTTTTTACTTTGCTTGTTTTAGGCATATTTTCAATTTGAATTTGTGGGAGTATATTCAGCAAAATAAGGGTGTCAAGCAACCTTAATTATTGTAAATATTTAATTATGAATGTTTTAAACAAAAATATTAATAATATTTTTTTTATTTTTGCTTTGTCACATTTGATAATTTGGATATTAATTCCATCTCTAACTAATAAAAATTTACCTTTAGATACTATAGAAGCTTTAGCTTGGGGTAGTAATTTAGATTGGGGATTCAACAAACATCCACCAATGAGTGCTTTTTTTTCAGAAGTTTTTTTCAATATATTTGGATCAAAAGATTGGGCTTACTATTTATTAAGTCAAATTTTTGTAGTTATTGCATTTTATTATGTATTTAAATTTTCCAATGAAATTTTAGGAAATGTTAAATTAGGCTTAATTTCAGTATTATTATTGGAGTCTATCTATTTTTATAATTTTACCACACCAGAGTTTAATGTAAATGTTTGCCAATTACCTTTTTGGTCATTGGTTGTTTATTATTCTTGGAAAATTTATGATGCCAAAGATATAAAATTTTCGGATTGTTTTTTACTTGGATTATTTGCTGCAATAGGTTTTTTATCAAAATATTTATTTATCTACCTGTTAGTTTCAATTGTATTATTATTTTTTTACTTAATATTTATTAAAAGGACTAAAAAATTTGATTTTAAATACTTGATAACTTTAGAAGTATTCTTAGTACTATTAGTTCCTCATTTAATTTGGCTTTTTAACAATGAATTTATAACTGTAAGTTATGGTTTAAAAAGATCAGGTATAGATGAGATTGGTCTTTTAGAACATATTCAATTTCCTTTTCTTTTTTTATTTAAGCAAATTGTAATACTTATTCCATTTTTCTTTTTAATTGGGTTATTAATAAACAAGATAAAATTTAAAATAAATTTAAAAGATAAGAAATTAATTTTTTTATTATTTATAAATATCTTACCTATTTTTTTAATGTTTGTTACATCTATTATTTTGGGATCAAAAATTAGAACAATGTGGATGACACCTTTCTATTTATTTTTTGGAATATTTTTTGTTTATTTAATTCAAACTCAAATTAATACAAAAAAAATTAACCTTTTTGTGTATGGTTTTCTATTTTTATTTTTCTTAACTCCTATCCTTTATTCTTATGTTTCTATTTCTCAATCTGATAAAAGAACAGATTATCCTGGTAAAGATATATCAATCAAAGTTCAAAGTATCTGGGATCAAGATTTTAAAAAAGAAATAGAATTTGTAATAGGTGATGAGTGGAAAGCAGGAAATCTTTCTTATCATCTTAAGTCTAGACCTAAATGGGAAGGGTATGAAAATAATAAAGTTTTAAATAAATCCTCACAATTTATTTGTATTGATAACGTTTGTTTGGGAAGATATTAAAAAATAATGAAAATAAAAATTTTAATTCCTGTTTACAATGACTGGGAATCTGTAACACAACTTGTTAATGAAATTAACAATCTATCAGTGAGTTTAAATTTTAAAATTTCTATTCTTATAGTTAATGATGCCTCGAGTCATGATCGATTAAAAGAAGAAAAATCTTTAGAAAACATTCAATCAATCAAAATTTTGAATATGAAAATAAACCAAGGTCATGCGAGATGTATCGCAACGGGATTAAAATATATATTTGAAAAAGAAGATTTTGATTACGTTATTCCAATGGATGGAGATGGAGAAGATAGACCTGAAGAAATTAAAGATTTTTTAAATCTAATTGATAATGCTAATGATACACCTATTGTTGGTGAAAGAGTAAAAAGATCAGAAGGTTTAATATTTAAAGTTTGTTACCAAATTCACAAATTAATAACTTTAACATTTACTGGTAAATCAATTAAATTTGGGAATTTTACCTGCTTATCAAAAACTGTTGTTGAAAAAATGATAAATGAAAAATCTACTTGGAATAGTTTTTCAGGTTCATTAAGAAAAATAGAAGATAAACTTATAGCAATACCTTCAATTAGAGGAATAAGATATTTTGGACCATCTAAAATGAGTTTTTATAATTTAATTAAACATTCGCTATCTATTATTAGTGTTTTTAGAAAAACTTTTTTAATTCGTTCAGCTTTATTTATTATTTTATACATCTTATTAATCAAGAGTTACGCCTCAATAATAACTGCAATTCCATTGGTATTTTTATTAGTTTCTGTTTATTCAGTCTCAAATTTAGCTTTGAGAGAAAATAAGGAGGAATTTGATAAGGCCTTATCTAACATAAGTGATATTGAAAATGTTAAATAACCTTAATCGTTGGTAAACAATAAAAATCAGCTGTATCTATTTTTGAAGAGTATTGTCTTCGCATATTCCATTTTTTATTAACTCCAGCACTAGCAAGACTTAGAGTTGATCTGCCATATCTATAATTAGTATTATCGATTGATCTCATTAAACTATTAATCTTTTCATCTTTTTCAGATGAAAATAAATTTTTTCTACCATCATCATTACGCAATCCTGTAAGCATGACACCCGCTTTTTGATAACGGTAACCGTTTTTAAAAACAGCTTTCTAAAATAGAAACTGCAGTCTTAACAGTTTCAATACTATTGTTTGTTGCAATTGGAAAATCAACTGTCTTTGCATTTGAATAGTAACCAAAGTCTCTTTGAAAAGGACTAGTTCTAACAAAAACAGTGATAGCTTTTGCAACTAAAGATTCAGACCTAATTTTCTCAGATGCATTTAAACAATAGTTTGCAACTGCTTCTTTTAATTCTTGAAATTTTTTAATTCTTTTTCCAAAAGATCTTGAGACAACACAACTTTTTCTTTTTGTCTGAGTTGTTTCTAAATTGATACATGGGATACCTCTCAATTCCATTGCAGTTCTTGAACCCAAAACATTAGAAGATTTTTTGATCCATGTATTAGATTTATTTTTAAGTTGCTTGGCATTATAAATTCCATTTTTTTGATAAAATTTTGTGAGTTGTCTACCGACGCCCCACACATCATTTATTTCTACTTTTTCAAGAACAGGATCTAAATTTTCTATACCAATTAAACTAGTAACACCTGATTGTTTTTTCTTTGCAATATGATTTGCAATTTTACTCAAAGTTTTTGTTTTAGCAATACCGATACTAGTAGGGATACCAGTCCACTGAAAAACAGTTTCTCTGATTTCTTTTCCAACTTTTTCTACTTCACTATCAGGAAAATTTGATAAATCTAAAAATGCTTCATCAATTGAATAAATCTCTATTTCTGAGTTAAACCTTTTAAGTGTCCTCATTACTCTTCTAGATAAGTCTCCATATAAAGAATAATTTGATGAAAAAACTTCAACTTTATTTTTAACAATAATATCTTTAGCTTTAAAGTAAGGTTCACCCATTTTAATTCCTAAAGCCTTGGCTTCATTTGATCTTGATATAATACAACCATCATTATTAGATAAAACTACAACAGGTTTTTTTCTAATTCTTGGATTAAATAACCTCTCACAAGAAACATAGAAAGAATTACAATCAACTAAAGCTAATTTTCTAGTACGTTGAATGGATGACATAAGTTACAACTCCCCAAATAAAAACATCTTCTTCTTGATTAATTAAAATTCTTTCAGAAAAGTCCTTAGATCCAGAGGTTAGAAATTTTTTATCTCTTTCTTGAACTAAAGTTTTAACAACGAGTTCATCATGAACATTTGCAATAACTGTTGAAAAGTTTTTTGGTTTTAAACTTTTATCGACAACTAATAAGTCTCCATCATTAATGCCAACATCCACCATGGATTTTCCTTGAACTCTGATAATGAAAGTTGCTGGAACATTTCTGATTAAATGCATATTAAGATCGATATCTTCTTCGATATAATCAGTGGCAGGTGAGGGAAAACCAGCACCGGCTTTATGTAGATAATAAGGGACTGTTAGTTTCATGTTCTTGTTTTGTTCTAATTTATAGACCATTTATACAATGCACGCAAGAGGTTGTATTTTGAGTCCGTAATTGAATCAAAAGTGAATCAAAACGTGAACATCAAAACCACATTTTGTATGCTTGTGGATAACTTCAACCAGAGATAGTTTAAATAATTCATAAATGAAAAAAATTTTAGGGATTGTGTTCATCTGTTTATTGATCGGTGGGAATATTAATGCGAGTTCATCAGAAAAAAAAATAACCTGTTCATTTATATCATCAGATGGATACATAAATTATTTATCTTTTTATATAGATGAAGCAAAAAATACCATAAGAGCAGGTGGGGTACTAGTTGATGAGGAGCTCGTTTTTAAGATGAAAAAAGACGATGAAACTATAAGTTGGCAACACTCCTACAAAAGAAAAAACAAAAGCTTTATAACTTTTAACTATTATTATTATTTAAAAGATCAATTAGTACAACAAACATACCAAATTAAAAAAAATAAAAAACTAAGCAAAGAAGATTTAATTGGAAGAATCAAAAGTAAATGTTAGGATAAATATATGACATCAAAAGAAGCACAAAAAGAATTGCAAAGAATTAATCAATTAACTTTTGAAGAAAGAGAATTTGTTAAAAGTACATTTTTGTATGATTATTTAGTTTTAGTTGCTCATAAGGGAACAATAGATCCAAGAGGTTATTTGGATAATTCTGAATTTTAATAATTGGAGAGAAATTGAAAAAATTAGTTTGTCATTGTGGAGCTGTAGAAGCCGAAATTAATTCTTCAGAGGGAGATAAATTGGCAAAAGTAGTAAAATGCAATTGTTCTATTTGTAAAAGAAAAGGTGCAACTATGGCGTATGGTAAAAAATGAGGATTTTAAAGTTGCTAAAGGGAGAAGATAAATTAAAACTTTATCAGTATCACACAAAAGTTGCCAAACATTACTTTTGCACTGAATGTGGAATTTACACACATCATAATCCAAGAAGTGCATCCAGCGATGACCGGATTTAATGTTAGGCTGCATGTGGATGAAGTAAATGCTGGATGATATGAAAGATGTAGCTTCCAGTTAACGATGGTCAAAATCATCCGATGAGATCAAAAAAAATAGATTTTCAATGCAACAATTAACGGCTGAGTGCTTTGGTAAAGTAAAAAAAGACTGTTTAAAGTTTATTAAATCTCAAGAGACAAAAGCTGATAGATTTAAGAATAAAGAAAGAATGATTAAAGTCCTTCTTAATTCCACTGTGTTTTTGGATTCAGCAGAAAGCCAGATAAAAAAAGACCTTATTTTGTGGGCTTAGCAGGAGGCCAAGGAACCGGCAAAACCACGATCAGTTCTTTAATCAAAATTATTTTAACTAGATACTTTAGATTAAACGTTTTCAGGATCTCAATAGATGACTTTTATAAAACAAGAAAAGAGCGAATAAAGTTATCAAAAAGAGTTCATCCTATGCTTTTAACAAGAGGAGTACCAGGAACGCACGATATCAGATATGATGTTAAATTTCTTCAGAAAGACAAAAAGTAAGAAATTCTAAAAGATTAAAACTTACCAACATTTAATAAAGCAATCGATGACAGGTATAACAAAAAAACGATGGTATGATTTAAAAGATAGAGACCAGATGTAATCATTTTTGAGGGCTGGTGTGTTGGCGCAAAATCTGAGAATCAAATACCACTTTGAATAAAATCAATAAATTCAATGGAAAGAGCAAAGGACCAAAAACAAATTTGGAGAAAATACGTTAACCATCAATTGAAATCAAAGTACAAAAACTTATATTCACAATTGAATTGTTTGATTTACTTAAAAGCACAAAACTTTAGTTTGTTACAAAAATGGAGGTTGAAACAAGAGCGGAAACTTTGGTTAAGTCGTAAAAGAAAAGTGAAATCGTAAAATAATGAGCAGGGGAGATGTACTAAATTTTATGCAGACTTATCAAAGAATAACCCAAAATATGTTTAGAAATATGCCCAAGTACGCGTCAGTAATATCTTAACTTAAATAGTAATCATCAGATCAAATCTGCTGTATATAGAAAGAAATGAAAAAAAATTTTATAATATATATTAGCAAGTTCTTTAATTTTATTTAGCAAATGCTAACGCCGAGACTCTTTCAGCACTGCTTTAAAAAAAGCTTATAATGATACACAATGCAGAATTAAATGCAGAAAGAGAGAGCTTAAACATATCTGAGCAAGAGTTGAACGTCTCAAGAAGCTCGTATCTTACCAACTGATAACTTTAGAGTGGTAGTAAAAGCTCAAGAAGATACAAATAAATTGACCAATCAAAGCGGTGGACTGATGCCACAATCTCACGATGTAGATCCAGCAGTGCAATCATATAACAATTACCCAAACATTAATAGACTTTGGAAGAGGGGCAGAGATTAAGAAAAAGCAAGATCGGAATAGAAATAGCAAAAGCAAAGCTTTTAAAAAAAGAGCAAGAAATTTTATATAAATCGATAGAAGCCTATACGGGATTAGTCTCAGCAAACGAAAAACTTAAGATTAATAGATCGAATGTTAATTTACTAGATCGTCAGGTAGAAACCGATAGAATTAGACTTGAAAGAGGTAACATATCTTTATCAGACGTAGCGCAGTCCGAGTCCTCATTTAGCGGGCGCACAAGCAAAATTGATCCAAGCTGAAAATGAATTTTTAACAAGTCAAGCTAAATTATGAAAATGTTATTGGCGGACTTAGCAGACGCCGAAGCTACTTAGATAAAACATTCAATAGTAATAGCCAATGTGCCCGATGAGCTAAAATCAGCAATAGAAATATCCAAAAAAGGCAATAACCCAGATTTAATTATAGCTCAACTTAGAATATGAGCAATCACAAAAAGATACCACAAGCGCTAAGATCTGATTTAGCACCAACAGCTAACATTATCGTTTGATAGATCGAAAACGGATGACCTGAGTTCTACCTACGATGAAAGAGAACAAGATACTTTGAAAGCAACTGATCACATGGCCATTCTTTTCAGGAGGTAAGAAATATTGCAACATTTAAGATAAAAACGAAAGTTTAGAGACACAAAAAAATCTACTTATTAAGTAATATGACTCAAAAAAAATCAAACAGATGTTGCAAGCGCTTGGTCAAATTATCAATCAAACAAAAGTCTACTCAGTTCAGTGAAGAGCCCAAGTGAACGCTGCAGAGATTGCAAATGAGGGGATCGTCGCTGAATATAATAGTGGCTCAGAAAGAACTACCTTAGAGGTTATTCAATCTAACTCTTTATTATTAGATGCCCAGATTTCATTGGCAGACTCAGAGAGAAACTACGCTCTCTCACAGTTTAATCTTCTAAAGTCGGTTGGATCTATTGAACAGTAGCGCATACTCTAAAAATCCAGATAATTATACGGGTTTTTGGGCCGATAATAAATAAATCTTGCAAATGAGAACAAAATGTAGTACATAATAATTATATGATTCGAGTGTTAAAAAAATTAATAAAATGAGGTAAGCTTAAAATGACTAAAGAATAACTTAAAAGTAGTTAAATCTACAAAAGATCAAGAATTGGATAATAAAGAGAAAAATAAGGCATTAGAGGCAGCGATCAGCCAGATCACAGACAACTTCGGAAAAGGTTCAGTGATGAAGCTAGGCGAGAAAAGAGCTATGGATATCGAGTCGATATCTACAGGATCTTTAAGTTTGGACTTAGCTTTAGGAATAGGCGGATTACCCAAAGGAAGAATTGTAGAAGTTTACGGACCAGAGTCTTCTGGAAAAACAACGTTAGCATTACAAGTTGTTGCTGAAGCCCAAAAGGCTGGTGGAATTTGTGCATTCGTTGATGCAGAACATGCTTTAGATCCAGTTTATGCGAAAAAATTAGGAGTAAACACTGAGGAGCTTTTAATCTCACAACCAGATGCAGGGGAGCAAGCCTTGGAAATAGCAGATACACTAGTAAAATCAGGGTCTATTTCAGTAATCGTAATTGACTCAGTCGCAGCGTTAACTCCAAGAGCTGAAATTGAAGGTGAGATGGGCGATCATCATGTAGGTCTTCAATCAAGATTAATGAGTCAGGCTTTAAGAAAGTTAACTGGTTCAATTTCCAACACAAACACAATGATGATTTTCATTAACCAAATCAGAATGAAAATTGGGGTTATGTTTGGAAGTCCTGAAACAACATCAGGTGGAAATGCACTTAAGTTTTACTCATCAGTAAGAATGGACATTAGAAGAATTGGTGCCATCAAAGACAAAGATGAAATTATTGGTAACTCTACAAGAGTGAAAGTAGTTAAGAATAAAGTTGCACCACCGTTCAAAGTTGTTGAGTTTGACTTGATGTATGGAAAAGGAATAAGCAAGATGGGTGAGTTAGTAGACCTAGGTGCTAAAGCCGACATCATTGAAAAATCAGGTGCATGGTATGCTTATAAAGGCGAGAAAATAGGACAAGGAAGAGAAAATGCCAAAGTCTATTTAGCTCAAAATCCACAGGTTGCTGCAGAAATAGAAATGGCAATTAGGGAAAAAGCAGGTGTGATTTCTAAAAAGATTGAGGGAAATCCATTAAGTCCTGAAAAAATTGAAAAAGAGAAGAAAGTAGCTGAAAAAGAAGAAGCTGAAAAAGAAGCTACTCCTCCAAAAAAGAACTAGAATTAAAGGTCATCTTTAAATTATAAAGGCGCTTAAAATAAGCGCCTTTACCCCATTTATCGTTATCTAGACATAGAATAAAAAAGCTGTATTTTAAAAATATGGTTCAGAAATCACTAAATCAAATAAGAGAAACGTTCTTAAAATACTTTGAGAAAAACGATCATAAGATCGTCGAGTCTAGTAATCTGGTACCAAATAATGATCCAACATTGATGTTTGCTAATTCTGGCATGGTCCAATTTAAAAATGTATTTACAGGATTGGAAAAAAGGGATTACCAAAGAGCTACTACTTCACAAAAATGTGTAAGAGCAGGTGGAAAACATAATGATTTAGAAAATGTTGGTTATACACCTAGGCACCACACATTTTTTGAAATGTTAGGAAATTTTTCATTTGGAGATTACTTTAAAGAAAAAGCTATACATTATGCATGGGATTTAATTACAAAAGATTTTGGTATAGATAAAAATAGACTTTATGTAACAGTGTTTCATGAAGATGATGAAGCATTTAATCTTTGGAAAAAAATTGCTGGTCTTAGTGAGGATAGAATAATCAGAATTTCAACATCAGATAACTTTTGGTCAATGGGAGAAACTGGTCCTTGTGGTCCTTGTTCAGAAATTTTTTATGATCATGGGGAACATTTAAAAGGGGGATTACCAGGTACTAAAGATGAAGATGGTGATCGATTTATTGAAATTTGGAATTTAGTTTTCATGCAGTATGAGCAAGTTTCAAAAGATAAAAGAATAGATCTACCTAAACCATCTGTAGATACAGGAATGGGATTAGAGCGAGTTGCAGCTTTACTTCAAGGCACTCATGATAATTATGAAACAGATCATTTCAAAAAGTTAATTCAATCAACTTCAGATATTGTTAAAAAAAAACCAGATCAAAATAATCTTTCAAGTTTTAGAGTTATTGCAGATCATTTGAGGGCAAGCTCATTTTTAATTGCTGAGGGAGTTTTACCATCAAATGAAGGACGAGGGTACGTACTTAGAAGAATAATGAGAAGAGGTATGAGACACTCTCATTTACTTGGATCCAAAGAACCAGTTTTTTATAACTTATTTGAAACACTTAAAAATGAAATGTCAGGTAATTATCCAGAATTAAAAAGAGCAGAGTCATTGATTAATGAAACATTAAAAATGGAAGAAGAGAAATTTTTAGTTTTATTAGATCGAGGAATAAAAATTTTAAATGATGAAATATCAAAAATAGACAAAGTGCTTCCAGGAGATGTTGCGTTCAAATTATATGATACTTATGGTTTCCCTTTAGATCTTACTGAAGATATTTTAAGAAATAAGTCTCTATCAATTGATATAAAAAAATTTCAAGTTTTAATGAAAGAAAGTAGAGAGCTTGCAAAAAAAAATTGGAAAGGTTCTGGAGATTCTACAGTAGAAGATATTTGGTTTGGCATTAGGGAAAAATTAGGTGCTACAGAATTTTTAGGCTATGAAACAAATCAAGCTGAAGGAGTTATCTTGTCTTTACTTAAAGACAATAAAGAAATCAAAGAATTAAAATCGAATGATGAAGGAATGGTTATAACAAATCAGACACCATTTTATGGAGAGTCAGGCGGTCAAGTTGGTGACACTGGAGAAATTATTTCTGGAGATTTTAAGTTCGAAGTCACTGATGTTCAGAAAAAATTGGGAGACCTTTTTGTTCATTATGGAAAAGTATTAAGTGGTTCTGTTAAAATTAAAGATAGTGTAGAAATGAAAATAGATGAAGATAAAAGAAATGATACGAAAGCTTACCATTCTGCAACACATTTACTTCACGAGTCATTAAGAAGAGTATTGGGGACGCATGTTACTCAGAAAGGCTCTTTAGTTGAACCGACTAGATTAAGATTTGATTTTAGTCATATGAAACCAATTTCGAATGAGGATGTTGAAAAAATAGAAACCTTTGTTAATTCAATGGTAGCAAAAAAAACAGACGTAAGAACTAGATTAATGACACCTGATGAAGCTGTTGAAAATGGTGCGCTAGCATTATTTGGTGAAAAATATGGCGAAGAAGTGAGAGTTCTTTCAATGGGTGATGATAAAGGAAAGTATTTTTCTACAGAATTATGTGGAGGAACACATGTTAAAAACACTGCAGATATAGGTAAATTTAAAATAGTTAACCAATCATCAATTGCAGCAGGCGTAAGAAGAATAGAGGCTTTAAGAGATAAACAATTAGATGATTATTTAAAAAATAAGGAAAAATTATCAAATTTATCTTCAGAAAAAAATGATGAAGTGATTAAAGATTTATCTAAACAGATAATTGATTTTGGAGGCAAGCCATCTTTAGATCAATCAGATCAAAAACTATTGATTAAAAATTTAACTAAACAGCTAGATACTTTATTGGTTAAATCAATTCTTAATGATAAAACAAAAAATAAAATAAACAATGAAGAAATAAAAGGAATAAAAATAAGATTTCAAAAGGTTGATGGTCTACCGCCAAAAGAATTGAGGAAATTAGTAGATGACGGTAAAAAAGAATTAGGAGATGGGATAGTTGTTGTTTTTGCAAGTAAAGATGACAAAGTTGGAGTAGCAGTTGGTATAACTGATAAACTAATTGAAAAATATGATGCAGTTAAATTTGTTAAATTAAGCTCAGAAGTAATTGGTGGTCAAGGTGGAGGAGGTAGAAAAGATTTTGCCCAAGCTGGAGGTCAAGATCAAAATAAGATAAATGAGGCTTTTGATAAAATTAAAACTTTAATTTAATTTTTTTTTTAAATTTTTATCAATTACATCTAAAAATTGATTAGTTGTTAGATATTTACTTGAAGGTCCAATCAATATTGCAAGATCTTTAGTCATTGATCCACTTTCAACACATTCAATGCATACTTTTTCAATTGTATTTGCAAATTTGATGAGTTCATTATTCCCATCTAATTTACCTCTATGAGCCAATCCTCTTGTCCATGCAAATATGGATGCTATGGGATTAGTCGAGGTTTCTTTACCTTGTTGATGCATTCTATAGTGTCTCGTTACAGTTCCATGGGCAGCCTCTGCTTCCATCGTTTTTCCATCTGGCGTTAATAAAGTACTAGTCATTAAACCTAATGATCCATAACCCTGAGCCATAGTGTCAGATTGAACATCTCCATCATAATTTTTACAAGCCCATATATACTTACCACTCCATTTCATGGCACATGCAACCATGTCATCAATTAATCTGTGCTCATATGTAATTTTTACTTCATCAAATTTTTTCTTGAACTCTTTATTAAATACTTCTTCAAATATATCTTTAAATCTTCCATCATACTTTTTTAAAATAGTATTTTTAGTAGATAGATAAACTGGCCATTTTTTAATCAAACCATAGCTAAAGCAAGATCTCGCAAAGTCTTCAATAGATTTATCTAAATTGTACATTGAAAGTGCAATACCAGGACCAGTAAAATTAAAAACTTCATATTTAATTTCATCTTTTCCATCCTCTGAAGTCCATTTAATTTCCATTTTTCCTTTTCCAGGAACTTTAAAATCTGTTGCTCTATACTGATCACCAAAAGCATGTCTTCCGATTACAACAGGATCTGACCAAGAGGGAACTAATTTTGGAATATTAGAACAAATTATTGGTTCCCTGAAAACAGTTCCACCAATAATATTTCTTATTGTTCCATTGGGAGATCTCCACATCTTTTTTAAATTAAATTCTTCTACTCTAGCTTCATCTGGAGTGATGGTTGCACATTTAATACCTACACCTATTTTTTTTATAGCATTAGCTGAGTCAATTGTAATTTGGTCGTCAGTACCATCTCTACTTTTCATGCCTAAATCATAGTATTCAATGCCAAGATCTAAATAAGGAAGGATTAATTTGTTTTTGATAAATTTCCAGATTATTCTGGTCATTTCATCACCATCTAACTCTACTATTGGGTTTTTAACGGTAATTTTGCTCACTTATATTTTATCTTATTAATTGAATTTCGTGATTTTATATACATATTAATGAAAATTTATCAAATAGAAGAATATGATTAGTAAAGTATTTCCAAAGATTCACGCAGAGGGATATAAGTTTTTAGTAATTGCTGGAATAATTACTATAGTACTTTATAGTTTTAGTGATTTTTTGGGATTAATTGGTTTGGTGCTAACAATTTGGGTTTATTATTTTTTTAGAGATCCAGACAGAGTTACAATTGAAGATGATAATTATCTAGTTAGCCCTGCTGACGGGGAAATTATTAAAGTTGAGGAAGTTGATGGTCCAAAAGAACTTGGATTAGAAAATAAAAAATTTAAGAAGATCAGTGTTTTTATGAATGTCTTTGATTGCCATGTAAATAGGACACCATGTGGTGGGAAAATAGAGGAGATTTTATATAAGCCAGGAAAATTTTTTAACGCCTCACTTGATAAAGCAAGTGAAGATAATGAAAGAAACTATTTCAAAATTAAAGATAATTTTGACAATGATATTATTGTAGTGCAGATAGCAGGCTTAGTTGCTAGAAGAATTGTTTGTGAATCTAATAAGGATCAGGCTTTGAAACAAGGAGATAGAATTGGAATGATAAGATTTGGAAGTAGAGCAGATGTTTATTACGAAAATTACGAACCCTTAGTAAAAGTTGGTCAAAAAGCTATTTCTGGAGAAACATTGTTAGCTAAAAAATAAAATGGAACCACAAAAAAATAATTTTAAAATAGTAGCGGATAAAAAAAGCGCTAGAATGATTTTGCCAAATATGCTCACATTGATTGGAGTTTGTATTGGCCTTACATCAATAAGATTTGCGCTAGATGAAAGATTTGATTTTGCAATTATTGCAATAATTTTTGCTGCGTTAATTGATGCACTGGATGGTAGAATTGCAAGATTAATTAAAGGAACCTCAAAAGTTGGTAAAGAGCTTGACTCACTTACTGACATGATAAGTTTTGGAGTAGCTCCAGCATTTATAATGTACTTTTGGAAATTAAATTCTTTAGGACGGTTTGGTTGGTTATTATGTTTAATTTATGTAATCTGTGTAGCTTTAAGACTAGCAAGATTTAATATAAATTCTAATCAAGAGTCATCATGGAAAGATAATTTTTTTGAAGGTGTTCCATCACCAGCTGGAGGTATATTGGTATTAACCCCATTAATTATAAGTTTAAGCGGATTTGATTTATTTAAATTAAATTATGAAGTGATTGTCCCAACTTTTTTTATTTTGATCTCATTTTTATTAATTAGCAAGTTTCCAACTTACTCTTTTAAAAAGATAGTTATACCAAGAAAGACAACAATCTTTCTTCTTTTTGGAATTGTATTATTTTTTGGACTTTTATTAATTTATACTTTTAATGTTATTGCAATGAGCTCTGTAGTTTATGTATTTTTATTGCCGATTAGTTTTTTGCATTATCAAAAAATAAAAAAACATCATGAAAATGACAAAATTCAAGATGATGATGATCTAGAAGACGAACTTTAATGAAAAAAAATGTTATTGTTTCATTAGCAGATGCTAATTATTTTCCTTTATTAGAAGAACTAATTGACTCAATTAAAAGATTTAAAGAAAGTGAAAAAGTTGCAATTTGTATTTTAGATGCAGGATTAACACATGAACAAAAACAAAAAATCTCAAATAAAATTGACGAAATTAGACCTGCTGAATGGGATATTGAAGTTCCAGGTCATAAAGTGAAAGATAAAGAGTGGCTTAAAAGCCAGGTATCAAGAGCATTTCTTCCAAAATATTTTCCTAATTATGAAAAATATTTATGGATTGATTGTGATGCTTGGGTAAATGATTGGAATTGTGTTGAACTATATTTTAAGGCTTGTGCAAATGGTAAACTTGGTATCACACAAACAATTGGACCAGGATATAAAATTACATCAAAGGTAAATTGGTTAGTTGGAAAACTTGCTATTATAAAATCACAGAATTTTAAACATGCGATAAAATCAAAAATTGGTTATCACAAAGCAAGAAAATTAGCTTTTGCACCACATATTAATATTGGTGTTTTTTCTTTAGAAAAAAATTCAAAAGGGTGGAGTTCTTGGCAAAGTAATTTATCAAAAACCCTAAAAGCTGGAAATATATTTGGATCGGAAGGATTGGCAATTAATATGTCAGTTTACATCGATGATTTAGAAACAGAATTTTTACCTTTGAACTGCAATTGGATTACAAGTAACTTACTTCCTAAATATGATGAAGATCAAAAAACATTTATTGAACCCTATCTACCAAATTATAAGATTGGAATAATGCATCTTGCTGCAGGGATTTGGAAAGATGGCAAAGATATGCGAGTAGATAAAAGCATATTAGTTGAAGTAGAGACTCTAACTAATAAAAAAACATTTAAAAGTCTTAGATATTTAAATTAATTGAAAAAAAATAAGATCTCAAAAAATTGGATTAATAGACAAAAAAGAGACATTTTTGTTCGACAGTCTAAAGTGGACGGTTATCGAGCAAGATCAGTTTATAAGTTAATAGAAATTGATGAAAAATTTAAAATTTTTAGAGGAGGAATGTCAGTAATTGATATTGGAGCAGCTCCAGGTAGTTGGTCTCAGTTTGTAGCTAAAGCTATTAAAAATGCTAAAATAATTTCAATTGATCTAAAAAAAATGGAACCAATTGAAAAAACAATTCAAATTAAAGGTGATTTTACAAACCAAAAAATACAGAATGAAATAAAAAGTTATTTAATCAAAGGGTCAGATGTTGTCATGTCCGATATGGCAGTAAATACTACTGGTATCAAAAATATAGATTCTATTCAAACTGGGGAATTATGCAAAGAAGCTATGATCTTTTCTAAAGAAGTAATGCATGAAAAAGGGTTTTTTATTTCAAAAATATTTATGGGAGCTACATTTAATGAAATTGTCGCACTTGGAAAAAAAATATTTAAAGAAGTGAAGGTTTTTAAACCTAAATCAAGTCGAAAAGATTCTAAAGAAAGTTTTATTATTTGTAAAAATCTTAGATAGTCTCTTTAAATTTAAAAGGAATCGTATATAAAAGACTATGGTTCCTATAAAAGAAGCACTCACCTTTGATGATGTAACGCTTGTACCCAAATACTCAGAGATATTGCCATCGCAAGTAGACACAAGTATCAAGTTAACGAAAAATTTAAAATTAAAAATTCCACTTTTATCCTCAGCAATGGATACTGTAACAGAAAGTAAAATGGCAATAGCAATAGCTAAAGCAGGAGGGTTAGGAATAATTCATAGAAATTTAAGTACAAAACAACAAGTTTTGGAAATTAAAAAAGTGAAAAGATTGAATTTATTAGTTGGAGCTGCTGTTGGGGCTGGACCCAGTGAATTTAAAAGAGCAGAGATAATTTTAAAAGAAAATATAGATATGATTGTTGTAGATACTGCACATGGTCATACAAAAAAAGTTTCAGAAATAATAAGACATATTAAAAGAATTAAAGCTGACAATACTGCATTATGTGCTGGAAATATTGCTACGCCTGAAGCTGCAAAATTTCTTTTAAAATTAGGAGTAGATATAATTAAAGTTGGGATTGGCCCAGGTTCTATTTGTACAACTAGGTTGGTAGCAGGAATTGGAGTACCACAATTAAGTGCAATTTTAGCTGTAAGAAATGGAATTCAAAACAAGAATGTCAAAATTATTTCTGATGGAGGAATTAAATACTCTGGTGATTTAGCGAAAGCTTTTGCAGCTGGGGCAGATGCAGTCATGATAGGATCTTTATTTGCAGGCAGTGATGAAACTCCAGGAAAATTAATAAAAAGAAATGGAAAATTATTTAAAAGTTTTAGAGGCATGGGCTCTGTAGGTGCAATGAATAAAGGATCAGCCGACAGATATTTTCAATCAAAACAAAAAGATGTATCCAAGTATGTTCCAGAAGGTGTCGAAGGGTTTGCTAAGTACAAAGGGAAAGTAAGTGAAATAATTTATAAATTAATTGGTGGTCTACGATCATCCATGGGGTATCTTGGATCGAAACAAATTAAATATTTAAGAGATAAACCAAAATTTGTTAAAATTACAAAAGCAGGATTTTATGAAAGTATGGTTCATAATGTTGATATTATTAAAAATGATAGCAAATATTAATGTATAAAAAATTTAAAATATTTTTATTTTTATATTTAGTGGTTAACTTTACAAATGTTTCCTTAAGTAATGAAAATTTTTTTGATAAAGGCTTAAAGTTTTATAATGATAAAAAGTATGAAGATGCAAGATTTATGTTTGAAAGAAGCATTGTTTTTAATCCGAAAGACTCGAATTCTTATTTATATTTAGCAAAAATATATAATATTGAAGAGGAACAAGACAAAGAGGAAAAAAACTTAGAGGCCACATTATTATTAGAACCAGACAATGAGGAGGCAATATTAATGTTGATGAAAATAGCTTTAAAAAAATCAAACTACTCAAAAGTAAAAGATTTATCAAAAACTTTTGTAAGAGTTTGTAAAAAATTATGTGAAGAAAATAAAGATATTTTGGAGACACTTGGCAACATAGAGCCTAAAAATAATGAGTCTTGATAAAAACTTTAACAAAATCTTAATAATAGATTTTGGATCTCAATTTACACAATTGATTGCAAGAAGAATAAGGGAGCTCGGTGTTTTTTCAGAAATAAGAAGTCATAAAAAGATTAGAGATAAAGATATTGATGACTCTATAAAAGGAATAATTCTATCTGGTGGTCCTTTAAATGTTTATGAAATTAGAAAATACTCATTTGATAAAAAAATTATTGAAAAACAAGTTCCAGTTTTAGGTATTTGCTTTGGCCACCAAATTCTTGCTAAATTAAATGGTGGAAAAGTAAAACAATCTAAACATAGAGAATTTGGTCTTGCTAATATTTATAAAAAAAATGACAGTCTACTAATTAAAAATTTTTTTAAGAATAAAAAGATAATTAAAGTTTGGATGAGCCATGCTGATCAAGTTTCAAGATTACCAAAAAAATTTAATATTATAGCTTCAAGTCAAAATTCAAATTTTGCAATAGTAGAGAATAAATCTAAAAGATTTTATGGAGTTCAATTTCATCCAGAAGTAACACATACTGAAAATGGAAAAAAACTCATTAGCAATTTTATTTTTTTAATATGCAAAATAAAAAAAAATTGGTCAGCAAAAGATCAAAAGATTAAATTAATTAATGATGTTAAAAAGCAAATTGGAAACAATAAAGTTATTTGTGCCCTATCAGGGGGAGTCGACAGCAGTGTAGTAGCACAACTATTGAACAAAGCCATTGGAAAGAATTTATATTGTATTTTTGTAAATACAGGTCTTCTTAGAAAAAATGAGGAAAAACAAGTAGTTACAACATTTAAAAAAAAATTAAAAATTAACTTAATTTATGTAAATGCAGAAAAAGAATTTCTTAAAAAATTAAGAAACATTTCTGATCCTGAAAAAAAAAGAAAGATAATAGGAAATTTATTTATTAAAATTTTTGAAAGATATGCAAAAAAAATTAAAAATGTGAAGTTTTTAGCTCAAGGAACTCTTTATCCAGATTTGATAGAAAGTAAATCTGTTACAGGTAGCCAAACTTCCAAAATAAAATCTCATCATAATGTAGGAGGTCTTCCAAACAAAATGAAGCTTAAATTAGTAGAACCATTAAAGTTTTTATTTAAAGATGAAGTTAGAAAATTAGGCTTGGAATTAAATTTAAGTAAAGAAATTATCTCTCGTCATCCATTTCCTGGACCAGGTTTAGCAATTAGAATGCCAGGTATAATCACTAAAGAAAAAATCAATATTTTAAAAGAAGCAGACCATTATTTTATTCAAGCCTTAAGAGAAAATAATTTATACCATAAGATTTGGCAAGCTTATGCAGCATTGCTTCCTGTAAAAACTGTTGGTGTTATGGGTGATAATAGAACATACGAATATTTATGTTTGTTAAGAGCAATAACTTCTGAAGATGGTATGACAGCAGATTTTTATGAATTCAAAAAATCATTTATTCAAGGCATCTCAAACAAAATTGTTAATAGCATTAGAGGAATTAATAGAGTAGTTTATGATGTAACCTCAAAACCTCCTAGTACTATAGAGCTAGAGTAAGATGAACAAAATAATTAAAAGAATTTTAAATAAAAAAAATAAATCTAAAATCGTTTGTCTTACCGCTTATTCAAAAAAGATTGCATCTATTCTGGATAATCATTGTGATTTAGTATTAGTTGGAGATTCTTTAGGCTCCGTTCTTTATAATTATAAATCTACAAAAGAAGTGACTTTAGACACTATGATAAATCATTCAAAAAGTGTCAGATCTGGAGTAAAGAAATCATTAATGGTGGTTGATATGCCCTATAATACTTACAAAAATCCAAAACAAGCTCTAAAAAATGCAAAATTAGTAATGAAAGAAACTAATTGTGATGGAGTCAAACTTGAAGGAGGTAAAAAGATAATTTCAATTATAAAAACTTTAGTAAAAAATAGAATTCCCGTTATGGGTCACGTCGGTATTTTACCTCAAACTGATAAAAAATTTTCTTTTAAAGGAAAAAAACAAAAAGAAAGAGATAAAATTATAAATGATACTAAACTTTTAGAAGAAGCAGGGGTATTTTGTATAGTATTAGAGTGTGTAGAAACAAAACTATCAAAAATAATTACTGAAAAAATAAAAATTCCAACAATAGGAATTGGCTCTTCAGTAAATTGTGACGGTCAAATATTAGTAATTGATGATTTAATTGGAATGAGTGAAAGTAAATTTAAATTTGTAAAAAGATATGTTAATAGTAGTAAAATTATTGATGGAGCAGTAAAAAAATATAAATCTGAAGTTCAAAAGAAACAATTTCCTAGTAAAAAACATTCATTTAATACTTAATCAATTCATGATTAATTATTTTATTTTGTGAAGCAAAAAGACAGAACTTATAACGATTATTCCACCCACTACGAACAAAACAGTAGGCACCTCTCCAAATATTAAATAACTTAAGGCTATTCCAAATATAGGAAAAAGAGAATAAGAGGGAAAAATTTGACCTACAGTATAAAATTTATATAAATAAAACATAAGCAAATGAGCACCAAGAGAAACCACAATTGCTTGATAAGATATTAAAATCCATGAATTATGACTTATAGATTGAATAGTTGAGATGGTATTACCTTCAATTAAGAAAGATAAAATTAATAAAATTACAAATCCAAATAGGCCAGTAAACGCATTAGTTAAACTAATATCCAGATCTCTTAATTGTCTTGAAAAAACTTGAGCAAAAGCAAAAGCTAGAGCCATTAAACTTGCAAATAATAATCCTAAAAAATTATCTACCAATTTTGGATCAAAAAATATTATCAATACACCTATAAAAGCAGAAAATATAAAAAACCATTTTTTTGGACTTATGTTTTCATTTAACATGAATGCACTAGCGAGAATTCCAAAGGGTATTGCCAATTGAGAACCTACAATTACTGGTGAAATAATAGAAGAATAGTATAAGGCAAGAGTCATAAAAACATAAACCATAACTCCCATAGAAATTGAAAAAGCTATTAATGATGGTATATATTTTTTTTCCGGTATTTTGAATTTCCAAAAAGGAATTAATATTAGTAGTACTAGGCCCATTCTAAGTGATGCCATCAAAATAGGAGGTACTGAGTCATTTAAAACTAATTTAGTGAAAGGAAAAGCACTTCCGTGAGCTATTGAAATAAAAAGTAAGATTAATAAATGTTTTATCGGCAAAATTCATCCCATTGTAAATGGGTCGGTCATTGGCTTATCAGATGAATTATACCATGTAGTTTTTATTCTAGTATATTCTTTTATAGACTCGATGCCTGCTTCTTTACCGTAACCACTATCTTTAATTCCACCAAAAGGAGCCATGGGTGAAATTAATCTGTAAGTGTTTATAAAAACTATACCAGCTCTTATAGCTTTTGATACCCTTATGCCTCGAGCAAAGTTGGATGTATAAACTCCAGACGAAAGTCCATATTTATTATCATTCATTTTTTCAATAACTTCATTTTCATTTTCAAATTTCATTACTGATAATATTGGACCAAATAATTCATTTTCTGCAACAGGAAGATTATGATTTTCACATTCAATAATTGTCGCTGGAAAATAATAACCTTTATTTGAAACAGAAGATCTTTTCCCCCCACATCTAATTTTTCCACCTTGCTCAATTGTAGCCTTAATATTTTTTTCTATATTTTCTAATTGTTTAAAACTATTTAAAGGCCCCATCTGTGTATCACTATTCATAGGGCCACCTAACCTAATTTTTTCAGCTTTAGTAATCAACTTATTAAGAAATTGATCATAAATTTTTGACTGAAGATAAAGTCTTGAACCTGCAATACAACTTTGACCACTAGCACCAAATATTCCCGCAGTTATTCCATTTAAAGCATTTTCTTGATCAGCGTCATCAAATACTACAACTGGACTTTTGCCACCAAGTTCCAAACTTACTTGAGACAAATTTTCTGCAGAATTTTTAATAATATGTTTTGCAGTCTCTGGTCCACCTGTAAAAGCGATTCTTTCTACAAGGTTGTGTGTAGTTAAAGCTTTACCACAAGGTTCACCTAAACCTGTAATGATATTAATTACTCCTTTTGGTAATCCAGCTTTATCAATTAATTTTGCAAATTCTAAAAGGGTTACTGGAGCAAGTTCAGATGCTTTAATTACAACAGTATTACCCATAGCAAGAGCTGGTGCAAGTTTAACAGCTGTTAGTAGCATTTGAGAATTCCAAGGAATAATTGCAGCTACAACACCTATAGGAATTCTTGTTGTTGTAACTTGCATATCTGGTTTATCTATTGGGACAACAGTTCCTTCTACTTTGTCAGCTAAACCTGCAAAGTAATCATAATATTCTGCAATATAAT
>JBJLDX010000020.1:0-72817 GCA_045566175.1 Candidatus Pelagibacter sp. | reverse complement strand
AAAAAGAGAACATTTTTAATCTTTATAGAATTTTTAATTGAATATAAAGACACCTTATAATTGAAGATTTAGGTGCGTCAATTGATAAGTAATAAATATAAACTTATTATACTAGTTTGTAGGCATAAATGGGAACTGTAATACAGCTTAAAAACCAAATTAATAATTCTTATTTTCAACTAAAAAACTCTGTTGAGGACAAATTATTATTAGTTGAAGAAAAAATTAAACTTAAATTATTGAGTGATGTTGATTTGGTCCAGAAAATGACTTCCTATCATCTCAATACAGGTGGTAAAAGATTAAGAGCTTTACTCACTTTAGGATCTGCAAAAATGTGTGGTTATTCAAAAGGTACTAGAGATATTAATTTAGCAGCTTGTGTTGAATTAATTCATTCTGCAACTTTAATGCATGATGATGTTATAGATGATGGCTCTATAAGAAGAGGTAAAAAAACAATAAATAAAATTTGGAATAATCACTCATCTGTATTGATTGGGGATTATTTGCTGAGTAGATGTTTTGAAATGATGGTTGAAGATGGAAGTTTAGAAGTCTTAAAATTGCTATCATCAACATCCTCAAAAATTGCTCAGGGGGAAGTATTACAATTGCAACATCAAGGTGAGGTTGACATGTTGGAAGAAACATATCTTAAAATTATATCTTCTAAGACTGCTGAATTATTTGCAGCTGCTACAAAAGTTGGAGCAATTTTATCAGAAATGAAAACGAAAGAAAAAGAAGCCTTAGAATTTTATGGAAGGAATCTAGGATTAACATTTCAAATAGCGGATGATACTTTAGATTATAATTCTGAACTAAAATTATTTGGAAAAAAAATTGGTAAAGATTTTTATGAAGGCAAAGTTACTCTTCCTATAATTTTATTATTTCAAAAAGCAGATAATCAAGAAAAAGAAAGGCTCAAGGAAACCTTTTTAAAAAACATTAGAGATGAAAATGACTTGGATTATATTTTATCTTTAATTAAAAAATATGAAATAATCAAATCTTGTTATCAAAAAGCTCAACACTATATTAATCTAGCATCTAACTCACTTTCAGTATTTAATGATTGTGAAGAAAAAAATATTCTTGAAAATTTGACCTCATTTAGTTTATCAAGAAATTTTTAAGGACTTAAAAGATTTTTAGACCAGTTATTATCATCTTCTAAAGTGTATTTTAATCTTTCATGTATTCTATTATCTCCATCTAACCAAAATTCAATACTTGATGGCTTTAAATTCCAACCAGACCAGTGATTAGGCCTTGGAACTTTATCCCTATCATTATATTTTTTTTTAAAACTTTCCAAAGAATTTAAAAGTTCATTTCTATTTTTTAAAATACTACTTTGTTTAGATGCCCATGCTCCTATTCTACTTTCATAGGGTCTCGAATTATAATAATCATCTGCTATTTTATCATCTACTTGTCTTAAGGTTCCAACTATTCTTATTTGTCTTAATAAACTTTTCCAATGAAAACACATTGTTGCATTTGGATTTTCTTTAATTTCACCACCTTTTTGACTATTTAAATTTGTGTAAAAAACGAATCCATATTTATCGAAACCTTTTAGAAGAACCATTCTAACCGATGGCTTTCCATCTTTGCTTGCTGTACCCAAAGCTAAAGCATTAGGATCATTAATTTCTTTCTTTTTTGCCTCAGCGAACCATTTTTCAAATAATTCAAATGGGTCATCGAGATCCAAAAAGCATTTATTAAGCCCTAATGAGTTTTTTTGATTCATAATTTAAACAAAATAATCTATACAATATAAACTAATGTCATTTAATACTTTTGGAAAGTTTTTTCGTTTTACTACATGGGGAGAGTCTCATGGGCCAGCTATAGGCTGTATAATTGATGGTTGTCCTCCTTTAATCCCTATCAATGAGCTAGATATTCAAAAAGAATTGAATAAAAGGAAACCTGGACAATCCAAGTTCACAACTCAAAGAAAAGAGAGAGATAAAGTGGAAATTCTTTCTGGGGTATTTCAGGGTAAAACAACCGGAACTCCTATATCACTAATAATTTACAACGAAGACGTTAGATCAAAAGACTACAAAAATATTAAAAATAAATTTAGACCTGGTCATGCTGACTTTACCTATTATAAGAAGTACGGAATAAGAGATCACAGAGGAGGAGGTAGATCCTCAGCAAGAGAAACAGCCACAAGAGTTGCAGCGGGGGCTATAGCCAAAAAAGTTTTAGAAAAAAAATTAGGTAAAAAATTTAATATTTCTGCTGCGGTTACTCAATTAGGCATTTTAGGTTGTGATACAACTAAATGGAATGATAAAATAATTTATAAGAATCCATTTTTCTGCCCAGATAAATCAATGTTAAAAATTTGGGAAAAATATTTATTAAGTGTAAGAAAAGCAGGTTCATCTTGTGGAGCTATAATAGAAGTAAGAGCAAGAGGAATACCAGCAGGCTTAGGTGCACCAATTTACTCAAAATTAGACTCTGATATTGCATCTGCAATGATGAGTATAAATGCTGTAAAAGGAGTAAATATCGGGTCTGGTATGAATTCTGCACAATTATCTGGTGAAGAAAATTCAGATGAAATATCACAAAGTAAAAATAAATTGAAATTTAACTCCAATAACGCAGGTGGTATACTTGGTGGTATATCGTCAGGCCAAGAAATAATTGTATCATTTGCTGTGAAACCAACATCTTCAATTTTAAAGAGTAGAAAAACAATAAATAAATTTGGGAAAAATACCACCATAACTGTAAGAGGCAGGCATGACCCTTGCGTAGGCATAAGAGCAGTACCAGTTGGAGAAGCTATGCTTTCATGTGTTTTATTGGATCATTATCTAATGAACAGAGCGCAGTGTAGTTAATTTAAGCTATTTTTGTTTTTGTAAAACAATATTAGAATTTAAAACATCTAAAACTTTTTCTTCAATTGAGCTAGAGTCTAAATTTGCAACCTTATACATATTACCTAGTGTGTCTTGATCAATAAAAATATCAGGAAGTGTCATTGATCTAAATTTTAAATTAGAGTCCATTAAACCTTTATTCGATAAAAAATTAACAACATGAGACCCAAAACCTCCTATAGAACCCTCTTCAATAGTCATAATTGCTTCATGTGTGGTAGCTAATTGCCAAATTAGATTTTCATCTAAAGGTTTAGCAAATCTTGCATCTACGATTGTTAAATTTACTCCTTTTTTTTTTAGGTTTTCAGCTGCTTTTAATGTTTCATTAAGTCTTGCACCAAAATTTAAAATAGCCAATTTATTTCCTTCTTGAATTATTTTGGATTTACCTATTTCAATCTTTTCATTTATAGTTGGAAGAACTGATCCTAATCCTGTTCCTCTCGGGTATCTAAATGCACAAGGTCGGTCATTAATTTCAGTTGAGGTATTAATCATTCTTACCAGTTCAGCTTCATTACTGGCTGCCATTACTACAAAATTTGGTAATGTTGACAAATAAGTTATATCAAAACTACCAGCATGTGTTGGTCCATCAGCACCAACTAATCCTGCTCTATCAATTGCAAATCTTACAGGTAAACTCTGAATTGCTATATCATGAACTACCTGATCATATGCTCTTTGTAAAAATGTTGAATAAATTGCTGCATAAGGTTTGAAATTTTCAGTAGCTAAACCTGCTGCAAATGTAACTGCATGTTGTTCTGCGATTCCAACATCAAAAGTTCTGTCTGGAAATTCTTTACGGAAAATATCAAGGCCTGTTCCATCGGGCATTGCGGCAGTAATAGCAACTATTTTACTGTCTCTTTTGGCATGTTGAACTAAAGTATTGGCAAATACTTTAGTATATGACGGAAGATTGCTTGAACTTTTAGATTGTTCACCTGTCTCAACATTAAATTTTGTAACCCCATGATAGTTATCTTTTGCTTTTTCTGCAAATGAATAGCCTTTACCTTTTTTTGTCTTGATGTGGATTAAAATTGGTCCCTCATGTTTTGAGTCTCTTGCATTTTTTAAAATTGGCACCAAAGAATTTAGATCATGTCCATCTATAGGCCCAATATAATAAAATCCCAGTGAGCTAAACAAAGTTCCACCTGTGACAGCTGACCTAAGTAAATCCTCAGCTTTACCTGCTTTTGCACTAAATCTTTTTGAAAATGCAGATGTAATAAGTTTAATGGTTTCTCTCAAACTAAAATAAATTTTACCTGAGAAAATTTTAGCTAGATATGTGCCCATCGCACCTACAGGTCTTGCAATTGACATATCATTGTCATTTAAAATCACAACCATTTTAGTTTTAGATGCACCAGCATTGTTCATTGCTTCGTAAGCCATACCTGCGCTTATCGCTCCATCTCCTATAACGGCTACAACATTTTCTAATTTATTTGATAGCTTATTAGCTTCAGCTATTCCTAAGGCTGATGAGATTGAGGTTGAACTATGTGCTGCACCAAAAGGATCATATTCACTTTCTTGTCTTTTTGTAAAACCAGAAAGACCTCCACCCTGTCTTAATGTTCTAATTTTATCTTTTCTTCCTGTTAAAATTTTATGAGGGTAACATTGATGACCTACATCCCAAATTAATTTATCATATGGTGTATTGAATATATAATGAAGGGCAACTGTTAACTCGACCACACCAAGGCTAGCTCCTAAATGACCACCTGTGACTGATACTACATCAATCATTTCCTCTCTTAATTCATCAGCTACCTTTTGAAGTTTTGCTTCTGGAATTTTCTTTAAATCTGACGGGAAATTTATTTCATCTAAATATTCGTATTTTTTTTTCATTTATTTCTATTCAAAATATATTCTAATGTTTCAGATATGTTTTTTGATCTCGATCCATATTTTTTAAGTTTATTATTTATTTTTAAAATTAACTTATTGGCATATTTAATAGTATTTTGATATCCTAGTAAACTAATTAGAGTTGCCTTTCCTTTTATCTTGTCTTTTCCAGTTTTTTTTCCCGCAACTATCAAAGTTCCTTTATTATCAATCAAATCATCAGCTACTTGAAATAATAATCCAATTTGTGCACCTATATTTTCGAATTGATTAATTTCTTGTTTAGATTTTT
Organism: Candidatus Pelagibacter sp.; assembly: GCA_045566175.1. Taxonomy (GTDB): domain Bacteria; phylum Pseudomonadota; class Alphaproteobacteria; order Pelagibacterales; family Pelagibacteraceae; genus Pelagibacter. The sequence continues at coordinate 67,723 of JBJLDX010000020.1, read as the reverse complement.
TTTTAATAATTAAAGGAGCTACACAGCAAAAACTAAAAAGTTTACCTGTTTTTTTAATTTCCATTTCAACAACTCTTTTTTTTGAAACTTTTTTATGTTCAAAGCTTAAATCCAAATATTGTCCTCCCGCTATGCCGAGGTGACCTGAACTTTCAGAAATCTTATTGATCAAACTAATCTTTATTTTCTCAGAAAGATCTAATTCTTTATGACTTAAAATTTCAAAAGCCATGGTTAAAAGTGAGTTCCCAGCTAACACTGCTGTAGACTCTCCAAATTTAATATGTGTTGATGGTTTGCCTCTTCTGACTAAATCATTATCCATACAGGGTAAATCATCATGTATTAATGAATAGGCATGTATACACTCAACTGCTGCACCTAAAATAATTAACGATTTGTAATCAATTTTAAATATCGACCCAATATCAATTAAAATTTTTGATCTAATTTTTTTTCCTCCTGAAAACAAACCATATTTCATTGGGATAATTAATTCAGATTTTTTTTGTCTTCTAACAAACTTTTTTAAGAATAAGTTTGTATCTTGCGCAATTTTATTTAATTTTTTTTGCATTTTTTTTAGAAGTAATTTTTGCGATATTTTCTTTTGTGTTGTCATTAATATTCTTGACATCTTTTTGAAATTTTTTTTCAATGATATTATTAAGTTTTAATAAATTTTGATAATTTTCTATAGAATTTTCTAAATTTTTTTGACTTTCTAAATCTTTAATCATCTTATTGGCCTCTTTAGTTAGTTCCTCAAGAGACAGGGAATTATAATCATTTGGTAAATTTTTATCTTTCATATAATACTCTCAGATAATACATGAAAATTAATCTTGCAAATATTAAAAAAGCTCAAAAACTCCTAAATAAAGGTGAGTGTGTGGCAATACCAACTGAAACTGTTTATGGTTTGGCAGCTAATGCATACTCAGATATAGCGTGTAAAAAAATATATAAACTTAAAAAAAGACCTAAAAATAATCCTCTAATAGTCCATTATTCGAATAATCAAATTTTAAAGAAAGATTGTAACTTCAATAATGATTTTCTTAAACTTTATAAAAAATTTTGCCCTGGCCCCATAACATTTATCTTGAATTTGAAAAAAAATTCAAAAATTTCAAAAATTGTAACTAACAAAAAAAATACTTTGGCGGTTAGATTTCCTAATCACCCTGTTACAAGAAATTTATTAAAAAACATTAATTTTCCTTTAGCAGCCCCTAGTGCCAACCTATCTTCAAAAGTAAGTGCTGTAAGTTCTGCTGATGTTAGAGATGATTTTGGAAAAAAAATTAAATTTGTGCTCGAGGGTGGAAAATCATCAATTGGTCTTGAATCAACTATAATTGATGTAAGAAAAAAACCAAAAATATTAAGATTAGGGGGACTTGAAATTTCGGCTATTGAAAAAATTTTAAATAAAAAAATTATGATAAATGATAATCCTTCAAAAATTTCTTCCCCTGGTCAATTTAAACTTCATTACTCGCCTGGAATACCAATAAGGCTCAATGTAAAAAAAATTAATAAAAAAGAAGCTTATCTAACAATTAAAAAACTAAAACAAAACAAATCACATTTTTATTTTTTATCAAAAAAGGGAAGTTTAAAACAAGCTGCAAAAAATTTGTATAGTACTCTTAGAAAAATAAAAAAAAATAAATATAAATCTATTGCTGTTAGTAAAATTCCTAATAAAGGACTAGGTAAAACTATCAATGATAGATTAAAAAGAGCCTCGAAATTTTGATGTACGCTCCTTTAGAAATAATTGAATTATCAAAAGTTTATAATAACAAAGAAGCTGTAAGAAATATCTCCTTCAAAATAAATAAAAATGAAATAATTGGAATTCTAGGTCCAAACGGCTGTGGAAAAACTACCACTATTGGAATGATCTTAGGATTATTAAAGCCATCAAAAGGTAAAGTATTAATAAATGGTTTTGAAATTGAAACTAAAAGAGTTGATTTATTAAATAATTTAAATTTTATCTCTCCCTATATAGAGTTACCAAAAAAGTTGACGGTTAAACAAAATCTAGAAGTATATGGCAGACTTTACGATGTAAAAAATCTTACCTCAAAAATTGATTATCTTGTAGAAAAACTTAGGCTTAATGACATTATAAATAAAATTACTGGTGAACTTTCCTCAGGTCAAAAAAATAGAGTAAGTCTTGCTAAATCAATTATTAATGATCCAACAATATTACTTCTAGATGAACCAACTGCATCTCTTGATCCTGAAACTGGTGACTTTGTGAGAAGTTTTTTAGAGAATTATCAAAAAGAAAAGGGGGCCTCAATTTTACTTGCCTCACACAACATGACTGAAGTAGAAAGATTATGCTCATCAGTTCTTATGATGAAAAATGGTGTTATAATTGATCAAGACAGTCCTAAAGAATTAATAAAAAAACATGGAAGAAAAAACTTAGAAGAAGTTTTTTTAAAACTTACGAGAGATAAATATGAACTTTAATAAAATGTATGGCCTATTTTTAAGGCACTTTTTTTTAATTAAAAGTTCTTTGCCAAGAATCTTAGACCTTATTTATTGGCCCACAATACAAATAATTCTTTGGGGCTTTATTTCAAAGTTTTTTTCAATCTACAGTGATTATTATAGTAACACTCTTGGAGTAATTCTAACATGTGCAATTCTTTACGATATTCTTTTTAGATCAAGTATAAGTTTTAATATGTTATTTTTAGAGGAGATATGGAGTAGAAATTTTACAAATTTATTTATAGCTCCATTAAAGCTCAAGGAAATAATTGTTGCTCTTATATTTACGGCTTTAATAAGAACATTAATTGGATTAGTACCAGCAATAATTTTAACTGCACCATTGTTTGGTGTTTCGATTTTAGAATTAGGTTACCCCCTGTTTCTATTGTTTTTAAGTTTATATGTTTTTGGAATTACATTAGGTTTATTTGTAAGTGCTGGATTAATTAGATTTGGTCCCTCTTTTGAAAACATTGCTTGGTCATCTCTTTTTTTATTAGCTCCTTTAGGTTGCATATATTATCCAATAGAAATTCTTCCCAATTTTTTTCAAATAATAGCTAAAGGTTTACCCTTAGTTTATATTTTTGATGAAACGAGAAACATTTTATTAAATGGCTCGGTTGACTATGAAAATTTAAAATTTGCTTACTTTTTAAACCTTATTTATTTAATTCTTGGAATTTATTTATTCTATTTTTCTTTTTTAAAAGCACGTATTAAAGGAACTTTGATAAATATGGGAGAATGATGGTGCGCCTGCTAGGAGTCGAACCCAGAACCTCCTGATCCGAAGTCAGGCGCTCTATCCAGTTGAGCTACAAGCGCATATAATATTAATATAACATTTTATGGAAAAAAAAATAAATTTGATTGTTAAAGATAAGGATAAAAACCTTCGTGTTGATGTTTTTATCAATAAAAAAGAAGTTGATATCAGCAGAACCAGAGTCAAAAATTTAATTTTAAATAAAAAATTAAAGATAAATAATAAGACAATTGACGACCCATCAAAAAAAATCTGTACTGAAGATATTCTAGAGCTTACTATTCCTGAACCTAAAAAAGCTTCTCTGAAACCCTATGACTTTAAGTTAGATATTGTTTTTGAAGATGATGATTTAATTGTTTTAAATAAACCTGCAGGAATTATAATGCATCCTGGTGCAGGTAATTTTAATAATACTATTGTAAATGCATTAATTAAATATGATAAAAATTCTTTATCAAATATTGGTGATGAACTCAGACCTGGAATAGTTCACAGAATAGATAAAAATACCTCCGGACTAGTTGTTGTTGCAAAAAATAATCAAACACATGAGAGTCTTTCAGCTCAATTTAGCAATCATTCAATAATAAGAATATATCAATTATTAATTTGGGGTAAAGTAAGACCCTCAAAAGGAAGGATCGAAACTTTAATAACCAGAAGTACTAAAAATAGACAAATGATGGAAGTAAGTAATATAAAAGGAAAAAAAGCTGTTACAAATTATAAAACAATAGAAGTCTTTGAGAATAAAAAAACTCCAACACTAAGTTTGTTAGAATGTAATTTAGAAACTGGCAGAACTCATCAGATAAGAGTACATATGAAACACTTAGGTAATAACATAGTTGGTGATGATAAATACAAAAAGAAATTTAAAAAAATAAAAGATATAGATCCTTTGTTAGAGAAAAAAATTTTAAACCTAAATCGACAATTTCTTCATGCAAAAACTATTGGATTTATTCATCCAAAGAAAAATAAAGAAATGATATTTAACTCAATTTTGCCACATGAGCTTGAAATAATTTTAAAAATGCTAAGAAATACAATAAAATAAAATATTGAAAAATAATAAATATTAATTAGATAAACTGATTATGCGCACAACCATAAATAATAATCTGCCTGTTATAAGCAGTGAAGGTGGTCTATCGACATATTTGGAGCAAATTAAAAAATTTCCAATGTTGGACGCTGAAGAAGAATACATGCTTGCTAAAAACTGGAAAACAACAGGAAACATAAAAGCTGCAGAAAAATTAGTCACAAGCCATCTTAGATTGGTTGCAAAAATTGCAATGGGTTATAAGGGATATGGCTTACCCGTAAATGAGATGATTTCAGAAGGAAATGTTGGTTTAATGCAGGCAGTAAAAAAATTTGAACCTGAAAAAGGTTTTAGATTGGCAACTTATGCAATGTGGTGGATAAAAGCCTCAATACAAGAATATATTTTAAGATCATGGAGTTTGGTAAAAATTGGAACCACTACCGCTCAAAAGAAATTATTTTTTAATCTTAAAAAATTAAAAAATCAAATTGCTCCTCGGTCTGAAGGAGATTTAAGAAATGAACATGTAAATGAAATTGCAAATAAACTTGATGTAAGTAAAGAAGAAGTTATATCAATGAATAGAAGATTGTCAGGTAAAGAATTTTCATTAAATGTTCCTGTAGGTGAGGATGGTGATGAATGGCAAGATTGGTTAACTGATAAAGAATTAGATCATGATCTAAAGTTTGCCCATCAAGAGGAAATGGAACAAAGAAAAGATTTACTTAAAGACTCTATTAAAGTTTTAAATGAAAGAGAAAGAGAAATTTTGTATTCTAGAAGATTAAATGACAATCCAACTACACTTGAAGATTTAAGTAAAAAATACAAAATTAGTAGAGAAAGAGTAAGACAGATTGAGAATAAAGCTTTTGAAAAACTACAAAAACACATGTTGCTCTTAGCAAAGTCTAAAAATTTATTGCCTGTGAATTAAATTTCAAAAGGGTTTTCAATTAATATTGTATCTTCTCTTTCAGGACTTGTTGAAATACTTGAAATTCTAGTCTCTATAAAATCTTCAATAGCATAAATATATTTTTTCGCATTATCTGGGAGTTCTTCCATATTTTTAATTCCTTTAGTGGACTTTTTCCATCCAGGAAAGGTTTTGTAGATTGGTTTTATTTTCATCTGGTCTTCTACTGAAGCAGGTAAATAATCAATCTTTTTTCCATCTAGATCATATTGGATACATATTTTAATTTCATCTAATTCATCCAACACATCTAACTTGGTTAAGGCAATTCCATCAATACCTGAAATTTTAATTGTTTGTCTAACTAATACTCCATCAAACCATCCGCATCTTCTCTTACGACTTGTAACAGTTCCAAATTCTTTACCACGTGTTCCTAAAATTTCCCCAATATTATCTTGTAACTCTGTTGGAAAAGGACCCTCACCTACTCTTGTAGTATAAGCTTTGGTTATCCCTAACACATAATTTATTGAATTTGGCCCACAGCCTGTTCCAGTTGCTGCACTAGAGGCAACAGTATTAGATGAGGTAACAAATGGATAAGTCCCATGATCTACATCTAGCAAAATACCTTGAGCACCTTCAAATAATATTCTTTTCCTTAGTCTTTTATACTCATCAATCTTTAACCAGACTGGTTGTGAAAATTTTAAAATTTCTTTAGAAATATTTAATAAATCTTTTTTTAATTGATTTTTTTCAAAAATTTTTTTTCCCAATCCTTTTCGAATAGCATTATGGTGCATCAAAACTGCTTCCAATCTTTGATCAAGGTTTTTTTCTGATCGTAAATCCATAACCCTTATAGATCTTCTTCCAACTTTGTCTTCGTAAGCTGGTCCAATACCTCGTCTGGTTGTTCCGATTTTTCCTTTACCTGCAGCATCTTCTCTAATTTCGTCCATTTCTCTGTGAAAAGGAAGGATCAAATTCGCGGACTCAGAAATAATAAAGTTATCAACATCTACTTTAATGCCTTTTGATCTAATCTCCTTTATTTCCTCAAGTAAAGCCCAGGGATCAACAACTACTCCATTTCCAATTATTGAAATCTTATTTTTTCTAACAATTCCTGAAGGAAGTAAGCGAAGCTTATAAGTAATACCATCAATTACCAAAGTATGCCCAGCATTATGACCTCCTTGAAATCTAATGACAACATCTGCTTGTTCAGAAAGCCAATCTACTATCTTTCCTTTTCCTTCATCTCCCCATTGAGAACCAACAACAACTATATTTTTCATTATCTAAATATTTTCTTTAGCTCAATTGAATTTAAATGATTAATAGGTCCATTACCTTTTCCAAAATTAGGATTACTTAATATAGATAGATTTACATATTTAATTCCCAACTCACAAGCATTCTTAATACTTTTTCCACATGAAAAAAACGTTGTTATAGCACTTGATAACGTACATCCAGTACCATGGGTATTTTTAGTATTATATCTTGGGCTAGTAAAAATCTTAAAATCTGATTTATTTAAAAAAATATCTTGGACTTTACTTGTATTCAAGTGTCCACCCTTAATTAAAACATTCTTAGCTCCTAAATTAATCAACTCATTAGCCGCAAGTATCATGTCTTCTTTATTTTTAATTTTGATTCCTGTTAAAACTTCAGCTTCTGGAATATTAGGTGTAATTAAACTTACATTATGAATAAGGCTTTTTTTTAAAACAATTATAGCTTCTTTATCAATTAATTTGGCTCCTCCCTTTGCAATCATAACTGGATCTAACACTATTTTTTTTATTTTTAATTCCTTTAATGACTCTAAAACTTTTTTGATAACCAATTTTGAATGCAACATACCAATTTTAATTGCATCTGGTTTTATATCTTTTGCAGAGTAAATTATTTGATTCTTAATTTCATTAGGCGGTATAGAAATTACCGATTTTACTCCTTTAGTATTTTGAATAGTGACAGCAGTAATAGCAGTTAATGCATATGAACCAAGGCTTGAAACTGTTTTAATATCTGCTTGAATACCTGCTCCTCCAGAGGAGTCTGAGCCAGCAATTATTAATATTTTAGATTTTATTTTCAATTTAATTAATAGATCTTTTAACAATATTTACACACCTTTTTAATAATGCAATATCATTAGACTCTCCCATAATTCTAATTTTAGGTTCTGTTCCTGATTTTCTTACTAACATCCTGCCATGATTTTTTATCAATTTCTTTGATTTCTTGATTGCAATTCTGCATTTTTTTGAATTTATAATTAATTTATCTTTTACATCAACATTTTCTAAAATCTGGGGAGTTCTTTTAAATGTATTAAATAATTCACTAGCTTTTTTACCTTTTCTCATTGAAAATAAAACTTCTAATGCAACTAACAATCCATCTCCTGTCGTTGCAAATTTACCAAGAATAATATGTCCTGATTGTTCGCCTCCTAAATTAAAATTTTCTTTTTGCATTTTTTCTTTAACGTATCTATCTCCAACGTCAGTTCTTAAAAATTTAATACCTAAATTTTTAAAATAATTCTGTAATCCATAATTTGACATTAAAGTACCGATTACGCCTCCTCTTAAAATTTTTTTTCTCTTCCATCTTTTGGCTAACATTGCAATAATTTGATCTCCATCAATAATATTGCCTTTTTCATCAGAAATTATTATTCTGTCAGCATCACCATCTAAAGATATGCCTATGTGAGCATTGTGTTTTTTAACTAACATTTTTATTTTTTTTGGAAAAGTTGATCCACAATTATTATTAATATTAAAACCATTTGGAGAAGTTCCAAATTCATAAACTTTGGCCCCAAGGCCTCTCAAGAGTTTTGGACCAGATTTATAACCAGCTCCATTAGCACAATCCATAGCTATCTTCATACCTTTTAGTCTAAAATTTTTTGGGAAATTATTTTTCAAAATTTTGATGTATTTATCATTAGCATCTTCTAATCTTTTTACTCTACCTAAGATTTTCGGTTCTGAGAGATTTTTTACAATTTTAAAGTCTATTAATTTTTCTATCTTTTTTTCAATTTTATCTGACAATTTTAATCCATCTGGTCCAAACAATTTTAAACCATTGTCATAAAATGGATTATGAGACGCTGTAATCATAATTCCCATATTGGCTTTCATCTTTTTTGTAAGCATTGCTAGACCATTAGTAGGCAAAGGACCAAGTGTGTAGACATGCATTCCTGCTGAAGTTAATCCTGACACTAATGCAGGTTCCAAAGTATACCCTGATAACCTAGTATCTTTTGCAATTATAGCAGTTTGTTTTATTTTTTTTTGATTTTTAAAATATGTTCCTGCTGCCAAACCAAATTTAAAAAACATTTCACCATTAATTTTAGTTTGATTAACTCTACCTCTTATTCCATCAGTACCAAAATATTTTTTTGACATCTTAAAATTTTAGAAAATTAAAAACCTTAATACTCTGATTTACTTCGTTAACATCATGAACTCTTAAAATTTGAATACCTTGCATAACTGCCAATAAACTAGATGATATAGTTCCTCCTAAACGTTCTTTGCTATCATTCACTCCAGATATATTTTTTATGAATCTTTTTCTTGAAGTGCCTAACATTACAGGAAAACCAAGTGAGTGAAAAATAGAAATGTTTCTTAGTAAGGTAATATTATGTTTCAAGTTTTTACCAAAACCAATACCAGGATCTAGAATTATATTATTATGTTTAATACCTTTTGATCTTATATATTTAATCTTTTTCTCAAAAAAATCATAAATATCTAACACAACATTATTATATTTTGGATTTTTTTGCATGGTTTGTGGATTTCCTTGCATATGATGAATCACAAATGGAATTTTTGTTTGTTTTAAAAGATTAATCGTATGAGAATCGTATTCAAGTCCTGAAACATCGTTTATTAAATTAATTTTAAATTGAATACCTTTTTTCATTATAAAACTTTTTCTTGTGTCTAGTGAAACAAATTTTCTTAATTTTTTAATTTTTGATAAAGTTGGAATAATTCTTTTCCACTCAACATCCTCTTTAATTTTTTTAGATCCTGGATTTGTAGCTTCTCCACCAATATCTAAAATACCACATCCATCTTTTATTAATTTTTTAGCATGTTTTATACCCAAGTCCTTTTTAAGATATCTTCCACCATCAGAAAAACTATTTGGTGTTAAATTTAAAACTCCCATCAAAATTGGTAAGTTTGAAAATTTTAACCCTTTGAAAAATTTTTTTTTTGAAATTTGTTTTAAATCAAATAAAACTTTTTTTTTAACAGAACCTTTTAGCTTGCTAATTTGTTTTATGTTTACTCTTTTGATGTTTTTTCTTGAAAAAATTTCAATTGTATCAAAAGAAATCAGTTTATTTCCATGTAAAGGTAAAGATAATTTTTTTCTGACCTTGTCTATTGAAACTCGCCCAAAATAAAAATTACACGCTCTTGTGTAATATCTTATCATCCAAAATTAATGAACAATTTTTGGTTTAAGACCCAATGCACTAAGGGCTGAACCTTTGTCATCCTCAACTTTTAGATCTTGTTTATCTGCAGGATAAATATTTTTATTAATTAAATTCTCTATTTCTTCACCTGATAAAGTCTCATATGTTAGTAAAGCTTTAGCTAGCTTATGCAAATCATCAATCTTTTCAGTTAAAACTTTTCTTGCTCTTTCATAGCCCTTATCTACTATTTTTCTAATTTCAGAATCAACTTTTCTGGCTGTCTCCTCGGACATATTTTGTTGTCTAGCAACTGATCTACCTAAGAATACCTCTTCTTCATTTTCCCCATAAGCCACTGGACCTAATTCTTTACTTAAACCAGCTCTCATAACCATTGCTCTGGCCCTTTTTGTTGCTTGTTCAATGTCACTAGCTGCTCCAGTCGTAACTTTATCCTCTCCAAAAATTATTTCTTCAGCAACTCTTCCACCCATTGCTATTGCTAACTGCGCATGTAGTTGTTCTCTTGTTTGGGATAGCTCATCTCTTTCAGGAAGTTGCATTACCATTCCTAGAGCTCTACCTCTTGGAATAATAGTTGCTTTATGAATTGGGTAAGCAGCATTTTCATTTATTGTTACAATAGCGTGTCCAGCTTCATGATAAGCAGTTAAAGTTTTTTCTTCTTCTGTCATAACCATTGATCTTCTTTCAGAACCCATCATTACTTTATCCTTGGCTTCCTCGAACTCATTAAGAGTAACTATTCTTTTATTTTTTCTTGCAGCTAATAAAGCAGCCTCATTTACTAAGTTTGCGAGATCAGCTCCTGAAAATCCTGGAGTTCCTCTTGCAATTATTCTTAAATTAACATCTGGTGCCATCTTAATTTTTTTAACATGAACTTTTAAAATCTTCTCTCTACCGATTATATCTGGATTGGATACTACTACCTGTCTGTCAAATCTTCCAGGTCTCAACAATGCAGGATCAAGCACATCAGGTCTATTAGTTGCCGCGATAATTATAACTCCTTCATTAGTATCAAAACCATCCATCTCAACTAAAAGCTGGTTCAATGTCTGTTCTCTTTCATCATTTCCTCCTCCCAAACCAGCACCTCTACTTCTTCCAACTGCATCTATTTCATCAATAAAAATTATGCAGGGAGAATTTTTTTTACCTTGTTCAAACATATCTCTAACTCTAGAGGCTCCAACGCCTACAAACATCTCAACAAAATCTGAACCTGAAATTGTAAAAAATGGAACTTGTGCTTCTCCGGCAATAGCTCTTGCAAGTAAAGTTTTTCCTGTACCTGGAGGTCCCACAAGTAGAGCTCCTCTTGGAATTTTTCCCCCAAGTCTACTAAATTTTTTAGGATCTTTTAAAAACTCAACAATCTCTTCCACTTCTTCCTTAGCTTCTTCAACACCCGCAACATCATTGAATGTAACTTTTCCTTTAAGCTCGTTCATCATTTTAGCTTTTGATCTACCAAAGCCCATTGCTCCACCTTTGCCTCCTTGCATTTGTCTCATAAAAAATATCCAAACTGCAATTAACAACAACATAGGGAACCAAGAAAGTAAAACACCAAATAGTGATGGCATTTTTTCCTCAATTGGAGCAGCGGAAATACTTACACCCTTGTCAGAAAGTTTCTCTATTAAGTTTGGATCGTTAGGAGAATAAGTTGTAAAACTATTACCATTAGAATAAACACCTTTTATATTATTGCCTTGTATTTCTACCTTTAAAACTTCTCCATTATCAACTGAAGTCAAAAATTCCGAAAATATAACTTGGTTTCCTCCTCTTATGTTTGCCTGAGGATTCTTAAACATATTATAAAGCCCAATAGTTAAAAAAACTATTATTGCCCACATGGCTATATTTTTTATATTCATAATTATAAAATAAGAATTATTATAAATTAAACAAGTGACAAATTAGTATAAAGTGTACTTATTTTAAAGCTCTTTAGATATTATTACCGTTTGATTAACCTTTTCAATGATGCAGCCACCCAAAGTAACTCTAAAAAAATGCCTTTTCTCATAATCTCTTATAACTCTATCTAATTTTTTTCCTCTGACTGAATAATATTTTCCTCCAATAAGTCTTAGTGATTCTGAAAGAGATCTAAAAATTATCTCATAAGGCTGTTTAAAAAAATTCTCATTTACTACAAGCTTTCTATTTTTTTTTGAAAAAAAAGTATTTTTGCTCAAACTTTCTTTTACATGAAAGTTAATAACTTCATTTGAGTGTTTCAAATTCTTTAATGTTTGAAAAATTTTATTTTCATCTAAACCATCTTTTTTTAATTCTTTTATCAATTTCCTTACTCTAATTCTTTGATATATATCGTCCTCATTTGTTGGATCTTTAACATAAAAATTAAATACATTTTTTGAAAGAAAAGTCAGATCATTTTTTTTTTGATCTAACAAAGGTCTAAATAAATTTTTTTTATTGATAAGTGTTTTTTTGTTCAATGAAATTAGACCTTTTAATCCACTTCCTCTCAACATTCTTATAAAAAAATTTTCAATTAGATCTTCTCGATGATGACCTAGTAGAATATTATTAATCTTTAATTCATCACATCTTTTAAAAAGTAACTCATATCTTTTGCTTCTTGCTTTATGTTGAATATTTTTTTTTGGTTTTTTTCCCTTCCAGGTTAAAATCTCTGAAAAAATCTTATTTTTACTTAGAATACTTTTTACATTTTTTGCTTCTTTTGTTGATTCTGGTCTAAGTCTATGATCAACAATAATAAATCTTGCAGATAATTTTTTTTTAATTGAGTAAATTTTTGCTAAAAATGCTAAAGCCAGACTATCTGGGCCGCCTGATACTGCAACTACAAAATTTTCATTAATATTTAGTGATTTTTCAAATTTATTATAAATTTCAATAATTTTTTTATTATTAAATTTATCTTTTAAAAGTTTAGGAATTTTGATTTTTGCACTCAAATTTTTGAGACTCATATTTAGCTTTTTGAATCACAGATTGATTTGCTTTTGGATATTGTTTCTCAACACCATTAATCATTTTACAACCTTGATCTTTTTCTCCAATCTGAACCATGGATACACCAAGCTTTAATAAATTTATAGGAGCTTTTTCACCCTTGGGATATTTTTGGTAACCTTCTAAATAAGCTGAAGCAGCATCAGTATAAAGTTGTCTTATTCTAAAAGTTTCAGCGTACCAATATTGTGCATTACCAGCTAAATCGTGCTCAGGGTTTGCAATTACAAACTCTCTAAACGCTCTTTCAGCTGTTGAATAATCCCCAACCTTTAAAAAACTTGTTGCAAATTCATATTGTTTTTCAGGAGATTCCTTTGGGAGAATTGTTTCTTCTGCTTGAAAAGTTTCAGTAACTATAGTGGCTGTTGTATCAATTGATTGTGTTTGTTGTGAGGTTTCACCAGTTGAAGTATCTTTGTATGAAATTGACCCTAAGTCTTGAGGCTGAGAACTGCCAGGTAGAATTTCATCATCACTTCTTTTAGTTTTTTTAGATGTTACTTTATTTGTTCCATCTGTAGATGATGAATTTTCTAAATCTTGAAATCTTATTTGATTATCTGCTTGAACTTTTGATAATCTATTTGATAGTTTGTCTAATTTAAAATTTATTTCTTCAAATTTATTTGTAAGTTCCTGAAATTGATTTTCAATTTCAGAGAGCTTTAATAAATGCCTGGTCAAAACATCCTCTGAGTTATTGTTAGAGTCAAAATTTGAACTATTTCCAACTTGACTATTTAATTGATCTGAACCTGAATAAACTGCTTTTTCTAAAGTTTTAATATCTTTTTGAAGTTGTTCTATAATTTCATAATAATTATGATTATCTGCTAAAGAGTAATTGTAAGTAAAAAAATTTATAATTAAAAAAAAATTAATAATAATCTTTGATAAGAGTTTCATAACTGATTTTATGATTAAAATAATGGCAAAAAAAAGACCCTTAATTAATAATAATTAAGGGTCTTTAAATTTTTTTTAAAAATTAGTTAGCTTTTACAGTAACTGATCTTCTGTTTTTTGACCAAGCTAATGGATTAGATCCTGAGTCAACTGGTCTTTCTTTACCATAACTTAAAACTGAAATTCTGTCTGAAGAAATTCCATAAGTCATTAAGTAATCTTTAGCAGCATTAGCTCTTCTTTCGCCTAGTGCCAAGTTGTATTCTCTAGTTCCTCTTTCATCAGCATGTCCTTCTAAAACAATTGTAATTTTAGAATTTTTTCTTAACCATGCTGCCTGTTTTCTTAGAGTTTCTCTAGCTGAAGTAGTTAAAACTGACTCATTTGTCGCAAAGAAAACCCTGTCTTTTACACCTGAGGCTAAATACTCAACAGTATCTGTCCCAGTATAAACATCACCTTGCATCTGTCCTGTGCTTTTTTTTGATACAGCACATGCAGACAACGCAATGCTAGCTAAAATAACTAGAAAAGCATTTTTTAGAATTTTGTTTAATTTCATTATTGCTCCTTGATCAATATTTCTAATTCTTAACATTTTCACAACTAATTAGATGTTTCAAGTTAAAAAATCAAGATAATATTGTTTAATTACTTAATAAAGATGACCATGATGGGTCTGATGCATCGGTAGGGGTCTTAATCATACGCTCATTATAGCCTGTCAAATCAATAGACCATAATTTTGCAGAAAACCCCTCTCCTTTATCATTAGTTTCTGTCTCCCTATAAAAAATTAAAACTCTTCCGTTAGGAGACCATGAGGGTGCTTCTTGATAAAAGTTTTCAGTTAACAATCTTTCGCCACTTCCATCAGTCCTCATGACACCGATATAAAATTTTCCCTTATGCAGCTTTGTGAATGCTATTAAATCGCCTCTAGGAGACCATACTGGCGTTCCATAAAGACCTTTACCAAAAGAAATTCTTTTGACATTACTACCATCACTTTTCATTACATATATTTGTTGATATCCACTTCTGTCAGAATTAAAACAAATAAGTTTTCCATCAGGAGAATAGGACGGAGAGGTATCAATTGATGGATGGTTAGTAATTTTCTCAACTATTCTGTTTTCTAAATCCATTGTGTAAATATCCGAATTTCCATCTTTAGCAAAACTCATTATTATTTTTTTTCCATCAGGAGAAAACCTTGGTGCAAATGTCATTCCAGGGAAATCACCAACTACTTCTTGCATACCCGTCTCGATATCTAAAAGATATACTCGTGGTAAATTTCTAAAATATGATAAATAAGTTACCATCTGACTTGTTGGGTTAAATCTTGGAGTTAAAACTAGTTCATTACCTAAAGTTAAAAATTTATTATTAGCTCCATCTTGATCCATTATCGCTAATTTTTTTATTCTTCTTGTTTTTGGACCTTCCTCAGCAACATAAATAATTCTTGTATCAAAGTAACCTTTTTCTCCAGTTAATCTTTCATAAACTTTATCTGTAATTATATGACCAACTCTTCTCCAGTTATCTGGTACAGTAGTAAAAGCTAAAGCCATCATTTCTTTCCCAGCCAGTACATCCCACAATCTAAATTCGACTCTTAATTTTTCATTTACAAAATTTACTTTACCAGTAATTAAAGCTTGAGCTTTAATTAGATTCCAGTCTTCAAACCTTGGTTTTAAATTAGCTATGTCAGGAGCTTGAAGAAAAGCATCTTTGTTCAAAGGATTAAATAAACCAGATGCTTTTAGGTTTTTTTCAACAACAGATGAAATTTCTGATCCTATATTCTTTTTTTTTAAAATTTTTTCAAAATTTTGTCTTGAATTATCATCAATTGATAATGGGGAAACTGCAACAGGTAATGGATTCAAATTTCCTCTGGTTATATCGACTTCAATTAAAGCAAAAGTTTTTAAAGGGGAAAAAACAAATAATATTATAAGTATAATTCTAATCATAAATCTATATTACCCTTCTAGCATTTCTCTTGCATCAAAATTTAATTGTAATTCTTTCCATCTTTCATAGCCCGTAGTAGGTACTCTTAATGGCTGGCATAATTTTACTGCTCTTAGCGCACTTTCTGCAAGAACTTTGTAAAATCCCTGGCCAGGTTTATTCATTCTTGCGTGATCTAATATTTCTGATTGAGATACTGTGCCATCTGGGTTTAATCTTAATTTTATTCTTACTAATAGGTTTTCATTATATGGTAAACCCAAAGGAATACTCCAACATCCAAATATTTGAGCTTTCAGAGCATCCTCTTCACTCAATGACAATCCAACATTGTCTAGATTCTTCTGTTGATCTTGTGTTACTTTATCAGTTTTATTGGTAGTTTCAGCTGTCTCTATTTTAGATTTATCAATTAAAGCTGCAATGTTGTTTGGATCAAATAACTCTTCTTTTTCAAATTCTGATACTTGTTTTACTTCATTATCAATCTTTTCAGGATTTTGTTTATCTTCTTTTATTTTTTCAACTTTATCTAATTCATCTTCAGGCATGGGTACTGAGTCTGGCTTAATTTTTTTAACTTTTTTTGGAGGGGCTTGTTCGGAAACAAGCTTCTTTTCTTTTTCCTTTATCTTTTCAATAATTTTTTTTGCTTTAGGAGCAAAAGGAATATTTGTTTTATCCGTAATTTGAATTAATTCTACAGATACAATTGGTGGAAGGTCTATTGGTTTTTTTGCCAAAAATGGCAAACTCATAGCTGTAATCATAATCAATATAAGATGCAAAACAGAAGAGATTAGTATGCTTCTATTCACACTTATTACCTTTCTTTATATGGTTCTGATATAAGTGCTACCTTAGTAAATCCTGAACCAGATAATAAGCCCATGATTTCTAAAACTCTTCCATAATTTATTGTTTTATCACCTCTAACATAAATTCTAGTATCTGTTCTATTTTTTGAAACAGCCAAAACTTTAGCAATAATTTTTTCATATTCTACTTTTGACTCTTGAATGAAGATTTCTCCCTTTGAATTAATAGATAAAGTTAAAGGTTCAACCTCTTCTGGAAGAGAGTCCGCAGAACTTTCAGGTAAATCAACTTGTACCCCAACTGTAAGCAATGGAGCAGTTACCATAAATATTATTAAAAGTACCAACATTACATCAACAAATGGTGTAACATTTATTTCACTCATAGGTTCTTTAGATGAACGATTTAATTTAAAGGCCATTTTAAATTATTGTTAAAAATCTTTTAGAAAAATTCTCTAATTTTTGAGAGTACTTTATTGAGTCATTATTAAACTTATTGTAAGCAATTACTGCTGGGATCGCTGCTAATAAACCTAAAGCAGTTGCAAAAAGAGCTTCTGCTATGCCAGGTGCAACTATTGCAAGACTAGTATTTCTTGAAATTGCAATCGATTGGAATGAATTCATAATTCCCCAAACAGTTCCAAATAACCCAATGAATGGCGCTGTAGAACCTACTGTTGCCAAAAAAGTAAAACCTTTACTAATTTTAGACATTTGTTTTTCAATTCCAGTTTCCAGCATTGTTATCATTCTGTTATTTAAATCTGATCTTGATTTTCTTTTTAACAAACTTTGCATTGCATCTTTAAAAACTAATGCCATTGGGTCTTCAGTATTTGCTGGTAGATTATTATAAAAAGACTCTGCAGATTTAGAATTCCAAAACTTTGTTTCAAACTCTTCTGTAGATTTATCAATTTTTTTAAATAATCTAAACTTCTCTATAATTACTGCCCAAGAATATATAGAACAAGCAATTAAAAGAATAATTACTGATTTGACTACTATATCCGCTCTTATGAATAAATTCATTAATGAAAAATCTGCGCTTGAGGCAAGCCCGACTGCTTGAGTTGAAATATCAGCTTCCATTATTTCTTCTCACACTTAAATGTGTCATGAATTTGTCTTAATATTTTTGAATTAGTCCTCTATTTTATAAGTTTCATAATAAAAACTCGCAATTAAAATAGCATCAGCTTTATTTGAGTCCTTTTTTTTAGACAATTGTGAGGAAAAATAAGGAAATATTTCTATTGCTCTTGTTCTGCTTGCATCTTTCTCGGAATTTATGAGATTAAAATATTTTTTCCATTTCGCAGGTCTAACAAAATACATTGATAATTGCATAGCTGAACACATACCTTTCAATATACCGAATGATTGACCAAAGTTAAACATACTTGTAACACCCTGTCCTGGCATAGCTGAAACTTGTTCAATTATTACTCTAACGTTTTGTTTTTCATTTTTTTTTATTCTTTTTGATATTTCATTATAAATTTGTGAGCCATTTACTTGTTTTTTATTTTTTTTTCCTTCAGTCATTGTTGGCATATCAATAACATCAAGAATTTTACCATCTTCAAAAAAGCAAATTGATCCAGATATTCCAGGGTCTATACCAATAATTAACATAGTCTACTTTGCAAATTCAGCATTAGAATAAATATTTTGCACATCCTCATCTTCTTCTAATGTTTCAAAAAAGTTAATTAAATCCTCATTCCTATCTTTAGAAACTTTAATACTGTTTAGTGGCATCCACTCAATCTCTGTTGAAACAAAATTAGATATTTTTTTTTCCAATTCTTTTTTGATATTATAAATTTCACTTTTTGAACAGTGAATTTCATGAAAATCACTATCAGATTTACACTCATTTGCTCCAGCTTCAATTGCTAGTTCTAAAATACCTTCCTCAGAAATTTCGTTTTTATCAACCTTAATTATACCTAACTGATTAAAATTATGGGAAGCGGAACCTAAGGTTCCTAGACTACCACCTGCTTTTTGAAAAATAGTTCTAATGTTTGATGCTGTTCTATTCTTATTGTCAGTTAATGTCTCAACTATTACTGCTACTTTTTCTGGACCAAAACCCTCATATCTCAAATTTTCAAAATTTATCTCTGTATTCACTGATGACTTGTCAATGGCTCTCTCAATATTATCTTTTGGCATATTAGCAGATCTTGCAGATTGAATTGCAGATCTTAATCTAGAGTTCATTGCTGGGTCTTTATCTCCCAACTTTGCAGCAACAGTGATTTCTTTAGATAATTTTGAAAAAATTTTTGATCTCTGTTTATCAGCTTTACCTTTTTTGTGTTTTATTCCTGCCCAATGTGAATGTCCTGCCATAATTAATTATTTCTATTTAACAAACCTCCAAAGATATAACTTTCTACTTTATTTGCTAATCCAGTTTCTATGTTACAATCTACTATTACACCACTTAAACTAGCCTCACCTTTTGCAGGAAAATGTTTAACAGAGTCTTTCTTCATAAATCTATTCAAAGAATTTTCTTTATTCATACCAATCACTGAGTCATAATCTCCACACATCCCAGCATCAGTTTGATATGCAGTTCCATTTTTTAAAACTCTTGCATCATTAGTTGGTATATGCGTATGTGTTCCAACTACTAAAGTTGCACATCCATCAAAAAAATGAGCTATAGCATTTTTTTCACTCGTTATCTCTCCATGAAAATCAACTATAAGAAAATCATAATCCTTTTTTAATTTATACTCATCAATAAATTTTTTAGAGATTACAAAAACATCGTTGCATTTTTTCATAAAAACATTTCCCATTAGATTAAGGACGCCAATTTTAAAATTATTTTTATTCATAAAAATTCCAAAGCCACTGCCTGGAGAAGGTTCAAATAAATTTTTAGGTCTAAGCAATCTTTTCTCTTTATCTATAAAATTCATTATATCTTTTTGATCCCATACATGATTTCCAGTTGTAATGACATCAACACCACTTTTAAAAAAATTCTCACATATTTTTTGGGTTAAGCCTACTCCTGACTCGTCTGCATTTTCACCATTTACTATTACAAAATCAATTCTATTTTTTTTTATTTGATCAGAAAGATCTTTTATTATTTTTGAGCAACCTACATTTCCCACAACATCTCCTAAAAATAATATTCTCATTTAATTATTTTTCTCAGTAATAATAAAATCTAATTTTATATCATATTTATCAAAAGGAATTTTTTTAACTCTTTGAAAAGAATAAGCTAAACCAATAGTTATAATTTTTTTAATTTTCTTTATTCTATTTATATATCTATCATAAAATCCCCCACCATATCCAATTCTATTAAAATTTTTGTCGTAAGCCACCAAGGGAACTAATAAGATATCTGGATATTTGATATTATTTGAAATTGGTTCTGGAATGCCGTACTTATTTATATTTAATGGCTCTTTAAATGACCATTGGAAAAAGTTCATTTCTGAATTTTTACCTATTTTAGGAAGTGAGATTAAATAATTCGATTTTTCAAATTTTTCTAATACAGGTATTACATTCATTTCATAATTATATGGATAATAACCACCTATAATTTTATTTTTAATTTTTTTTTTTCTTAAAATTTTAATTATTGACTTAGAATTAACTTGAATTTTATTTGTATGTTTTTTTTTTCTTATAGTAAGAATTTTTTTTCTAATTTTCGATTTATTCACAAAAATTCACTAAGATAGGTTTTCTAAGTTGACTTTTTCAACAAAACTTGAAATTTCATCTGCTGCTTCATCAATTAACTTTTCATAATTTTTTTGATTAATTTCAATTTCATTTTTCATTTTGTGGTGATTATCATTTAATTCTTGAATCTCTTGCTCTTTTTTATCTCTATAATCATAAATTAAAGTTTTTAATTCTCTGAATTTATTTGAGAGATCTTTCAATTCAGTTTTTTTTTGCTCAACTTTTTTGGAAGTTTCATAGTATTCATCCATTACTTTAACTGCTGTAATTAGTAAAAGCTTATTTTCCCCAAGGTTACCCAAATCATTTTTTAATTTATTAAATTTTTGATTAATTTGTATTAATAGTTCCTCTAAATGTTCTTCTTGTCCATCTTCACAAGACAATAGAAACTCTTTACCATTAAATTTAATACTTACGTTTGCCATTTATCAATCTCATCTAATAGAGTATCTGTTTCTTGATTTAATTCATCAATTTTTTCAGAAAATTCTATTTGTTTTTTTTGTTCAACTTTTTCTTTATTTTCTAATTCATCTAACTTTTCACTTAAATCATTGTAATCTTCCTTCAAACTTTTGTATTTTTGTTCTAAATCTTGTTTTTCAATTTCTAATTGATTTTTTTGGGTATTTAAGTTTTCAACATCTTTTTTTATATCTGGGTTTTTAAGATTTAAATTTTTTAATTTTGTTAACGCTAAATTTAGTTTTTTTTCTTTTTCGATCACAGAATTCATATATATATATTATTAAATAGAATCTTCTTAGTCTAGACAGGATAATTTTTTGAGCAAACAATATAAAGAATTAGCTAATTGTATAAGATTTTTGTCCATTGATGCTGTTCAAAAAGCCAATTCAGGTCATCCTGGAATGCCTATGGGTATGGCAGATGTTGTAACTGTTCTTTTCAAAGATTTTTTGAATTTCAATCCAAATAATCCAAGTTGGATTAATAGAGATAGATTTGTTCTCTCAGCGGGACATGGATCTATGCTGCTTTATTCTCTTCTTTATCTGACTGGCTTCAAAAGCGTTTCGTTAAATGATATTAAAAATTTTAGACAGTTAGACTCAATTTGTGCTGGCCATCCTGAATACCATCCAAATACTGGTATCGAAACAACCACTGGACCTTTGGGGCAAGGGATATCAAATGCTGTTGGTTTTGCAATTTCAGAAGAAATTTTAAAAAAACAAGTTGGAAAAAAAATAATTGATCATAAAACTTATGTCTTAGCTGGTGATGGATGTTTGATGGAAGGGATTAGTCATGAGGCTTTAAGTCTTGCAGGACACCTAAAGTTGAAAAATCTGATATTACTTTTTGACAATAATTCTATTTCAATTGATGGTCCAACTAGCTTGGCAGTTTCAGATGATCATGAAAAAAGATTCAAAAGCTATGGATGGGATTATTTAAAAATAAACGGTCATAACTTTAAAGAAATATCAAAGGCTCTTAAAAAAGCGCAAAAATCAAAAAAACCAATAGCGATTTCATGCAAAACAACAATCGGTTATGGATCTCCAAATAAAGGTGGTAAAGCTTCATCGCATGGAAGTCCACTGGGCGATGAGGAAATAAAATTAGTTAGAAAAAAACTAAATTGGGATTACAGTGCTTTTGAAATTCCAAAAAAATTAAATGATGAATGGAAATCAATTGGTGCTAAAGCATCAAAAAAAGCAGAGAAGCATGAAAAAATTTATACTAATAAAATAAAGAAATTAGGTTGGCTAGGATGGTCTATATCTAATAAATTCAAAAAAGATTTTCCCCCAGGATATAATCTTTCTAGGTATGCAATAATTGAGTCAATTGAAAAAGCAAAAGCAGACTATTTAAAAACTCTAGAGCCACTAGCAACTAGAAAATGCTCTGAAAAATTTTTAGAAATTGTTTCAAAACTTCCAAGCTTAATTGGTGGATCAGCAGACTTAGCTGGTTCAAATAATACAAAAACTAAAAATCATAAAATTATAAAACCAAATGATTTTTCGGGAAATTATATTCATTATGGAGTAAGAGAGCATGCGATGTGTGGAATAATGAATGGTATCTCACTTCATAGCGGATTAACACCATATGGTGGAACTTTTTTAATTTTTAGTGATTATTGTAAACCATCAATCAGATTAGCTGCCATGATGAAACAAAAAGTTATTTACGTTTTTACTCACGATTCAATTGGCTTAGGAGAAGACGGTCCTACTCATCAACCAATTGAACAATTAACTAGTTTAAGATCAATTCCAAATTTAAATGTTTTTAGACCAGCTGATTTTATTGAAACATTTGAGTGTTGGCAGAAAGCTCTTGAAAGTGAAAATTCTCCAAGTATTATTTCTCTAACCAGGCAAGCAATTGATCCTATAAGAATAAAAGATTCTTCTGAAAACAAGTCATCATTTGGAGCATATGAAGTTTTAAGATCTGGCAATGATATTAAGATAACAATAATAGCATCCGGCTCTGAAACAAGTTTAGCAAGTGATATTTGTCATAAATTAGCCACAGAGAATATTTATTCAAAAGTAATATCAATGCCTTGTCAGGAATTATTTGATCAACAAAGTGAAGATTACAAAAACAAAATTTTAACTGAAACTGAATTGACTGTTTCAATAGAGGCCTCTGAAACGCATTATTGGAAAAAGTACACAGGAACAAAAGGATTGAACTTTGGAATTAATGATTTTGGAAAAAGTGCACCATATAAGAAAATCTATGATCATTTTGGATTGAATGTCGATAATATAATGAAAAAAATTAAAGAAAAATTATGAAAATAAAAATTGGAATAAATGGAATGGGTAGAATTGGAAGGATGATTATTCGATCTGTTATAGAAAATAATAATAAAGATATTGAGATTAAACATATAAATAACAGAACAAATTCTGAAGCTTGTTCCACTCTATTAAAATATGACTCAATTCATGGAAAATTTAATGCAGGCATAGGTTTTGATGACAAGCATTTAATTATCAATAAAAAAAAAATTACATTTAGTCAAGAAACAGATTTGAATAATATTAATTGGAAGAAATATGATGTAGATTATGTTTTTGAATGCACTGGAAAATTTAACTCTAAAGATAAATTAGAACCTCATCTAAATAATGGAGCAAAAAAGGTTATTGTTTCAGCCCCTTGTAAAAATGCAGATAAAACTATTGTCTTTGGAGTAAATGAATCAGAATTAAAAAAAAATGATAAAATAATTTCTGCTGCATCATGTACAACAAATTGTCTTGCTCCAGTTGCTCATGTTTTAAATGAAAGCTTTGAAATTGAAAAAGGTTTTATGACAACGATCCACGCTTTTACAAGTGATCAGAGGATTTTAGATAATTCCCATAAAGATCCTAGAAGGGCTCGTTCTGCAAGCCAATCTATTGTACCAACTTCAACTGGTGCATCAAAAGCGATTGGTGAAATTATTCCCTCTTTAAAAGGAAAATTAGAAGGTATAGCAATGAGAGTGCCTACTCCTAACGTTTCTTTGGTTGAACTTGTTTTTTGCACAAAAAAAGATTTAAGTATTGAAAAAATTAATTCAGCATTTGAAAATTTTAGTAAAAAAAACAAGATTCTTGAAATTACTAAAGAAAAGCTAGTATCCATAGACTTTAATCACAACCCAGCCTCATCAATTGTTGATGCAAGTTTGACTAGTGTTGTAGAAAAAAATATGGGTAAAATTTCAGCTTGGTATGATAATGAGTGGGGCTTTTCAAATAGAATGTGTGACATAGCAGTCTATCTTCACAAAATTTCTTAATGAATAGTATTAAAGATCAAGAAAATCTTAGTCAGAAAATAGTTTTGTTAAGACTAGATCTAAATGTTCCATTAAAAGATGGTCTAGTCATTGATGAAACAAGAATAGATAAAATTATCCCTGTGATTAATTTTTTGATAGAAAAAAAATCAAAAATCATAATTGTTTCACATGTTGGCAGACCAAAAGGTAAGGTAAATAAAGTTCTTTCACTAAAACCTGTTTGTTTAAATTTAGAAAAGAAAATTAATAAAAAAATTAAACTATTTAATGATAATATTTTTGAATTAAAAAAAGATGATCTATTTAAAAGCCATGATAACAAAATAGTTTTTTTAGAAAATATAAGATTTTATAAAGAGGAGGAAGAAAATGATACAACTTTTGCAAAACATTTAGCTAGCCTGGCTGATTTCTATGTGAATGATGCTTTTTCTTGCTCTCATAGAGCTCACGCATCTGTAAGCAAAATCACAAAATTTCTACCCTCTTTTGCTGGATTACAATTAGAAACAGAAATAAATGCCTTAAAAAAAGTTACTACTGAAATTAAAAAACCAATTACTTGCATAATTGGAGGTTCAAAAATTTCAACAAAAATTGGAATAATAAAAAATTTAATACCTAAATTTGATAATATAATCATTGTTGGAGGAATGGCTAATAATGTTATTGAATTTAAAGGAAACAATATAGGCAAATCGATAAAAGAAGAAAATTGTGAAATGATAATAAAAGAAATTTTTGAAGCTTCAAAAAATTACTCTTGTATAATTACTTTTCCAGAAGATGTATTGGTCGGAAAAAATTTGGATGATAAGTCAGAAGTCAAAGAATTAAATAGTATAAAAGATGGTGATTTAATCTTAGATATCGGGCCAAAAACAATTAAAAAAATTCAAAATATTATTGAAATCAGTAATACAGTTTTATGGAACGGGCCAGCAGGTTATTTTGAAAATCCAAATTTTGCTAACGGTAGTTTCGAAATTGCAAAAGCGATAATTAAAAAAAATAAGAATAAATCAATCTACTCTATTGTTGGCGGCGGAGATACAATAGCTGTATTAAACCAAATCAAAGCAATAAAAGATTTTAACTTTGTTTCAACTGCAGGTGGAGCATTTTTGGAATACCTTGAAGGAAAAGAACTGCCTGGTATAAAGGCCTTAAATTAATATGTCTAAATTAAATAACATAGCACTTAAAATTCTTAAGGACGGAAAAGGGATTCTTGCAGCTGATGAAAGCACTGGAACAATGACTAAAAGATTAGATTCAGTGAAAGTTCCATCAACCTTGGAAAATCGATTGTTATTTAGAGAAACACTATTCAGTGCACCAAGCATGTCTGAATGTATTGGGGGTGTAATTTTATATGATGAAACAATAAAACAAGAGTCTTCGAAAAAAGATAAGATACCAGAATTAATTTCCAAGATGGGAAGCGCTCCAGGCATAAAAGTTGACACAGGTGCCAAAACACTAGCCGGGTCACCAGATGAAAAAATCACAGAAGGGTTAGATGGTTTAAGAGAAAGATTAAAAGAATATTATAAACTTGGAGCAAAATTTACAAAATGGAGAGGTGTTTACATTATATCTAAAAATTATCCAAGCAAACTTTCTGTACACTCAAATGCTCATGCTTTAGCAAGATACTCAGCATTAGTTCAAGAATGTGAAATGGTTCCAATTGTTGAACCTGAGGTCTTGATGGACGGTGAACATTCTGCGAAAGGAATGCTATCAAAAGACCTCGGAAGTAATAAAAAAATGCTTCGAGGAACTGATTTTACATAAGGTTGATTTAAAAGGAATTATACTTAAACCTAATATGATCCTGGCAGGCAATAAATCTAAAGATAAAATTTCAAATGAAGAAGTTGCAAAATTAACTTTACAATGTTTAAAAAATTCAGTGCCTTCCGAAGTTCCAGGAATTGCTTTTTTATCTGGGGGTCAATCTGAAATTGAAGCAACAGAAAATTTAAATTTAATCAATAAATACAATGATACCAATTTCATAATGAGTTATTCTTATGGGCGAGCCTTGCAACAAAGTGCCTTAAAATTTTGGTCAAAAGATATACAAAACATTGAGGGTACTCAAAAAGTTTTTAATCACAGAGCAAAAATGAATACACTGGCTGCTAAAGGAAAATGGTCTAAAGAACTTGAGATCTAAAAAAAAAAAAAATATATATCTCATCTCACCATTAAAAATTAATGTATATTTCTATAGTGATTTAATCGAAGTTTTTAAACAAAACAAAGTAAGTTTTTTCCAATTAAGACTAAAAAAAGAAAGTTTTAAAAAAAAATTAGTAATAGGAAGAAAAATCAAAAAAATATGTAAAAAATTTAATGTGAAACTTTTAATAAATGATGATGTTTATCTAGCAAAAAAGTTAAATGCTGACGGTTGTCATCTGGGACAAAAAGATATGAGTATTTTTGAGGCTAGAAAATTAATTGGAGATAAAATAATTGGGATTACTTGCCACAATTCAATTGAGCTGGCAAAAGATGCTTTAAAAAATAAAGCAGATTATTTGGCTTTTGGAGCTTTTTACTCTTCAAAAACTAAAAAAACTAAATACAGAGCAAACTTGAAAATATTGAAAAAGATAAAAAAAATAACAAAAATCCCTATTGTTGCTATAGGTGGTATCGATTCTGATAATTATAAAAAACTCTTATTGAATAATGCTAACTTTTTAGCTATTTCAGGCTACATTTGGAATAATAAAAAACTAAAACCACAAGAAGCAATTAAAAAATTAAAATGAAGATCAGTGCAAGTGAAATACGAGTTGGTATGTTGCTCGAATATAGAAATGACTTATGGCAAGTACTGAAAACTCAACATGTTAAGCCTGGAAAAGGTGGTGCATTCGCACAAGTTGAGATGAAAAGTGTAAATAAGAATACTAAATTAAATGAGAGATTTAGATCAAGTGAAACTATTGAAAAAGCCTCTTTAGAAGAAACAAAATACAATTTCCTTTATCAAGATGAAAGTAATTATTTTTTTATGGAACCTAAATCATTTGATCAAATTCAAATTAAAAAAGATTTGATTGGAGAAAAAGGTAGATTGCTTACTGAAAATTTAGAGGTATCTGTAAGTTTTTATAATGAAGTTCCAATTTCAGTTGATTTACCTAATCAAGTAACATGTGAAATAGAAACAACAGATGCTGCTTTAAAGGGTCAAACTGTCTCGTCATCATATAAACCAGCAATTTTGAATAATGGATTAAATATTCAAGTTCCACCATTTATTGAAGCTGGAGATGAAATTATTATAGATACTCGAAATCTTGAATATGTAAAAAAAATATAAATTATGAATTCAATTTCTCCAAATTTGAATATAATGATTAAGGCTACTGAGAAAGCTTCAAAAATATTAATTAGAGATTTTGGAGAAGTTGAAAAATTACAAGTTTCAAAAAAAGGGCCAGCTGATTTTGTTACTAACTCAGATTTAAAAACAGAAAAAATAATTATTGAAGAACTAAAAAAAGCTAAACCCAATTATTCAATAATTAGTGAGGAGAATGGAATAGAAAAAAATAAAGACAAAGATAACACTTGGATAATTGATCCCATCGATGGTACTGTGAATTTTTTACATGGTGTACCTCATTTTGCAATATCTTTAGCTCTCAAATCAAACGATGAAATCATATCTGGATTAATTTTTGATCCTATTAAAAATGAGATGTTTTATGCTGAAAAAAATAATGGTTCTTTTTTTAATAATCAAAGAATTAGGGTTTCCAAAAAAAGTGATTTAAATAACTGCTTATTTGTTACTGGTGGAAAAATTATAAATGAAATAGACCTACCTTACAGAAAATCAGGTTGTGCCGCATTAGATTTGGCTTATGTTGCTTCAGGAAGATATGATGGATATTTTCAGAAAAATTTAAATCTTTGGGATATTGCTGCTGGTATCGTTTTGGTTAAAGAAGCTGGGGGATTAGTTAATGAAATAGATCTATCAATTAATAAAAATATAAAAATTATTGCTTCAACTCCAGATATTAATGGAAAATTGCTTAAAAAACTTGATAACTTTTAATTGTTTTAAAAAAATCTTTTGTTATAAGTCTCGTCATGAAAAAAAAAATTCACCCAAATTATCATGCTATTAAAGTTGAAATGACGGATGGTAGTCAATTTGAAACAAAATCAACTTGGGGTAAAGAGGGAGAAGTTTTAAAATTAGAAATTGACCCTATATCGCATTCGGCCTGGACAGGTGGAAAACAAAAACTAATGGATAAAGGCAGAATTAGTAAATTTAATAAAAAATTCCAAAATTTTAAATCAGAAAAAAAAGATTAAATGTCAAATGCACCATTAATGCCAATGGCAACTGCTGTTTGGTTAGTTGAAAACACAACTTTAACTTTTAAGCAAATTGCAGATTTTTGTAAATTGCATGAAGTAGAGGTTCAGGGTATTGCTGAT
Source organism: Candidatus Pelagibacter sp. (assembly GCA_045566175.1). GTDB lineage: Bacteria > Pseudomonadota > Alphaproteobacteria > Pelagibacterales > Pelagibacteraceae > Pelagibacter. Next base: position 39,177 of record JBJLDX010000020.1, on the reverse strand, counting down.
GGTGAGGTCGCAAAAGGAATTAAAGCTTACAATCCAATAATATCTGGACAACTATCTAGAGATGAAATCGAGCTTTCTTCCAAAGATCTCAACAGACCATTGAATATTAAAAGTTCAGATATCGAAATTACTAGTAGTGAAAAAAAAATTAAAAAATACGTTCCATTATCTAAAAGACAAGACAAGCCTGACTCTGCACTATGGCTGATAAAACAACACAATATTTTAAAAGATTCTCAAATTGCAAAATTGGTTGGAATTACTAAAAACTCGGTAACTTTAATAAGAAATAAAAGTTATTGGAATTACAACAATTTAAACCCTAAAGATCCAGTAGCTTTAAACTTATTTACTCAAAAAGAGTTAGTTGCTGCTATAGAAAAGGCAGAAAGAAGAATAAAAAGAGAAAAAAAAGAAAAAGAGAAGCAGCAAAAATCTCAACAATCCAATGATTAAAATAAATAGACATAAAATTATAAAAGTGTTAATTACACATTTTTTTGGAGGTAGTTATTAAAATAGAAGTTAAAGATAATAATATTGAACAGGCTTTAAGAGTTTTAAAAAGGAAATTACAAAGGGATGGCTTTTTTAAAATTATTAAATTAAAGAATACCTACGAAAAACCCTCAGAAAAGAAAAAAAGAATTTTGCAAGAAAATATTAAAAGAGTTAAAAAGTTAAATAAACTTAAAAATAGAATTTAATTTTAACGCGGGGTGGAGCAGTCTGGTAGCTCGTCAGGCTCATAACCTGAAGGTCGGCGGTTCAAATCCGTCCCCCGCAACCAATTTTCTTAAATTTTAAAATTTGATTTCTTGCTGTCACTTAAAAATGCTTTTACAGTTTCCTTGGTAAGCTGAGAAAAACTTTTTCCAAATTTTTCTATTTTTTCAATTGTTGAAGGTGGGATTGTAATTATATGGCAGCCTAATTGTTTAGCCTGTAAAAAATTATAAGGTTCTCTTACACTGGCCCAAAGTATTTTTACATTTTTAAATTTTTTTGATGCTGAAATACTCTCTTTAATTTCTGGTATAGGATCCTTACCAGTATCAGCTGCCCTACCAGCAAATATTGATATTATAACTTGTGTTTTTTTATTTATTAATTTGAGAACTTGCTTTGCTTGAGAGGCAGTGTAAACAGCAGTAATATTCATTTTAATATTTCTATTATTTAATTCTTTAATAATCTTTCCCATAAATTTACCTTTAGAATTTATTATTGGCACTTTTACAAAAACATTTTTTCCCCATGAGTTTATTATTAAAGCCTGTTTTAATATGTCAGAATAGTTATCAGCAAAAACCTCAAATGATATTGGTTTTTTTTCACAAACTTTTAAAATATTTTTACTGTAAAGTGCATAATCTTGTGCCCCAGCTTTTCTCATTAAGCTTGGATTAGTTGTAAATCCCTTGATAATTTTTTTTTTTGAGAAATACTTTATCGTCTTAATATCGGCAATATCACAATAAATTTTAGTATTCATTTTATATTTTTTTAAATAATTTAAATTTTATTACTTTGTAAAAAAATCTTATAGCATAAATAAAATGAATTGAAGACCTTTCAGATCCATAAAATGTTCTAATTGCAATCTCTTTTATTTTTTTTTTCTTTTCTACTATTTGCAATCTGAGGTCTAAATCAAAGCAAAATTTATTATCACATTTTAAATATAGACTTTTAATTTTTGAGCATCTATACATCCAGTATCCAGTATGACAATCAGTAAATTTAGTATTAAAAAAAAAATTAAAATAAGTGGATAAAAAAATATTTCCAAGATATTTATAAAGAGGCATATTGCCTTTAAGTGCACTTTTTTTATTCATTAATCTTGAACCAACAATTGCATCATATTTATCTTTTCCAGTCATTAAATTAATCATATTTGATAAATATTTAGGATCATATTGATTGTCTCCATGAAGCATTGCTGCATAATCATACTTATTCTTTAGTGCATACTTTATACATTTTTTAATATTAGCCCCATAACCAATATTATTTTTTGTTAAAGTTTAATTTAATTTTAGAACCAAATTTATATTTAGTAAGTTTAATATATTTTAAAGAAATATTATCATCAGAATTATCATCACTTATATAAATTTGATAATTGAATTTAGATAATTTTTTAAAAGGTATTTTCTTAATAAGATTAAAAATTCTAAAGGAAGCTTTGTAAGTAACAACAAAAATTAATAATTTTTTTTTCATTAAAAATAACTTTAAAATGTATAATTCAATTTATAAATCAGTATATATAATTAAATTATGGAATTAAAAAGATACAATTATAAATTAATTTTAGTTTGTGTCGTGTCTGTATTTATTTCTTTTATTTATGGATTTATATTGCAGGAAGACTCTCTGGGTGGGTGCATATAATGATTATAAATATCATGAACAATATTTTTTTTCATTTGCAACCGATTTTAAAAGCACTTTATCAGAATATGGTAATAATGATGAAGTTCGTAATTCTCCGATTTTCTACATAATAGTATCTAAACTTATACAGTTTGGTTTTGAACTAGAATATTTAAGATATTTAAATTTGATTTTTATTTTTGGAATTATTTCTTTTTTTCTAAAATCATTAAAAATAAATTATGAAAATATAAATCAAGAAACACAAATTTTTTTTATTTGCACTATATTATTATCACCTACAATTAGATCTTTAACTGCTCATCCTTACCCTCTTCTCTGGGCAATAAATTTTTTTATAATTTCAATATATTTTTATTTAAAGTTTAAAAAATCTCAGAATATGAATATAAAAATGAAAAATAGTTTTTTTTGTATCTTAAATTTATCTATTGCATCTTATTTCACTCCCTAATTTTGCAATGTTTATTTTATTTTATGGAGCAAAATTTTTAGATGAATTTAAATTTACTTTTAAAACACTAATTTTAGCAATATTTGTATTGTTTTTAGCTTTGCCAGCTATATTTTTTTTAATTTGGAAGGATTTTTACTTATTTCATAATACTGTCTATAAAATTTCATATCTTGAAAAATTTAATTTTGCTAACAAATTAATCATAATTTCCTCAATATTGTTTCTTTTTATTTTGCCCTTAATTAAAAAGATAAAGCTTAAAAATGATTACTTTAATATTTTAAGAGTAAAAAATATAATTATGATAATTATCTTTTTTATTTCTATTTACCTTTTTAATTTTAAAAGTGGAGCTGGAGGTGGTCTTTTTTATCAAATATCAAACATAATATTTAATAACAACCTTTTTTTATTTTTAATTTTTTTAATTTCAATAATTTTTTTTGATTTACTAAAAATTTATAATTTAAATAATATTTTAATTTTAATAACAATTATCTTGTATAATTTACAATATACAATTTATTATAAATATTTTGATCCAGTTTTATTGTTCGCATTATTATTTTTTTTCAAATTTGATAAAGGTAAAATTTATAGTATAAATAGTTTGGGAAAAAGGTACTTTGTATTTTATGTATTATTTCTTTTAATTAATTTATCTAAGAATAGTTTAAAATTGATTTTAACTTAGAGATTTAATTATATCTTCAGTCATTTTTTTTGCATCAGCAAATAACATTAGTGTATTTTCTCTATAAAATAGATCATTATCAATTCCAGCATAGCCTGGGGATAAACTTCTTTTAACAAAGAGTACTGACTTACATTTTTCTACATCTAATACGGGCATACCATAAATCGGGCTTTGGGGGTCTGTTTTAGCAACTGGATTGGTAACATCGTTTGCTCCAATAACAAATGCTACATCAGCATTAGCAAAATCATTATTAATCTCCTCTAATTCAAAAACTTCATCATAAGGCACATTCGCCTCTGCTAATAAAACATTCATGTGACCTGGCATACGACCTGCAACTGGATGAATTGCATAAGAAACTTTAATATCATTTTTTTTTAGTGTATCTACCATCTCTTTAAGCGCATGTTGAGCTTGTGCTACTGCCATACCATATCCAGGAACAATTATAACTGAAGAAGCATTTTTCATTAAGAAGGCTGCATCCTCTGCATTACCACTTTTAACAGGTTTTTGTTCTTTATCTTTAGAGGAAGTTGATTGATCTGTTGCACCAAATCCTCCTAGTATTACATTAAAAAATGATCGGTTCATTCCCTTACACATAATGTATGATAAAATTGCCCCTGAAGAACCTACTAAAGCCCCTGTAATAATAAGAGCTGTGTTTTCTAATGTAAATCCAATTCCAGCGGCTGCCCAGCCAGAATATGAATTTAACATAGAAATTACCACTGGCATGTCTGCACCTCCAATTGGAATTATTAATAAAAAACCAATCAAAAAAGATACTGCCAGTAAAATCCAAAATAAATTTGAGGACTGGGTTGAGCAAAGCAAGTAAGTTAAAACTATTATAGAGATTAATATTAATGCATTTAGTGGGTGCTGACCTTTAAATGTTATTGGTGATCCTGACATTACTCCTTGGAGCTTTAAAAAAGCAATTATGGATCCTGAAAAAGTTATAGCGCCAACTGCAGCACCTATTGACATTTCAATTAAACTTCCAAGTTTAATATTTCCAGGTGTACCAAGATTAAAAGCTTCAGGATTTAAAAAAGCAGATATAGCTACAAATACTGCCGCAAGTCCTACAAGACTGTGGAAGCCAGCAACAAGTTCTGGCATAGCTGTCATAGGAATTCTGTAGGCTATAAAAGCTCCTATCAAACCTCCTAAAAGAAGAAAAATTAAAACATATATAAATCCACTTGAAAAATTTCCCACAGATAAGAATGTAACTGTTATAGCAATTACCATACCTATAATTCCAAAAAAATTACCCTGTCTTGATGTTTCAGGTGAAGACAGTCCTCTTAAGGCCAAAATAAACAGCACACCTGAAATTAAGTAAAAAATAGCTGATAAATTTGAAGAAATCATTATTTATCCTTTTTCTTTTTTTTATACATCGCAAGCATTCTTTGGGTTACCAGAAAACCACCAAAAATATTTATTGCAGCAAGAGAGATTGCTAGAAATCCAAAAATACTTGAAGTATTAAAAATACTTTCAGAGTTACCAGCCAATCCAGCAATGATTGCTCCTACAATTATTACAGAAGAAATTGCATTTGTTACGGACATTAAAGGAGTATGTAAAGATGGTGTAACACTCCAGACAACATAATATCCAACGAATATAGAAAGTATAAATATGCTAAATCTAAATATAAAAGGGTCAATTTCCATAGTTTTTATTTTATTAAAGTTTTATTAATTATTTCATCTTCCAAGTTTATATCTATCTTATTGTTTTTTTTATCATATAAATTTGAAACAAAATTAAATATGTTCTTGGCATATAAATTTGACGCTGAGGTTGGAAGCTTATTAAGAATATTACTTTCACCCATAATTTTAACACCATTTTTATCAATTATTTTATCTACTTCTGTATATGCTGTATTTCCACCTTGTATAGCTGCTAAATCATAAATTATTGATCCAGGTTGCATATTATCTATCATGATATCTTTGATAATTAATGGAGCTCTTTTTCCAGGAATTAAAGCAGTACAAATTACAATATTAATTTTCTTTAATGTTTCACTTAATAATTCCTCTTGTTTTTTCTTAAAATCATCAGATGCTTCTTTTGCATAGCCTCCTTCAGTTTCAAGATTTTCTGCCCCTTCTACAGTTAAAAATTTTCCCCCTAGGCTTTCTACTTGTTCTTTGGAAGCCGTTCTTACATCAGTAGCAAAAACTATTGCACCCATTCTTTTTGCAGTTGCTATTGCTTGAAGTCCCGCAACACCAGCCCCTACAACCAAAACCTTAGCAGCTGGAATAGTTCCTGCAGCAGTCATCATCATTGGAATAGCTTTTTCAAAATTAGCAAATGATTCTAAAACAGCCTTATACCCTGCAAGATTAGCCTGAGATGAAAGTATATCCATTGACTGCGCCCTTGTTATTCTAGGAAGCAACTCCAAAGATAGTACATTGACGTTTCTATTTACTAGAGCTTTTATTTTTTCATCATTATTATAAGGATTTAAAACACCAATTAATGTTTGATTTTTTTTAATTAAAGATCTTTTTTCATCATCAGGTAAACCTAGCTGAAGAATTACATCAGCATTATTTATTATTTCCTTTTCATCATTTGAAATTAATACTCCAATTTCTTTATATTCATTATCGTTAATACCTAAATGGCTTCCGTAATTTTTTGGCAAGGAAACTTCCATACCAAGAGAGAGATATTTTTTTGCTGTTTCTGGAGTAATTGAAATTCTTTTTTCAATTTTTTGATTTTCTAGAATGGAGGCAATTCTCATATTAAAAATCTATAATAAGAATAATGCCATTAAAACTAAAACTACTATAACAGCGACAGTTCCCCACAGAACAAATTTTGTAAAATTATTCCACGTATTTTTATGGTTTTCGTTATCCATAAATAATTATTTTTGACGTGCTTTAAATTTTGGGTTTGTTTTATTAATTACGTAAACTCTACCTCTTCTTCTTACCAATTTAGAATTAAGGTCTCTTTTTTTAATCGATTTAAGCGAGCTTTTAATTTTCATAATATGATTTTTTTAGCCGGCGATGTCCTACTCTCCCGTGCCTTAAGACAAAGTACCATCGGCGCTGAAAGGCTTAACTTCCGAGTTCGAAATGGGATCGGGTGTAACACTTTCGCAATAATCACCGGCGAGTGATTTATATAGATATATTATTTAATGTAAACAAGCATTTATTCAAAAAAAACCTTATTTTTTAAGATTTTTTTTAAAGTTCTTTATATAATTTTTTAAACTTATTTTACCGTAAGTTCTGTGAATCTTATTTGACAAACTTAAAGTTGTTAATGCAGATGCATATCTTTCACCTTTTCTCGAAGGTAAAAACTTAATTTTGTTACCAAACATTTTGGCGACCTCTAAAATTGTATAACTCTCTCTATTTGAAATACTATAAAATCTATACTTGTTATTTTTCCAAGCCTTGAAACAAACTTTCACTGTGTCTGTAATATGAGTAAATCTTCTAGATTGAGAGCCAGGTTTAACAACAGGTAGTGGTTTATTTCTTAGATAACAATCTTCAAATATACCTATAACAGTAGACATGTTACCATTTTTAATTTGACCTGGACCATAAACATTGTAAAAAAAAATAACTTTATATTTGAAATTAAACCACTTTTTTAAATTTTCTAACATCTCTAAATTTTTTGCTTTTGTAAATGCATATGGAGAAAGATCTTTATCTTTTCCTTTATTGCCTAATGATGCTGAAGTAGCAGAATAAATTAATTTAATATTATTTTTTAAACAAAAATTAAAAACAGCATGAGATCCAATTGAGTTTGATTGAATACATTTATTCATTTGTACAAAACTTTGATAAATTCTTGAAAATTCTCCAAAATGAAAAATTGAATGAATTTTGCCTTTATATGTTTTAAGAAGTTTATCAATTTCTTTAGTATTACCCTTCAAATATAAAATTCTGTTATTTTTTATGTTATTTTTTTTTGTACCTGATGAATAGTCATCTAAACTTATTATTTTAAAATTAGATTTTTCAATGAGGTATTTAATTAAGTTGGTTCCAACAAAACCACTTCCTCCTGTAACTACAATAAATTTTTTCATTTTTAGTTAAGACCAGTCTTTTTTAAAAAATCTTTGTATGTGAAATTAAAACCTGTATTTAAATCAAATTTTGACTTCCACCCATATTTAATTGCTAGATTTGAATTTAATTTTTTTCTAGGTGTTCCATTTGGTTTTTTTTTATCAAATTTCACTTTTAAGTTAGCATCAATCTTTCTTAATATAAATTTACAATAATCTAAAATTGTTTTTTCTTGTCCATTACCAATATTAATTAATGAATGGTTTGTTTTTCGTTTTAAAAAAAACTCACACGCATCAGCTAAATCATCAACATACATTAATTCTCTTTTTGGACTACCATTACCCCAAATAGTGATAAATTTTCTTTTATTCTTTTTAGCAAAATATATCTTTGAAATTAATGCTGGAAAAAAATGAGAAGTTTTCAAACTATAATTATCATTTGGTCCATAAAGGTTCGTTGGCATTAAACAAACAAAGTTTGTTTTATATTGCTTATTATAAGCATCACACATTTGATAACCAGCTATTTTAGCCACAGAATAATTTTCATTTGTTTCCTCAAGTTTGCCTGTCATTAAATAACTTTCTTTAATTGGTTGTTTTGAATGTTTTGGATAAATACAACTAGAACCTAAAAAAATTAATTTTTTTACTTTTACCAAATATGAAGAATGAATTAAGTTAGTTTGTATCATTATATTTTCATATATAAATTCTGCTTTTTGTTCTCTATTTGCAAGTATTCCTCCTACTTTTGCTGCAGCAATTATTACAAAGTCTGGTTTGATTTTTTTCAAGTAATTAAAAGTTTTTTTTTGATCAAGAAGATCTAAAGAACTTTTATCTTTATAAAATAAATTTTTATAACCTTTTTTTTTAAAATGACGTAATATAGATGATCCTACCATCCCTTTATGACCTGCAATGAATATTTTACTTTTTTTATTTAGATGCATTTAATAGTTTATATTCAGCTTCAATCATTTCTTGTATTAAAAAATTTATATCTACTTGAGGTTTCCATTTAAGTAATTTTCTAGCTTTTTTTGCATCTCCTAAAAGTGTATTAACATCTAAAGGTCTTAAATAATTTTTATCACATTCAATTATAGGGAATCCAAACTCATTATAACCTTTTTCTTTTCTTCCTTTGCCCCTCCAAAATACTTTCATTTTAAGTTTTTTTGCAGTTAAATTAATAAATTGTTTAATTGAATATTGTCGCCCAGTAGCAATCACATAATCATCTGGATTTTTTTGTTGAAGCATCTTCCACATTGCATAGCAATAATCTCTAGCATGACCCCAATCTCTTTTGGCATTCAGGTTTCCTAAAAATAACTTTTTTTGTTTTCCTTCTTTAATTTTACAAAGAGCTGACACAATCTTTTTTGTAACAAATGTTTCTCCTCTTCTAGGACTTTCATGATTAAAAAGTATACCATTACACGCAAAAATTTTATAAGCCTCTCTATAATTTTTGGTAATCCAGTAAGCATATAATTTTGCTACACCATATGGACTTAGTGGGTAAAAATTTGTTTTTTCGTTTTGAGGAATTGCTTGAACCTTGCCATACATTTCAGATGTACCTGCTTGATAGAATTTAGTTTTTTTTTCTAATTTATGAAATTTTATAGCCTCTAAAATTCTCAATGCTCCCAAAGCATCAGCATTAGCAGTATATTCTGGAACCTCAAAAGATACAGCAACGTGAGATTGGGCTGCTAAATTATAAATTTCATCAGGTTTTATTTTTTTTATTATACTTGAGACAGAAAGAGAGTCGGTTATATCTCCATAGTGTAATCTAAATCTATAATTTTTATCATGAGGATCTTGGTAGATATGGTCTACCCTGGAAGTATTAATGCTTGAAGATCTTCTTTTAACTCCATGTACAACATAATTTTTTTTAAGTAAAATTTCAGCAAGGTATGAACCATCTTGACCTGTAATACCAAAAATTAAGGCAGTTTTTTTTTTCATATTTTTAAAAAAATTTTATATATCTTTTTTTCCAATTGGTAAATTAAACTTTATATTTTCCTTCTTTTTAATAATTATAAAATAAGAATTATTCATTTTTTAATATAGATATACTCAAAAGTTTTTCTAAAAGGCATTTTGATTTTATAAGCTCTTTTAAATCCATTATTTCTTAATAATTGATTTATGTCACTAAATTTATAATTTTTAATAATCATGTTATCATAATGATGTTCAAACAGAATAATTGATACCCTTTTTATAAGATCTTTTAGACCTTTTAAAACTTCTAACTCATAACCTTCGGTGTCAATTTTTAATAAATCAATTTTTTTTAAATCCTCTTTTTCTAAATACTTATTAAGATTTATTTGTTTAACCATAATTTTTTTATTTATTAATTTTCCAAAAAGATTTTCTTTTTTTTTAAAATATTTAGAATTAATATTTAATTCTCTTAATGTAGAAGAAGATGTTTCATTCAGATAGTTCAATTCAATATTTCTATCAATATTACCTACGGCAAAATTTTCTAAATGAATACTCGTGTTAATAAATTTTTTTTTTAACTTTTCACTATTTGTTAATAATTTTTTATAAGTAAATTCTGAAGGTTCAAATGAAAATATGTGGTCTACCTTAAAATTTTTAAGGAAAAGCTCAATTGACTCTCCTTCATGAGCACCAACATCTAATATTACTTTTAAATAGCCATCAGAAGTGATTTTTTTCAAATTATTAATGATTTTTTTTTTATGAAAATAATCAAAAAAAATTAAAATATTTTTAACTAAAAAATTTATCATTTTCTTATAAGAAAAAAGTAATTATTCTTTTCCTTAATTTTTATTCCATTATAAATATTGCAATCAGGTGAGCTTACATTTTTACAATTATCATAATTTTTTTTAATTTCTTTCATAAAATTGTCTATTTTAAAATAATTTTCCTCTACTGAATAAAATGGTTTATTTATTAAATCATAATTGTATTGATTCACTTCTTTATAAATTCTATTTGTATTTCGTGCTATAAATATTATTAAACTGCATGTTATTAAAATAAATATTTTTTTTTTCAAATTTTTTTCTAATTGAAATCTTGAGATATAGATTGACACTGGAATAAAAAAAATAAGAGCTATAAGACTAAACCCACCGTATCTTAAACTTGGGTGATGGTAAAACCACTCAATTATTAGGACAATTAAAATGGCATAGACTCCATAAATTTTATTATCTATTTTTATTTTTTTATATTTTTTTGAATAAAAAGTTAAAAAAATAATAGCAATTAAAAATATAATTCCAGATATAAAGTCTGAAACTTTATTAAAAAAATACTTATCAATCCAATTACTTACCCAGTTGAATCCTTGAATATAATTTCCAGGATCTTCTACCCGAAAATTTGGTCCTGCCCCTGCTTTTGACCACTGCTCATACCAATCATTCATAATTTTAGCTTGATCTTTTAAAGACCACTCCAAATTTGTGAAACATGTAAATTCAACAGGATATAAAAGACATCCCGAGTTAAAAATATTTACCATCATTAAAAGTAATCCAACTAAAATAAAAAGATAAAAATAAAAATTTTCGTAACATGTCTTAATTAAATATTTAATTTTTTGTTTTTTAAAAAAAACTAAAACAGGTATTAATGTTAATAAATATAAAACATAGAAAGCTTTTAATGATATTATTATTCCCAAAAGTATAAATATTTTAGAAAAAAAATTGGATAAAATAATTTTATTTCTAAGTAAAGATAATATCTCAATAAATAATATTAAAATTAAAATTTGTGCAGAACGATCAGTGCCATGTTCTGATATTCTATAAAAGAATACATTAATAAATAAGAATGAAAATAAAGTTAATAGAAAGACAAAATCATATCTTTTATTCTCATAATCTTTTATTAATTTAAAAATTAGAATTAAGTTTGAAACTCCTAATAAAAGAGTTGCTCCTATATTGAATGAAAAATATTTAATATAAGGAAGATAAAATATTGAATTAAGATAAAAAATTGATGAAGGAGTCCTAAAACCATGATTAAGAATTCCTGTTCCTATCATTAAATTTTCTTGTGTCAAATAATATGTATATGGGAAATGATAATATGAAAAATCGTCATGTGTTTTTGAGATCATTAATCCAAAAATTAAGACACTAAATATTAGTATAAAATATTTTGAGTACTTGTTTAATAATCTTTTATTTTTAATAATTGTTATTAAAAAAAATATAAATCCCAATATAATAACAATTCCATTATGTAAATAATTATGGCTAAAAAAAAAGTGTGTGGAAAATGACAGAACAATCAAAAAAAGAATTGAACCTAATAAATTAAATTCAAATTCTAATTCTAATTTTTTATTCAAAATTTTTTGTAATACAGAGCCATAACCAATTAAGGAGGTTGTAATTATAAAATATGAGGATAAAAAAATTATTAAATTCATTAATATTCAATTTTATTTATTAATTGAAATATAAAAAGATAGTTATAAAATTATTTCAAAAACCTTATATATAAGATAAGTAAAATTTAAAGTTATTAATATATAAATAAAAGCATAAGAAACCATTTATTTTATGGACAATCTCACTTTAGTAATACCTGCAAAAAATGAAAAGGAGTCATTACCTCATGTTTTAAATGAATTAAAAAAATATGATGTAAAAATTTTAGTGGTCCTTGAACATACAGATTTTGAGACAATTGGCTCTATTAAAAATTATGATTGTGGAATTTTAAAACAATCTCAAAAAGGTTATGGAAATGCTTTGATTGAAGGAATTAATAAAGTAACTACAAAATATTTTTGTATTTTTAATGCTGATGGTTCATTTAATCCAAATGAGCTTAAAAGTATGTATCATTTGGCAGATAACAAATATTTCGATTTAGTTTTTGGTAGTCGATATGAAAAAAATGCAGGTAGTGAAGATGATACAATTATTACTTTTATAGGAAATAAAATTTTTTCATTTTTAGGAAAAATTTTTTTTTCTCTACCTATAACAGATATTCTTTATACATTTGTACTAGGTAATACCGAAAAAGTAAAAAACCTAGAATTAATTAAAGATGATTTCAGTTTTTGTGTTGAACTTCCTATAAAAGCAAAAAAGAAAGGTCTCAAACTTACAACAAATACAGCATTTGAGAGAAAAAGAATTGGTGGAAAAAAGAAAGTAAACGCCTTTAAAGATGGATCTAAAATATTGATTTCAATGATTGCCCTTTTTTTAACCTAGTTTGAAGACTTTTTAAATTTAGTCAACATAAAATAAAAGATTAGATAAATTATTAAACTAAAAAACAAAAATATAATTTGTATTTTTGTATTATATATATTCATCGAAGCAAAATATAAGATTGTTCCATTATACATATTTATACATATTCCTGTTACAGAGTTTAAAATACTTTTACTTAGATTAATTTTTTTTAAAAAATAAAAAAACAACAATTGATGTAGATGAGTTGTATCAGGCATTAGAGGTGAATATTTTGATTTTATCTTTCGAATTAAGGAGAATAAGATTTCAAATGCCGGATACCAAAAAATATTTACAATAAAATATGGTGATATACTTTGATTCTGAATGAACAAATTTATCAAAATATAACCAGAGAAAAGAGATAAAAGATAAACTCCACTATCTCCTAAATATAGTTGATTAAACAAATTTAAGATTAACAAAAAAGTCAAAATAAAAATGAATGAAAATATAAAGTCATTTTCAAAAAAGATTGAATTCTTTTCTATCAAATAAAATAATAATAAAAAAATTATTAAAAAATAGCCTAGCGAAATACCATTATTTCCATCTATAAAGTTTGAGCCATTAATTAAAACTAAGAAACAAAATAATGAAAAAAAGATATTAAAATAATAATTTTCTAATAAGTTATTCATCCATTCTATTCTGACATCATAAATTGCCATTTCTAAATGATTAATAAATAATATAAGTAATAATATTTGAAGTAAAAATCTATAAAGAGGAGATTTTATTAAATTTAAGTCTGTAAAAAGTCCTAAAAGAAAAAAAAATGAAAGATATAAAATTAAAATTAAATCAAAATGTTGATTATAATAATAAAAATATCCAATTATAAACAACCCTCCTGATAAGGGTACTTGGTATTCTTGGTTGTAAATCTGATGCAATTGACCAGTTGTATTTGAAAGTAGTTTTTTTTTCTTTAAAATTAAATTGATAAAAAAAACTGTTAAAATTAAAATAAAAATCTCTATCATTTTCTTAAAAAGTTAATTGATAAAATTAATAAACTAAATAGAGATCTCACAACCGATTGTTTTAAAAAAGTTCTATATACGAAGTAACCATCAAATAATTTTTGTATTGTAGATGAGGATAATGACTCTCTTAAAGATCTCCATGATGTAAGTGGTCTTTTTATTGGGTAAAATACAAAGCTTGCTTTTGCCAACTTAAGCCATAAGACATAATCTTCTTTTGTATTCAATTTTGCAAAATATTTATTTTTTAATATTGCTTTTTTTATTAATACTGTCGACAAACCAATATCGCAAGACTTTAATAAATCTTTATAATTTAATTTTTTTGCCTCTCTGAATCCTATTTTAAAATTATTTTTATCAATTATGTTGTAAGAGGTATGACTTATTGATATTTTTTTTCTAATCATAAAACTCAATTGTATCTTTAGCTTATCCGGGTGCCAAAGGTCATCTGAATCTATAAATGCAATAAATTCACCTTTGGACAATTTTATTGCTTTATTTCTAGACATACCTGCACCAATATTTTTATTGTTGATAACTAATTTAATACGACTATCCTTTTTCTTTAATGTTTTTAAAAATTGTAAATCACTTTTATCAATGTCATCATATATAATTAAAATCTCAAATTTTTTATATTTTTGACTAAGAATTGAATTAAGTGTTTGTTCGATATAATTTTTTTTTTTATAGTAAGGAATAATTATGCTAATTAATCTCATCAACAGATTTTTCATACAACAATTAGACTATTTTTTGACTAATGACACAAAAAAAAACTAAATTTAAGATCAATTATATTTCTGAATTAAATATTCCTAATAAATCAGCATATTCAATTCATGTAATGAAAATGTGTGAAGCATTTTCTAAATTAGGATACAAAACTAATTTATTTACTATTAATAGCAAAAATTTAACAAAAATTTTTAAAGACTATAATATCAATTATAAGTTCAATATTATTTCAATATTTGATAATCTTAAAAAACTAAATTTTTTATTTAGAATAATATTTTCAATCAAAATATTATTAAAAAACTCAAAAGACTCAGATAAAAAAATAATATATTTATCTAGAAGTATTATATTTGCTCTCTTTGCGTCAGTATTAAAAAAAAATATAATTTTAGAGCTACATCATGAAATCTCAGGACTTTCTAAATTTTTATATTTTTTACTAAAATATTTAAGACTAATTGAGAATTTAAAGTATATTTTTTTACATAAAAATCTAAAAGATTTTTATAAAATTGAACCAAAAAATAATATAGTTCTAGATGATGCAACAAATATTGAAAATTTTAAACAAAACAAAGATAGGAAACTAAAAAATACATGCGTTTATATTGGAAGTTTTTTTGAGGGAAAAGGTGTTGAACAAATTTATAGGTTAGCTCAACAAAATAAAAATATTAACTTTCATATTTATGGTGAAAAAAAATACCTAAAAAATAAGAAAAAAGAAAAAAATTTAAAAGTTTTTGATTATATAAGTTATTCTAAAATACCCTTGGTATTATCAAAATACGAAGTTGCTTTAATGCCTTATCAGAAAAAAGTTAGGGGAAGAGCTTCAATTTGGTTAGAAAAATATATGTCGCCACTTAAAATGTTTGATTATTTAGCTGCAAAAATGGTTATTATTGCCTCTGATTTATATGTTTATAAACACATTCTTAAAAATAACTCCAATTGTAAATTAGTTAGAGTTAATGATGATAAAGAGTGGTCTAGAAATATTAATTTACACTTAAATAGAAATAAAAAAAATAAAAACCTTAAAAAAAATGCATTTCTTACAGCAAAAAAATATACTTGGGATAAAAGATGTCTTAAGATTGTCTCATTTACTAAAAATTTTAAAAAGATTTAATTAAAATAACTTTTGTCAAAAATAATAATTATTCAAAAACCAATCACAAGTATTCTCAACACCTTTCTTATAATTAGTAAACTTAATTTTTTTTCCTAAAAAAATATTTATCTTTTTATTACTTCCAAAGGTTTTATAAACATCAGCTTTGTCCCTAGGTTTTTTTAAAATTTTTGGCTTATCAATATATTTATTAACTTCATTGATAACTTTTGTAATATGTAAAGGATTTGAAGAACAAATATTAAAAATATCAAAGTTTTTTCTTATTTTCTTATATACAAGTTTTTCACAGATATTTACTGCATCATCAATGTAAGTAAAATCTCTAAAGTGATCTCCTTTATTATATAACAGGAACTTTAATTTTTTTTTCGATGCAATCATATATTTCATAATTAACATATCTGGTCTTCCCCAAGGTCCATAAATTGTAAAAAATCTTAATCCTACAATTTTTGTTTTCATCGATTTACTCATAGATTTTGCGAATTGTTCATTTGATAATTTTGATAGAGAATACAAATTTATTGGATTTAGCTCAGAACTCTCTGATTTTGGGAACGGCTTTTCATCTCCATAAACTGAACTAGAGGAAGCAAAAATAAATTTCTTTATTTTGTTATATTTTATCAATTCTATTAAATTTATAAAACCAATTATATTTGAGTCAGTATAAGATCTTGGATTTTCATACGAATATCTAACACCTGCTTGAGCAGCTAAGTTAAAAACAACAGAAAATTTATTCTTTTTAAAAAGAATTTCTAACTTTTTTTTATCTTTTAAATCAAGCTTGTGAAACTTAAAATTTTTATTTTTCCTTAAAATTTGTAATCGTCTAAATTTAAGTTTTTTACTATAATAAGAATTTAAATTATCAATTCCAATAATTTGATTATTTTTTTTTTTTAATAGTCTTTCAGCTATAGAAAAACCTATAAAACCTGCAACTCCAGTAATAAATATTTTATTTTTAAAATTCATAGTTTTAACTTTTTTATTAAATTTAAGTATACATGCTAATTTAGTAAATATGATAATTTTTTATAATTATAAAATCCTGTAAACAATTTTGATCTTCTTTTTGCTCTTATCTTTTTTTTCAAAAGATCCTCTTTTGGAATATTAAGAAAATTATCAAGTTCCTTTTGAAAACTTTTTACATCATTTGAATTATATATAAAACCATTCTCACTTTTACCGATAAATTCTTTTGGACCATTTGGACAGTCAGAAGTAATTATAGGTGTACCTACAAAAGCAGATTCTACCATGATAAAACCAGGATCCTCCCACAAAGAACTTGAAATCACACAACTTGCTTTATAAATGTAATTAAAGATGTTTTTTTTATAATTCAATATTTCAATTTTATTTTCTAAATTACCTTTAACAATAATTTTTTTGTATTCACTTTCTAACTCTCCTTCTCCAATTATGATTAATTTATAATTATTAAGATAGTGAGGTTTTTTAGAAAAAAAATTTAATAAAAAAATATGATTTTTTTGTTTTGTAAACCTTCCTATACTTAAAAAGAAAGGTTTTGTAATTTCCTTGTCCAGTGCTTTTCTTTTCAAAACATTTATTTCACTTATATTTAATATTGGATCTGGAATAAATATTAATTGATTTTTTTTAAAAATATTCTTTTTTAATAAAAAATCTCTTGTCTCCTCTGTTGGACAAATTACATATTTAATTTTTTTTGATGCTATTTTCCAAAGTAAAAATCTATGAAAATTTAATTTTGGAAGACCTGATATGCGCAAAACTAGCTCTGTTTTAAAATTATTTAATATAAACATCACCAGTGGTATTGATGTAATTAGATGAACAACTAAATAATCTGGTTTATCATTATTTAAGACTCTTTTTAAAGGAAAGTAAGAATAAAAAAATATTAAAAAATATAAAATTCTTGAGTTTAGAAAGCCTTTAAATTTTCTCTTTATAAGACTCCTATTCCTTATTAAATTAATCTTATTTACTGATCCAAATTCAAATTTATCCCATTCACCAAATACATTAACTAATATACTCTCAAATTTTTTTTCAAATTTAGAAAACGAATTCAATGAGTTAAAAACTGATTTTAATGTTGCAACTTGTGGATCTATATGAGGTGACCAGAAATAATTTTTTTTCATATTAGCTTATTTTTAATTTATAAATTTTTCTAATCAAAATAAGTTATCTTTTTACTTTTCTTATAATTCTTGGATGAGGAACATGAGTGATAAAATTTCCAAAATTATTATAAAAAAAATTTTCTTTTTTTAAAATTTCTTTGTAAAAATTCCAAGCACCTAAAAAAACATACATTTTATTGTCTTTTAATTTTTGATATCTTATGACTTTTATTTTAGTTCCTGGTAAAAATTTACCAATTTTTTGTCTCGTAGTATCATAAAAATAATCAAAATATTCTTCCTTTAAGT
Source organism: Candidatus Pelagibacter sp. (assembly GCA_045566175.1). Taxonomy (GTDB): domain Bacteria; phylum Pseudomonadota; class Alphaproteobacteria; order Pelagibacterales; family Pelagibacteraceae; genus Pelagibacter. The sequence goes on along the minus strand of JBJLDX010000020.1, from coordinate 20,915 downwards.
TACAATAATTCAAGATTGTAACTGCTTTAGCAGACGCCCCATAACCTACTATTTTTTTATTATCCTTTTTTAAATTTTTAATTAATCTTATGAGGTTAATTTTAGATTCTTTGACCTTCTTTGAAAATTTTTTATAGGACGAAAATTTATGTAATCCATTTTTTCGTTCTAAAATCATATTCCTTTTAAATCTCTTTGTAAGTTTAATTTCATTATTTTTTTTTTTCTTTATATAATATCTATTAGAACCTCCATGAACCTTTATGTTTTCTATATCGTAAATTTCAAGATTATTTTTTTTTAGAATATTCTGTAAAGCAATAGCTGAAAAAACATATATATGTTCATTATAAAATTGGTCATACGAATTTTTTCTCATTGTTTCTAACAAAGAGGGTTCTTCAATAATAACAGTCCCTTTATCATCTAGTATTTTGGATATATTTGAAAAAACTGAATTATATTTAGATATGTGGGTGATGGTATTAGCAGAAAATATTAAATCAAATTTTGGATGAGATTTAGTTAATTTTTTTATTAATAAATCATCAAAATAATTAATATATACTTTCAAACCTTTTTTTCTTGCTTCAAGAGCTACATCATAGCAAGGCTCAATACATGTAATTTTATTTTTATCAAAATTAGATGCAAACATTCCATCATTACAGCCTATCTCCAGTATATTTTTTGGTTTAAATTTTTTTTTTATTTTCTTTGAAAGGTTTTGGAATAACTTTTCTACTAATTTTGATTTAGACGATCTATAAGGATATGATTTATTAAACATTTTTTCTTTCTTCACATGTTTATTTATCATTGCTAATTTCAATTTAGTATCAAATTGAAGTTTTAGTCTAAATGAGGCTGGGGTATATTTATTGGTAAAATCATTTGCAAGTGGTTGCATTCCAAGATCTAAAAATATTTTTTTCATTAGTTAATAAAATTCTCTATTTTTTTTATTGTTTTATAATTTAAATCATCACTTTCAAAGTTATTTTGTTGCTTTAAGAAAAGGGTTTCTAATTTTTCTGAATTTTTTAAAAAGTAATCAATTTTTTCTCTCATATCTTGTATTGAAGTAAAACAAGTTTTCGAAAATAAATCTTTAAATATATCTTTACTATCTTGATGTATGGACTGAAACAATAAGCCTCCACTTTCAATAATTTTACAGCTTCTAGGATAAATGCATTTTTGACTATTTTTACTCCCAAAATCAATACAAATATTGCCCTGATAGATATTTTCTACAAAGTTATCTGAGTAATTACTCTCTAGAGCATTTGGATATTTTTTTTTCCAGTTAGATCCAATTAATATGAATTTTTCTTTTAAAATTTTATTTAATTCATTCACCAATTCATTTCTTACTAGGGATTTAATATCAATATAAATCTTTTGGACTGGATCAGTTTTTATTTCTACTAAGTTTTTCCAAAAATTAATGTCATTTAATAATTGTAAATTTTTTAAAATACTTTCTTTGTTATCATCCCAAATTTTTAACGATTTACTATTTTCAATTATCTTATTTTCTGAAATATAAACAAATTTAAAATTCTTATTAAATTTATTTTTTTTAATTAATGTGGGGTAAAAAATTAATAATTTTGAGTCATCTGTAAATACTGTACTGGCTGCAACAAAGTTGTTCTGAAATTTTTTAAATTTATCTACAATTTTTTCGGTTGTTCCTCCCATCCAAAAATTTATGCTGTTTTTTTCTCTTTTTAAATAATCAAGACCATCACAAGATATGAAAACAACTTTTTTACTTCTAATCAAATAATATAAAATTTTTCCAAAAAAAGAAAAAAAAGGTCCTGATAAATTAACAATACGAGTTTGTTTGACTTTTTTACATCTAAGAATATTGTTTAATGAACCTCTTCTAAATCTATGTTTGAATATAAAGATCAAATACTTCATAAAATAATTGTTGTATAATATAACTTAAAATAAAAAAATATTATTTTTCTAATTTTTAGTTATCTGTATTAAAGTAATTGCTGCTCTCGCTTAATTCTTTAAACGAACCCTGTTGTTTAAGTTCACCTTTTTGTAACAAAAAAATATTATCACATTCTTTAACAGTATTTATACGATGTGCTATCATGATAATTGTAGTCTTTTTACCTAAACTCTTAACTTCTTCCATTACTTTTTGCTCAGTAAAATTGTCTAGTGCGCTAGTGGCCTCATCAAGAATTAATACTTTTGGATTATGATATAAGGCTCTAGCTATTCCTATACGCTGCCTTTGCCCTCCAGATAATCTTATCCCTCGTTCCCCAATTGTTGTTTGAAATTTTTGTGGTAATTCATTGATAACAAAGTCTTGTAATTTAGCCATTTTAGCTGAACGTTCTACGGCTAAATTATCAATCTTATCAGGATCAATACCAAATGCAATATTAGCAGCGATTGTATCGTCAGCTAAAAAAATATGCTGAGGAACATAACCAATCGATTTTTGCCAAGCTCTAATATTATTCTTATTAATTATTTTGCCATCAACTTGAAGACTGCCTTTCTGCGCTTCAAGTAGACCAAGTATAATATCTACTGTAGTAGTTTTACCACTTCCAGTAGCTCCTACAATTCCAACTGTAGTGCCTGCAGGAATACTGAAATTAATATTCTTTAATGCAGTCCTTGATGCGTTGGGATAATTATAATAAATATTTTTTAAAGTTATGTCTTTATTAAGTGGCAATGGTTCTTGTTTTTGATGAGAATTGGATGGCTGTAAACTCTTAAGATCTTTGTGCATCGCGTCAAGTGCAGGAGTAATAAATCGCAAAGTAGTTAAAGATGTGTAGATCTGTTGCAGTGCAGGCATCAGACGATAACCAGCAAAAGCATAAAGTGCTATTAGAGGTACAGCATTAACAAAATTTCCACTTTGTGACATCAAGTAAAGCACTACCAATAACATTCCACCAAATGCTATAGCCTCAAGAAGAAACCGTGGTAAGTATACTATAACGCCAGCTGTAGCTTTAATCTTTGCAAGAGTTATTGCTGGATCAGAAAACCGTGCGACATAAGCTTGTTCTAAGCCACTTACTTTTATTTCTTTTGTGGCGCCGAATGCTTCGCTAATGGAAGTAAATATCCATCTATTAGCATCCAAACGCTTCTGACCAATTTTAGCAACAAAACTTCTTATGAATAAATAAATAAGTCCATAAGCCATACCAAGTGTCAAACCAACTATTAGTGTAAGCTTAGGATTAATAAAAATTAATATTATAACTATTGCTAAGGTTACTGCACTTTGTCTTATAAGATCTAACATCGGATTAAAACCTTGAGTTACAATTGTATTAACCTCTGAAAGAATAGTCTTACCAAGATCTGCACTATGACGATTCAAAAACCAACTGTAAGGCTGATGTAGGTAGCCTTCCACAAAACGCTTAGCTAGAGTGTAATTTCGTCCTGCAGTAAATCGCAATTGAGCATAAATTGTAAGGAATTTAAAAGATAATGAAACAACAAGAATTAAAAAAACAATTACACCTAATAGAAATAAAAACTGTTCTTCGTTTTCTATTCCAAGTTTAATGGAATTTTGAAATGCAGATTTCAATAAAACATTAGTTTCGATAATTTCAGTATTTACCAAAACAGCCATGAAAGGCATAATTGATACCACTCCTATCATTTCTAGTATTGCCATCACTATCATCATTACTAGAAGAAGCATCATTCGTCTTCTTTCATAAGGGAGCAATAGGTATAAAAGTTTTTTAATAGTTTTCATCAAATTTATCTCCTAAGAAAATTTATAAGAATTTAATCATCATTTAATATGTGTACATCATTTTCTAAAACCATTCCTAGGATACTTCAGTATCTAACCCTCTATAAAAAATTTCAATGTTTAAATAAATACTTAATTGTAGAATCTATAGTTACTAAAGTTGGCATAATTTTGTTTGACTTTTTATCCTAATTTCATTGAAAGTGTTGTAAATATAAAATTAATTAGTAAAACATTTATCAGATTTAACATGATAAATTTAATAAAATCTTTTTATAGATCTCATAGAGGTGGGGGATCGGCCGGTAAAATGCTCTTATGGATTTGGGTAAAAGAAGATTTACCTAAGATAAAAGGTGAGCTAGGTGTAGATCTTGCTGGTGGAACAATGGGCAATAAACATTTTTTTTCAACCGAAAAATATATTTGTGTAGATATAGATCAAAAAGAGCTCGATGCAGGAAAAAATATAAATCCTGATGCAATAATAATTAATAGCAGAATGCAGGAATATTTAAAAAATGATAATCAAAAAAAACCTGATGTATTAGTTTGTTTTCAAACTATGGGAACTAACGCATACTTTGAACATGATGAAAGTGTAGAAGTGATTAAGTCGATGTATAATTTCTTAAAACCAGGAGGCAGTATGATTTTTAATATTGTTTGGCTTAAGAATATTAATAATATAGAAAAACAATTATCTTCATTTTTTGAAAAAAAATTTGAATCAGTAAATTTCAAATATTACGGAGCTCTTCATAAAACTTGGAAAAAGCCAATGCCTGGATCTGGTTTAATACGTTTTCTTTTAGCGTATTTGATGCATCTTTTGCCCCCACTGAGAACATTTTTTGGTTTTAAAAAAGAGAGGCTTTATTACTGTTGTAAAAATAAATTGTAATTAAGAGTATTTTATTACAAAGAACTATCAAAAAATATGTGAAGGTTGCTATTTAATTTTTTTTTAAATTCAATATAATTTTTCGAGTGATAATTTTTAATTTCAGCTAATAACTTTTGAATTTTTTGGGGATATTTATCATAATATTTCTTTGGGATAAATTTATTAAAAAATTCAATTAAGTTTACAACTAAAAATAAAATATCTTTTCCAGAATTGATTTTATTGAATAATTTGAATAAATTAATTAATAAAATTTTGATAAATTTAAAAATTAAAAGATTATTATAAAATTGTAAATAAATTATATTTTTAGGTACGTAATTCTCTTTTTGATAGAAATCAAAATCTATATTTACACCAATAAATTTTTTTAATTTAGAAACATCTTTATCCTTAAAAAATTTCTCAAATTCAATAAATAGAACTCTATTCTGTATATCTAAATAATTTCTAAAAATTTCATTATAGTTAAAAATTTTATAATTTGTTCCAACATTTTTAGTAGTTCGAGGAAGAGAGTGAATCTTTAACTTTTTGTGTAAATCACTTATTTCTTTATTTATATAATCCTCAAATTTAATTTTATGATCTACATTAATTAATAAACCTAAGTAAGAAGAATAGGTTATAGAGCTAGGCTCTCTGAAACAGAGTATATATTTAATATTATTAAACAAATTTTCTAATAACTCAAATCTACGATTTACATCTACAAAGCCATTGTAATGATGCCCAAATATTCCTTCTGAAGAGATAACAATCTCATTTTCTTTTGTGCTATTAATAATATTGTATATATTATTTTTTTTTATCTCGTTTGGATCTTCTAAATAGTCCACTAGTAATTCACAGAACTCATCTAATATGAATAATTTATAATTCTTATCTTGAATTAAATTAAGATGTTTTTGAATAAATGTTGATCCTGTTTTGTGTAACCCAATGTGAATTATGAAATTTTTATTGTTAAAATTCATTATTATTAAAGCTTAAAATATATTAAAATTTTAAGTTAATTTAATTTGTATTTATAATATTTTAAAAAGAGTTTAATTGTTTTTCTTAATGATTGGGGTTTTGCAATTCTAATTATTTCCTTACCATAATCCCATATTGCATTAGGATATGTTTCTTCATAATAAAAAAAGTTTTTTTTGTCCTCTTTTAATTGCTCAGGAACAGTTATAAAAGTAATAAAAAGTATATCCCTATAATTTCCTTTTTTAACCACACCAGCTTTATGTAAACATTCAGTTGTATTTGCTAAAAATGACTCTCCAATTTTTCCAGTATTTCTTACCAAATCATCTTTGAGTTCTTGATTTACATAATTGGATCTACTTTTATAATTATTTAACTTCATAAACTTTTTTGTGTCACTTTTAGAATAGATATGAAGTGGGCCTTGATCAACATCAACATCCATTAAATTAATAAAAATTTTAAAATGGTTATAAACGTATGCATCAACATGATAATAATTGCTGTAAACTTCTTTATCTATGCTTTCATCAATATGAAAATTTCTTTTTATCTCTATGTTTGCAACTGAAATTTTTGAGTTATAAAATTTTTCAAGTTGTTTTAAAACTGGACTAAATTCGTTATTTATATGGTTCTTAATCTGTTCTTTCATTTGATCGTTTATTTTAAAATTATAAAAACAATTTTTTGGATCAACTGGTTGTTTTTTAATTTCTGAAGAAATATATTTACAAAATTCAACTGAGTTTATTTTAGTTTTAAAAAACCCTTTTTTTAAATATTCTTTGATGTCCTCATTTTCTAAGTCCTTATTGGCTATAAGTTTTAAATGTAATTTATTAAATAAATTATAATATAAAGTGTTTGGATTTTTAAAAATATATTTTCCCAAATTACCATTTATATAATAAAGAATTTTTCCAAGCATTGTTAAAAAGTGTAGTTATAATTTTTAATAAATATTAATATATGTTAAAAATTAATTAAATAAAGTAAAATTCATTAAGCTTTTTTGACTGAAACAATTTTATCAACACCTAAAGAAAAATTTAATCTATCCTTAGCAAAAGAAAAAAAAACTTCCTCTATATCTTGATTAATTTTTCTATGTAATTCTACGATAATAATATTAATATCATTTAGTATATCTTTATCATTTTCAAAAATCATTTTTTCGGATCCTTCTATATCTAGCTTCAAAATACTAATTTTTTTTTTATATTGTTGCAGTATACTTTTTAAATCAATTTTATTTACTTTATCAATTATATCTAAATTTCTATCATCATATGTGTCTTTTAAGATATTATTGCCCCATGCACCTGTTTTACTTTTATATAAAAATATATCATCAGCATAATTTGAAGGAACGAGGGCTGAGTTTATAGGAGTTATATTATTGTAGTTTTTAATATTTTTTAACATTAAATCATAATTTTCTTTAAAAGGTTCGATGGCAATTATCTTATTCTCTTTAAATAATTGAGAAAACCTTATTGATGAAGTTCCAATATATGCTCCTGCATCAATTATTAATTGATTTTCAGATAAATTAGTATCTTTTAAAAAATCATATTCATTTCCAAGATTAAGTATTATAACTTTTAAATCATTCTCGTGGGGTCTAATATAATATTTATTGTTTTTAAAAAATATTTTAATATTATTTTTTTCTCTTATAAATTTTTTTAAAAAGTATTTTATAGTCTGTGTTAATCCTATCTTTTTTTTATAAAAATAAAAGTCGTATAGAAATTTTTTTATCATTTTTAATTTTTAGTTTAATATATCTTTTAATGCCTTCGAATTAGAATAGTTCTTTTACCTAATAATTTACATTCTAATTTTTTGTCAACCCCAATAGCATTTTTCAATCTGTTCACTTTGTCAAAAATATTATTTTTATCTAATGGAGGAAATTTAAAATCTTCTCTAAAATTAAGGTATCTGAGTGGAAAAATCTTTCTTAAATACCTACCTATCTTGTCTTTAAAATTACTTATCTTTAAAAATAAATGGTATATTCCCCAGCTAGAAGGTTTGGAAAGTTTTTGGTTATCAAGGCTTTCCCACAATTTAACTATTTTCTGAGCTGCTAGCTCATTTTTATCTAAGTGAATCTTCTTAGAGAAAATTTCTGAAGAAGACTTCAATAAATCTTTTTGATCGATAGATTTTCTATCATTAAAAATATCATCAATAGTACTGGAAAGTTTTTCTAAAGACTCTACGTGATATCCTAACTTATTTGTAAACGATGCACTGTAGTTCATTTTAAAAGGAACATAACTTACCACAGGTTTTCCAGCAACTGTTGCTTCTATTGCTGTGGTGCAGCCACAATGCATAAGAGCAAAGCAATTGTTAATCCAAGAGGTGACTGCACCCTCTCGTATTACATGTGCATTTGGAATATCCTCAAGGTAGAACTTCCAACTTTCAATATTTTCTACTGGATGTGGACGAAAAACAATATCATAATCGTTATTAGATTTCGCAAGATATTTTATGGCCTCTATGAAACTATGAGTTTTAAGATAATCTTCTGCCGCCCAACTAAAATGATGTTTAAAACTTTCTTTTATATGATCATATAATTTAATTTGCTTATTGTCTTTAATAAGTTGGTAAAATGGTTTTATATAATTAGCTTTGGACATATTGGATGATATTAACAAAAAAGGTCTTTTAGGCATTGTATTTGGAGACTTCCAATATTCTAAAAAAGATGATTTTGTTAGATCAATACGCGGTGATCCTGTTTTATATATTTTTGATATATGCTTTGGATAAACTTTTTTCAAAGATTCCATATCATCATTACCCCAAGCAAAAACTGCTGAGGATTGTTCAATCGTTTTGTCTGAGTACCTAGTCTTTGAGAATTCATCGTAACCTTCTATGTCTAAACCGCTCTCTTCATCTATACTCGTAATCACGTATCCTTGTTGAATTAAGCTGTCATGGAAGTCTATCTTCTCCTTATATGGTGAGATACATTTGGTGTGGAAAATTCCTGGCTTAAAAAATTTATTTCTAATTCCTCTGTCGATACCACTCATATCAGAAATCAAAACTTGGTGTCCCTTTGATGCTGCTATAACTGCTAAAAGAAGTTTACTGTCGAGTTCTCTCGATGAAATTTCAACATTTATATAAATATTCATTTTTAAAAGTATTTTTAAAGCTTACTATTTCAATATCAATCATTAATTGATGGTTTCTTTAATAGCTTCAATCTAATCTATAATTATTTTGTAACAAAAATTTTAATTTAATAAAATCTTCTTCATTGTCTATATTGACAGTTTCTTTTTTCAAATTTTGGATAAAACCGTAATTTTTTCTTTTTAAAAAATTCTTATAATTTTCAAAATCTTTTCTTAAATATAAAAATAAACATCCTGATGGTCTAAATTGATTAATAATATCTTGCCCTCTTAAAACGGGATCATATAATGGTGCCCATTCATTTTTTTTTGATATAGTGCCTATTTTATAATTTGTTTTTTCTAAATGAATTAAATTTTGAAAACCTTTATTTTTTTCAAGTATTTTTATTCCATTAAATATCATATTTTTAGGCCTTAATGGTGAGGTGGGTTGCAATAATGCTATGTACTTATATTTTTTTAAACTATCAATTTTTTTTAACACATGAACAATAGCAAAATATACTTTTGCATTATCTCCAGAAATATTTTTAGGTCTTTTTAAAAATTTTATTTTTTCATCCTCAGAAATTTTATGAATAATCTTTGAGTCGCTTGATACGACAATGTCATCATTTTTTACATATTTTTTTGCGTACTTAATACTCCAATAAATTAATGGCTTTCCATTAATTTTTCTTATATTTTTATTTTTTATTCTTTTTGAGCCAGCTCTAGCTGGAATAATAATTAATGTTTTATTCATTTTTTTAAAAAATTATCTGAATTATATCTGCTTATATCAAAAAATAGTTAATTTATTATTTATTAATTTTTATGAAATTATTATAACTTTCCCAGCTGCCCAAATCCTGCCAATTGTTATAATCTATTTGATAAATACCAATTTTTTTTTTTTTCTTTTTAAGTTTTAAAATAAAATCATCCATATCTAATTTCTGATTTTTTTTTAGAAGTTTTAATTCTTTTTTATTAATCAAATAAAGTCCCGTATTAAACAAAAAATCGTAGCTTGGTTTTTCTTTGAAACCTGCAAATTTTTTTTTATCATTTAATACACAAACGCCGTAAGGAAACTTAATTGATTTTTTTGAAGAAACGATTGTAATGTCATTTTTATTTTTTGAATGAAAATTTAAAATATCATTGTAATTTTCACTAACCACTGTGTCACAATTAGAAACAAAAAATAAATCTTCTTTTGAGTCTTTTAGATAAGATAAAGATCCTGCTGTTCCTAATTTTTTATTTTCTTTTATTAAATTATACTTAATTTGAGTTTTATACTTTTTAAAATGATCATTAATTACCTGATGCTTATAGTTAGTTGTAATATAGAAATTATTAATTTGATAACTCAAAAATTTTGATATTATTAAATCAATCACCGTATCATCACCCATAGGTAAAAGAGGTTTGGGAAAAATTTTTGTGTAGGGCTGCATTCTTATGCCTTCTCCTCCAGCCATTATAACAACACCTAATCTTTTTGTATATTTTTCAGTTTCATCATTGGAATTATAAAGATCCAATACATCTTTTAAAAAAAAAATTTTAATTATTTTTTTTTTCTTGTCTATTACAGGGATTAAAGTGATTTTTTTTTTTAAAAAGATTTTTCTTATCTTTTTTTTATTGATTTCATTCTCATATATAAAAATTGGTTTTTTATTATAGATACTATTAATTGAACTTTTTAAATCAAAACCTTTTATAATTGATTTTCTAATATCTCCATCGCTTAACGTGCCAACTAATTTATTATTATGATTAATAACTAGTATGGTTTGAGTGCCATATTTATTTAAAATTTTTATTGCCTGCCTGATATTTGAGTTTGCTGAAATTTTCATAATTTAATTGTAATAATTATATTTAGGCTATATTAAGACGCCATGAAAGTATCAGTTTTTGGATCAGGATCAATAGGTTTAAGACATTTAACTAACTTAATTAAACTTAAAAAAGAATTGAAAATTACTTCAATATTTAGCTATGATAAAAAAAACAAAAAAAATTTTTTAGGTAAAAGTAAAAATTTTATATTTACCCAAAATTTAAAAGTGGCTGCTGAAAACTGTGATATTGCATTTATTTGCGTACCAACCCATCTACACAACCAAACAATTAATAACATACTGAAATATACAAAGTGTCATTTTTACATTGAAAAACCTTTGTCTAGTGAAATTAAAGATTGTCTAAAAACACTAAACAAAATTAAAAAAATTAAAAAAAAAGTTGGAGTAGGCTACATGCTTGTTAATCATCCAATTATATTAAAGGCACAATCATTAATAAAACAAAATAAAATTGGAAAAGTAATTTTTGCGAGAGCAGAATGTGGATTTTTTTTACCTAATTGGCATCCTTGGGAAGATTACAGAAAATTTTACATGGCTCATAAAAGTCAGGGTGGTGGCGTTTTACTTGATACTAGTCACGAGATAAATTATTTACAAAGATTATTTGGTAAGGTTAAAAGTATTCAGGGATTAGTTGGTAAATATTCTAATCTTGAAATCTCTAGTGATGATTTGTCTCTATCAATTTTAAAATTTAAAAAAAATAATATAATTGGCCATGTTCATTTAGATCTATTACAATTTGAAAAATCAAGATCATTTAAGATTATTGGAACAAAGGGTGTTATAGAAGGATCTCTAGCCAGTAATAAAATAAAGATTTTTGAAAATAATAAAAAAAAAACAATTGAAAAAAAATTAAATTACAATTTTAATAATATTTATTTTACTCAACTAAGACAATTTTGGTCTTTGATAAAAGGTAAAAATAGTAATTTATCAACAGGTGATGAGGCTTACCATACAATGCAGATAATCGAGGGAATAAGAAAATCTAATAAACTTGGAAAAAGAATTTTTATATAATAAAAATCAAGCTAAATAATTTAAATTTAATTTATAAAAAATTTATTTTATCCGTTTAAAAAATTTTTGAGAAAAATAAGGCCATCTTTTCCACTCTTTTCAGGATGAAATTGACATCCCACTATATTATCTTTTTTAATTGATGCTGCAATAATATTATGGCCATATTTAATAAAACCAGTTTGATATTTTTTATTTTTTAATTCAATTTTGTACGAATGTACAAAATAAAAAAAATTTTTTTTATTTTTGAAAAACTTCTTATTAAAATTTACTTGTCTCCAACCAATATTTGGTACTTTATTAATTTTGTCACTTTTTATTTTTTTTACATAACCATCTATAAGTCCTAAACCTCTTGTCTTTTTAACTTCTAAACTATAATTCATAAGAAGTTGCATCCCTATGCAAACGCCTAACAGAGGAGTTCCTTTCTTAGCTTCATTAATTATATGAACATCTAATTGTTTTTTTTGTAATAACTTTTTGCAATCTGGGAAGCTCCCTACGCCAGGTAATATAATTTTTTCATTTTGAATAAAATCTGATGGTTTCTTTACAAAATTACATCTGAAATTTAAGTTTTCAATACTTTTTGAAATACTAAAAATATTTCCAACACCATAATCCACTAAATTTACGTAATTTTTTTTCAATTTAAAATCTAATATTAAAATTTTTTCTTTTAAAACATTTCTTTATTTCATTTATTTTTACTTTATCAAAATGCAAAGCTGATGAGATTGCGACACCATCTACAGAAAAATTATTAGAGACCTTTACAATATCTTCTATCTTACCACATCCACCATTAGCAATCATTGGTACATCAACATTTTTAGATAATTTTTGATACAAATCATCAGCAAAGCCTTTTTCTGTTCCTTCCCTATCTACAGAAGTTATTAATAATTCTCCAATTCCTTTCTTTTGAACAATTTCTATCCATTTCATAATATCTATTCCGGTATTCTCTCTACCGTTATTAATACAAATTTCCCATGTTGAATTAACTTTATTTTTTTTAGCCTCAATGTACGAAACAACACTTTGAGAGCCAATTAAATCTGATAACTCTTTTAGAAGATTTGGTCTTTTGACTGCGGCTGTATTAATTGCAATTTTATCTGCTCCTGACCTTAATATTTTTTTTGCTTGTTCAACATTTTTAATCCCTCCACCAACAGTAACTGGCACTCTTATTTCTTCACATGCCATCTTAAGAAAATCTCTAATAAATTTTTTGCTAAATAAGCTTGATACAGCATCTATATAAAAAATTTCATCAATATTCTCTTTATAATATTTAATTGCAAAATCTTTTACAAAACCTACTTTTCTTAAACCTTCAAAATTTATACTTTTTATTAAATACTGATCTTTGATGTCTAATCTAGAGATGAATCTAAAATTTCTTTTTATTTTTTTCACTTAGATATCTTATTTCTTAAAAACCACTTCTTATTTTTATAGACCCAAATATGTGGTGATCTAAAATTATAAGATAAATCATTTAAATATTTTCTATCAAATTTTGGAACTTGAAAATATTTTTTAAAATTTTTCATCATATTGTCATCAACCGAAAGATAATCAAAAATTTCTTTTTCGAATCTTTTGGGAAATTCAATGTCATATTTCTTTACTAAATTAATGCCCTCATTTCTATTGATGTCTTCAGATCTAATCTCTTGTGAGGCATCATATGAAGAGCGGCCAATACCAAATTTTATTCCGGTAGTATAATAATGAAGATCATCAATTTTATCATCAATACTGCTATATCTAGAGTATGTTCCAGGTGTTCTTTCTGGAGATATTTGAAAGTTACCATTTTTTACTGAATAATAATAATTGTATTGAGGATGCCACTTTAAATAATATCCTAAATAATGAACTTCAACTTTTTCTTTATGCATATTTTTTTCTTCATCAGGTAAATACGTTGCAAGATCTTTAGGTGGAATTTTAAACTTATTTATTAAATCTTTATAACTTATTCCTGCTAAGTAAATATCTTTAAGTTTGTTGTACGTAAAAAACTTTTTATTTCTAGAAGGTGTTAATGAATTACTTATTGGATTGCCATATTCTACTTCGTTTTCTCCATATAAAACTAATTTTATTCCAAATTTTCTAGCAATTTTTGCTCCTATAAATTTCTGACCAAGTATAAAAGGTTGAAATGGATGAAAAAGTTTTTCAACAGATAATCTTGTAAGAAGCCTATGTATTATCCCATTTGGAGTTATTAATATATTATCAAATCCAGCATGTATCCAAGATTGAAAATTTTTAAAACCCCAATCTGTGTACATATTTGGTGCCCATGTAACTGTTAATGGGTTCATTCCATATTTGTATTTTAGAATATGTGCAGCATAAAAACTATCTTTCCCTCCCGAACCTGGAACAAGACAATCGTAATCACTTGAATTATTTCTAAATTTTTCACATAATTTAATTAGTTCCTTTTCTCTTTTTTCCCAGTTAATAGATTTATTTTTCATTTCAGCAAAATTACATGCATCACAAACTCCATGCTTATCAAATTTAATAGCTTCTTTTTTTTTATCTCTATTTTTAAATTCTACGGCTGAGGATGGTCTTTGGTTTGAAATCACACATTTTTGACAATAAATAACTTCACCAGGTAAACCATATTTAATTTGTGGTTTTTTTAAATTTTCTTTAAATAAGTCTTTATTTAATTTTTTTGGGTATTCTATAATAAATTTAGACATTTTTTTTCTAGATATCGTAAAATTTTTTTTTTATTTTGTATTTAAAATTAAGTATTTTTTTTGCAATTCTAGTTGGTGTACCTTTTTTTAAAAATGGGTTATTAGTAATTTTTTGTTTTTTTTTCATTTTTTGAAAAGCTTTATAGAGAGATTTATAGTCGTAGTCACTGTTTATGATATTTTTTGAAATAATTCGTCCTTTTTGTCTATTACCAATGTTTATTGTTGGTGTTCCAAAACTTGGGGTTTCTAGAACACCGCTAGATGAATTTCCAATAACAAAATATGCAATTTTCATTAACGAAATATAGGCTTTGTTTCCTAAGGAATTAAAAAAGTATACTCCTTTTTTCTTTTGAAATTTCAAAAATTCTTTTTTTAAAATATCATTTTCATTATCAAAATTTGGAGATGTTATTATGATAGTCATGTCTTTAAGTGTATTAAGAAATTTAATCAAATTTTTAATTTGAAATTTTGACTTATTTTTTTCCAATGTAACAGGATGGAATGTTACTAAAACTATTTTGTTACTTAAACTAATTTTTAATTTTTTTTCTAATTGACTTTTTTTTAATAATTTCATTTCTGAGATAGAGTGTGCACCAAGACCTCCATAATTGAAGATTGTGCTTGGATGTTCTCCTAGTTGTATCAATCTTTTTTTATATTTATCATGTATTGGAAAATGTAGGTGTGATAATTTTGTTAAAGAATGTCTAATTGAGTCATCGTACGCACCGTATGTAACCTCGCCTCCATGTATATGAGCGATTGGTATCCTAAATGTCATAGCAGCAATTGCACTTCCCAGTAGCTCATACCTATCACCCAAGATTACTACTACGTTGGGTTTTTTTTTGATTATAGCTTCAGCCGTCAGATTGATTGATTTAGAGACATATTTGCTAATACTAAGATCATTAAATTTATTTTCTAATAATTTTTTTTTAATTATATTTTTAATTTTATCATTCTTAATTTCAAAAATAGTATTACCAAATGAACTTGAGAGATGTGAACCAGTTACCAATAAAAAAGTATTTTTATTCATTTTTTGAGTTTGAATAATTACATCTCTTAACAAACCGTAGTCAGCTCTAGAACTTGAAATAAACAAAATTTTCTTCATTAAAGTTATTTGATTAATTGATTTTTTTTAAAATTTTTTTGACTTTTTTTTCCAACATAATTTTTTATTTTAAAAGGAGAAATTCCTGTTCCTGGTCTTTTAGTTGTAATATTTTCATAACTAAAAAAATCTCCTTTTTTTATATCTTTTGAAGCTACAAGAGATTTTCTCACTAATAGTTTTGTTTTTTTTTCACTTCGAGTGATAACCTTTTTCATAAGACCTAGCATTTTATCTGTTTCTCTCACATAACTTATCATTTTATATAAATCTTGTGGTTCTAAACTTGCTTTATGATCAGGCCCTATTAAGTTTTTTGATAATGTAAAATGTTTTTCAACTACTTTGCAACCTAATCCTACAGCTATTGAAGGGGTAATTAAGCTAGAAGAATGATCAGAATAACCCACCTGACAACCAAACTTTTTAAGTTTATGAATAAAATTAAGATTCAAATCTTTTAAATTAGCCGGATAATCAGATGTACAATGCATTATTGTAATATCTTTTTTTTTTCTTTTTAAAACCTTGAGAGCGTCTTTAATTTCTTCAATTGATGACATCCCAGTTGATAATAAAATTTTTTTTTTTGATTTTGATATTCTTTTAAGCAACGGGTAATTAGTAATTTCACCAGATGGAACTTTAATATAGTCTAGTTTGTAATTACTTAACAATTCTAAACTTTTTTCATCAAAAGCTGTACTTAAAAACTTAATCTTTTTTTTTTTTGAATGACTGATTAAAATATTATGATCATTTGCTGTTAACTGATATTTCTTCAACATTGAATATTGGGAAAGATTTTTTTTTAAATTTTTCTTTTGATAAATGGCGGTCTTGGTATTTTTTAAAATTAAATGGTCAACATTGTAAGTTTGAAATTTAACATAATCTGCACCTGCTTTTGATGCTATATCAATTAGTTTTTTTGCTAATTGTATTTTACCATTATGATTTACACCAGCTTCAGCAATTATTACTGTTTTATTTTTTTTTAAGAACAAATTTACATCCTTTAAATTTTATGAAAACACTCTCAAAGTTTTTATAAGAAAATGCTTTTATTTTCCTCAATATATTTGCTTTTGTCTCATTTAATTTAACCTCTCTAGCTTTTTCAAATTCTTTTTTCGTGTAAGCTTTTCTTTTCCATTTAAAACTACCACTAATCTTAATTTTTTTATTTAAAATCCCATTAATAAATGCTTTAGCTTGATACAAAGTATTTTTGTGTGTTTTATTAATTAATTTTTCTAAATTCAATCTTTCATAAGAAATCTTAAATCTTTTTACATTAATAATTTTACCATTATCAAATCTATCATTAATTATATGCACAGTACTGCCATAAAACTTAGACTTATCAAGTAAAGCAAAATTGTAACATCCAAAACCTGGATATTCTGGAGGACCAGGATGAAAATTAAATGAATTTATTCTTATCCTTTTTCTCACACTTTTGTCTATATATAGTGGGCTTAGAAACGATAAGAGGTAATCATAGTTTTTTGAAATTTTAATTTTTTTTTTTTTATTACTATCGATATGATCAAATTTTAATTTTTTAAATTTTAAAAATTTTACTATTTCTTTTGATGCATTATGATTGTAATTAGTTATTATTAATATTCTCATAAAATTTTTTAATATATGTTGAAATTTTATCAACCTCAGAAATGGAAATATTATCATCAGATGGTATACATAGAGAACTAAAATAATATTTTGGTGCATTTAAGATATTGAATGTTTGATATTTTTTAAGATGGAGCTGTAAATTTAATGGTCGCCAAACCCTTCTAGTTTCAATTTTTTTTTTGGACAAGCTTAAACTTAATCTTAATGTTTGTTTATAATTTAACAATTTAAAATATATTACATTCATCCAATAATTATTTTTAGATTTTATTTGATGAGATAAGATTTGAATATTTTGAGAATTTTTAAAATTAAATAAATATCTTTCATAAATTTTTTTTCTCAGAATTATTTTTTTTTTTAATTTCTTCAATTGAGAAATTCCTAGTGCTGCACATATGCTGTTCATTTTATAATTATATCCACACTCATTATGGATATAGTTAAAGGTGTCATCTTTTGCTTGATTAGCTAAATATTGAATTTTATCATAAAATTTTTTATTATTTGTAATAATTGCACCGCCTGATCCGGTAGTTATAATTTTGTTTGCATTAAATGAAAGACAACCAATATCCCCTATACTTCCACAATGTTTATGTTTATTCATTCTAACATAAGAACCTAGAGCTTCTGCAGCGTCTTCTAGAATATTTATATTTCTTTTTTTACATAATTTTTTTAATGAAGAAAAATCACAAGCTCTTCCCCACATATGAGCTACTATAATTACCTTGATTATTTTTTTTGTTTTTTTATTAAAAGTTTTTTTATTTTTAAAAATTGTTTTTTTTTTAATAAAATTAATTACATCTTTTATTTTAAGGTTATGATACTCATCTACATCAAATATTATTGGTTTCGCTCCTAAATACAATATTGGATTCACTGTAGCAATAAATGTTAATGAAGGGACAATTACTTCACAATTTCTATCTACACCCAAGACTTTTAAACCTAAATGAATTGCTGAAGTTCCGGAATTTAATGCTATAGAATATTTAGTTTTACAAAAGTTTGAAAGTTTTTTTTCAAAGGTATCAACTGTTTTAGATGAAGTAGAAATCCACTCACTTTTCAAAACATTTTTTACATATGAAATATCACTTTTATCAATATGTGGTACTGATAATTTCATATTAATTTTTATAATATCCTTTATACCATAATACTGTTTCTTTTAATCCTTTTTCAAAATTATGTTTATGACCTGCAAATTTAAGACTTCTACTCATCTTTGGTCTTCTTTTTTCTGGGGAATCGTCTTTTTGTAAATTGGAAGAAATTAATTTTTTATCAGAACCAAGTATCGTTTTAATTTTTTTCGCTAAATTCATTATAGAAATTTCTTTTTCAGGAGACCCAATATTAAAGGTTTTTTTTGTTAATTTTTTATCATGGGAAATGTTAAAAATTAAATCTATTGCAAAATCAATATTACAAAAAGTTCTTTTATGATTTGAATTATTTACAAGAACTTTTCGATTATCATTTTCTAAAAATTTTTTTGTAAGTTGAGGAATTACATGTGCAAATCCCATGTCTGGTCCAAAAATATTATGAGGTCTAAAAATAATGAATTTTAATTTAGAATAATTTATTAAATACTCTCCTACAATTTTTGACAAAAGATAAGATGATCGTGGATTGAAATCCTTTGAAATTAAAAAGTCAACATTTTCTGGAGTTGGATATTCTGCTAATTTTTTCTTTAAAGTATATGCATAAACTTCACTGGTAGATGAAAAGCAAATCTTTTTTAAGTTTTTTTGTTTTTTTGAGAAATTTATTAAATTAATTGTAGTTTGAATATTGTCCCTGAGAGTAATAAGTGGATTGTCTATTACCTTTTGAACTCCTAATATTGCTGCAAAATGAAAAATAAAATCAAAGTTGTATACTTTTAGATAATCTGAAATAAAATTTAAATCTTTTTTAATTAATTTAACGTTTTTATTTTTTAAAATTCTTAAAGTATCTTTATTAATTTTTTTTTTCGAAAAGTTATCTATAATGTATATTTTATTTTTTTTATTTCTAAGTAACTTTTCAGTAAGTTTTGCTCCTAAAAACCCTGCTCCACCAGTAATCAAATATTTCATGATTGTTTTGAACCTATAAAAAAACTTGTATAATTTTTATTATTTAAAATTTTTAACTTTATTTTTTTTTGAAGAACATGATTTAAATCTAAAATTAACGATTTTCTCTTATATCTTATTTCTAGTCTTTTGAATATTTGATGTCCAATCAAATAAATATAAACATCAAAATTATTCAAATATTTTTTTTCAATTGAATAATTTTTTGTATATTCCCAATAATTAACTATTGGATCATAAAAACTTACTTTACATCGCATTTTATTTAAAAACTTAAAAACACCTTCTGCAGGTGAGTATCTTGTATCATTAGTGTCTTCTCTATAGCTTACTCCTAAAAGCAAAACACGCTTACCTAATATTTTTTTATTAAACCTATTTTTTATCTCAGTCATAACATCAAAGGTCATATTTTTATTAATTTCTACAGCTTTGCTACTAAAAGGAAAATTTAAATTATTATTAAAAATTTGTTTAGTTGCAGCTTTTGCAAAAAGAGGATCTTTTGTTAAACAATATCCACCCACACCTATTCCTGAACGCATAATGTTATTATGAGTTTTTCTTTGTCTTATACAGCTTAAGATTTTTTCTAAGTCTAAATTATTTTTTGAGCAAAACTTTCTCCACTCTTCAATAAAAGCAATATTTGTTGCTCTGTAACTATTTTCTAAAATTTTACAAGTTTCAGATTCAGTGGGAGAGTTAAATTCTATTATTTTGTGAGGGTTAAGCTGAAAAATATCTCTAAAAACTTTTTTTGTCATACTAAGAGATTTTTTATTATTGCCTCCAATTATCCTCTCAACATTTTTCATTGAAGAATAATAATCTCTTCCTGGTGTTATTCTTTCAAATGAATGACAAAGATAAAAGTTTTTTATTTTTCTTTTATTCAAATTTTTCCTAATTAAAGGTTCAAGAATTTTTTTTGTTGTTCCTGGGGGCAACGTAGATTGAATGATTAACAAACAATTATTTTTTATTTTTTTTGCTACTTGCTCAATATTTTTTATATAATCTGTAAGCTTAACTTTATCTTTTGTAAAATCAAAATCACAATTCGAACAAATAAAAATTATATCAGCTTTAGAATATTCATGATTATCACTAGTTGCTTTTATTCTTTTTTCTTTAATTAGTTTTTTGTAAAAATTAGAAAAATTTTTATCATCAACGATTTTAGGTATTTGATTAGAGTTAATTTCTTTTACTATTTTAAAACCTTTGACAGAGTTTTTTTCAACACCTGTAACATTATAAAGGTATTTTTTATTTTTTTTTGCACCTGCGCAAAATGTCATCATGGCTAAACCAACATAACCTAAGCCTTGAATTACAATTTTTTTCATATTGAATTAATATTATATATCTGGATGGGTGAATGACGATAAAAAACTATAAGAGACAAATCAATTTAATTAATTTCAAATATTTACAATCCAAAAATTTTTTTCAGTGCATAAATCAAGCCAATTGAGCTATTAGTACTGGTCAGCTGCACGCATTACTGCGCTTCCACATCCAGCCTATCAACGTGGTGGTCTACCACGGCTCTATAGGAAG
>JBJLDX010000019.1:0-95321 GCA_045566175.1 Candidatus Pelagibacter sp. | reverse complement strand
CACACATGCATAAAGCATTAAAAATAAAACAAAAACACTTATTGCAATTATAATTGGAAGTAAAAGATTATTATGAAAGTTAACAATATCTCTCATTCCATCTGATGCAGGATTTTGAAACCCTAACTGCCAGTCTTTTGGTTGGTCAGCAAACACTTCTACTGTAAGAAAAAGACTAGAAATTATTAATAAAATTTTTTTCATTTATCTAGCTATATAAAGCTCTTTTATGAAAATTACACTTTAGTTTTCGCGACAATTTATCAATTAATCACATAATTTATGATCGAAATTGTGGATATCACAGCTGTTTCTGATCTTAAAATATTCTCATTAATCTTTATTGGTTGAACACCTTTGAAATTTAGAATCTCACTTCTTTCAGCTTCTGAAAAATCACCTTCGGGGCCTATTATGATACAAATTGGTTTGTCTGTAAGTTTTGATTTATCAATTTTCTTATTATTTGAATTTAAATCTGTAAAAATTAAAGACATCGAATTATTTTTTAAAAAATTATTTAAGTTTTGAGATCTTTCAATTATAGGTACATTGATACGGTTTGATTGTTCACTTGCCTCGATAATTATTTTTTCTAATCGTTCTTTATTGATTTTTCTAACCATTGTTCGATCAAAAATGATTGGTAAAAATTTTGTAACCCCAAGTTCTGTTGCCTTTTGAATCATAAAATTTTGATAATTTGATTTAATAGGAGAAAAAGCCAACCATAACTCTTTGATACTTTCTTTTTGTCTTAATTGTTTAGTTGTCTTAAATTCAATAATGTTTTTTGATATACTCAAAACTTTTGCTTCCCATTCACCATCGCTATTAAATAATGAAAAAACTTCATTTTCTTTTACTCTCATTACTTTGTTCAAATAGTGTGATTGGGACTTATCTAATTTATCAGTCATGTCAGTCGATAATGCCGCTGAAAAAAATAATCTAATATTACTCATTTATGTTAAGTTAGTTTATGAAAAATATTAAAGCAATAATTTTTGATGCATATGGCACATTGTTTGATGTCAATTCAGCAGCTGAAAAATGTAAAGATAAAATTGGAGAAAAGTGGGAGGGTTTTGCAAATTTTTGGAGAACTACACAACTAGAATATACCTGGCTTAGAAGTTTAATGAAAAGACACAAAGATTTTTGGCAAGTGACAGAAGATAGTCTAGATAAATCTATGAAAGCTTTTAACATAGATCCTTCAATGAAAAGTGAGTTGTTGAACTTATATAAAGTTCTTTCACCTTTTAAAGAGGTTCCAGAAACTCTAAAAACTCTTAAAGAAAAGAATTTTAAATTAGCGATACTTTCAAATGGGACACCATCTCTTTTAGATGAGTTGGTTAAGAGTAATAATTTAGATAATCTATTTGATGATTTATTTTCTATCGAGGAGGTGGGAATTTATAAACCAGACTCAAAGGTTTACGACCTACCTATTAAAAAATATAAAATTGAAAAAAACGAAATTGCTTTCTTGAGTGCAAATACGTGGGATGTTTCGGGTGGAGGAAATTATGGCTTTAATTCGATTTGGGTAAATAGAAATAATAGTATTTTTGATAATTTAGATTATAAACCTCAAAACGAAATAAAAAAAATAAGTGAATTAACAAAATTAATTTAAGGGGAACATGACTAAAGGACAAAGAGCAGGTGAAAGTGCAATTGCAATGAATGTAGAACAAGGTAAATCTTATTACTGGTGCAGATGTGGTAAAAGTTTAAAACAACCTTTTTGTGATGGATCGCACAAAGGCACAGAGTTTACTCCATTTGCATATAAGGCTGAGGAAACAAAAAAAATGTTTTTTTGTACTTGTAAGCAAACAGGCAATCAACCGTTTTGTGATGGATCACACAATAAGTAAAAGATGTCAAATATAGAAGTAAGTAAAATTATTGATCCAATTCCAGCATCAGATGGTGCTGGAGTAAAGTTAAAAAGAAGTATTGGTGTTGAGCCAAATTATTTTGATCCTTTTTTAATGCTAGATGAGTTTGGTTCTGAAAATAGCGAAGATTATATTGCTGGTTTTCCTCCCCACCCTCACAGAGGAATTGAAACTGTAACTTATATGTTGGCTGGAGATTTTGAACATAAAGATAGCACAGGTAGTGAAGGTAGAATGACTGCAGGAGATGTTCAATGGATGAAAACTGGAAGTGGTATAATTCATTCAGAAATGCCCGCTATGAAAGAAGGTAAACTTCATGGTTTTCAATTATGGGTTAACATGCCTGCTAAATTAAAGATGAGTAAACCTGAATATATTTACATCAATGCAGATAAAATGAGTGTTCATAAAGATGCTGATAAAACTATAAAAGTAATAGCTGGTAAATTTGAAAACGCTGAAGGGCCAGTAAAAGGACATAATGTTGAGCCAGTTTATTTCGATGTTGAATTGAATAAAGATAAAAAGTTTAATTTTAAATTACCATTTACTCATAATACTTTTATTTATCTAGTGGATGGTGAAATTGAAGTCGGAAAAAATAAACATGCCAATGTTAAAGATAGTACTTTAATACTATTAACTAGGGGTGAGGATTTAACTGTTAAAGCAAAATCAAATGCTAAATTTTTAGTAATTTCAGGAAAACCTATTAATGAAGAAATTGCTAGAGGCGGTCCATTTGTGATGAATACTAAAGCTGAGATCTTGCAAGCTGTTCAAGATTATCATAATGATACATTTGTAAAATGAAAGCAGTAATAATTTCAAAAAATGGTGGCCCTGAAGTTTTAGAATTAAAGGATATCAAATTAGATGATCCAAAATCTGGTGAAGTTTTAATTAAAAATAAAGCTATCGGTTTAAATTACATTGATACATATCATAGATCTGGTCTCTATCCCGTAGAACTTCCATCTGGCATTGGAATAGAAGGTGCAGGGATAATTGAAAAAGTAGGACCAGATGTAAAAGATTTTAAAGTTGGGGATAAGGTTGCTTATGCATCAATGCCTATTGGCTCTTATTCAACTCATAGAATTTTTCCAACAAAAAAATTAGTTAAAGTTTCAGATGAAATAGAACTAGAAAGTGTTGTAACTTTAATGACTAAAGGTTTTACTGTTTTCTATCTACTTCACAAAACTTATCCTGTTAAATCTGGTGAAACTATCTTGTATCATGCTGCAGCTGGAGGAGTTGGTCAAATATTCTGTCAGTGGGCTAAAAGTTTGGGATGTACAGTAATTGGAACTGTTGGGTCAGATGAAAAAATTGAAATTGCAAAAGCTAATGGTTGTGATCATGTGATTAATTACTCAAAAGAAAACTTCGCAGAAAAAGTTAAAGAAATAACAAATGGTGTAGGTGTTCCAGTTGTTTATGATGGTGTTGGTAAAAAAACTTTTGATCAATCTATTGAATGTTTAAAAGTAAGAGGAATGATGGTTTCTTTTGGAAATGCATCAGGTCCTTTAGATCCATGTAATGTAACTAAGTCTTTAGCTCCAAAAGGTTTGTATCTAACTAGACCAAGTATTGCACATTATACCACAACAAGAGAAGAGCTTGATGAGGCGGCTAACAAAGTTTTTGAAATGTTTGTTACAAAAAAATTTGTTTTAAGTATCTTTAAGAAATATCCTTTATTAGAAATTGTAAAGGCACATCAAGATTTAGAAAATAGAAAAATATTAGGACCTGCTGTTATTATTCCCTAATCAACATCTACATCCATATCTGACATATGAAGTTTAAGAGCATTTGTTGATAAGTGAATCTCTCTTATAAAAAAGAGAATAGATATAATCATAGATAAACAACAAGATCCAAAAATTAATCTAGCAATAAAAAGTTCATTTAAATAAAGTCCAAGAACTGTCAGCATATTAAATAGAAAGCCAAAAGCAGCAAACAGAATCGTCCATCTCAATAAAGTAATTCTTCCACTTAAATTAATAAATTGTTTCTTCCATTCAGGAGGTATATGTTTTTCGTAAACGTGCTCATCATGCAATTCTCTAATTAATTTACTTAAAGTGTGAAACCTGTTGCTATAAACACTCATTAAAAGTGGGATAGCTGGAAACATCAATGCTGTGACTGTGTAATCAATATTCATACGAATCAATTTGATTATCAATCTTGCCTTTGTTATTTACAAGTAAAATCTATGCAGCAATTAAACTTATTTATTGAACTTACTAGACTTAAAAAACCGATAGGTTACATGTTGTTATTTTGGCCATGTGCTTGGGGATTAACTTTAGCTTATGACTTTACAAATAATATTAATACCTATCTTTTATATATTGTGTTTTTTTTTCTTGGCTCTGTTTTAATGAGATCCGCAGGATGTATAGTAAATGATATTTTAGACAGAAAATTTGATAAAAGAGTTTATAGAACGAAAAATAGACCGATTGCTTCAGGAAAGATATCAGTAACTCTTGGACTAACTTATTCTATAATAGTTTGTTTGTTAGCCTTTTTAGTTCTAATTAATTTTAATTATTTTACAATAATAGTTGCACTAGCATCAATGCCATTAGCTTTTACTTATCCATTGATGAAAAGGTATACTTATTGGCCTCAACTTTTTTTAGGTATTACATTTAATTATGGTTTAATTCTTGGATGGACCTCAATTTATAGTGAGTTTAATTTGATACCGCTAATTTTTTATTTTGGAGCCATATTTTGGACACTAGGTTACGACACTATATATGGATTTCAAGATATTAAAGATGACGAAATAATAGGATTAAAATCAACATCAATTAAATTTAAATCAAAACCAAGTATTTTTCTCATTATATGTTATTCAACCTTTTTAACTTCTCTAATATTAATTGGTATCTTAAGTAATATGAATAATTTATATTTTTTATTTTTAATTTTAATTTTTTTTCACCTATTCTTTTTACAATTAATGAAACTCAAGATTAATGAGCCATTAAGGTGTTTGGAAATTTTTAAATCTAATAACTTATTAGGAATATTAGTTTTCACTGCTCTTGTTTTAGGAAAATTTTAAAGATTATGAACAATTTAGAAATTTTAAAAAGACTTTATAAAGATTACACAAAAAGATATATTAAAAAAATTCTTTTATCAGTTTTTTTTACTTTAGTACTTGCTGGAAGTACATCTGCAGTAGCCTACCTTTTAGATCCTGCAATAAAACAACTTTTTATAGAACAAAATAAAACTTATATTTATTTAATTCCAGGATGTATTGTTTTAGCTTTTGCTATGAAAGGCTTATCTTTGTATTTAGCGAAAATAATAATGATAGGTGTTTCTGAAGAAGTTAAAAAAGATGTTCAAATGGATATGTTTAATTCATTGCTTAAAGCTGACACAGAATTAGTTGATAATAAACATTCTGGTAAATTTATTGGTAACTTAACTAATGATGTGGCTATGATTACTGCTTTAGTAAGTACCGCTATTCTCAATTTATTTAAAGACTCTTTAACTTTAATTGGTCTATTGGGTGTAATGTTATATCAAAATTGGAAATTGTCACTCATAGCAATTATAATGATTCCATTAGCAAGTATAGTTGCAAGAACTCTTGGTAAAAGAATAAGCAAAGAGGCAATGAAGCAAATGAATTTTACTGGTCTACTAACTTCATATTTAATTGAAGTATTTAAAAATCATAGATTAATGAAAATTTTTCAAAAAGAAGAATATGAAAAAAAAAGGGCTAATACTTTCATTGAGTCTTTAAAAGAAACACAAAAAAAAATGATTATTGTAGGGGTTCGAGCATCACCTGTAATGGAATTTTTGACAGGAATCATGATTGCTTTTTTAATATTTATCTCAGCAAAACTAATTTCGAATAACGAACTAGAAGTTAGTCAGTTCTTCTCTTTCTTAGCTGCTATGATGCTTGCATATCAACCTGTAAGATCATTAGCGACTTTAAATATTACAATACATCAAGGTCTTGCAGGAGCTAGAAGGGTGTTGCCAGTAATAGATGATAAGCAAAAAATTCAAGATAAGGAAAATTCAAAAAATTTGGAAATAAGAAATGGTCAAATAATTTTTGAAAATATAGATTTCAATTATAACATTAATGAACAACAAATTTTAAATTCAATTAACCTAAATATTCCTGGAAAAAAAATGACAGCATTAGTTGGTCATAGTGGTGCTGGAAAATCAACAATTTTAAATTTAATACCAAGATTTTATGATCCTCATAATGGTAATATAACAATTGATGGTCAATCAATTTATGACTCAAAACTTAATTCTTTGAGAAAAAATATCTCTTTAGTAAGTCAAGAAACTACTTTGTTTGATGACTCAATAAAAAACAATATTGCTTATGCAAATTTAGATGCTTCTAATAAGGAAATAGAAGAGGCTGCTAAGTTTTCATTTGCAGACGAATTTATAAATAAACTACCTAAAAAATATGAAACTTTAATTGGTGAAAATGGTATTAGACTTTCAGGTGGAGAAAAACAAAGAATTTCTATAGCCCGTGCAATACTTAAGAAGAGCCCAATAATTTTATTAGATGAGGCCACTTCATCTCTAGATGCTGAAACTGAAAATAAAATTCAAACAGCTATAAGTTTTTTAACAAAAGGTAGAACAACAATTGTAATTGCTCATAGACTTTCTACAATCCTAAATTCTGATAAAATTTATGTTATTGATAAAGGTCAAATAATTGGTGAAGGAAAACACGACGAATTATTAAAAACTTCAAATGTTTATAAAAACTTTTATGATAAACAAATAAGAAAAGCATAATGTTGTTTTTTTATAGGACATTAATAAATATAATTTTTTTTGTATCCCCCATTATAATAATTTATAGACTAATTCGAAAGAAAGAAGATATTAAAAGATTTAAAGAAAAATTTTGTTTTTTTTCAGAAAAAAATCTCAAAGGAAATTTAATATGGTTTCACGGAGCAAGTGTAGGTGAACTACAGAGTATAGTTCCCCTTATAGAAAAGTTAGAAAGAAATAAAAAGATTAAAAAAATTTTAGTTACTTCAAATACCCTTAGCTCTTCAAAAGTTTTAAGGAAACTTAATTTTAAAAAAGTAATTCACCAGTTTTTTCCTATTGATACAAATTTTCACTCTAAAAAATTTTTAAGTTATTGGAAACCATCTTGTGCTTTTTTTATTGACTCTGAAATATGGCCAAACATGTATTTAAATTTAAAAAAAAATAAAATACCTACTACTCTTATTAATGGAAGAATTACAAAAAAAAGTTTTAAAAGATGGAAACTTTTTCCTAGTTTTTCAAAAAAAATTTTTAATACTTTAGATCTCTGCTTGTCCTCGAGTGAAAAATCAAAAAAATATTTGTTAGAATTAGGAGCTGTAAAAGTAAAATTTTTGGGAAATCTAAAATTTGCTCAATCTGAAAATGAAAAAATAACTGTACCAAATAACTTAAAAAAATTTTTTTCATCTAAAAAAGTTTGGTGTGCATCTAGTACCCACAATACGGAAGAAAAATTTTGTGGTTTAGTTCATAATGAATTAAAGAAAAAGTATAAAAATTTACTTACAATAATTATTCCTCGCCATATAGATAGAGTAGATGAAATTAAAGATGAAATGCATAAACTTAATCTAAAGTTTCACACACACGAGTCAAATAAAGAGATTAAAGATAATACTGATATATATATTGTAGACACTTACGGTAAAACTAAAACATTTTATAATTTATGTAAAAATGTTCTTCTTGGTGGCTCATTAATAAAGCATGGGGGTCAAAACCCCTTGGAAGCAACTAGATACGGTTGTAATATTTTGCATGGTCCTAACATTGAAAATTTCTCTGAAATTTATAATTACTTGAAAAAAAATAAGATTTCACAAAAAATTAATAGTCAAAAAAAATTGGTTAATACACTTAGTAAATTATTGAAAAAAAAACCAAATTCAAAGAGGACTCAACATAGGTTAAAATTAATTGGTCAAAAAATTTTAAACTCAACTTTAAAAGAGATTAAACTATAAACACTTAATGAATTTTAAAAAACCAAAATTTTGGGATTTCAAGAAAATATCTATTTGGGCTATTATTCTATTTCCATTAAATATTATTTATCAATTTGTCTTTAAAGTAATTAAAATTTTTAAGCCTATAAAAAAATTTCCAATTCCCATTATATGTGTGGGAAATATTTATTTAGGAGGAACAGGAAAAACCCCACTGGCGAGGGAAATTTTTAACATCACTAAATCTCTAAATAAAAATCCAGCATTTATAAAAAAACCATATGCTTATTTAAATGACGAAATTAAAATGTTGGAAAAAACTGGAAAAATATTTACATCAAAAAACAGAGCGGTGAGTATATCTTTATCTATAAGTAATAATCACGACGTTGCAATTTTAGACGATGGTTTTCAAGATTTTTCAATAAAACCAGATTTTTCAATTTTATGCTTTAACTCAAAACAACTCATAGGTAATGGCTTTGTAATTCCATCAGGGCCTTTGAGAGAAAGCTTTTCATCAATAAAAAGAGCAGATTGTATATTTATTAATGGTGATAAAAATCTAGAATTTGAGAATAAATTAAAAAAAATAAATATTGATGTAAAAATATTTTATTCAAAATATAAAATTAAGAATATAAAAAAATTTCAAAATAAAGAGGTTGTTGCTTTTGCAGGAATTGGAAATCCACAAAATTTTTTTGATTTATTAAAAGAAAATAATATTTTTATAAAAAAAACATTTTCATTCCCAGATCATCACAATTATTCTGAAAATGATTATAATAAGCTTATAAAAGAAAAGCGAGATATATTGCTTATTACTACAGAAAAGGATTATTCTAGATTACACGAGGGGAAGAAAAAAAATTTTGATTATGCTGAAGTTGATTTAGAAATTGAAAATAAAAATGAATTTATTAATTTAATAAAAGAAAATATATGAAAATAATTAAATATTTTTTTGAGTTTTTATTTATTATAACTTTTTTTTTTATTTTTAAAATTATTGGTTATAAAAATGCATCAAATTTTGGTGAGTTCTTAGGAAAAAAAGTAGGTCCTTTTTTTAGATCAAAATTAAAAATTCAAGAAAATTTAAAAAATTCAAATATTTGTAATTCAGAAAAAGATAGAGAAATTCTTATAAAGAATATGTGGGGCAACTATGGAAGAATATTATCAGAGTACATTTTCTTAAAAGAATTTAGAAAAAATAATTTGAGTAAATTCTGTAAAATTGAAGGTTCTGAAATTTTAGATGAAATCAAAAAAAATAATGAGCAAGCTGTATTTATATCTGGTCATTTTAATAATTTTGAATTGATGGCAATGGAAATAGAAAAAGCAGGTATAAATTTATGTGCAATCTATAGGCCTCTTAACAATCCCTTTTTAAATATAATTATGGAAAAAATAAGAAAAAGTCATATTTGTAAAAATCAGATTAAAAAAGGTAAAAGTGGAACAAGAAATTTAATTAATTTTTTCAAAAAGAAATTTTCAGTAGCGCTAATGATTGACCAAAGAGTGAGCGAAGGTGAGTCAATAGATTTTTTTAATAAACCGGCAAAAACAACTACAATACCAGCTCAATTAGTAAAAAAATATGGATGTAAAATAGTCCCTGTTTATATTGAAAGAATAAATAAACATAATTTCAAAATTAATTTCCAAAAACCTTTAAAATTTGACAACAAATTCTCTGTTAGAGAAATATCTCTTGAGCTAAATAAAATTTTAGAAAAAATGATTTTAAATAATCCTGAGCAATGGATTTGGACACATGATAGATGGAAATAATTTATTCCTTATTATCTCTCTTTTGTGAAGCCTCAATATAAGAAAAATAAGCCTCCTGCAAATCAACATTCCAATAGGTTAAATTTTCAAGCGGAATTTTTTTTCCTGATATTGCACAAATTACATGATCTCCTTCTTTAAGAACTTGATAATTATTTGGCAAATATTTTATTTTAGCTAATTTTTTAAACATTTTTAGTTTATATAGTAATATATGAAAGTTGGAGTAATAGGAAGCGGTGGAAGAGAACATGCCATTTGTTGTTCTTTAAATAATTCAGATAATGTGAGTAAAATTTACTGTATTCCAGGAAATGCTGGAACAAATTTAATCGCTGAGAATATAAATATTAATTTAAATGATTTCCAAAAAATAAAAGATTTTATTTTAAAAAATAAAATTGATTTAGTTATAATTGGTCCTGAAAAACCACTGGTAGAAGGTTTGGCTGATTTTCTAGAGGGTTATAATATAAAAGTTTTTGGACCAAGTAAGTTAGCTTCACAGCTTGAGGGTTCAAAAATATTTACCAAAAAATTATGTGAAAAATACAAAATTCCAACTGCAAAATTTGGTATTTTTGAAAATTTGAATGAAGCAGAAAAATTTATCAATAATTGTACTTTTCCTTTAGTTGTAAAAGCGGATGGATTAGCTGCTGGAAAGGGTGTTTATATTTGTGAAAATCTTGAACAATCTGTTTCAGCAGTAAAGGAAATATTTAATGGTAAATTTGGTGAAGCAAAACAAATTTTAATTGAAGAATTTCTTAAAGGAGAAGAAATGAGTTTTTTTATAATTTCTGACGGAAAAACTTTCAAAACTTTTGGAACTGCACAAGATCACAAAAGAGTTTTTGAAGGTGATAAAGGGAAAAATACTGGTGGGATGGGAGCATATTCTCCATCGAGACTTGAAAGTCCCTCATTAAATAAAAAGATCATAAGTAAAATTATACAACCTACTCTTAATGGTCTAAAAAATTTGGACACTAATTTTGTTGGTTTTTTATATGCAGGCCTTATGGTGGTAGATGGGGAACCATATTTAATTGAATATAATGTAAGAATGGGTGATCCTGAATGCCAAACAATTTTACCAAAACTAAAGACAGATTTTTTTAAAATTATCAATGCCTGTATTAATAAAACTCTAGACAAAATTAATTTTGAGTGGAAAAAAGAAAAAAGTATATGCGTGGTTCTTTGTTCAGAAGGTTATCCTGACAGTTATGAGAACAACGTAGAAATCAAAAATTTAGATAAAATGACTCTCAATAAAGATGAATTCATTTTTCATGCAGGTACAAAAAATGATTCATCAAGAATTTGTTCTAACGGAGGAAGAGTTTTAAATTTTGTAGTTTTGTCTAAAGAATTTAGAGAAAGTAGAGATAAAGCTATAAAATTAATAAATCAATTAAATTGGTCTAATGGTTTTTTTAGAAGAGACATCGGTTTCAGAGTTATTAATAAATGAGAATTATTGGTGGAAATCTCAAAGGGAAGAAAATTCTTATACCAAAAGATGATAAAACAAGACCTTTACGTGATCTTGTTAAAGAATCAATTTTTAATTTAATTTTGCACTCAAATAAATTTAATTGTTCTATAAATGACTCAAATATTTTAGATTTATTCTCTGGCACAGGTTCCTTCGGTCTAGAATGTATATCTAGAAATTCTAAGATGATAACTTTCTTTGAAAACCACAATGAAGCTTTATATGTACTTAAAAAGAATATTAATTCATTGAATGTTGAGAATAAATGCCGAATTATTGAGGAAGATTGTTTTGAATTTTTTAAAACCAATAAGCCATTAAAAGAAAAGTTTGATATTATTTTTATAGATCCTCCTTATAGGGAAATAAGGATAAATTTTTTAATTAATCTAATTTTAGAAAAAAAAATTTTGAAGAATAATGGAATTTTAATTATACACAGACATAAAAAAGATAATGTAAATATTAGTGATAAACTTAAAATTTTGGACCAGAGAATTTATGGTATTTCAAAAATAGTTATCGGTAATTAGTTTTTTTTAAAAATTTTTTAGTTTCAGTTTTAATCAGTTCTACAGCTGGTTGATCATATGGATTTACATTTAGCGCTTTTCCCAGCAGAATTGTTTCTAGTATAAAAAAAATAAATAATTCACCTAATGCTTCTTCATTTCTTCTTTTTATTAAAAAGCTTCTAAAAGGTATTTTCTTTAATCTAAATACTTTTTCCGTAGCATTAAACTGCAACTGCTTAATGTTATTTAAACTTTTTTTTTTTAAGAATATATGAGATTTAAGTAAATTTTTAGAATTAATTTTTTCAGAAAAATTATTTTTTATATTAAAAAAAGTATAAAAATTACTTTTAAAACCATCAAGATATAACTGCATTAAACTATGATTGTCTTTTGGCATATTTGAAATAATTGGAAGAATACCCTTACTTTTTTTTCCTAAACTCTCAGCAATTAATTGTTGATACCAATAAAATATATCAGAAGAATTTTCGTCATAATTTAATATTATAGAATTATATTTTTTTCTTTTAATCAAATAGAGTGTATTCGAGACATTTTGAATTAGACTATTAACAAATTTTTTATTTTTTATTAAAGAATTAAATCTTCTAAATTTATTAACGTTTAAACCCATTAATTGTGCAGGCAACATGCCAACTTCTGATAATACTGAATATCTTCCTCCAATAAAATTATTATGATGAATCACTTCGAATTTAAGTTTTTCTGCTAAAGTTGACAGATAGCTTTCTCTGTTTTCTGTAATTGAAATATTTTTATCACTTTTATTTATTAAAACATTGGCGTTCGAAATGGTTTCTAAAGTATTTCCAGATTTTGAAATAATTAAATTCATCCGGTTTTTTTTATTTTTTTTATTTAATTTTAAAAACTCAAAATCATCTTTAAAAATAAATTTTTTTTTTATTTTTTCTTTTAAAAAGGAATATATTGAACGAGAACCTAAAATAGAACCTCCCATTCCAATTAATATTACTTCATTAAATTTATTTAACTTTTTAATCTCTTTTTTCGTGTAAGTATCAACATAAGAGCTTTTAAGAGACTCAATTATTTCATTTTCTTCTTTTAGTAATTTTTTAAATAAACCTAAAATTTTTTTATTTAAATATTTAATTCTAAAATTACTGAAACTAATATTTTTTGTTAACATTTAATTTACTTAATTTTCTCTAAAACAGACTTTTCTAAAGAAGTTGGATTTGAATTTTTTACAGGTACATCCATTTCAAGTTTTTCATCACCAAGGGTAATTTTAATTTTTTCATTCTCCTTAGTATTTTTATCAATATTTTCTTCATCTGGTAAAGGAAGATCACCATAATTTGGTGGCAAAACTAAGGGACTTTTTTTTTCTACTAAAAATTCATCTGCACTAGGCTTTTTTTTTAAGGTTAATGCATCTTGAGCTCCCTGACATGCATTTAAAGAAAAAAATATTATTAGTGCATATAAAAAATTTCTCATATTTTTTTGTTTTTTAAAAATAATTCATTATATATTAATATGATTACTCCGATTGTAATGAATATATCAGCTACATTAAATATAAACCAATGAAAAGTTTTTATATGAAAGTCTATAAAATCCGGAACTGCTGAGTAAAACAATCTATCAAAAATATTGCCTAAAGATCCGCTAAATATCATCATAAACGCAAGTCTTTCCAATCTTTTGCTTTTCAGAATCATCCAAAAAATAACTAGTGTTACTGCAATAATCAAAATAGTTAAAATATTGTAGTAAGTTTTCTCGCTAAAAGAAAATAATCCAAAAGCAATTCCCTCGTTCCAAATTAAATTTATATTTAAAAATTTAGATGTGAACAAACTAGAAGATAAATTTGTTTCGCTTTTAAAAATAACGTAAAATTTTGATATTCTATCTAATAAAAAAATTGTTATTATTATAATAAGATTAATGATGTAGTTTTTTTTTAGATAATCTGGCATTTTGGATGTCTCTCACAATGATCAAGCTTTATTTTCCAACAAACTTTACATTTTTGTCCAGATGCTTTTTGAGTTGAAACCCTTATATCTGACTGATCATCAAAACTAATATTCACTTTAGAAGTTATACACAGCTCTGATAAATCTACACCTTCAACAATCTGCTTTAATTTATTGTTAATTTTAACATTTAACTCTGCCTCTAGACTTGATCCAATCTCTTTACTTGCTCTTTTTTCCTCTATGCTAATGTTGCAAATATCCCTAATCTTAATTAATTCAGACCATTTTTCAGCAATCTTTTTATTTTCAAATTTTTTTGGAAAATTTATAAAATTTTCTAAATGAATACTTTTATTTTTTTTTGATACCAATTGATAAATTTCTTCAGTAGTAAAAGAAAGTATTGGAGCAAACCATTTTAATAGTGAATTTAATAATATATTTAATACTGTAATACAAGATTGTCTCTTAGCAGAGTCAATAGGATCACAGTATAAGGCATCTTTTCTTATATCAAAATAAAATGCTGACAAGTCTACGGTACAGAAATTTAATAATTCTTTATAAAGATTATGAAAATCATAAATTTTAAAATAATTAATAAATTTATTATTCAAAGAAAATACTTTATGCAGCATAAATTGCTCAAGTTCAGGTAAATTTTCTATATTCAATTTTTCAAAACTGTTATCTTGAAATTTATCATTTAGATTACCCAACAAATATCTAAAAGTATTTCTTATTTTACGATAAGACTCTGAATGTTGATCTAAGATTGAATAATCTATTCTCAAATCCTCCGCATAATTAGAAGAAGCTACCCAGATTCTTAAAATATCTGCACCATATTTTTTTAAAATATCTTCTGGAGCTATTACATTTCCTAAAGATTTTGACATTTTAAGCCCTTTGCCATCAACAACAAAACCATGAGATAATATAGTCTCAAATGGAGCTTTACCTCTTGTTCCACATGACTCTAACAAAGATGAATGAAACCATCCTCTGTGTTGATCTGAGCCCTCTAAATACATTGAAGCTGGCCATTTAAGATCTTCTCTTTTTTCTAACACAAAGGAATGAGTAGAACCACTATCAAACCACACCTCTACAATATCGCTAAGTTTATCAAAATCCTCTGCTTTATACTTTTTTCCCAAAAATTTTTGCGGGTCATCTGAAAACCAGCAATCTGATCCCTCTTTTTCATAAATTTTTGCAATATTTTCGAATAATTCATCATCTACTAAAATCTCTTTGGTTTTTTTATTTATGAAAATTGGTAAAGGGACTCCCCATACTCTTTGACGTGAGACACACCAATCTGGTCTAGTTTCAATCATTGATTTTAATCTTTCTTTTCCTTTACTTGGATAAAAAGTTGTTTCATCAATTGCTTTCAAAGCTTTATTTCTAAGTTCATGACTTTCCATAGAAATAAACCATTGGGGAGTCGCTCTATGAACCAAGGGTGCTTTTGATCTCCAAGAATGAGGATAAGAATGAACAAGTTCACCATTTTTCAATAATTTTTTTTGTTTTTTTAATTTTTCTATTACAATTGGGTTTGCCTTAAAAATATGTATTCCCTCAAAAGAAGATACAATGTTTGTATATTTACCATCTCCATCAACTGTTTCGATTGCCTTAATCCCATTATTTAAACAAAGATTAAAATCGTCTGGTCCATGACTTGGTGCACAATGAACAATGCCCGTACCCTGCTCTGTTGTAACAAAACGTGCCTCTAGCATTGGAACGTCATAATCATATCCCAAATCTAAAAAAGGATGATTGCAAATGGTATCTTTAAAATCTTTACCTTTAAATCTTTTTAAATTTTTGTAATTTTTTATATCGCAATCTTTAATTGTTGATTCTAATAAAGCCTCTGCTAAAACAATTTTTTTATTCTTAAAATCTCCATCATCATTTATTTCAATTAATAGATAATCTAAACTTTCGTTGTAAGCTAAAGCTTTATTTGCAGGTATTGTCCAAGGGGTTGTAGTCCAAATAATAATACTACTGTTATCAAGTTCTTTTATATTTGAGGATTTAACTGGAAAAGATACATAAATTGTATCAGATTTATGATCTTGATATTCTACTTCTGCATCTGCTAA
Organism: Candidatus Pelagibacter sp.; assembly: GCA_045566175.1. GTDB lineage: Bacteria > Pseudomonadota > Alphaproteobacteria > Pelagibacterales > Pelagibacteraceae > Pelagibacter. The sequence continues at coordinate 79,416 of JBJLDX010000019.1, read as the reverse complement.
AGCTGTTTTTTCTACAGTAGACCATAAAACTGGTTTGAAACCTCTATATAGGCTTCCTTCTTTTAAGAATTTACCAAGCTCTCTTACAATTTGAGCTTCAGCATCATAACTCATAGTAGAATAATAATTTTCCCAATCCCCTACTACTCCCAATCTTTTAAATTGTTCTTTATGAATTTCTATCCATTTTTCAGCAAAAGCCCTACATTCCTTTCTAAATTCAACAATTGGAACTTCATTTTTATTTTTTTTATTTTTTTTGTATTGTTCTTCTATTTTCCACTCAATTGGTAGGCCATGACAATCCCAACCAGGAACATAAACAGAGTCTTTACCTTCCATTTGGTGAAATTTTACAATTATATCTTTTAAAATTTTATTTAAAGCAGTTCCCATGTGAATATTTCCATTTGCATATGGAGGACCATCGTGAAGAACAAATTTTTCTTTGCCTTTTTTAGAAATTCTCAATTCTTTATAAAGATCAATTTTTTTCCATAATTGTAATATCTCAGGCTCCTTAGTTGGTAAATTAGCTTTCATAGAAAAAGCTGTTTTGGGAAGATTAATTAGTTCTTTGCTCATTTTGTTTTTTTTGCAATTAATAAGTCATTTTTAATTTGTCTTTTTAATTGGTCCACGTTTTTGAATTTCTTCTCTTTTCTTATGAATTTTAAAAATTCAATTGATAAATCTTTATCATATAGATTTCCAGAGAAGTTAAATAAATGAACCTCTAATAATATTTTTTTTCCATTGAATGTAGGTCGATATCCTAAATTTGCTATTCCTTTAATAGTTTTATAGCTATTTTTCATTTTAACTCTTACTGCATAAACTCCCGGGCATGCTAACACATAATTTTTAATATCAATATTTGCTGTGGGAAAACCAATTTTTTTTCCCAGTTGTTTTCCTTTTTGAACTTTACCTTTAATAGACCATTTTCTGTTTAAAAGTTTATTTACTTCAGTTAATTTACCCTTTTGTAAATAATTTCTAATTAAAGATGAAGAAACTACTTTTTTATTTATTAATAAAGGTTCTGGTTTAACCACCTTATAGCCACATGAAGATTCTAATTGAGTTAATTGTTTGACATTACCCTCTCTTTTATTTCCAAACTTAAAATTATTGCTTACAAAAACAAATTTTGATTTTAATTTATTTCCTAATATTTTTTTTATAAAAGTAACTGATTTTGTTTTTGAAAATTTCTTATCAAATTTCTTAGTTATAATGAAATCAACTTTAATATTTTTTAAATGATTAATTTTTTGTTCTAAACTGGATATTCTAAAATTATTTAGTTTATTATTAAAAAACATTTTTGGCATAGGTTCAAAAGTAAGGACTCCAATTTTAAGAGAATATTTTTTTTTGTATCTTTTAGCTAATGAAAATAATTTTTGATGTCCAAGATGAACACCATCAAAATTTCCAATTAGAATTATTGAATTTTTGTGACGAGAATTAATATTAAAATTTTTATATATTTTTATTAATTTTACCATTTTAAATCTGATTGAATATAATTACAAATTGCCTCATATGATTTCGCAACTTTTTCTATTCCTTTTTCTTTAATTTCTTTTTTATGTATCCCATTTGATATTAATAATGAATCGTAATTTAAAAGATTTGCTCCTTTAATATCTGTATTCAAATTATCACCTATCGAAAGAACTCTCTTATTTTTATTATCTATAGATTGATTGTAAACTTCTGGATAGGGTTTCCCAAAATAAACTACCTCACCTCCCATTTTTTCAAAAACCATTGCAATAGACCCAGCACAAAATTCTCTAACATTTCCTCTGTCAACTATCAAATCTGGGTTTGTGCAAATCATTTTTTTTTCAATATTCTTTTCAAATAAATCTTTGTAATATCTTAAATCCTCATCATGATTTTCAAATAACCCTGTACATAAAATATATTCAGAATTCTTGATATTATTTATTTTTAATTTTTCGAAATCTTTAAATAAATCAAAATCTCTAGGAGGACCAACATGGAAGAAATTCTTACCTACTAAATTTTTTTTTAAATAAAGTAAAGCTGCTTCACCAGAGGTAAAAACATGATCTCTAATTTCTTTTTCCATACCTAGTTTTTCTAAAAAAGATTTTACAACATTATTGGGCCTTGGAGCATTTGTAAGCAGAATGTAATCCTTTTTCTTTTTACTAATCTCCTGAAGAGTTTTTATTGCTTCCTCATGAAGATAAATTCCATTATGTACCACCCCCCATAAATCCACATAAAATAATTGATAATCGTCTACTATTGAGCTTAGCCCCTCTTTGTCTAAATTTTTAGTCATAAAATTAATCTATAAACCATAAAACCCTCAAATTCCTATATTTTTTAATTAACTTATTTTGAACTATATCTTGAAATAGTAAGGCCAATCTCTATATGAAGACCATATTAATAAGGAGAATTTATGAAATTTAGACCGTTACACGATAGAGTTTTAATTGAAGTTTTAGATGGAAGCGAAAAAACTGCAGGTGGAATTATAATACCTGATACAGCCCAAGAAAAACCTCAAGAAGGAAAAGTAATTGCAGTTGGTGGTGGCGCAAAAACTGAAGATGGAAAAACCATTCCTATGGATGTTAAAGTTGGAGACAAAGTTTTATTCGGAAAATGGTCAGGGACTGAAGTCAAAATTGACGGTAAAGAATATAGCATAATGAAAGAGTCTGACATTATGGGTATTTCAAGCAAATAATTTAATTTAAAGGAGAAAATAAAATGGCAAAAATTGTTAAGTTTGATGCAGAAGCAAGATCTGCAATGATAAGAGGTGTAAATATTTTGGCTGATACAGTAAAAGTTACATTAGGACCTAAAGGAAGAAATGTAGTAATGGATAAATCATATGGTGCTCCTAGAATTACTAAAGATGGTGTTTCTGTTGCTAAAGAAATTGACCTTGAGGATAAATTTGAAAATATGGGTGCTCAGATGGTTAAGGAAGTTGCAAGCAAAACAAATGATGAAGCTGGTGACGGCACAACTACTGCAACTATTTTAGCTCAGGCAATTGTTAGAGAAGGTGTAAAATATGTGACCGCAGGTATGAACCCAATGGATGTTAAAAGAGGGATTGATGCTGCGGTAGATGTTGTTAAACAAAACCTTGTCTCGTCTGCAAAAAAAGTAAAAGATAGTGATGAAATAGCTCAGGTAGGTACAATCTCTGCTAATGGTGATAAAGAGATCGGAACAATGATTGCTAAAGCTATGCAAAAAGTTGGTAACGAGGGTGTTATTACTGTTGAAGAGAACAAAGGAATTGAAACAGAGTTAGATGTAGTTGAGGGTATGCAATTCGATAGAGGATACCTTTCTCCTTATTTTATTACTAATAGTGATAAAATGACAACAGAATTAGAAAATCCTTTTATTCTATTGCACGAAAAAAAATTAACAAACCTACAACCAATGGTTCCACTTTTGGAAGCTGTTGTACAAGCTGGTAGGCCATTAATGATAATTTCTGAAGATGTTGAGGGCGAAGCATTAGCAACTTTGGTAGTTAATAAATTAAGAGGTGGTTTAAAAGTTGTTGCTGTCAAAGCTCCAGGATTTGGAGACAGAAGAAAAGCAATGTTAGAAGATATTGCAATTTTAACAGGTGGCCAAGTAATTTCTGAAGATTTAGGGATTAAACTTGAGAATGTTAAACTTGAAGATCTTGGCTCTTGTAAAAAAGTTAAAGTTGATAAAGATAACAGCACAATTGTAAACGGTGGTGGTAAAAAAGCTGATATAGAAGCAAGATGTTCTTCAATAAAACAACAAATAGACGAAACAACATCTGATTATGATAAAGAAAAACTTCAAGAGAGATTAGCTAAATTAGCTGGTGGAGTTGCAGTAATCAAAGTTGGTGGTGCAACTGAGGTTGAGGTTAAAGAAAGAAAAGATAGAGTTGAAGATGCATTAAATGCTACAAGGGCTGCTGTTGAAGAAGGAATTGTAACAGGTGGTGGATGTGCATTGTTATATGCTGCTCAAGATCTTGAAAAAGTAAAAGCTAAAGGTGAGGATCAGAAAGCTGGTGTAGATCTTGTAAGAAGGGCTTTAGAAGCTCCTATTAGACAAATTACTAAAAATGCTGGAGTAGATGGTTCGGTAGTGGTTGGTAAATTGCTAGAACAAAATAAAAAATCTCATGGCTATGATGCACAAAATGAAGAATATTGTGACATGTTTGCTAAAGGTATTATTGATCCTGTAAAAGTTGTTAGAACTGCTCTACAAGATGCAGCCTCTATTTCTGGATTATTAGTAACAACTGAAGCAATGATAGCTGATAAACCAGATGAAAAAGATGCTGGTGCGCCTGCAATGCCTGGAGGAATGGGTGGCATGGGTGGCATGGGTGGCATGGGTGGCATGGGAATGTAAAACCACATTATCCTTTTAATAAAATTTAAAGGCCATCTTTTGATGGCCTTTTTTTTTATATTCTGTAAAATATTAAAATGTCTAAGCGCTATAGTGGAAAATCGTTTAAGGACTCTAGTAAAAATAAGAAGCCTAAATTTACAATCAAAGAAAAAAGAGCAATCAAGCGACAAAAATCTAAGAAATAAAGTTGAACAAAAAATGTTAAATATAGATTTACTTTATACAATAAGAGAAAAAATACCTAAAAATATTCGAAGAATATTACCAAAAATTATTAGAAGACAGATTGATAGAAAATTTTTTAAGTACTATTTCTTAAAAACTAATTTCAAAAATCTACCTAATTTAAATTATCCTGAAAAAGGAAATTTAGAATATCAAAAAAATTTAATTGAAAAATTCAATTTTTTAGAGAAACAAACATCTTTTATGTCATGTCCATACTTAATAGATTTATTGTCAACAAAATTTAGGGCAGATAAAATATTTAATATTTTAGATATTGGGGGAGAAAAAATTGATTTTTATTTAAATTTAAAAAAAAAATTTAAAAATGTAAAATATTTTCTATATAACCAAGAATCTATAACTGAACAATTTCATAAAATAAAATCAGAATTCAATTATAAAAACTTTTATGTAATTGATAAATTTAACGAAATTTTAAATGAAAATTATGATTTTGTAAATTTTGGAAGCTGTATTCAATATTTTGATAATTATGAAGAGGTCTTAGAAAAAATCACTGATAATTCAAAATATATATTTTTTAGTGGAACACATCTATATAATTCTCCAGAAAAAATATTTAAAAAAAATATAGTTGTGAAACAACTAAATGTTTTGCCTCAAATTAATTATCTCTTTTTTTTTAATAGAAATAGTTTTTTTAAGATTTTCTTAGAAAAAGAATACAATCTTATATTTGAAAAAAAAAATTTAACTGATGAGGTTAATTATGATAATTTTAATTATCTTCTTAAAGATATTCAATATTCTGATTTTTTATTTCAAAAAAATTAAAGTCTTTGTGAACAAAACTACTAACTAACAATAATTTCACTAAATTTTACAAGTAAAATGATCTTTTTTTTAGTTTTCAAAAAAAAAAATTAATGTATAAGAGCCACAAATTATGAGTAACGATATAAGAAACATCACTATAATTGCACACGTCGACCACGGTAAAACAACTTTAATTGATAATCTAATGAAACAAAGTGGTTCTTTTAGAGAGAATGAAGTTGTTGATGAAAGATTAATGGACTCGGGAGAGCTAGAAAAAGAAAGAGGAATTACCATTCTAGCAAAACCTGCTTCTATAAATTGGAAAAATTCTAGAGTTAATATTATTGACACCCCAGGACATAGAGACTTTGCTGCAGAAGTTGAAAGAGTTTTAAGTATGGCTGATGGTGCTTTATTATTAATTGACTCAGCCGAAGGTGTAATGCCACAAACAAAATTTGTGCTATCTAAAGCTCTAAAACAAGGTTTAAAACCAATCGTTGTAATCAACAAACTTGATAAAACAGATCAAAGAGCTAATGAAGTGTTAGATGAGACATTCGATTTATTTGTAAGTTTAGATGCAAATGAAGAGCAATTAGACTTTCCAGTTTTATATGCTAGTGGAAGATCTGGATGGGCTGATAAAGAATTTGAAGGACCAAGAGAAAATTTAAATCCTTTATTGGATCAAATTATAGAACATGTAAAACCTGCAAATCTTGATAAATCAAAACCTTTTGCAATGTTATCAACATTACTATATGCAGACAATTTTTTAGGAAGAAGTTTAGTAGGAAGAATTACTCAAGGTACTGCTAAAGCTAACCAAGCAATTAAGGCAATTAATTTAAAAGGTGAAAAAGTTGATGAAGGCCGACTTACAAAAATATTTAGATATGAAGGAACAAAAAAAGTTCCCATTGAAGTAGGTGAAGCTGGAGATATTGTGGTCGTCGCAGGTTTAGAAAAAGCTAGTGTTGCTGATACAATATGTGATTTAGAGGTTAATGAGCCGATTGCTGCTACTCCTATTGATCCTCCCACTATGTCTATTACTATTACAGTTAATACATCTCCTTTGGCTGGTACTGAAGGCAAAAAACTTACCAGCACTCAAATTAGAGATAGGCTTATCACAGAAGCACAGAACAATGTTGGAATTACATTCTCTGAAAATGATAGAAATGATTCTTTTGTAGTAAGTGGTAGAGGAGAATTAATGTTAGAAATTTTGCTAACGCAGATGAGAAGAGAAGGTTTCGAAATGACTGTAAGTCCACCAAAAGTTTTATACAGAAAAGATAAGGATGGAAATAAAATTGAGCCAATAGAAGAAATTACTATGGACCTTGACGAAGAACACTCTTCAAAAATAATTGACTCAATGAATAGAAGAAAGGGAAAATTAATTGAATTAAAAGATACAGGCAAAGATAAAAAGCGATTAATATTCCACGCTCCTACAAGAGGTTTAATGGGTTATACAAGTCTATTTCTTACTCTGACAAAGGGAAACGGTGTTATTAATAGAATCTTCCATGATTATGGTAAATTTGAAGGTGAAATGGAAGGAAGAAGAAATGGTGCTTTAATTTCGATGGAACAAGGAAAAGCTGTTGCATTTGCAATATTTAATTTACAGGCTAGAGGTGAAATGTTTGTGACACATAACGATCCAGTTTATCCAGGTATGATAGTTGGATTATCACCAAAACCAGGAGATATGATAATTAATGTTATGAAAGGTAAAAAATTAACTAATATGAGAACTCAAGGTACAGATGAAAACGTTGTTCTTACACCAGTTAGAAAAATGTCAATTGCTGAACAATTAAGTATATTAAATACTGATGAAGCTTTAGAGATTACACCTGCTTCATGTAGATTAAGAAAAGCTATACTTGATCCTCATGAAAGAAAAAGAAGTGAAAAATCTAGCTCTGCAGCCTAATCAAACAGTTTATCAACTATATATAGACCCAAGGCAACACACGGACCAATTCCAAAAGCAAATAATAAAGTTCCAATTCCTACTGTACCACCCAAGTACCACCCAACACTAACAACAGTAATCTCTAAAGTTGCTCTAACCAAAGCTATAGGTAAATTTGTTTTTTTCTGTAAACCTATCATTAAGCCGTCTCTTGGACCTGCTCCTAAATTAGAAACCAAATAGATACCACCACCAATTCCAACTATCATTACTGAAACTATTGCTAAAATTAATTGATGAAAATAAGTGGACGGAGTTGGGACAAATTTAATACAAAGATCAATCATCAATGCAATTATTAGAGCATTGAATATAGTCCCCATTCCTGGTTTTTGACCAAGTGGAACCCATAAAATCAAAACTGCTATACTTATTAAAAGTGTAATACTTCCAATACTTAAATTTACATTTAAAGAAATACCCTGAGCCAAAACACTCCAAGGAGACGCACCTGTCAAAGAAACAATTAATAAACCTTCTCCAAAACCAAATAATATTAAACCAAAACATAAAAAAAAGAATGTAGAAAACTTAGGCCTGAAGTTATATGGCTTATCTGAGCTCCAATTTACTTTTGGTATATTCTTTATTTTTAAAAACATTTTTTGATAAACTACTTCTATTATTGAAAAAGTCTATTATTGTGATTACTAAATGAAAAATTTTTTAATCTTTATTGTTATATTGTTATCCTCAAATGCTTTTGCTCATATGGATCATTACAAAAAGTACAATAAAATTGAGATGGATATTTTTAGAAATGGAGAATTAATAGGATACAACTATTATTTCTTCACAAGAAAAGGAGATGAAACAATAGTCACTAATCAAATTAAGTTTTCTGTAAAACTCTTAGGAGCTACTATTTTTCAAGTAGAAGGTTATGGTAAGGAAAAATATATAAAAGATCAATTAATTTCTTATGATTCTAAAACCTTACAAAATGATAAAGAAAAATTTGTTAATTTAGTTTTTGATAAAGATAAAAATAAATTTAATATAAAGGGTTCCTCTTATTCAGGAGAAGCATCCACTTCTAATGTTATTGGAAATTGGTGGAGTCACAAGGTTTTGCAGACTGATAGTCAAATAAGCCCAATTTCAGGAAGCATAAAAGAACAAGTTGTTACTTTTGTGGGTAAACAAAAAATTCAACAAAACGGACAAACCTATGAAGTTGATCATTTTAAATTGACTTCCAAAGACATGTCGCTATCTAAAGATAAACGACTTGATTTTGATATTTGGTTTGACAAAAAAAGTTCTATGATTATCAGGGTGTCATATTCTAGAATGGGTAATTGGGAATATCGACTTAAAAATTTTGATTAAATTAAATTATTTACCTGCAACGACCATTCCTTCTATCATTATGGTTGGTGAATTTGTTGAATATTCAAATTCTAAATCATTTGCTAAAGTTATATTTTGAAACATGTCTTTAAAGTTTCCTGCGATTGTAATTTCATTAATAGGATATTTGAATTCACCGTTTTCAACTAAAAAACCAGTTGCTCCCACAGAATAATCACCAGTTATAATATTACTTCCATGACCGATAGTTTCAGTAATATAAAGGCATTTTGAGTTTGAATTTAGAAGATCTTTATAAGAAATCTTGCCATTATCAAAATAAAGATTACTTGTTCCCCCACACCTTCCATTCGATTTAAGATTTAGTTTTTTACCATTATAGGTATCAACCAAATAATTTTTTAAGATACCCTGCTCTACTAATTTCAAGGTTTCTGTTTTAACTCCTTCAGAGTCAAAACTCCTTGAGCTTAAACCTTTCACAATATCAGGTTTATCAAAAATATTTATCGAGCTTGAAAATATTTTTTGATCAATTTTATCTTTTAAAAATGAAGTTCCTCTTGAAATAGCAGAAGAAGTTATGGCACTAGCAAAAATGCTTAGAATTCCTTTCGCAATTCTTTTATCAAAAATTATGGCAATTTTTTCACTTCCAATTTTTTTTGGACTTAATTTTCTAATAGTGTGTTCTGCAGCTATCTTTCCTAGTTCTTCTGCACTCTTAATGTCATCTAAGTGACATTTAAGAGTATATTCATAATCTCTCTCCATGCTATTATCATCTTTAGCAACAGCAACACTAGATGCAACAAATGAAGAAGTTTTAAAACCTTTACAAAAACCATCACTATTAGCTAAAATGAAATTTGATTTATCCTCTGTAAAACTAGACTCTGTATTTACTATTTTTTTATCTTTTGAAGCATGAGCTTCTAATTTTGATAAATATTCAATCTTATCTTCATTTTTAATATGAGTATCATCATATAGATTTAACTCTTTCACTTCCTTTGCGAGCAAATCTTTATCTGGAAGTGAATTAAATTCATCCTGTGGAGTATTTTTTGTAGTTTCAACACATTTTTCAATTAATAAATCTAAATTATCTTTTAGTAGATTTGAAGAAGATATAGATGATTTTTTCTTTCCAATATAAGTTGTAATTTCTACACCTAAATTATCTGATCGATTAGACTCGTCTAACTTTTTATTCCTAAAATTTACAGTCTCAGAAATAGAGCTACCAACATTTACACTTATATCTGTGGCTCCTAATTTTTTTCCTAAATCTAAACAATAAGAAGCTTTTTTTTCTAAATATTCTTGATCTTTGACCATCTATAGTTTTGTACCACCAACTGTCATTTTATTTATTAGTATTGAAGGCTGAGCAACTCCAACTGGAACACCCTGTCCAGCTTTACCACAAGTTCCAATGCCAGGATCTAACATCATATCATTACCTACCATTGAAACTTCTTTTAAAATTGATGGACCATCACCTATTAGCGTTGCCCCCTTTATAGGTGACCCAATCCTACCATTAATTATTTCATACGCCTCTGTACAATTGAATACAAATTTTCCAGATGTAATATCTACTTGTCCACCACCAAAGCTAACAGCAAAAATACCTTTATCTACAGATTTAATCATTTCATCCTGAGTTTGTTTTCCACTTAACATCATTGTGTTTCTCATCCTTGGTAAGACAATGTGTCTGAAATTTTCTCTTCTACCACTTCCTGTTGATCTTGTTTTCATTAATCGTGCATTTAATCTGTCTTGCATAAAGTTTTTCAAAATTCCATTTTCAATTAATACTGTTTTTTCAGTAGGAGTTCCCTCGTCATCAATTGTAAGACTGCCCCTCCTATTGTCCAAGGTTCCATCATCAATGATGGTAACTCCTTCGCTTGCAACCTTCTGTCCCATCAAATTATGAAATGCAGAAGTTTTTTTTCTGTTAAAATCACCCTCTAAACCATGTCCTATGGCCTCATGAATTAAAATTGCAGGCCAACCTGGACCCAGAACAACTTTCATTTCTCCTGCCGGCGCTGGTTTGCTCTCTAAGTTTACAGAAGCTATTCTAAGAGCTTCATCACAAACATTTTTCCATTTGTCTTCCTTTAAATAATTATCATATGATTGTCTTCCTCCAATTCCGTAAACACCGGTTTCTTTTCTTCCATTTTTTTCAAGCATCACTGAAACATTAAACCTAATTAGTGGACGCACATCAGTAAGTGTTTCTCCACCAGATCTTATTATTTCTATTGATTTTTGTTCTCCACTAAAATTAGCAGTGACCTGCTTAATATTATCATTTTTAGACCTTAGATAATCATTAACTTGATTCAATATTTCAATTTTTTCATTAAGTGTTTTTTGCTCAATTGGATTGATATTTTCGTAATATCTTTTATTCGATTTAGGAATAGAATGATTATAGTTGCCCCTAACAGACTTGAGTGTTGATTTTAAATTATCTGCAGATTGTTTTAAAGAATTTTTAGATATTTCATTTGAGTGAGAGTATGCAACTACTTCACCTGACACTGCTCTAAATCCAAAACCTAAATCTGAATTATAGCTTGAGTTTTTAATCTTATTATCATCTAGTAATATTGACTCTGATTTAGAATTTTCTAAATATAATTCACCATCATCACATTTTTGTAAAGTATCTGAAATTATACTTTCAGCATCATTTCTTGTTAGATCAGTTTTTTCAAAGAAATTACTCATATTTATAAATACTTAGTTAGTTTAATATAATTTTCAATAAGTGTATTTTACGCATGTACATAACTTTATTTAATTAGTATTAAATCAATTATTGTGAAAGTTTACTTTAATAACTCTTGTCAAATTTGTAAGGCAGAAATTGACCTATATAAAAAACAAAAAATTGAAGAAATTAATTGGATAGATATTACAGATAATGAGTTGGCAGAAAAAGAAACTTCTAAAACAAATAAAGAGCTCTTACGAAGACTTCATGTCAAGGATGGTGAAAAAGTATTACAAGGAGCAGAAGCTTTTTTAATTTTATGGAAAAAAATGCCTAAATATAAATTTTTATATAATTTTTTTAAATTACCTATTATTTTTAGTTTGTTTTCTTTCGTATATGAAATAGTTGCATTTTTTCTTTATATTAAAAACAAAAAGCAATTGAAAAACTAACTAAAAAAAAATAATAAAAATTTACTTAATACAGACATAGAGGATACAAACATAATTAGAACTAATGCATACATTATCAAAACAATTTTATTTTTTTTTCTTCTAAGTCTTACAAAGTCTTTATCATCTAAATCAGAAATATCTCTTTCTCCTACGACAGGATAATCATAAGTAAAACGCCAAGTGCTATCCCCAAGCCTAGGATCTAAATTATTATAGTAGGAAATCCATGCCAAAATATATTTTAATAATAAATAAAGAATTAATAAGAAAGCGGTGCCTATAATCATTTCAGATAATACCTAATTATAGATTAATTTTTAATTAATATTTTTGTCTCTTTTTCTTGCAATAAGTTGGGTTAATGAGTCAACCATTGTGTCCGAGGCCTTAAATATGTCTACACTTCTAAATTCATGTGAAATATTTTTTTCTGGGTTTGTTTTATCTTCAATTATAATTCCTTCATCTGGTGAGTTATCTTTAATATATATAAGCAATAACCACTCGTCATCATTGGTCTCATCCCATTTAATAAATACTTCACCTGTTTCAAATCTTCTATCTATACATCTAAAGATAGACATATTTCTGGTGATGTGTCTTTTATTTAATTGAAATACTAAACTGCTTGCACTTCTGTAAAAACTTTCCAATGCAAATTCAATTTTTTGCCTTGCTAACGTATATTCTTTCTCTTTTAATAATAATGTTTCTCTATCTTCATCGCCTTGAAGTTTGACACCTAGAGCTTCTACTCTTTCTTTAATTTTTTGATCTCTTATTATTCGATATTTTTCTTTGAGCTTGTCAATTCTTTCTTGTAATCCTGCATAGTCTTCTCTTTTTTCTTTTAATGATATCTTTTCAAGTTTTTCTAATTCCTTTATTTCTCTAACTCTAAATTTTTCAATTTGCTTATCTAATCTTAACTGCTTTAAAAATTGTTTTTGTTTTTCAGCTTGTTCAATTCTTAGAAGAGCTTGTTCTTTTCTAAGAAATAATTTTATATCTTTAGTTCTCTCTTTTTCTAATCTAGTTTCTTCTTTTAGGGCTTTTTCTTTTAATTTAACTTTTATTGTTTCTTCCTCTTTTTTTAATTTTTCTAAGGCTAATTTTTCTTTTCTCTCATTCTCAATTTTTTCTAATCTTAATCTTCTTTTTTCATCATGTTTTAAAATTTTATAATTTGAAATTGTTTCTGAAATTTTATCAAAAAAACCTTGAATATATTTTTCAAGATTAAAATTTAAATTAAGATTTAATTTTGGCTTTAATGATAATTGCCATTTCACTAATTTTAGAGCTATACTATCTTTTTTGGCTTTTGTTGATTTAAGATTTTCTTTAATTTTTTTAACTTTTTTAATTTTTTTTTGCTTACTTTTTTTCGTCTTACTTTTATGTATTTTTTTAAGTTTTTTTATTCTCTTTACTTTTTTATTTTTTGAAATTTTTTTACTAATTCTTTTTTTTCTTTTAAGTTTTTTTTGTTTTTTTTTCATTGTTGAGAAAGATAAATTCTATCAATAATTTATTGATAAATATAGTCCCTAGTCACTGGAGTAGATTTATAGTTTTTTGTAAGTTGGAATTGATACACAACTTGATCACCCCACTTAAAGGCCATTTCACAACCAGCAAGATAAAACTCCCACATTCTAAAAAACTTCTCGTCAAACATTTTAATAATTTTATCTTTATTTTTTATGCAATTTTCTTTCCAGAGCCTCAAAGTATGAGCATAGTGAAGTCTTAAAACCTCAATATCTGTTACTATTAAACCGGCATTTTCTATTGGAGTTGTTACCTCACTTAAACTTGGTGTATAGCCACCAGGAAAAATATATTTGGTAATCCATGGATGTGGGTCTCTAGGAGGATTTACTGATCCTATAGTATGAATTAATGAGACACCATCATCAGTTAATAATTTTTCTATCTGATTAAAAAATTTTTTATAAAACTTTCTTCCAACATGTTCAAACATTCCAACACTTACTATTCTATCAAATTTTTCATTAAGCTCCCGATAATCCATTAATTTAAATTTAACTTGATTTTCCAAATTCAACTTTTTAGCTTTTTCTTTACAATAATTAAATTGATTTTCTGATAATGTAATCCCAGTAACTTCACATTGTGCAGTTTTAGCAATATCAATTGCTAGAGAACCCCAACCGCAGCCAATATCTAAAACTTTTTGATTAGGTTTGATATTTAATTTTTTAATTATATGTTGTATCTTATTGTTTTGAGCAATTTCTAGACTATCATTTTCATTTTTAAAATAAGCACATGAGTATTGTCTCTTAGAATCTAAAAATAAATCATACAAATCATCTTTTATATCATAATGATGGGATACATTCATTTTAGATTTTTTTATAAAATTAAAGTTTGTTAAATATCTGTAAGATCCTCTCAATCTATTTATTAAGTAACTAAAAAAATTTAATTCACCCCTTCCAATATTCATTAAGGCTAAATCTAAAAAATCTGTTAAAGAACCATTTTCGATTATAATCTCACCATCAGTGTAAGCTTCTCCAAAATATAAATCAGGATGAAATAACAATTTGTAATGAAGATTTTTATTTAAAATCTTTAATTTTATAGAATTATTTTTTGGCTCACCTATAATGTATTCTTTTGAATTTGCATCGACTAAAATAAAGCCACCTTTTTTAAAAATTTTATTAAGAAATCTTGCGAGTTGCACTTTATGCCGCCATCTGTGAATTTAATGAAAAATTTAAACCTTGAAGATTTTCTAATAAACTTTTCTTTTCATCTTCATCTAAAAGTCTTAATGGTGGTAAAATATTTCCATAAATTTTATTTTTTTCTGAGCAAAATGAGTGCAAACCTGAAATTAAATTATATTTATCAAAAACACTTCTAACATCACATAGCTTTTGATTATCAATTTGGTTTTTACCTGAAAAAAAATCATCATAAACTTTTCTTGATAATTCAGCTGTAACGTTACAAGTAGCTGTGATTATACCTGAACATCCTAATTCTAATCCTTTTAATAATTTTAGTTCTGATCCAGGAAATATTGAAAAATTTGGTAACTTTAAGTTTTCAAACAAATTATAAGAGCTATCTTTAACTCCAACAATTTGCTTTGGAAATTTATTTACAAGCTCTTTAACACAATCAATACTAAATTTATAACCACAGAGTTTTTCAAAATTATAAAGAATTATCTCGCAATCAGGTACTGCATTTACTATTTTTGAATAAAATTCAATTACATCACTATCTTCATATTTATAATAAGCTGGGGGCATTATCAAAAATTTTTTAAAATTTAAAGAATTTGCGATTTTTAAAAAATTAATTGTTTCATTTAATGAATTCAAGCCTGTGCCAATCAAATGTTTTTTTTTATATTTGCTAGTTGAAAGTTTATTAAGCAATTTGATTTTTTCAGAAATAGATATTAATTGAGCCTGCCCAGTGCTTCCAAAAATTGCTGTTCCATGGCAACCTTGATCTATAAGCTTTTCAGCATGATCTATTGTTTTTTCCACATTTAAGCTTAAATCAGAGTTAAGAACTGACATTGATGCAGCAAATATTCCACTTATTTTTGTCATAATAAAAATTTATATAAAAATATACTCAGTAAAGTTTATAAATACCATATGAAAATATTAGCAGTACAAAGTAAAATGGGTATTGGGGATACTGTAATTTTTTTGCCATTTATTGAAGCATTATCAAAAAAATTTAATTCGCCTATAAGTTTACTTGTAAAAGAAAGCTCAAAAGCTGATCAATATTTATATAAAACTAAATATATTGATAAACTTCTAATTTTAGAACGAGATAATAAAGTTAAAAATAGGCATAGTGGATTTTTTGGAAGCTTAAATCTTATTAAGGATTTAAGAAAATATGAGTTTGATAAAATTTTTATTTTTAATTCATCATTGCGATATAACCTAATTGCAAGATTTTCTAAGATTTCTCATATTTACCAATATCCTTTATTTGATAAAACCAATCAACATATCATAAATGCTCCAAAAAAATTTTTAAAAGAAAAATTAGATTTAGATGTTAATGAAGATCCAGATATTCAAATTGATGAAAAATCAATATTAGAATCTAAAAATAAATTTAATATAGATAAAAATGAGTTGAATATACTTTTGGGTATTGGTGGTTCTGGACCAACAAAAAGAGTGCCTTCTAAAATATTTTTAAATGTGATTGATAAAATTTTAAAGATTAAAAAATGTAAATTTTTTCTTGCAACAGGCAAAAATGAACAAGAACAAAAAATATTGAATGAGATAATGAATTCAAAATTTAAAAATTTTTGTATGCCATTAGATAATTTTTCAATAAAAGAAATACTTCCAATTATAAAGAATTGTAATTTATCAGTATGTAATGACTCAAGTTTTAGTCATTTATCAGCTGCCTTGGGTATAAAGACTATTACTTTGATGGTCGACACTCCCTTAATTTATGGAAACTATAACTCTAAAATGTTTCCAATAATACCTGATGGTGAGAAAACAGTAAATCATAATACTCTTGGTAAAGAAAAAATGAATTCACAAAAAATTTTTGATAAAATCGTTCAAATAATGAATTAAGAAATATCGTTTAGAACTATATCTTTGGCCTCATTTACAATTGAGGATAATTTTGTGGTTTCTGGTGACACATCGGGATGAATTTTTTTTTGTATTTTTACATACGCTTTATTTACATCTTCTTTCGTAATATTTTTATTCATATCTAAATTCAAAATTTTATAAGCCTCTGAGACTGATATAGAAGATGAATTGTTTGAGCCAGACTGATTAAATGAAAATCTTCCTGACCTTTTCAATGTTTGTATAAGTCTAAAAAGAGATATTAATTGAAAAATTGATAAACCTTTTAATTTCAATAAAGCTAAACTTGCTAAAGTAAGTGGTAAAGTTAGCAAATATCTCCCTGCTATAGCAAATAAAATTGCCAAAAATATTAATCCTAAAATTAAAATAATTCTTAGACTTTTCGATATCTTTCGAGAAGAAATGCTACTTATAAATTTAAGCAGAAAGTAAAAAATGGTCAAAATAACTAGTGTATAAATTATAATATTCATATATCTCTTCTTTTTTTATGAAATTACCACAACTTAGAAAAAAACCAGAAATAAAATCTTGTCACAATGTAAATTGGGAGGATAATTACAGCTGGATTCATCAAAAAAATATTTTAGAAGTTTTAAAAGATAAAAATAAGTTAAATCCAGAGGTAAAGGAATATCTAATTCAAGAAAATGATTACGCTAAGTATCATTTAAAAGATACTGAACTGTTACAAAAAAAATTATTTGATGAAATCAAAGGTAGAATTAAACTAGATGATGAATCTCTCCCATACAGAGATCATACTTATGATTACTGGACTAAAACTACAGTTGAGGGGAACTACTCTATAAAACTAAGAAAAAAAATAAACTCTAAAGATATTGAAGAAATCTGGAATGGAGATAAAGAAAAAGAAAAGTTGGGTGTTGAATATTTTGGAGTTGGTGATTTAGAAGTTAGTCATGATGATAATCTACTAGCTTACTCATTAGATATAAAAGGATCTGAATATTATACAATTTTTGTAAGGGATATTGCTAAAAACAAATTAGTAACTAAAGAAATATCCAATACTTCTGGAAGTATTACCTTTAGTTTAGATGATAAATATATTTTTTACTCAAAATTAGATGACAATCATCGTGCTAGAAAAATTTATAGACATAAAATTGGTAATTTTAATGATAAAGATGAATTGATATTTGAGGAAAAAAGTGAAGCTTTTACTGCTAGTATAGGTACAAGTTCAGACGAAAAATATTATTTTATTTCAACATCTGATCACAACACCTCAGAACAATATTATTTTGCAGCAAATGAAGAGGTGCCAAAACCAAAAATTATAAAAAAGAGAGAAAAAGGAATTTTATATTCTGTTAATTCATGGGATGGTAAGTTTTATAATCATACAAATAAAGATGCCGAAGATTTTAAGGTTGATTTTTCAGAAAGCTTAGAAAAACAAAATTGGAAACCTTTTATCTCTGCAAAAAATGAAGTTCTTGTGGGGGGTTGTGTGTTTTTAAAAGATTGGATAATTCGTTCAGAAACTTCAAATGCATTAGATAAACTATTTGTAAGAAATATTTCCACGAATAAGGAGGAGGAATTAATTTTTTCTAATGAAAAGGTATATGTCCCAAATATTTCACTTAAACAAAAAGACAGAAATACTAATGAAATTTATATTGGATACTCTTCTCCAAAAACACCCTCTAGAGTTTATTCATATAATCTTTTAAATAAATCTAAACAACTTGTAAAAGAACAAGAAATTCCTTCGGGACATAATCCTGAAAATTATATTGTTGAGAGAATTGAATATGAGTCTCACGATGGTAGATTGGTTCCACTCACAATCACAAGACACAAAAAAACTAAAATTGATGGTTCAGCAAATTTGTTACTATACGGATATGGGTCATATGGAAATTCCATGAGTCCAAGTTTTTCATCAACCAAACTAAGTCTTATTGATAGAGATGTAATTTGGGCAACTGCACATATAAGAGGTGGCATGGAAAAAGGAATGAAATGGTGGAAAGAGGGAAAACTTACAAATAAAAAAAATACATTTGAAGATTATATTTATGCTGCAAAATATTTAATAAAAGAAAAATATTCTGCAAAAGGAAAGATCATTGGTATGGGTGGATCAGCTGGAGGTTTGTTAATGGGCGCAGTCGTAAATCAGGCACCAGAATTATTTTTGGGTATCATTATGGCAGTTCCATTTGTTGATTCTTTAACAACTAACCTTGATCATTCTTTGCCTTTAACAGTTGGTGAATTCGATGAATTTGGAAATGCAAAAGACAACAAAAAACATTTCGACTACATTTTTTCTTATGCTCCATATAATAACATAAAAAAGATGGATTACCCCCACATGTTAATTACAACAAGTCTTAGTGATAATAGAGTTTTATTTGATGAACCTACAAAGTTTACAGCTAGACTTAGGGATTATAAGACAGATAATAATTTATTACTTTTAAAGACTGAAATGAATGCAGGTCATGGCGGAAAATCAGGTCGAGATGGGGCTATTGAAGAAATTGCTCTTGACTATGCATTTGCATTAAAAATTTCAAAAAAAATTTAATTTTCTATCTTGAAAAAATTAAGATAGTTCCCATTTCAATATTGTATGTCGCCTAATGGGACGTACACAAATAAACTTGCTTAAACAAAGGAGGAAATATGACAAGTAAAGATTTATCTATATTTAACTCATTAAGACCTTTTTCAATTGGTTTTGACGATATGTTTGACCAGTTCGAGAATATGTTAGGTAACGGGGGTTTGACTATGCAATCGAATTATCCGCCATATAACATTAGAAAAACAGGTAAAGACAACTATGCTATAGAGGTTGCTCTTGCCGGTTTTAATAAAGATGACGTTGAAGTTGAGTTTGAAGATAATTTATTAACTGTAAAAACTAAACAAGTTAATAAATCTGATAATAAAAATGAAGATGGTGAAGTAATACATAGAGGTATTTCACAAAGACAATTTGCTAGATCATTTACAATTGCAGATGATGTGAAGGTAAATAATGCCCAATTAAAAGATGGTCTTTTAACAGTGGCTTGTGAAAGAATCTTACCAGATCATAAGAAAAAAAGACTTATTCAGATCAAATAAATTACACCTTACTTGCGAGGACTCTTCCTCGCAAGTATGCTTTAAAAACATCCGTTAGATACAAAGCCTATCACAATATTATTTGTGTTTATTTCAAACCTTCTTTCACAGGGAATTAAATATTTTTTTGTATTATAAACAAATTCGAAATTTCCTTTTAAATTTTTAAAATCCTCATCTGGTTTACCTAATTCCATCTGAAGTTCATCTGAAGACTTACCAATAAACTTACTCAATTTTTCATTTTCTTTTTTTACAATAGCGTCTGTTTTTTTTTGGACTGACTGACATCCAGATATTAAGCTTAAAAATATAATCAAAGTTAAAATAAATTTAAATTTTCTCATAATAAGAATCTAACAGCATAATTATGGCATAAATATAAACTTATAAGTTGAATTTTGTGAATAAACTGTACTTATAAAGAGTATTTTTTCTTAGAATCAAATAATCATTAAATATTAGGAGGACAAATGCTTGACAATTATTTCGATTATAAAAAACACAAAACTGATTTTAAAACAGAAGTAATAGCCGGTACTACAACTTTTTTGACGATGGCTTATATAATGTTTTTAAATCCTTTCATTTTATCGGGGGAATTCGCTGGACCCGAAAAAGGTTTCTTTGATTTCGGCGCAGTTTATACAGCAACAATTTTAGCAACAGCATTGGCTTGTTTTATAATGGCTTTTTATGGAAAAACTTGGCCTATAGGACTCGCGCCTGGTATGGGAATAAATGCCTTTGTAGCTTTTGGAGTTTGTGCTGGAATGGGCTATACACCTCAAGAAGCTTTGGGAGCTGTATTAGTTGCAGGAGTATTATTTTTGATAATATCACTTACCCCAATTAGAGCCTGGCTTATAAATTCAATTCCAAAAAGTTTGAAATTAGGAATTGGCGCTGGCATAGGCTTATTTTTAGCAATTATTGGTCTGCAAATAATGGAAGTTGTAGTTGATAATCCAGTAACATTAGTACAATTAGGTAATCTTGGTGATCCGCTAGTATTATTAGGATGTGCTACTTTTATAGCAATAATAGTTTTAGATAAAATGAATGTTAAAGGTAATATTATTATTGGTATTTTATTTTTTAGTATTATTGCTTGGGCAACTGGACTTGCAAAATTTAATGGATTAGCAAGCTCTCCACCGCCAATGACTTATTTGTTTGAGTTTGATTTATCTGCCGCTATGACAGCTGGTATGTCTACAGTAATATTTACTTTATTATTTATTGACTTTTTTGATACTGCAGGAACTTTAACTTCAGTTGCAAATGTTGCAGGTAAAATAGGTAAAGATGGAAAAGTTAAAGATATCAATAAAGCAATGTTATCAGATAGCGTAAGCACTGTTGCAGGTGCAATGATGGGTACTACAACTGTCACTAGTTATGTAGAGTCTGGTGCAGGAGTAAAAGCTGGTGGAAAAACTGGAATGACTTCATTAGTAATTGGTATATTATTTTTAGCATGTATATTTTTTGCTCCTTTAGCAACTAGTTTGCCTAAGCAAATAGATGGTGCTGCATTACTTTTTGTCTCGGTTCTATTCATAAGAAATATTACCGATATAGAATGGAATGATATTTCAGAATCTGCCCCTGCTATTCTTGCAATGATAGCTATGCCCTTAACCTACAGTATTAGCAATGGTATCGCATTAGCATTTGTATCATATGCATTAATTAAAATATTTACTGGTAAGTTTTCTACAACTTCTCCAGCAATATGGGTAATTGCAGTGCTAAGTGTTATTAGTTTTGCAGTAGCATAATTAAAATTTAATAGGGCTAGTTATACTAGCCCTATTTATTTCTTTTTATAATTTCTTGAATAGATAACTCTTCATAGTGCTCAGTGGGTTGAACTATCCAGGGGTCAGACTCTAATTTTATTGGGCAAAAATCTGGTTCAAATTTAGATGATTTTTTTTTCCACAAACATGCTGTCCGGACTTCTTTGATGAAATCCTTTGTGGTCTCATAATTTTTTAACCATTCAATACTTTTATTTAGTGTTAATCCAGTATCAGACAGATCATCAACCAAAAGTACTTTTCTGAAATCCTCATTTTTAGCTAATGAACTAATTTCTCTTGCAAAAATTAATTTGCCTTGTTTATCTTCCATGCCTTTACCTGAATAACTTTGTATTGCAATATAAGCTGTCGGCAATTTAAGTATTCTAGATAAAATATCAATAATAGGTGCAGCACCCCTCATAATGCCAACTAAAACTGTTGGTTGATATTCTTTGCAAATTTCTACAGCTAATTTTTCAACAATTTTGGTATATTCTTCAAAGTTTATAATTAATTTATCTGCCATGGAATTTTTTATCATATAAAAAAAATTAAAAAAGATTAAAAAGTAATTATGAAAATTTACGATTGTTTTATGTATTTTGATGAGGAAATGATCCTAGACCTAAGACTAAATATACTAGATAAATATGTTGATTACTTTGTCATAGTTGAAAGTATATTTAATCATAAAGGTGACAAAAGAAATTTACAATTCAATCCAAAAAAATTTGAAAAATTTAAAGAAAAGATTATTTACCTTACCTATGATGAAAATCCTATGATGATTGAAAAAGTATATGAGAATGATAGTGAGGGGGAAAAATCGCGTAAATTTATATTCAATGCTGCTTATAGAGAAAATGGTCAAAGAAACTTTATCAGTAATGGATTAAAAAAAGCCAAGGATGAGGATATTATTTTAATTTCTGATGTAGATGAAATTCCAAATCTTGAAAAATTAGATTTAAACAATACAAAGAAAAAAATAATTTTATTCAAACAAGACATGTTTTATTACAAATTTAACCTCAAACTGCCAAACTTAATTTGGGCTGGTACGAAAGCATGTAAGAAAAAAAATTTATTGTCGCCTCAATGGTTACGAAATATAAAGGATAAAAAGTTCTCTTTCTTTAGAATTGATACTTTTTTTTCAAAAACAAAATATATAAATATCAAATTTATTGATGATGGAGGGTGGCATTTTACAAATATTAAAACTGCTGAGGAAATTCAACATAAGCTTAAATCATATCTTCATCATAGAGAATTCGAGACATCTCCTTTATCTGTTGAAGAAATTGATAAAATTATGAAAAATAAAAAGGCTATTTATAATTTAAAAACTGATAAGCGATTAGTTAAATTTGGTGAAGGTGATAAATTAGAAAAATATTCTCTTGAAAAATTACCTAAATTTCTACAAAATAATTTAGATAATTATAAAGAATGGATTGATTAAATGAAAAAAGGTTATTGGATAAGTCTTTACATTAAGGTTAGTAGCAAAGAAAATTTAAAAAAGTATGCAGAAACTGTTACACCAATCATTAAACAGTTTGGAGGAGTTCCTTTGGTAAGGGGTGGTAAATACGAAACATTTGATGGAGATAATTTTATCAGAACTGTAATTTGGGAATTCCCAAATTATGAAAAAGCTGTTGAATGTCACAACTCAACGGAGTATCAGGCTGGCTGGAATATTGCAAAAAAAACTACTGTGAGACATATGCAAATAGTAGAGGGATTTAGTACTGAATAGGCTCTGGATCAATGCTTCTCCACAAATACCATGTCGCTACTGAGCAATAAGGAGAAAATCTTTTTTTAAGTAAATTTACAAACTTTTCTGATGGCAAATATTTTTTTTTATAGTTTTTAGAAATTGCTCTTAAAAGTCCTATGTCTTGTATAGGCCAAATGTCGGACCTATTATAAGTAAATAGCAATATCATTTCTGCCGACCATCTTCCAATTTGTCTCAATTTTGATAAATAAATTATTGCCTCTTCATCATTCATTTTTTTAATCAAATTTGGATTGAAAGATTTGTTAAGTGTCTGTTTTGCTAAACTCTTAATTCCTAATACTTTTTGGCGGCTCAAACCACAACTTTTTAATTGAATAAAAGTTAATTTTGAAACAGTCTTTGCATTAATTTTATTTTTGCATTTATTTTTAAATTTTAAAAAAACAGAATTTGCTGCTGCGACACTAATTTGCTGACCAATAATACTTTTACATAATGAAAAAAAAATATCACTTCTGGAGATTAATATAATTTCAGATGGGCTTTGATAATTTTTTATCAATTTAGACATTATTTTGTCTTTTTTAGATAAATATTTTTTTGCCTTACTCCAATATTTTGGAAATTTAGTCATGAATTGTTTTTGAAGTAATAATTTTTTTTTT
The DNA here is from genome assembly GCA_045566175.1 of Candidatus Pelagibacter sp. Classification (GTDB taxonomy): domain Bacteria; phylum Pseudomonadota; class Alphaproteobacteria; order Pelagibacterales; family Pelagibacteraceae; genus Pelagibacter. The sequence continues at coordinate 55,489 of JBJLDX010000019.1, read as the reverse complement.
ATAAATTTCCCTCCTAAAAATAATTAAAGTAGAAATAATTACTAAAAATGCACCAATTAATGTTTTTATTGTTGGTATCTCTCCCCAAATAAAATATCCAAAAATTATTGCAAAAACTAAGGCTAAATATTTCAATGGAGTTACAAGGGAAACCTCTGAATATTTGTAAGATTGACTTAGCCATAAATTTGCAACTCCACCAAAAATACCTACAAAAGATAGTAAAATAAGATGATTAAAACTTGGCATAATCCAACCTTGTGGAATAGTAAAAAAACTTAATAAAGTTATAGAAAGTGAAAAATAAAAAGAAATTAACCAAACAGGTTCAGTGGTAGAAAGCTGTCTAATTGTTATTGCAACATATGAAAGGCCTAAACAAAAAATAATTGGAAAAATATAATAAATATTTAGTTGGCTAATTCCTGGTTCTGCTATAACTAAAATTCCTAAAAAACCTACCAATACAGCTAACCATCTAAAAATACCTACCTTTTCACTTAATAAGAATATTGAAAAAATTGTTGTAAATATTGGGGCCGCGAAAGATATGCTAACCACAGTTGCTAAGGGCAATTCTCTTAAAGCAATAAAAATTGCAACTAATGCAATCAATCCAGAAACACATCTTAACAAATGCAAACCTGGTCTCTTTGTTTCATAAAAATTATAAAATCGCTCTTTTGGAATAACAAAAAAATAAAAAATTATACCAAAAAAACCTCTAAAAAATAGTACTTGTCCAATTGGGTATTCAACTGACCATTTAACTATCACATCCATAAGAGAAAATGCACAAATGGACATGAACATGTACAAAAAACCCAATTGATTTTTACTTAGCATATGAATAATTTGTAAATTAATTTAAGTTATAATCAATGGAAATAGCAGTTTTAGCACTTGGATGTTTTTGGGGACCAGAAATTAAATTTAGTAAAATTGACGGTGTAATCAAAACAGAAGTTGGTTATTGTGGAGGCAATAGCCCTACTACAACTTACAAAGAGGTATGCGCAGGTGATACAAATCATGCTGAAGTTGTAAAAATTGATTTTGATGAAAAAATTATAACATACGAAAAAATCTTAAAAATTTTCTTTAAAATTCATGATCCAACTACCTTAAATTCTCAGGGCCCAGATTTTGGAACTCAATATAGAAGTGAAATATTTTATCTTAATGATAACCAAAAAAAAATTGCTAGAAAAGTTTTGAGTGACACTAATGAAAGATTGTCAGGCAAAGTTGTTACAAAAGTTTCATTATTGAAAAATTATTGTCCAGCTGAAGAATATCATCAAAAGTATTTAGAAAAAAGATAAAATGTCATTAGTAGAAACTGATTGGTTAGAAAAGAATATTAGTTCTGTAAAAATTATAGATTGCTCGTGGCATATGCCACAAACTAAAAGAAGTGGATTAAAAGAATATAAAGATCAACATATACCTAATTCTATTTTTTTTGACTTAGATGCTAATTCCAAAAAAGAAATTAATTTACCACATATGTTAGTTGACCAAAATGAATGGGAGCAAATTGTATCAAAAATGGGAATAAATAATGAAGATGAAATTATCATCTATGATAATTCAGATGTGATTAGCTCATGTAGATGTTGGTTTAATTTTATTTATTTTGGCCATAATCCTAAGTTAGTTCATGTTTTAAACGGTGGATTAAATAAATGGATCAAAGAAAATAAAAAAATTACTAATGAAATTATTAATGTTCAAACATCTAATTATAAAAGTTTTGAAAAAAAAGAGCTTGTTAAAAATAAAGAATTAATTGATCAGAATATTGATGAAAAAAATTTCAAAGTAATTGATGCAAGAAATAAAAAAAGATTTGAAGGCAAGGTTCCAGAACCTAGAAAGGGTTTAAGAAGTGGAAGTATAGAAAATTCTTTTTGTATACCTTTTAATCTTTGTTTGAGAGAAAACAAAACGTTTAAAAACAAAAAAGAACTTAAGCTTATCTTCGAAACTTGTTTAGAAAATATAAATGAAAAAAATATAGTTTTTTCATGCGGTTCAGGAGTTACTGCGTGCGTTTTGGCACTAGCTTATTCTACAATAAATGATAAATATCAGCCTTGTATTTATGATGGCTCTTGGGCTGAATACGGCATAATTTAAACTGAATATGAAAAAATCTACAAAAACTATTTCAATAATATTGGTGTTTTTTCTAATCATAGCAATTGTGATTATTGGAAGAACAATGATTGGAAATCATTTTAAGAAAAAATTTAGTAAAAGACCACCTCCAGGTATAATTGTAACAGAGGTAGTTAAAAAAGAATTTTCAGAAAAAATAGAAACCTTTGGGACAGCAATTTCAAAAAAATCAAAAACATTTAAAATAAAAAAAGATGATCTCGTTGAAGATTTAAAATTGAAGAATTTTGTTAAAAAGGGAGAAGTTTTAATAAAATTGAAAAGTGGAAATATAATAGCTCCATTCAGTGGTGTGCTGGGATACACAGGTCTTACTGAAGATATCCTTGTGTCAAATAATATATTCATTATTACACTTGATGATAATTCTATTATTTATTCTGATATCAAGATTCCTGAGAATTATTCTGCATCTATAAAAAAGGGATTGCCAGTAGAAATTAAATTAACTAGCTACAAAGATAAAATATTTGAAGGTGAAGTAGACTTTGTCTCAAGTAGAATTAATGCCGATACTAGAAGTTTATTATCTAGAATAAAAGTAAAGAACAAAAATTTAGAGTTAATTTCAGGATCATTGTTAGAAGTTGGAGTTAAATTTGATTTAAGAAATTCTTTGAGTGTACCTGACACGAGTGTAATGATAGAGGGAGACAAATCTTATGTTTATAAAATCAATAAAGAGAATATTGCAAATAAAACTGAGATAAAGACAGGTATAAGAACTGATAAAAGTATAGAAATAATATCGGGCTTAACCGAAGGTGATATCATTGTAGCTGAAGGATTAAAAAAAGTTAGACCTCAGGTAAAAATAAAACCTATCAATAAATAAATGTTTATTACTGAATTAAGTATAAAAAGACCAACTGTATCATGGGTCATGTCTCTTATTTTGATTGTTTTTGGTTTGTTTGTTTTTTGGAAATTGCCAGTAAGAGAATTACCAAATGGTATACAGCCACCTGTTGTACAGATTCAAGTAGACTATAAATCTGCCGCAGCTTCAATAGTAGATCAAGAAGTAACTCAAGTTGTTGAAGATGTTATTGGAGGAGCTGAGGGAATAAAGAATATTGACTCAAAATCTGAAAATGGAAGAAGCACAATCAATGTAGAATTTGATACAAATATAGACTTAGATGATGCTGCTAATGACATAAGAGAAAGAGTTGCAAGAATTGTTGACAATTTACCTATAGAGTCTGATCCTCCACAAATACTTAAAAGAGCAGCTGGTTTCACTACGACTATGTGGTTGTCTCTTTCATCATCGACGTGGAGTGACCTTGAGTTAGGAGACTATGCTGAAAGATATTTAGTTGATCAATTCTCAAGTGTAAAAAATGTTGGAAGAATAAGAGTTGGTGGATTAAGAGAGTTGAGTATTAGAGTATGGATAGATCCTATTAGACTTGCATCTAATGATTTAACAATTAAAGAAGTTGAAACTGCAATACGTAGAGAAAATATAAGTCTTCCGGCTGGTACACTTGAGGCAGATAATATTGATTTAACACTTAATTTAGATAAATCATATAATGATATTAATTCAATCAAACAGCTTCCAATAAAAAAAACTGTTAACAAAGTTATTTTATTATCTGATGTTGCTAAAATAGAATTTGGTCCTGTTTCTGAAAAAACTCTCTTTAAGGCCCAAACAAAAGATCAAATAAATTTAAAAACTGTTGGAATTGGTATTTATGCTAGAAGTGGTGCCTCAACAGTTGAGCTTTCAAATGATATTAAGAAAAAAATTATTCAAGTAAAAAAATCTTTACCAGAAGAGTTGGATTTGAGAGTATCTTTCAATAGAGCTAACTACGTAGAGGCCGCTATTGAAGAGGTCTATAAAACTTTGTTAATAGCTTTTGTTTTGGTAGTTTTAATAATTTATCTATTTCTCGGTAATTTAAAGGCTGTAATAGTGCCTGCTATAGCGCTCCCAGTGAGCCTTGTGGCCTCTTTTTTAGGTTTATATTTATTTGGATTATCAATAAATATTTTTGTTCTTTTAAGTTTTATTTTAGCTATAGGGATAATAACGGATGACTCTGTTATAATGACAGATGCAATATACAGAAGAATAGAAAATGGTGAAACTCCATTGGTTGCTGCTTACAAAGGCTCTAAACAAATTTCTTTTGCAATTGTAGCTACTACATTAATTCTGGTTGCAGTTTTTTTACCATTAATTTTTATTGAAGGAATTTCTGGAACTTTATTTAGAGAAACAGCAATTGCTTTGTCTTTTTCAATAGTTGTGTCTTCTTTTGTGGCGTTAACATTGTCTCCAATGCTTGCAAGTAAATTTTTACATAAAAAAACCTCTAAAAAAGTTTTTATACAAAGGTTTGAAAAATTTTTTTTGGGCTTTGCTAATTTTTATAAAGAAACTTTAGATAGAATATTTAACAAAACAAAAACTGTAAGTTTTTTTATAATCTTAATAGTTATAGCATCAGTATTATTATTTAATTTTTCAAAAAAAGAATTATTACCTATGGAAGATCGTGGGGCATATTTAATTATTGGATTCACAGATGAAGGAACTTCTTTTGAATATACCCAAGAACAAGCTCAGAAAGTGGAGGCCAGACTTCTTCCACTTCTTCAAGCTGAGGATAGTCCATATTCAAGATTTATAATGAGGGTTCCAGGGTTTGGAAATTCAGCTAATTCATATAATAGTTTTATAATAATTGCTTTATTAGATGATTGGAAAAATCGAAAAAAAGGACAAGAAGTTGTTTTAAGAGAAGCAATAGGAAAAATAGTAACTTTACCTCAAGCAGTAGCTTTTCCTATTTCTCCTCAATCAATAAGAGTGTCTAATTATAATAAACCTGTTCAAATGGTCATTTATGGAAGTACTTATGAAGAACTTGAAGAAATACAAAAAAAAGTAATTAGAGAACTAAGATCTAATAAAAACCTTTCAAGAATAGAGTCTGATTACAATCGAAATAAACCAGAAGTAAAATTAATAATTAATAAAAATAAAGCCAAAGATTTAGGTGTTTCTACGAAATCAATTGGTGAAACGCTTGAAACTCTTTATGGAGGAAAAAAAATTACAACTTTTAACAAATTAGGTAAAGAATATCCTATAATTGTTCAACAATATTTATCTGATAGAAGAAACAAAGAAGGAATTTCAAAAATATTTGTTCGGTCAGAAACGAATGGAAAACTAATTTCTTTGGCAAATCTAGTTAGTTTTGAAGAAAAGGGTTCAGCAAAAGAACTTGCAAGATACAATAGACAACGAGCAGTAACAATATCTGCAAATATTAATGAAGGTTATACTTTGACTGAAGCAATAAAATTCTTTGAAAAAGTAATGGATGATTTAGCCCCAGAAAATCAAATTACTTGGAAGGGAAAATCTGAAGAAATTAAAGAAACAAGTAATGAATTATTTATAATTTTTGCTTTAGCATTGATTACAGCATATTTAGTTATGGCAGCTACATTTAATTCTTTTATTCACCCATTTATAATTATTTTAACAGTTCCATTAGCAATTTTTGGTGGATTAGTATTTATTTTATTTCTCAATAGCTCAGTTAATATTTTTTCTCAAATTGCACTAATCATACTGATAGGTATTTCAACAAAAAATAGTATTTTAATTGTTGATTATGCAAATCAAATAAGAACTACCGGAAAGAATATAGAGTTAGCTGTTAAAGAGGCATGTGCAGTTAGATTTAGGCCTATAATTATGACTTCACTTAGTACAATGATCGCTATGTTTCCTTTGGTTATAGGAAATATTGGCCCAGGTGCTGGAGAAGGTTCTAGATTGGCTGTAGGCTCAACTATTTTAGGAGGAATGATAATTTCAACATTTTTTACTTTGTATGTTACTCCATCAATGTATTTAGCTTTAGCCAAAAATACTAAAAGAATTGATACAGTAGACTTAGAACTTAAAAATCAATTGTCTAAAAAATGATATATTTTTTTTTGTTGAGGGAATTTTTACATTTTGATAATTGTTTTTTATAGACAAAAGATTGTTTTTCTACTTTCTTAGCTAACTTGATCACTTTCTTATTTTTTTTATAATTTTTATAATTTCCCCACCCTTCATGGTAAGCAAGATATTGCTTAAAGGCATCTTTTTTAGAAATTTTTAAAATAGATTCTGTTTTATTTGTATACCAACCAATAAAATCAACGCTGTCTTTAAATCTTGCTCTAGTAGCTAATTTGTTTCCTGTTTCTTTTTTATATTGCTCCCACGTTCCAATAACAGCTTGTGAGTAACCAAATGAAGTTGATGGTCTTTTAAAGGGAATTACTTTAAAAATTTTTTGTCTTGCTGGTTTCGCTAGCCAATTAAAATCAGATTCCATCTTTATAATTGCTAATTGGATATAAATTGGTGTACCCCATTTTTGTTCAGTCTTTTTTGTATATTTATACCAAAGATACCTTTCATCAAATATTGAACAGCTATTAGCAGTATTTGAAGGAATAGAAGAGCAGCCAGTTATTAAAAAAAAAAATAATATAACTAATTTATTTTTTAAAAAACTCATATTTATTTATAAGATTCTTAACAAAAATTACAACAATCACTCCCGACAAATTTCCAAATAAATCAGACCATTGAAAACTTCTTTCGGGTATAATCAGATGAAAAGTTTCAAGAAATATTGATAATAGAATTAAATAAACAATCAAAAGTCGTGTTTCATTTTTTTTTACAAAAGTGAAAAAACTAATTATTGAAATTACTAAAAATATGTAAAAGTGATTCGAGGATACTATGAAATCAGAAGTTATTTGAGGTTGTATTTTAATATCATTGTAAATAAACCACCCAAGCAAACTTCCTGGAAAAAGATACAAAAAGATCAATAAAAAGTTAGTAGAATAAAAAATAATTTTATATTTTGAAAAAATTTTTATCATTAAATTATATAGTTTTATTTATAAATTTATTTTAGAAATAACAATATGAGTTTTTTAATATTAATAAGACACGGTCAAAGTATTTGGAATCTTGAAAAAAAGTTTACTGGATGGGTAGATGTAGATCTTACTGAAAAAGGCAAATCTGAGGCAGAAAAGGCAGGTCTATTAATAAAAAAAAAAAATATCAATATTAATTTTTATTATTCCTCTCTTCAATTACGAGCAAATAATACGCTTAAAATTATACAAAAAATTTTAAGTGATGAAAAAAATTTTGTTCGGGCTTGGCAACTTAATGAGAGACATTATGGTGCTTTTACAGGTCTCAATAAAATAGAGATGAGTAAAAAAATTGGTGAAGATAAATTACACGAATTTCGAAGGTCTTGGGATATCAAACCAGAGCCTCTTAAAAAGGAAAGTCCATATCATCCAATAAATATAAAAACTTATGATAATATCTCTAAAGAACTTATTCCAGATACCGAGTCACTAAAAGACACTTACGAAAGAGTAATAAAATATTTTAAGGAAGAAATTAGAGAAAAATTAAAAGATAATAATGTTTTGATTTCTGCTCATGGAAACTCTATTAGAGCACTGTGTAAAAATTTATTTAATTTAGATAATAAACAAATCTCTAATTTAGAAATACCTACCGGCAACCCTCTCTTTATAGAGTTAAATGAAAAATCAAAAATATCTAAATTTGAGTATCTCGATAAAGAAAGAGCTAAAAATCTTGTAATTGATTGAAAATATTTAAATTTGTTAAATGATAAAACTCACTAACACTTTCAAAACCATTTAGTTGATTTTTTTTCAATAATTCTTTCCAAATTTCTGATACCGAAAAAATTCTGTTTTCATAGGGTTCAAACAAAACTCTATCTAAAATTTGGCATCCAATATAAATAAAATCATTATTAGTATTTTTTTTTAATAAATTGTTTGTTAATTTAAAATCACCTTTAAGATTTTTATCAAAACTTAATTTTCTATGAGATGACAAAAGAATATTGTTTAATTTTTTTGAAAAATAAAAATTCTGCATAGTATGAATTTCTTCAATATAATTTTTATGCCATAATGTGTCAGGATTAAAAACTATAAAATGATTTTCTTGAGAGTGTTTTATCATATTTAGAATTCCACCTCCTGTATCTAAAATTTCATTTCCATCTTCTATTATTTGAATATCAATTGGAAATTTTTTAATCCTTACAAATTCAGAAATTTGATGACCTAAATGAAATGTATTTAATAAAATTTTTTTTATTCCTAATTTTATATTTATATCGATACAGCTTTCTAGCATTGTTACATCTTTTAATTTAAGGAGTGGTTTGGGAGTTGATAAAGTTAAAGGGTTTAATCTTTTGCCAAGACCAGCACATAATATTAATGCAGTATTAATTTTCATTTTATTTTCTTTTTAAAATATTGATTTAATAAATTTTCTAAATCATTAAATAAGTTATTTTCTTTAATGCGCATGTGAATTAATTTCCATGTATATGGAATCATTTTTAAGTAATTTTTTTTACCATCTCTTATGGCAAGACGTGTAAATATTCCTATAATCTTAAGATTTCTTAGGACTGATAATATTTCGAAATCATTTTTTAATTTATCAATTTCCAATTTTTTCAATTTATTTGTATAAAAACTAAATACCTGATCTTTAAATAATTTTGGTGTTTTAAATCTTACGTCATCTATAAGTGACGCCAAATCATAAGCTTTATTTCCAATTAAAGCATCTTGACTATCTATTACTCCTATTTGATTTTTAATTATCATTAAATTTGAAATATGAAAATCTCTGTGTACAAAAATATCATTTTTTAATTTTAAATTTAAAGTTAATTTTTTTATAATCTTTTTAAACTTCTTTGAAAATTTGTCTTTTCTTACTCTTGAAAATTTATTATTTACATACCAATCACAAAATAAGTTTGCTTCTCTTATTAATATTTTTTTATTGTACTCAGGAATTATATAGCTTTTATTTTTAAAAGTTTTAATTTTTCTACTTTTAATTAATTGAATTTTATTCAATAATTGAATAATTTTTTTAAAGTAAATAAATTTAATAGTTTTTTTTTTATTTAGTTTATTAAGGATAGTTTCATTTCCAAAATCCTGGATCTCAATATAGTTATTGCTATAATTTTCATTGTACAATCTTGGTGCTAAAATTTTATTCTTAATCAAAATTTTATTAATTGCATCATAAACAAGTAAATTTTTAAATTTTTCTTTTTTGGCAACTACTATAATTGAAGAAAAATGATTTTTCTTTTTTCTAAAAAATTTTCTTAATGACGCATCACCTTTTATCCTAATTAAATTTTTCATTTTAATATGGGATTTAACCCTTTTATTTTTACAGATCTTGTTTGATGATCTTTTCCATACTCAAAAATTAACTCTATCAAATTTTTTGGTTTTTCTTCAATAATTTGAGGCCATTCTATCAATGTGATTGTATTCTTATTTTCATCAAATATATCTAAATCTTTTATTTCATTAACTTTTTTTATTCTAAATAAATCATAATGATTTATTTTGATTTTATTAATTTGATATTCATTAAGTAAGTTGAATGTTGGGCTTGTAACTTCAGTGATTTTTAGTTTGTTAGCTTTTTGAAATATATTAACTAAATATCTTACAAAAGTAGTTTTACCTACGCCCATTTCACCATACAAAAAAACTGTGTTTCCAGGTTTAAGTTTTTTTATGAATTCACTTGCAAATTCTTCTGTTTTTTTTTCTGAAGATAAATCTATTTTATCACTGCTAATAGCGGTATGCATTAGGTTTAAAAGGACCCTCTACTCCCACACTTATATAGTCCGCTTGTTCTTTAGATAATTTAGTTAATTTTGCACCAACCTTCTTTAAATGAAGTGTAGCAACTTTTTCATCTAAATGTTTTGGTAAAACATAAACTCTATTTTCATAATTTTTATGATTATTCCAAAGTTCTATTTGAGCAATAACTTGATTTGTAAATGACGCACTCATCACAAAACTAGGATGACCTGTTGCACAGCCCAAATTTACCAATCTACCCTCTGCAAGTAAAATAATTCTTTTTTTACTAGGTAATTCAATTTCGTGGACTTGTGGTTTTACTTCTGTCCATTTATAATTTTTTAAAGCTTCAACCTGTATCTCATTATCAAAATGTCCAATATTACATAAAATAGCTCTATCTTTCATTTCCCTCATATGATCAGCAGTTACAATATCTTTATTACCTGTTGCAGTTACAACAATGTCAGCTTTACTTATAGCTTCATCCATTAAAACCACCTCATAACCCTCCATTGCAGCCTGTAGTGCACAAATAGGGTCAGCTTCAGTAACTAATACTCTAGCCCCACTTTGTCTTAATGATGCAGCACTACCCTTTCCAACATCACCAAAACCAGCAACGATTGCAATTTTACCAGACATCATAACATCAGTAGCTCTTCTTATTCCATCAACTAAACTTTCCCTACATCCATAAAGGTTATCAAACTTTGATTTGGTTACTGAGTCATTGACATTAATTGCAGGAACTAAAAGTGAATTATCTTTTTCCATTTTGTTAAGTGCTTTGATACCTGTTGTTGTTTCCTCAGAAACACCTCTAACTTCTTTTAATAAATCTTTATATTCATTATGCATTATAGCTGTAAGATCACCTCCATCATCTAAAAGCATATTGGGTTTCCAATCTTTTTTAGCTATAATTGTTTGTTTAATACACCACAAATATTCTTCCTCAGTCTCACCTTTCCATGCATAAACTGGTATGCCTGCTTTAGCAATCGCAGCTGCCGCATGATCTTGTGTTGAAAAAATATTACAAGAAGACCATCTAACATCTGCTCCTAAATCTACTAAAGTTTCAATTAAGACAGCTGTTTGGATTGTCATATGTAAACAACCAATAATTTTGGCACCTTTTAGAGGTGACTTTCCCGCATATTCATCTCTTAATGCCATTAAACCTGGCATTTCACTCTCCGCGATAGAAATTTCTTTTCGCCCAAATTCAGCTTGTGATAAATCTTTAACTTTGAAATCTTCCATGGTGAGTTTTCTAGCAATAAAGAATTAATTAATCAATAGAACTCTTTATACTTTTGGAAATATAATTTCCATACTTGCTCCCTTTTGATCATTTCTGTTAGATGCATTAATTGAAGCATTATGTAAATCAACTAAATTTTTAACTATATTTAAACCTAGTCCAGAATGTTGCCCAAATTTATCTGGTCTATTGCTATAAAATCTGTTGAAAATTTTATTTGTATCTTTTTCTTTAAATCCTTGGCCTTCATCCAATATATTAATAATGACTTTTTCACCATTCATTTTTGATACTTTCACGATAACGTCTTTATTATCTTCGCTGAAAGAAATTGCATTATCTAAGAGATTTGCAATTATTTGTTCAATTCTATTTTCTATACCATTAATATAATATTTTTTATTACCATCGTTTTGATAAGAAATCTTAATTCCTCTTTTTAATCTATAAATATTATTAAAATCATCTACAACAGATTTTATAATTGGCTCTACATCTAATTTTTTTATCTTTTCTTTACTTAATGCAACTTCATCTTTTAACATTTGAGAATAATCTGTAATCAATCTTTCAATTCTTTGAACATCGTGACTTAATATATCTACTAATTTTTTTCTTTGATTAATATCATTTGTATCATGTAGAATTTCAGATGCACTTTTTAAAGATGCAAGAGGATTTCTAATTTCATGAACAAGATCTGTTGAAAAATTTTCCGCATGGGATATTCTTTTTTGAAGCTCAAGTGTCATATCATCTAAAGAATTTGAAAGTAATCCTAATTCATCATTTCTTAATTTTAGCACATCAATATTAGTATTTTTTGGATTTTGGTTTTTAATCATTTTAGTATAACTTACTAAATTCTTAATAGGTTTAAGAAAATATCTATTCAAAACAAATGAAAAAATCAATATTACAATTCCAACAGCAATAGCAGTACGAATAATAAAAGTTTTTCTTTCATCTATAGCAGCTTTAATATCGTTTGCATTTTCTGTAATAGCTAAATAACCAATATTTTTATCTTTTTTCATTACATTTTTTATTGTCGTTAATTTAAATTTATTGAACTCATCTTGAGTAAATGTAAATGGTATTCCAAAATTTTTTGAAGCAGCATAATTATAAAGTATATCTTTTAATGAAACAGAATTTTCATTTCCAATATCTATATTTTTTTTTTCGGTAATCTCTTTATTTTTTTCTTCATTCAATATTTCTAATTCTATCATGTCTAATCTTGTAGAAAATGATCTGGGATCTAGATCTAAAGTGTCAGTGTCTCCAATTAAATTTAATTCATTATCAAAAAAAATTACTCTATCAAGATTTTGAAAAAGAAATCTTGTAGAAAATAAAAATCTTCGTATATCTTCTTCAACAAATTTTACTTCTAATCTCGTTAAATTATCAATTGTATTATTGATTACCTCAATATGATTTGATGATTTTTTTTTTATCAAATTTGGTTGTACATTTTTTAAATAAATAAAAGTAAATAACCCAATAATTGTAAAAAATATCAAATTGATAAATAAAAATTTTTTAAGGATTGATAGATTTTTAAGAAGATTGTTAAACATTAACTAACATTCCACCTATATCCACTTCCATATCTTGTTTCTATAGCCGAAAATTCAGGGTCAACTTTTTTAAATTTTTTTCTAATTCTTTTAACGTGACTATCTATTGTTCTATCCTCTATATCGGTATCTTCTCGATAGGCAATATCCATCAACTGTGCTCTTTCTTTGATAATGCCTGGTCTTTTAGCTAATTCTTTAACTAAAAGAAATTCTGTTGTTGTTAGTTTATCTGGTAGTTGTTTTCCATCCCACTCACATTCTAATTGTGATGGATCTAGTTTTAATTTTCCATGGGATATTATACTTTTATTTTCTTCAATAGCCTCTTTTGAGTCTTTTTTGCGAAGCTGGACTCTAATTCTTTCTATTAATACTTTAATTGAAAACCCACCTGATTTTTTTACAAAATCATCTGCACCTAATTTAAGACCAAGTAATTCATCAATCTCATCGTCTTTTGACGTAAGAAATATTACTGGTAATGAAGTTTTTTTTCTTAATTTTTTTAATAATTCTTCTCCATCCATTTTTGGCATTTTAATATCAATTATTGCCAAATCAGGTGGAGTTCTTGTTAAACCTATGAGAGCACTCTCTCCATCTATATAAGTTTGGACTTTAAACCCCTCTTTTTCTAAAGCTATACTAAGACTTGTTAAAATATTTCTATCATCATCAACAAGTGCAATGGTTTGTTTGTGCATAATTCATTATAAAAATACTAAATTGTTCTAATTTGGGCAATTAAATAAAGATTAATGAAGAGCACCCCAATTATCTCCTGTATTCAAATCTACTGTAAGGGGTATAGAAAATGAATGTTGGTCACTCTTAGATACACTTGTCATCTCTTCAATTATAATTTCACTGATTCTTTTTACTTCGTCTCTGTGAGTCTCAAAAATGAGTTCATCATGAATCTGTAACAGCATCCTTGTTTTTTGGTTTTTTTCTTCTTTCAACCTTTTGTCTAATCTGATCATTGCTAATCTCATAATTTCTGCAGCAGATCCTTGGATTGGTGCATTTATCGCTGCACGTTCCTGAAAATTCCTTACATTGAAATTTTTATCATTTATATTTAAAAAATGAGATCTTCTTCCAAAAATATTGTTAACATATCCACTTTTTCTACAAAATTTAATTGTCTGATCCATATAAACTTTTATTTCTGGAAACTTTGCAAAATATGAATTTAAAAACTCTTCTGCTTCGTAATTTGAAACATTTATTTGTTTTGCTAATCCATACTGTGAAATTCCATAAATAATTCCAAAATTTATTGCTTTAGCTTTTCTTCTTTGATCATGATTTACTTTTTTAATATCAATATTAAATATTTGACTAGCGGTAAGTGAATGAATGTCTTCGTTATTTTTAAAAGCTTTTTTCAATTCTTTAACATCAGCTAAGTCAGCCAAGATTCGCATTTCAATTTGGTTATAATCAGCTGAAATCAAAACATGATCTTTCTCAGCTATGAATGCCTTTCTTATATCTTTGCCATCCTCAGATTTAATTGGAATATTTTGTAAATTTGGTTCACTAGATGCTAATCTTCCAGTATTAGTTGCAGCAAGCAAAAAGGAGGTGTGAACTCTTTTTGAATTCGGATTAGTATGTTCTGGTAAAGAGTCTGAATAAGTATTCTTTAATTTAGAAATCTGTCTCCAATCTAAAACTAATTGTGGAAATTTATGACCTTTAAAAGCAAGATCCTCTAATACAGATGCACTTGTAGCAAAGCTTCCTTTCTTAGTTTTTTTTAAATCAGCAATTTTAAGATCGTTATACAAGATTTCTCCTAATTGTTTTGGAGATGCAATATTGAATTCTTTTTTGGATATTTTAAAAACTTCTTTTTGAATTTTATCAATTTTTTTTTCAAATTTAGATGATAAAATTTTAAGAAACTTATTATCAATTTTAATACCTTGAATTTCCATAAAAGCTAAGATTTGTATCATTGGTTTTTCAAAAATTTCATAAATATTAATCATTCTTTCTTCCTTCAAGCTTTTATAAAATTTTTTATATAATCTAAAAGTTACGTCTGCATCCTCAGCTGCATAATCTTTTGCTTTTTCAACATCAACTTCGCTAAAGTTTATTTCTTTTTTTCCAGATCCAACCAAATCCTTAAACTTAACAGTTTTATGATTTAAATGAATTTCAGATAATGTATCCATATTATGTCTATTTTTTCCTGCATCTAACACATATGACATAAGCATAGTGTCTTCCATCGATGATATATTGATTCCATTTTTCAATAAAACGATAAAATCAAATTTAATATTTTGACCAATTTTTTTGATACTGGGATCTTCAAGTAAAGGTTTTAATTTTTTTAAAACAACATTTTTATTGATACACTTTTTAGAATTATGACCTATAGGAATGTAGCATGCTTTACCAATTTTAGTGCTTAGTGATATGCCAATTAAATTTGCTTGGTGAGGGTCAAGGGAGCTTGTTTCAGTATCAACTGCAATTTCACCCGTCTCTTCTGCTTCTTTAATCCAATCATCAATTTGCTTAGGATCATCAATTAAATGATATTCTTTTTTATCAATTGCTTTTTGAACTCCCTTAGGTTTATTTTCGTTATTAGCACTAATTAAATTTGGCTCTCCATAAACCGAGATTGCCGAACTCAACAATCTATTAAACTCCATTTCTCTGAGAAATTTGTATAGCTTGTCTTTATCAACTTCTTTTAATTTAAATTCCTCTATATCTCTATCGATTGGAGCATCATGCTTTAATGTGACTAATTTTTTACTTATTACAGCTTTATCTTTATTTTCAATTAGTGTTTCTCTTCTTTTGTTTTGTTTAATCTCATGGGCAGATTTTAAAAGTGTTTCTAAATTACCATATTTATTTATAAGTTCAGCAGCAGTTTTTATGCCTATTCCGGGAACACCTGGAACATTATCACTACTATCACCAGCAAGAGATTGAACATCAATTACTTTACTTGAGTCTACGCCAAATTTATTTTTCACATCTTCTTCATTAATGAACTTGTTTTTCATTGGATCGTATATTCGAACATTCTTTCTGAAGAGTTGCATCAAATCCTTGTCAGATGAGACAATTGTAACTTTTGCACCTTTATTTAGAATCCTATCAACATATGTAGCAATTAAATCATCTGCCTCATAATTTATTAATTCCACTGACGGTAAGTTAAAAGCTAAAACTGATTTTCTTATGTACTCAAATTGTGGGGCTAAATCATCTGGTGCTTCTGCTCTATTGGCTTTGTAGTCGCTATAAATTTCATTTCTAAATGTTTTTCTAGCTGAGTCAAAAATAACAGCAAAATGTGTTGGTTTTTGTAGATTTTGATTTGATTTAGAATCCTCTAAAAGTTTAAAAAGCATACTACAGAAGCCACTCACTGCTCCTGTTGGTAATCCATCACTTTTTCGTGTCAAAGGTGGTAAAGCATAATACGCTCTAAATATATAGCCTGACCCATCAATAAGATAGAAATGATCTGTTTTTTGAATTTTACTCATTATAATTAATATAGATTATCAACTAAAATAAGAGTATTATTTTTTATGGAACTTATAAAGCAAAATACTCAATCACGGATAATTAAATCGTTATTTGTAATTTTTATTGGAACAATAATACTTACAATTTCTTCAAAAATAAAGATACCATTTTATCCAGTGCCAATGACCATGCAAACATTTGTGGTTTTATTTCTTGGAATTAGTTTCGGATATAAAATAGCTCTTACTACAGTAAGCTTATATTTATTTGAAGGAATTTTGGGTTTACCTGTTTTTTCTAATTCTCCAGAAAGAGGTGTTGGACTTGCTTATTTTATGGGTCCTACAATGGGGTATTTGGTTGGATTTCTTACAGCGTGTTTTTTTGCATCCTTTATTAATGCAAAAGATAATTATTTAATAATTTTAACAAAACTACTTCTTTCAGTTTCATCTATTTATATCTTAGGTATTTTTTGGCTAGGAACTCTTATTGGGTGGGATAAGCCAATTTTTGAATTAGGTGTTGCACCTTTTCTGTTAGCTGAAATTTTCAAAGTGGCTTTACTGACAATTTTAACTAAAAAAATTATAAAATTAAGAAAACTTATTTAGGAGATCTTTTGGAAAGAATTCTTTGTAAAGTCCTTCTATGCATTTTAAGTCTTCTAGCTGTTTCTGAAACATTTCTATTACATAATTCAAAAACTCTATGAATATGTTCCCATTTTACTCTATCTGCTGACATAGGATTTTCAGGTGGAGCTGCTTTTTTCGAAGGATCAGCTAGTAGTGCTTTTTCAACATCCTCAGCATCTGCAGGTTTTGCTAGATAATCTATTGCCCCTTCTTTAATAGCAGCTACAGCAGTTGGAATATTTCCATACCCTGTAAGCATAATAATTCTACTATCAGAATTAGATAATTGGATTTGTTTTACAACCTCCAAACCATTTCCATCTGTTAATCTTAAATCAACAACTGCAAATCCAGGTTTTTTCACCTTCACTGTATCAATTCCTTTTTGTACACTCTCAGCTTGAATAACCTCGAACCCCTTTTTTTCCATTGCCCTTGCTAGTCTTTCTCTAAAAGGGTTGTCATCATCGACAATTAATAAGGATTTATTGTCAAAATCAGCTAAATTTTGAAGTGATACTTCGTTTTTCATAGGTTTTATATGTGCATTTTTATTAACATTTCAATAGCAATTATTTACTTTACATTGATTAACTATTGAATTAACTGCTCGATTATTAAAGTTTTTTAAATAAAAGACTTTTTTTTTGTTAAATTTTTTTTGGGGGGCATTTCAAATGCAAAAATTTAAGTCAGTTGAAGAACTAGTAAATCAACTGAAACCAGATAAACCAGTATATTGTATAAGAAAGAATTCTATTCTTTCCGCATCGAAATTCTTTCAAAAAAAATTCCCAGGAAAAATCTTATTTGCTGTCAAAACTAATCCTCATCCTGAAGTAATTAAAACTCTTATCAAAAGTGGAATAAATCAGTTTGATGTTGCTTCTATTGAGGAGATAAAAGCTGTAAGAAGATTTAGTCAAATAGCTAAATGTTCTTATATGCATACAGTAAAAAGTCGAGAAAGTATTACTGAAGCTTATTTTAAATATGGAGTCAAAACATATGCGTTAGATACAAAGGATGAATTAATCAAAATTATTAAAAGTACAGATAATGCAAAAGACCTTGAATTATTTGTAAGAGTGTCTGTATCAAACGAACATGCAGAAATTGACTTATCAAAAAAATTTGGTGCTTTAAATTCTGAAGCAGCTGGACTTTTAAGGTTAGCAAAACAACATTCAAGTAAAATTGGTTTAAGCTTTCATGTTGGTTCTCAATGTATGCACCCAATTTCTTACGCAAAAGGTATAACCGAAATAGGAAATGTAATAAAAAAAACCAAAATTATTCCAAATTACATTAATGTTGGTGGTGGTTTTCCAACAGTGTACCCTGATCTTATTCCACAATCTTTAGATAACTATTTTAAAGAAATTATAAAAAGTTTAGAAAATTTAAATATTGATAAGATGCCTGAAATTATTTGTGAACCAGGAAGAGCACTTGTAGCTGAGAGCGGCTCAACTATTGTGAGGGTTAATTTAAGAAAAAAACAGAAGCTTTATATCAATGATGGAACATATGGAACTCTTTTTGATGCAGGAACTCCGAATATAGTTTTTCCATCAAAAATGATTAAAGACAGTTCTAATAAAATTATATCAAAAAAATTAACTACATTTGATTTTTATGGTCCAACTTGCGATAGTATGGATTATATGAAAGGTCCTTTTCTTCTTCCAAACAATATTAAAGAAAATGACTATATTGAGTTAGGTCAATTAGGATCATATGGTTTAACATTTAGAACTCAATTTAATGGTTTTTATTCTAACGAAATTTATGAAGTTGAAGATAGTCCAATTATGAGTCTTTATGATAAAGATGCTAATAAAGCTACTCTGGTAGCTTAATGTCTGACAATAAAAATTTAGGTCATAATAGCAAAAAAGACTTTCTAAAAAAACCTATAGAACACATTGATATAACTTCCTTCGATTCTAGAAAGATTATTTCATCAATGGAAAAGATGTCTTTTGTTTCAAGAGAGACCGCTAATGCTGCAAACATTTATAATGAAATGTTAAAAGATAAAGAATGTACAATTTTTTTGACTTTAGCTGGCTCAACTTCTGCAGCTGGATGTATGAGTATTTATAAAGATCTTGTAAAATATAATATGGTGGATGCTATTATTGCTACAGGCGCATCTATAATAGACATGGATTTTTTTGAGGCTTTAGGTTTTAAACATTATCAAGGATCACAATTTCAAGATGATACAGAACTAAGAAAAAATTATATCGATAGAATTTATGATACTTATATTGATGAAGATGAATTACAGGTTTGTGATAAAAAAATTTGTGAAATAGCTGACAATTTAGAACCCCGAAGCTATACTTCTAGAGAATTTATTCATGAAATGGGAAAATTTTTAAAAAATAACTCTGTTAAAAAAGACTCATTAATTGAGACTGCTTATGACAATAATGTTCCAATCTTTTGTCCTGCATTCACTGACTCTAGTGCTGGTTTTGGTTTAGTGATTCATCAAGAAAAAAATCCAAAGAAACATATTACAATTGACTCTATTAGAGAATTTAGAGAATTAACTGAGATTAAGATTCAATCTAAAGGTTCAGGATTATTTATGGTTGGTGGAGGCGTGCCAAAGAATTTTATACAAGATACAGTAATATGTGCTGAGCTTTTAGGTAAAGAAGTTGATATGCATAAATACGCTATACAAATTACAGTAGCTGACTCAAGGGATGGTGCTTGCAGTAGCTCAACATTAAAAGAAGCAAGTTCTTGGGGTAAAGTTGACGTTACAAAAGAACAGATGGTTTTTGCTGAAGCAACAAGTGTACTTCCTTTAATTGCTAGCGACGCTTATCATAAAGCTGAATGGAAAAAAAGAGATAGAAAGAACTTCTCAAAAATTTTTGGGTAAAAAATTGAAATATTTATCAAATAAAAATGGTTTTTTAGGTATTGATAATAAATTCAATTTTAAGGAAAAAGTTGTAATAGTACCTTTTGGTCTAGAAAAGACAGTAAGTTATGGTGGGGGTACTAAAAACGGCCCAAAAGAAATTATAAAAGCTTCACACCAAGTTGAATTATATGACGAGGAGCTTAGTTGTGAACCTTATAAAAAGATCGGAATAAAAACATTAAAACCCTTTAAGATAAATAAAAATATCACTAAAGCTTTAGAAAAAATGTCCAAAATTAATGAAGAAATTTTAAGTAAAAAACTTTTTCCAATGACTTTTGGAGGAGAACATTCAATAACACCAGGATGTATAAAGCCCTTTGTAAAAAAATATAAAAAAATTTGTCTTTTACATTTTGATGCACACGCAGATTTAAGAGATAGTTACAATGGAGAAAAATTTTCTCATGCTTCTGCTCTTAGAAGATGTTTGGACTATAAAAACGTATCTATAATTTCATTTGGAATAAGAAATATTTCTATAAGTGAAATACCTTTTTTAAAAAAAAATAAATCAAGAATTAATATTTTTTGGGCCAAAGATAAGGCAAAATGGAATCTTCAAAAGTTTAAAAATCTTATAAAAAATCAAACTGTATATTTAACTTTTGATGTAGATGGTTTAGACTCAAGTATTATGCCCGCAACAGGAACACCAGAACCAGGGGGATTATTGTGGGATGAAACATTAAATATAATAAAAATTGCTGCTAAAAATTCTAATATAGTTGGAGCAGATATAAATGAACTTGCTCCAATAAAGGGATTTAATTCTTACAATTTTCTAGTTGCAAAATTAGCCTATAAAATTTTAACCTACAAATATCTATATTAAATTTAAACTGGCTTAAACGTTTTAAGAAGTAATCTGAAAGGTATTAACATCATCAATGTAATTAAGATCTTTACTGATAGGTCTCCTAGTGAAAGAGTAAACCAAGGTACCTCTGTCGCATAAAATGATATTGAAAAAAATAAAAATGTATCGACTATTGAACCAATAATTGATGAAGTGAGTGGTGCAATATACCATTTCTTTTTTCTAAGATTATCAAAAATTTGGACATCTAATAATTGGGCAACCAAGAAGGCAGTGCCAGAGCCAATGACAATTCTAATAGATATTAAATCAGCAAAATTTGTTGAAAATAAAAGAGTAAAACTAATTCCTATAACAAATCCAGTATAAACAATCTTTCTTGCAACTATTCTGCCATAAGATCTATTTGCTAGGTCAGTAATTAAGAAAGCTATTGGATAGCTTAATGCTCCATAGGTTAATAATTCTTCTAAACCATAATGATTTATAGGAAACTGCACTAAGTAATTAGAAGTTAATACAACTGCCCCCATCATTAATGAGAGTAAAAACAGTTTATTCATTAAGCAGTTTTAGATTGAACTGTTTTTTTTTGAAACGGGGATTTGATTAGTAAATTTTTTTTGAGTTTCTTTAATCTTGGTGATAAATTTTTATTTTTAACAGTCTTTAAAAATTCATCAAAACTTCCTTTTTTGTCAACTGATCTGACACCTGCATTACAGACTGTTAATTTTAAACTTCTTTTTAAAAGTTCACTTGTAAATTTAACTTTTTTTAAATTTGGCAAAAACCTTCTTTTGGTTTTATTGTTAGCGTGACTAACATTGTGACCCTTCATTGGATTTTTTCCTGTAAGTTCACATTTTTTTGACATAATAATTCCGTCTATATAAAGAGAGTTTCTGATTGCGTCAAGTTTATAAGATTTGAGTTACCCTTTTTTTCCTACTATTTCAGTGTAATTTTTAATTCCATCTTTTAATAATAATTCTGAAAGCTCTTTTTTTATCATGTTGACTATATTTGGTCCTCTAAAGACCATTCCTGTATAAAGTTGAATATAATTAGCCCCTGCTAAAAATTTTTCATATGCACTTTTCCCTGAGTCAACTCCACCTACCCCAATTATTTTTATTCTTCCTTTAAGAATTTTATAAAACTTACTTATTAATTGAGTGGATTTTTTTTCAATTGGTTTGCCTGATAAACCTCCTTTTTGATGCCCTTGAATATTATTCAAATTTTCTCTTGTTGTATCTGATGTATTTGAAACAATTACTAATTCAATATTGTTGCTTAAAAGAACTTCACAGATCTTTTTTATTTCATCATCATTAATATCTGGGGACACTTTAACTGCTAAAGGAATCTTTGAATTTAAAATTTTTTTTTCTCTTTCAATCATTTCCAATAACTCATTCAGTTTTGTTTGATCGTGGAAATTTCTTAAATTTTCTGTGTTTGGTGATGATATATTTATAGTGATATAGTCAGCCACCTCATGAAAGGTTTTTATACATTTTACGTAATCATTAAGTCTATTATCTGTATCTTTATTTGGCCCTATATTAATTCCGAGTAAACCAATTTTACTATTAGATTTTATTCTTTTAAAAATATTTTGTGCACCAAGGTTATTGAAGCCAAGTCTGTTTATTAGTGCTTCATCTTCTACTAGTCTAAAAACTCTAGGTTTTGGGTTCCCATATTGTTTTAAAGGTGTAATAGTCCCTACCTCCACAAAACCAAATCCTAGCCTAAATAACGAGTTGTATACCTCAGCATTTTTGTCAAATCCAGCAGCCATCCCAATAGGATTATCCAAATTTTTATCAAATAATTTAGTTTTAAATAAAGGATTGTCTTTATCTTTACCTGATATATTTGGAATAAAATTAAATTTAAGAGATTTAATTGCTAAATTATGTGCTACTTCAGGATCAAGTTTAAAAATTAAAGATCTTAAATTTGAAAACATTATTTAATTTTATTTAATATAAGATCTTTTGTTTCTTTAACACCAAAAAAACTAATGAAAAAACCCATACGAGGACCGTTTTCATCACCAAATACAACTTCATATATCAATTTAAACCAATCTCTTAAATTTTCAGAATAACCATTGTTTTTCCCAGTTGAATAAATCAATGTTTGAATATCCTCTGGGGACATCTTGTCGTTACAATTATCTAATGTTTTTATCAAAGCCTTTAATGCTAATTTTTCATCATTATTAGGTTTTTTATATTTTTTTTGTAATTTAATAACATCATTAAAATATTTGATGGCATAACCAACAAGTTTATCAAAAATTGGGTAGTTTTTTTCAGAGATGTTAGTTTTATATTTTTTAACAAATTTCCATAAAAGCTCTTTACTGCTAGCATTGCTAGTTTCAACAAGGTTCAATAACATTGAAAAAGACATGATCATGTTTTCATTTGGTATTTTACTATTATGCACGTGCCACACTGGGTTCATTAATAATTTCAATTCATCCTGAGTCTTTGCTTTTTCTATAAAATCTAAATATTCATCAACAGCTTTAGGTACAATTTCTTTATATAATTTTTTAGCTCTTTTAGGATTTTGATACATATATAAAGATAGACTTTCAGGTGAAGCATATTCCAACCACTGATCTATTGTAATTCCATTACCTTTTGATTTTGAAATTTTTTCTCCTTTTTCGTCTAAGAATAATTCATAAGCAAATCCAGATGGATTTGTTTTTCCAATCAGTTTAATTATTTTTGAGGATAAAATTGCACTTTCAATTAAATCTTTACCGTACATCTCAAAATCAATATCTAATGCATACCATCTCATTGCCCAATCAACCTTCCATTGAAGTTTGCAATTTCCATCTAAAATACTTGACTCTAGTTCTTTACCATTATTATCAAAAACAATTTTTGATTTTTCAATATCAATTTCTTTCACCGGAATTTCTAAAACTTGCTCTGTATCAGGACATATTGGTAAAAATGGACTATAAGTTTTTTGACGCTCCTTTCCTAAGGTAGGTAATATAATATTCATTATTCCATCATAATTTTTTAAAATGGTTTGTAATGAGGAGTTAAAAAAACCTGACTTATAGAGAAAAGTTGAACTTTTAAAACTATATTTAAAATTAAAACTATTAAGAAAATTTTTTAACATCTCATTATTATGTTCTCCAAAACTATCAAATTTATTAAATGGATCTGGAACTTGAGTTAATGGTTTATGTAAATTTTTTTCTAATAAATCTCTTTGAGGCACGTTATCTGGAACTTTTCTTAATCCATCCATATCATCTGAAAAAGTAATTATTTCTGTTGGTAAGTCAGTTAATTGATTTATTGCATTAACCATCATTGAGGTTCTTGCAACTTCTCCAAATGTTCCTATGTGAGGTAGACCACTTGGGCCATAACCGGTTTGCAGAGTTATTTTTCCTTTTTTTTCTATAAAAGATTTTCTTTCTCGAAGCATTTTTTTTGCTTCAACAAAAGGCCATGCGCTTGTTTTATCTAAATTTTCTTTTTTAATCATGAATTATTCAAAAAAAATCTTAAATTAACGATTTATCTAATTCTTATAGAGTTGAAATTTATTTACCATAAAATAATGTTCTTTGAAAATGTCTAATTATAAAACTGTTTTTTTTACTCTTGGAATTCTGCAAATAATTCTTGGAATTTTCATGTTGATACCTGTAATTGTGCAATTTTTTTATAATGAAATTGACTCATCTTTTTTTGGTGCTTCAATTGTAACAATTATATTTGGAATACTATTTTTCTTATCAAATTTAGATCATGATAAAAAGTTAAACTTACAAAAAGCTTTTTTACTAACTGCATTATCTTGGCTAAGTATAGCTATCTTTGGATCTTTACCATTTGTCTTTTCAAGTATCGAGTTTTCTTTTACTGATGCTTTTTTTGAAAGTATGTCAGGAATTACCACTACTGGCTCAACAATTATTTCAAATTTAGAAAGTATACCAAAAGGAATTTTATTGTGGAGAGCAATACTTCAGTGGTTAGGGGGTATAGGTATAATTGTTATGGCAATAACGCTTATGCCAATAATGAATGTTGGAGGAATGCAACTATTTAAAATTTCAAACAATGATTCTTCAGAAAAAATTCTACCAAAATCAAAAGAAATTGCTCTTCGATTAATTTATATCTATTCAGGATTAACTGCTTTATGTGCTATTTCATATAAGATTCTTGGGATGGGTATTTTTGATAGCTTGACTCATTCTATGACAACAATAGCTACCGGTGGTTTTTCAAACTATAATGAGTCTATAGGTTTTTTTGATAGTATTTCCATAGAAATTTCAGCAATGATCTTTATAATTTTAGGTAGCTTACCTTTTATAGCTTACATAAAATTTTTAAGTGGAAACAAAAAAATATTTATTTCTGATATTCAAATTAAAGCATTTTTAAAAATTATAATTTATAGCATTATTTTGCTATCAATATATTTAATATTTGATAATTCAGATCAAATAAATTTAAGATCTATTTTTTTTAATGTTATATCTATTTTAACAGGAACAGGATATGTTAATGCACAATATGATAGTTGGGGAGGTTTTCCGATAATCTTATTCTTAGGATTAATGTTTATAGGTGGATGTGCAGGTTCAACTACTTGTGGTATAAAAATTTTTAGAATTCAAATTCTTTACTCATTTATTTCTAATCAATTAAAAAAAATTATTTATCCAAAGGGTATTTTTGTTTTAAAATATGATCAAAATCCAGTTGATAACAAATTTATTGCTTCAATAATTTCTTTTATTTATATGTATTTGGTAATTTTCTTTGTAATTACTGCGTTACTTTCATTGACTGGGTTGGATTTCATAACTTCAATTTCTGGAGCAGCAACTTCAATTTCAAATGTTGGTCCAGGATTAGGAAATATTATTGGGCCTAATGGTAATTTTTCATCACTTCCAGATTTTTCTAAATGGGTGCTAACTTTAGGTATGATTTTAGGTAGACTTGAACTGTTCGCTATTTTAGTGTTATTTCTACCTTCGTTTTGGAGAAATTAATTATGTCAGTGCTAAAAAAAACATCATGGCTTGAATCTCTCTCAATTTATAGAGATATTCGAATGCTTAGAATTTTGCTCTTAGGTTCTATTAGTGGTTTTCCTTGGGTTTTAATTGCAAGCAGTTTAAGTCTATGGCTTAAAGAAGAGGGTCTTAGCAGATCAACAATTGGATGGGCAGGTTTAATTTTTGGAGTGTATGCTTTCAATTATTTATGGGCACCAATTGTAGATAGAATTCAAATACCATTTTTAACAAAAAAACTAGGCCATAGAAGAGGATGGATAGTTTTAATGCAAATAATCATTTTATTAAGTTTATTAATTTGGAGTGTAATAAACCCTACACAAAATTTAGCTTTATTAATATCAGTAGGATTAATTATTGCTATAGCTTCAGCTACACAAGATATAACTGTAGATGCCTTAAGAATTGAGCAAATAAATGAAAATGAGGGAAAATCGATGGCTGCTGGTGCAGCTATGGCAGTAGTCGGTTGGTGGACAGGTTATAAGTTAGGAGGAGTTGTAGCTTTATTTTCAGCCGAATTTTTTGAGAATCTTGGAATTGTAGACTATTGGCAAACTACTTTTCTAGTATTAAGTCTTTTAATTATTCTTATGAACATAGGACTAATGTTTGTTCATGAACCTATAGAAACAGACAGACAGGCTAAACAGAGAGAGACTGACAAATTAATTGAAGGTAAACTTGGGTCTAGTAATGCTATTACAAACTTTATTGCTTACATAACAGGAACCATTGGTGGGCCTATTATTAGCTTTTTTAAAAAAAATGGTATTGCTATAGCTGCAGGAATCTTAGGCTTTGTGTTTTTATTTAAAATTGGAGAAGCTTTTATGGGACGTATGTCCATCGTCTTTTATAAAGAGGTAGGATTTTCCAAAGGTCAAATTGCTATTTATTCTAAAGGACTGGGCTGGATCACTACTGTAGTCTTTACATTAATTGGTGGTATTATGGCCATGAGAGCTGGAACAATAAAAACAATGTTTTTTGCTGGAGGATTAATGGCTGTAACAAATCTTTTATTTGCAGTTTTGGCATGGACAGGAAAATCTGAAATTTTATTTGCAATTGCTGTTATAGCAGATGATATTACAGCTGCATTTGCAACAGTAGCATTTGTGGCGTTTATATCATTGTTAGTAGACAGAACATATACAGCTACACAATATGCTTTACTTGCTTCAATTGGAACTGCTGGTAGGACGACACTAGCTTCATCATCTGGTGCCCTAGTTGACTGGTTAAACGGAGATTGGGGAACATTTTTCATTTTAACAACTATAATGGTCATTCCTTCATTAATATGTTTGTGGCTCATTAAAAATAAAATTAAAATAGGTGCAAAATAGTTTTTATTATAAAGGCAATTTTTCGAATATTTATAAAAAGCCTTCAAAATTATCTGAGGTAACTTCTCAAATATTGTATGGAGAAAAATTTAAAATTATATCAAAAAATAAAAGATGGATAAAAATTAAGCTATCATTTGATAATTATATTGGCTTTATCAAAAATGCTCAATATGTAGAAAAATTTAAACCAGAATATAAAGTAAGCAATTTAAAAGCAAAAATTTTTAAAAAACCTAATTCAAGTTCTATAAGTTGGCTTACGTTTGGCTCTAAACTATCAATCATAAATCAAAATAAGAATTATGTAAAAATTGAAAAGAATAAATGGATTAAAAAAAAAGATATCAAAAAAATAGATCATAAAGAAAAAAACTTTATTGAAATCTTTAAAAAATTCTCTGATGTCAAATATGTTTGGGGAGGAAAAACATTCAAAGGTATTGATTGCTCAGCTTTATTACAAATATTCTTTTACTATAACAATATTTTCTATCCACGAGATACTAAAGATCAGATCAAATTTTCCAAAAAAAGCATAAAAAAAAGAAAATTTAAAAAAGGCAACATAATATTTTGGAAAGGTCATGTAGCCATGTGTTTAAATTCAAAAAATCTAATTCATGCATATGGACCTGAGAAAAAAGTATTAGTTATGCCAATAACCAAGACAATAAATAAAATTCAAGAAACTGCTAAATTAAAAGTAAAAAAAATCTCTTATATTAAATATTAATTTCTACCAAAGTCTGGTTTATTAATATCTTGTTTTAACTTAATAATTTTTGACCTAACTTTTTTTGTTTGAATAAGTTTTTTTAAGATTGATTTGTTATTTTTTATCAAAATATCCTTCTTAAATGCATTTAAATTTTTAATAAACAAATCAATAGCTTTAATAACATTAACTTTATTATCAAAAAAAATGTCTCTCCACATTATTTCATTTGAAGCTGCTATTCTTGAAAAATCTCTAAGTCCTCCTGCGCTATATTTAATAAGATCAAATTTTTGTATTTTTTCAAAATCTTGAGCTGATTTGACTAAATTATAAGCAATCAAATGGGGTAGATGACTTGTAATTGAGAAAATTTTATCATGCTTTTCTGAATTCATAATGACAGTTTTTGAGCCAACTTTTTTCCAAAAAGAACTTAAAAATTTTAAATTTTTTAAATTAGTTTTTTTATCGTTGATAATGATGCACCATTTATTTTCAAATATATGTTCATTACCGTGTTCAGGTCCACTTACCTCTGATCCAGTTATAGGGTGACTTGAAATCCAATGAGTATTTTTTTTTAAAAATTTTTTTATAATTTTTGATGTCTCAATTTTTGAAGAGCCGATGTCAGTAATTAATGTTTTAGGTGAAATAAATTTGTTTATTTTTAAAATAAGCCCTTTGTATTCACTCATTGGTGTGCAAAAAATAATTAGATCTGAATTTACTACACCATCTTTTAATGTTTGAGCTATTGTTACAGGCAATTTTAGTTTAATTATTTTATTCAAATTTGCTTTTGACTTCTCAAAAACAAATATTTTTTTTGCCATTTTTTTTTTGGAAATTTTCCTTGCTAAAGAAGAGCCCAATAGTCCACAGCCTATAATTAATAAATTTTTCATTTTCTAAATATATTTTCTGTTTCTTTTATAAATTTTAAATTTTCTTTTTTTGATCCAATAGTTAGTCGCAACATATTTTTAATTTTATAACCATCTTCAGTAAGTCTTAAAATGATTCCTTTCATTTTTAATTTTTCATAAAAATTTTTGGCCTTAAATTTACATTTCTTAAAGTCCAATAATAGGAAATTAGCAGAAACTTTATTTGAACTAATATCATACTTATTTAAGAAATTTTTCAATTTTGTTGCATAAAAAGTATTATGTTTAATTGAACGAGATATAAATTTATCATCTTTTAAAGACTCCACGGCCGCTTTTTGTGCAACTTCATTAACATTAAATGGTGGTTTTATAATATTTAGAGCATCAATAATTCTTCTTGATCCATAACCCCATCCAATTCTCAAGGATGATAATCCATAAATTTTTGAAAATGTTCTTAATATAAAAACGTTTTGTTTATTTTTAAATAAATCTAAACCAGATTTATAGTCTTTATTTTTCATATACTCTGCATATGCATCATCCACTACTAGCAAAATATTTTTTCTCAATTTTTTTCTTAAGTCAATTAATTCAAGTTTAGTTAAATAAGTTCCAGTTGGATTATTCGGATTGGCTAAAAAAACAATTTTAGTTTTTTTAGTAACTTTTTTTATAATTTCTGAAACAGATGCTTTGAATTTTTTTTCTTTAGCATAAATAACATTTGCACCAACTATTTTTGCATATATTCTGTACATCAAAAAACTAAATTGGGGAACAATTACCTCATCTTTTGTTTTTAAAAAGAGCTGACATATCATTTGAATGACTTCATCAGAACCAGCTCCACAAATAATTTTTTCTTTTTCACAACTAAATTTTTTAGAAATCTGATTTCGTAATTCTTTAGATTTACCATCAGGATATCTAAAAAAATTTATTTTTTTGCTAGATATTACTTTTCTAACTCTTGTACTTACCCCAAGCGCAGATTCATTTGCAGAAAGTTTTATGATTTTCTTTAAATTTCTAATGCCTGATTTACCAGGTTTGTAAGCCTCGATATTAAGTTTTTTAAATTTTATAGTTGTCATGTTTTAAATTTTAGCCCCTTTATAAATAAAATAACAATTTTTCATATAGTATTAGTTCATTTATTTTTAAAATTGACATACTAAATAACTTCTTGTACAAAATTTATGCGCTGATTTACCTGAATTGCGAGCGCTTTAAAAAAACCGCTAAAAAAGTTTTTTTTCTCTCAATTCAGATTCTTGGCTTATGCTATGAATATTAAAGAAAATATAAAAATTCTTAGAATTAAGAAACCTTTAAAACTAGATTGTGGTCAAATTATAAATGACTACCCTTTAGCATATGAAACATATGGATCTCTTAGTGAAAATAAAGACAATGCAATTTTAATTTGTCACGCATTAACTGGTGATCAATTTGTTACTGGTTTAAATCCAATAACTAAAAAAGAAGGTTGGTGGTCCTATGCTGTGGGCCCAAATAAATCCATTGATACGAATAAATATTTTGTCATCTGTGCGAATGTTATAGGTGGGTGTATGGGTTCTTTTGGTCCAAGTCATATCAATCAAAAAACACAAAAGGTATATGGCACAGATTTTCCTGTAATTACAATAAATGACATCGTAAATGCTCAAGTAAATTTACTAGATCATTTTGGAATAAAAAAACTTTTTTCTGTTGTTGGGGGTTCAATGGGAGGAATGCAAGTTTTACAATTTGTTAGTAACTTTCCTGAAAAAACAAAAACAGCAGTTCCAATAGCTTGTACATCAAGCCATTCAGCTCAAAACATTGCTTTCAATGAGCTTGGTAGACAAGCTATTACAGCAGATCATAATTGGATGGATGGAAAATATTCATCTAAAGATACTGTTCCTGATAAAGGTTTAGCAGTCGCAAGAATGGCTGCTCATATTACCTACTTATCTAAAAAAGGTCTTCAAGAAAAATTTGGAAGAAAACTCCAGGAAAGAGATGATCTTAAATTTGGATTTGATGCTGATTTTCAAATAGAAAGTTATTTGAGATATCAAGGTTCTGTGTTTGTTGATCGTTTTGATGCAAATAGTTACCTTTATATTACACGTGCAATGGATTACTTTGATTTAGTCAAACAATTTGATGGAAATTTATCTAATGCATTTAAGAATACAAAAGCTAAATTCTTTGTAATATCTTTTACTTCAGATTGGCTTTATCCTACTCAAGAAAATAAAGAAATAGTTATTGCTTTAAATGCCATTGGCGCGAATGTAGGATTTGTAGAGATAGAGTCTGATAAAGGACATGACTCCTTTTTATTAAATGTGCCTGATTTTTTAAGAACTCTTAAAAATTTTTTAGATAAATCATATATTGAACAATAATTATGAAATCAGAATATAAAATAATTGCAGATATAATTACAGAAAATACAAGAGTTTTAGATGTTGGATGTGATGATGGATCTTTAATGGAGTTTTTAAAAAAAGAAAAAAATGTAGATATTAGAGGTATTGAAATTTCAAAACAAAAAGTTCAAACTTGTATATCCAAAGGATTAACGGTTATTGAAGGTGATGCTGAGTTCGATTTAAAACAATTTCCAGATAAATCTTTTGATTACGTCGTATTAGGACAAACTTTGCAAGCATTTATAAATCCAGAAATTGTAATTAAAGAACTTTTAAGAGTTGGAAGAAAAGCCATAGTTACAATACCAAACTTTGGTCATTGGAAAGTAAGATTAAATTTATTAGTTCAGGGAACAATGCCAGTGACTAAAGCATTGCCAAATGAATGGTTCAACACACCAAATATACATATGTGCACAATTAAGGATTTTTTTAAATTTTCTGAAACAATAAATTTCAAAATTTTTAAATCATATGCCTTAATGAATAAGAGTATATCAACTTTAAATAGGTCAAATTTATCATTAAAAAATCTATTCTGCGAACTTGGTATATTTTTAATTGAAAAATAACATGAAAATTCAGATAATTAGATGTCTTAAAGACAATTATAGTTATTTAATAATTGATAAAAATAATCTAGATGCTTGTGTTATAGATCCTAGTGAAGCAAAACCAATCATAGATTTTATTGAAAGTAATAATATTAATCTAAAATATATTCTTAATACTCATCATCATTTTGATCATGTAGGTGGCAATATAGAGTTAAAAAAAAAATACAATTCAAAAGTAATTGGATTTAAAGGTGATAAGGATCGTATTCCAGAAATAGATACTTTAGTTGATGATCTTGAAATTTGGAAAAAAGGTAATTTCGAAGCAAAGATTTATCATATCCCAGGCCATACAACAGGACATATTGCTTTTCATTTTTTTAAAGAAAAGAAAATTTTTACTGGTGATACCCTATTCTCTTTAGGCTGTGGAAGAATTTTTGAGGGAACATATGAACAAATGTTTAATTCATTAAAAAAAATCAAAACACTTCCAAAAGATACTGAAATTTACTGTGGGCATGAATATACAATTCAAAATTCAAATTTTTGTGTCACCCATGATGCTAATAATTTACAACTTAAAAATAAAATCATCAAAATTAAACAAAATCTTAAAAATGGATTACCAACAGTGCCAACTATTTTAGATGATGAAATAGAGTGTAATATATTTCTCAAAGCTAAAGATCTACAAACCTTTTCAAAATTAAGAGATTTAAAGGATAATTTTTAACTTATAGAGCTTGACTAAAAGCTACCCAAGACTATATTGCCTCTACAAAAAATAATTCTTAAATTATGTCGTACGCAGTAATACAAACAGGTGGCAAACAGTATAAGGTAAAATCTGGTGAAATTATTAAGATAGAAAAATTACCAGATTCAAAGCTTGATACTAAAATAGAATTTAAAGAAATTTTAGCCTATGGTGACGACAAAACGATTGAAATTGGAACGCCAACTGTTCAGGGTGCCAAAGTAGAGGCAAATTTAATTAAGAATAGCAAAAATAGAACGATTTTAGTATTTAAAAAAAGAAGAAGACAAAATTCAAGAAGAAAAAATGGTCACAGACAACAATATTCTATGATAAGAATAAGCAAAATTTTTTCAAAAGATGGTAAGATTTTATCTGAAGCTGAAAAAATTTCTAAGGCTTCAAAAAAAGAGGCACCTAAGAAAGAAGCAAGTAAATAATTAGGAATAATTTATGGCAACAAAAAAAGCAGGTGGATCATCTAGAAACGGACGAGATAGTGCTGGTCGAAGACTTGGTGTAAAAAAATATGGTGGTGAAACTGTGATACCTGGTAATATAATTGTTAGACAAAGAGGCACAAAGATTTTTCCTGGAGAAAATGTAGGTATGGGTAAAGATCATTCAATTTTTTCAGTTGTAAAAGGTAAAGTAGTTTTCAAAAAAACTAAATCAGATAGAACATTTGTTTCAGTAAAGCCCAATTAATAGTACAACTTAAAAATAACGTTGTATTATGAAATTCTTAGATCAAGTAAAAATTTATATCAAAGCAGGTAATGGTGGCGATGGTTCACCAAGTTTTAGAAGAGAAAAATTTATTGAATATGGAGGGCCTGATGGAGGCGATGGCGGAAATGGTGGTTCAGTTATATTAAAGGCTGAAAGGAATCTTAATACTTTAATAGATTATAGATATCAACAACATCATAAAGCAAAAAGAGGTGGTAATGGTGCTGGTCAAAACCGAACGGGTAAAAATGGAGACAATTTAATCTTAAAAGTACCACTGGGTACACAAGTTTTTGAAGAGGATAATAAAACATTAATTTATGATTTTATAAAAGTTGGTGAAGAATTTATTGCTGCTTCAGGTGGAAAAGGTGGACTTGGAAATACTAGATTCAAAAGCTCAACAAATCGAGCACCAAGAAAATTTACAAAAGGAAAGTCTGGTGAAGAGTTTACAATTTGGCTTCAATTAAAAACAATTGCTGATATTGGTATAATTGGATTACCGAATGCTGGCAAGTCTAGTTTATTAGCAGCAATAACAAATGCAAATCCTAAAATTGCAAACTATCAATTTACAACTTTAAATCCAAATTTAGGTGTAGCTAGTTATGATGATAAAGAAATTACTATCGCAGATATCCCTGGTTTAATAGAAGGAGCTCACAAAGGTACTGGACTTGGCACACAATTTTTAAAGCACGTTGAAAGATGTAAATCTCTTTTACATATGATTGATATAACTAATGATGATATTAAAAAAAGCTATAATCAGGTTAAAAATGAATTAAAAAATTATAGTACACAACTCTCTAAAAAAAAAGAGCTAATAGTTTTAAATAAGACAGATTTAATTGATAAAAAGAAAGTAAAAGAAATTGTTAATAATTTTTCTAAAAATACAAAATTTGAAGTTATAACAATGTCAACATTAGAAAAAAAAACTATATCTAAAATTAAAGCTAAATTAATATCTTATGCATCTTAAAAACTCAAAAATAATTGTCATAAAAATTGGTTCGTCTTTACTAGTTGATAACACAAAAAAAATAAGAAAAAAATGGTTATCAAGCTTTGCTAAAGACATAAAAAAATTAAAATTAAGAAATAAGAAAATTATTATTGTTAGTTCTGGAGCTATAGCACTTGGTTGCAAAAAAATGAACTATAAAAAAACAAGTTTAAAATTAGATAAAAGTCAAGCTATAGCATCTGTTGGACAAATAGAATTAATGAATTTATTTTCTCAAACATTTTTAAAATTTAGATTAAATATTTCTCAAATTTTATTAACCTTAGAGGATACTGAGGAAAGAAGAAGATCAATAAATGCTAGAAGAACTTTTGAAAATTTATTTGAACTTGATTATATACCAATCGTAAATGAAAATGATACTATTGCTACTTCAGAAATAAAGTATGGAGATAATGACAGATTGGCGTCTCGAGTAGCACAAATTACAAATGCTGATACTTTAATTTTATTATCAGATGTAGATGGACTTTTCACAAAAAATCCTAAGAAATTTAAAGATGCAAAACTAATAAAAAAAATAAATCATTTAGAAAAAGATATTAAAAATATTAAGATCAAGGGTATAACTGAATTCGGAAAAGGTGGAATGAATACTAAAATCGAAGCAGCAAAAATTTGTAACTTAGCTGGTTGTAATATGATTATTGCTAATGGGCTTCATCTAAATCCTATCCATCAAATTGAAAAAAAGAGTAATTTTACTTTGTTTGTTTCAAAAATTTCAAAATTAGATGCAAGAAAAAAATGGATAATTAGCTCTGTTTCTCCAAAAGGAGAGCTGACTATTGATGATGGTGCTAAAAAGGCTCTTATAAATGGAAAAAGTTTATTAGCTGCTGGTATTAAAAAAGTATCAGGAAAATTTGATAAGGGAGATCATATAAAAATTATAGATATTAATAATAATGAATTTGCACGTGGTTTAAGTTCTTTTTCATCTGATGAAATAATTAAGATTATTGGATGTCACTCAAATGAAATAAAAAAAATTCTTGGTTATATTTCAAAATCTGAAGTGGTACATAAAGATGATATGGTAATGATATAATGAGAAATTTGTTAATAAATATAGGTTTAAAATCCAAAAAAGCATTTACTAAAAAATTGAGCACAAAAAAAAAGGATAAAGTCTTAAAAGATTACTATCAGCTTATAAATAAAAATAGAAAATTGATAATCAATCAAAATAAAAAAGATATAAAAAATGCTTATAAAAAAAAGATAAAGAGTAATTTAATTCAAAGACTTATTTTAGATGATAAAAAAATTTCAAATATAATTAATTCAGTAAAAAAAATTGTTAAATTAAAAGATCCTACTAATAAAATTCTTGAGAAATGGAAAAGACCAAACGGTTTGAATATTTCAAAAATATCGATACCTATTGGTGTTATAGGTGTAATATATGAAAGTAGACCAAATGTTACATCGGATGTGGCTTCTCTATGTTTTAAATCTGGAAATACAGTAATATTAAAAGGTGGCTCTGAAGCATTTTATTCAAACCTAATCTTTTCAAAATTGTTTAGAAAATCTTTGAAAAATAATAGAGTAGACGAAAATTTTGTTCAATTTATAAATGTTAAAAACAGAAAAACAGTTGACTTTTTATTAACTAATATGAGCAAGCTCATAGATGTAATTATACCAAGAGGGGGGAGAAGTTTAGTAAAAAAAGTTCAAGATCTTTCAACAGTTCCAACTATAGGCCATTTAGAAGGCATTTGTCATTCTTATGTTGATAAAGATGCAAATCCTCAAATTGCAAAGAAAATTATTCGTAATGCAAAATTAAGAAATACAGCAATTTGCGGTGCAACAGAAACAATTCTATTACATGAAAAAATATTAAAAAAAATTGGCAATCAAATTTTAAAAGATTTAGAAGATAACGGGTGTAAAATTATTGGTGATAATAAAATAAGAAAATCTTTTAAAAAAAAAATTAAAAAGGCTTCGATTAAAGATTGGTCAAAAGAATATTTAGCACCAACTGTTTCTGTTAAATCAGTCAAAAATATTGATGAAGCAATACATCATATTAATAAATATGGAACTATGCACACAGACTGCATAATTACACAAAACAAAAAGTCAGCAAAAAAATTTTTGGATGAGATAAAAAGTTCAATTGCTATGCATAATACATCAACACAATTTGCAGATGGAGAGGAGTTTGGGTTTGGTGGTGAAGTAGGAATTTCTACTAATACACTCCCACCACGGGGTCCAGTTGGTCTAAACCAATTAGTTTCATATAAATATAAAATTACAAGTAACGGTGTAATAAGGAAATAAATTGAATTTAAAAAAAAATAAAATTGGTATTTTGGGTGGTTCTTTTGATCCTGCACATAAAGGACATTTAGCAATATCAAAAGAAGCTGCAAAAAAATTTAAACTTAATCAAATAATTTGGGCAATAACAAAAAAAAATCCTTTTAAGAAAAAAAGTAACCTAAGTCTTTCAACTAGAATTAAATATTGTAAAAAAATCACAAAAGAAACAAGCTTTATAAAAATAAAATTTTTAGAGAATAAAATTAAATCAAATAAAACTATAAATCTTATTAATTTTTTTGCTAAAAATAAAAGGAATGAAATTTATTTTTTAATGGGAGCTGATAATTTAATCAATTTTCATAAATGGCATAAGTGGCGGATTATTGCTCAAAAAAGTAATATTATTGTCTTTGATCGTTATGGGTATAAAATAAGATCCCTCAAATCGAAGACATATAAGAGCCTAAATAAAGATAAATTAAAATTTATAAATTTTAATAAAGTCAATATTTCTTCTTCTCAATTAAGAAAAATTTGATAGTC
Organism: Candidatus Pelagibacter sp.; assembly: GCA_045566175.1. Lineage (GTDB taxonomy): Bacteria > Pseudomonadota > Alphaproteobacteria > Pelagibacterales > Pelagibacteraceae > Pelagibacter. Next base: position 18,360 of record JBJLDX010000019.1, on the reverse strand, counting down.
TAAATTTAATTAATGGATAAAATTTCAGATTTAAAACAAATTATCATTAGCACCTTAGACAATAATAAAGCACAAGATATAGTTAGTATTGACCTCAAAGATAAAAGTTCTGTAGCTGATTACATGATTATTGCTAGTGGAACTTCTTCAAGACATATTCAAGCTTTATCTGAACAAGTTTTAGAAAAATTAAAAGACAGTGGAATTAAAGATTCTAAAATTGAAGGAAAGGATAGTGCAGAATGGAAGTTAGTTGATGGTATTGATTTAATAATACATATATTTCATCCTGAAAAAAGAAAATTTTATGAACTTGAAAAAATTTGGTCAGAGTTAATACCAAAAGAAAGATTAATAATATGATAAAAAAGTATTTAGGATTATCATTTTTAATATTTGCCTTTTTTATTCAGGGAGCTACTTCCTCAGAAAAAAATATTTACAAAAAAATTGATCTATTTGGTGAAGTTCTTGAAAAAATCAATAAAGAATATGTAGATGAAATAAATCAATCTGAAAGTATGGACTCTGCAATTAATGGTCTTCTTCAATCATTGGACCCTTATTCTGCTTACATGTCACCTGAAGTATTTAATGAAATGCAAACTGAGACAAGTGGTGAGTTTGGAGGACTTGGAATTGAAGTAAGTATGGAGTCTGGGGTTGTAAAAGTAGTATCACCTATCGACGATACACCAGCATCTAAAGCGGGTATCAAGGCAGGTGACTATATTGTTAAAATTAATAATACTCAAGTTCAGGGTAAATCTTTAAGTGAGGCTGTTGATTTGATGAGAGGTGAAGTAGGATCTGGGATAGAATTGACTGTAAGAAGAAGAGGTGAAAAAAAAGCATTAACTTTTTTTATAATAAGAGAAATAATTCAAATTCAATCTGTAAAAACTGATCTTTTAGAAAAAAATATTGGGTATATAAGATTAACTTCATTTAATGAGAACAGTGGAAAACAAATAGAAAAAGAGATAGGAAAATTTGAGAAAAATAAAAATGTAAATGCTTACATTTTAGATTTAAGAAATAACCCTGGCGGCCTACTTTCTCAAGCTATAAAAATTTCTGATTTTTTTTTAAATAATGGTGAAATAGTTTCTACAAAAAGTAGAAAAATATCAGAAAATAGGAAATGGTTTGCTAAACAAGGTGACTTAACTAATGGAAAAACAATACTTGTATTGATTAACTATGGGTCTGCGTCAGCTTCTGAAATTGTGGCGGGTGCTCTGAAAGACCACAAAAGAGCAATATTAATAGGTGAAAACAGTTATGGAAAAGGTTCTGTTCAATCAATAATTCCTTTAAAAAATAAAGGTGCTATCAGATTAACAGTAGCAAAATATTATCTTCCATCAGGAAAATCAATTTCAGAAGTAGGGGTATCGCCAGATATTGAAATAGATGAAGAGACAGATGATTTTAGGATCAAAACAAATACTGATAACCAACTAAATTACGCCATTAAATTACTTAATGGCTAAAATATTAGAAAAATTTAAAAATCTACCTCTTAGAAGGGGCGTAGGTGTTGTTGTTTTAAATAAAGAAAATAAAGTTTTTGTAGGAAGAAGAATTGATAACCCTAAAAATTTTTGGCAAATGCCACAAGGAGGTGTTGATGAGGGAGAGAATTTTTTAAATGCAGCTCTAAGAGAATTAAAAGAAGAAACAGGAATTAAAAATGTTGAATTAATTCAAGAAATTGAAGGTATAATGACATATGAGCTTCCTGCAAATTTATTAGGCATAATTTGGAAAGGTAAATATAGAGGTCAAAAACAAAAATGGTTTCTAATGAGATTTCTAGGCAAAGATGATGATATAAATATTAAAACTGAAAAGCCTGAATTTTTAGATTGGAAATGGTTAGATTTAAATGAAATAACTGAAACAGTTGTGGACTTTAAATTACACATATATGAGGAGCTAAAAGTAAAAATTCAAAAGATAATCAATTAAGTGTTCTCAATACATCGATTTTCTGATCTGCTAAATACTTAGATTGATCACTGATATTTGGCTTATTAGACTCTTCCTCTGCTGCTTTAATTAAATCTTGTACTTTGTTTTTTTCTAATTCTTTTAAATTAAGAATAAAACTTGTAAGGATAGATAAATTATTATCTTTAAATTCAACTATTCCGTCTTCTACATAAAATTTTTCTTCACCAGACTTAGAAAGAATTGTTATTATTCCTGGTTTTAAAAAAGAAATTAAAGAAATATGATCTTTTAATATTCCCATCTCTCCTTCAAAAGCTGGAACAATAACCTCTATGACATCTTCTTTTAAAAGAAAAGTTTTTTCAGGATTTACTATTTCTATCTTAAATTCTTCACTCATTATGCGGCAGCATCTTTTGCGATCTTATCAGCTTTTTCTATAGCTTCTTCAATAGTTCCAACCATATAAAACGCAGCTTCTGGCAGATGATCGTATTCTCCTTTGCAGATTGAGTCAAAACCCTTAATTGTTGATTCTAAATCAACAAGTTTACCTGGTGAACCAGTGAAAACTTCAGCAACAAAAAAAGGCTGAGATAAAAATCTTTGAATTTTTCTAGCTCTTGCTACAACTAATTTATCCTCTTCTGATAACTCATCCATACCTAAAATAGCTATAATGTCTTGTAATGATTTGTATGATTGTAAAATTTTTTGTACATCTCTAGCAACTCTGTAATGTTCATCTCCAACAATTCTAGGATCTAAAATTCTTGAAGTTGAGTCTAGTGGATCAACAGCAGGATAAATTCCAATCTCAGCTATTTGTCTTGAGAGCACTGTAGTAGCATCCAAGTGAGCAAATGATGTTGCTGGAGCTGGGTCAGTTAAATCATCAGCTGGCACATAAATCGCTTGAACTGAGGTAATCGAACCTTTATTTGTTGTTGTAATTCTCTCTTGTAGGTTACCCATATCAGTTGCTAATGTTGGCTGATAACCTACTGCAGATGGAATCCTTCCCAAAAGAGCAGAAACCTCTGAACCTGCCTGAGTAAATCTAAAGATATTATCAACAAAGAAAAGTACATCTTGCCCTTCTTGATCTCTAAAGTATTCAGCTACAGTCAATCCTGTAAGTGCAACTCTGGCTCTTGCTCCTGGAGGCTCATTCATTTGTCCGTAAACTAAGGCAGCTTTAGATCCTGGACCATCCTGTTTAATAACGCCAGACTCTATCATTTCATGATAAAGATCATTTCCCTCTCTTGTTCTCTCACCTACACCGGCAAAAACAGAAAATCCACCGTGTGCTTTTGCAACGTTATTAATTAATTCCATAATTAAAACTGTTTTTCCAACACCAGCACCTCCAAATAATCCAATTTTTCCTCCTTTCGCATAAGGAGCAAGTAGATCAATTACTTTAATACCAGTTACAAGGATTTCAGTTTCAGTTGATTGGTCGTTGAATTCGGGTGCAGCTCTATGAATTGGCCAACTTTCTTTTGTTTTAACTTCACCTCTTTCATCAATTGGCTCTCCAATAACATTTATAATTCTCCCTAAAGTTTCAGGTCCAACTGGAACTTGTATTGGTGCTTTCGTATTAATAACATCATCACCTCTTTTCAGTCCTTCAGTAGCATCCATTGCAATTGTTCGTACAGTAGTTTCACCCAAATGTTGAGCAACTTCTAAAACCAGTCTGTTGTCTCCATTTTTACATTCTAATGCTGTTAAAATTTCTGGAAGCTCTCCATCAAATTTAACATCAACTACCGCTCCAATAACTTGTGTAATTATTCCTTTGCTCATAATTATAAACTTTCTGCTCCTGATATGATTTCTATTAGTTCTTTAGTAATTGCTGCCTGACGACTTCTATTGTACTTGATAGTAAGTTTGTCAACCATTTCACCCGCATTACGGGTTGCGTTATCCATTGCACTCATTCTAGACCCTTGTTCGCTAGCTGAATTCTCTAACATTGCTTTAAATATTTGTGTTGAAATATTTTTTGGTAATAAATTACCTAAAATTTCATCCTCATCTGGTTCAAATTCATAACTCTCATCTGAAGTATTTTCATCTGTCTCGTTATTTAAAGGTATAATTTGCTGAGCTTGTGGAATTTGAGTAATTACATTTTTAAATTGATTATAAAAAATTGTACAAATATCAAACTCACCTGCTTCAAATTTTTCAATAACTATTTTTCCAACTTTATCTGCATCAAAATAGTTAGTATTTTTAGATTCTTTAAAAGAAATATTTTCAATAATTTTTTTTCCATACATTCTTTTTAAGAGATCATTTCCTTTTGAGCCTACAGTTATAATTTTAAGTTCTTTGCCTTCTTCTAAAATTTTCGTGAAATAACTTTTAGCTTTTTTAATTATATTAGAATTAAAACCACCACAAAGACCCCTGTCAGAAGTCAACACTACACATAAGTGAACTTTATCATCACCTGTGCCTGATAACAATTTTGGAGCATTTTCTTTGTCAGATATTCCATTAGATAAATTTAAAATAACATTATTCATTTTTTCAGAATAAGGTCTTCCTTTCTCAGCACTCTCTTGAGCTCTTCTCAACTTTGCTGCCGCAACCATTTTCATAGCTTTTGTAATTTTTTGTGTAGATTTTACGCTAGCTATCCTTTTTTTAAGATCGTCTAAACTTGCCATATAATATTAAGAGTTAAATGTTCCTTTTAATTGAGTAATTATTTCTACTAGTAGTTTCTCATTGTCATCATCTAGTTTTCCTGAATTTTGAATGCCCTCAATTATTTCAGGTTTGTCCGATTTACATTTTTCAATAATTTTTCTTTCAAATTCAGCAACATCTTTTAAGTTAATATCATCAAGATAACCTTTAACACCACAGAAAACTGATACTACTTGTTCTGCTACAGTCATTGGTGAATATTGTTTTTGTTTTAAAAGCTCAGTTAATTTAGAGCCTCTATTCAAAAGTTGCTGAGTAGATGCATCTAAATCAGATCCAAATTGAGCAAAAGCTGCCATCTCTCGATATTGAGCCAATTCTAATTTCATAGATCCAGAAACTTTTTTCATAGCTTTTGTTTGAGCAGATGATCCAACTCTAGATACTGATAAACCAACATTTATTGCGGGTCTTATACCTTGGTTAAATAATTCCGTTTCTAAAAATATTTGACCATCTGTAATTGAAATTACATTAGTAGGAATAAATGCAGATACGTCTCCTCCCTGTGTTTCAATAATTGGAAGAGCTGTTAATGATCCACCACCGTGTTCATCACTTAATTTTGCAGCTCTCTCAAGTAGTCTACTATGTAGGTAAAATACGTCTCCTGGGTAAGCCTCACGTCCTGGAGGTCTTCTCAAAAGAAGAGACATCTGCCTGTATGCGACTGCTTGCTTTGATAAATCATCATAGATAATTAATGCATGCATTCCATTATCTCTAAAAAATTCACCCATTGTGCATCCTGTATATGGTGCTAAAAACTGTAAAGGAGCAGAGTCAGAGGCAGTAGCAGCAACAATAGTTGTATATTCCATCGCACCTGCTTCTTCTAATGTTTTTTGAATTTGTCTAACTGTTGATCTTTTTTGACCAACTGCTACATAAATACAGTATAATTTTTGTTTTTCATCACCTGAGTCGTTAATTTTTTTTTGGTTGATAATCGCATCTACAGCAACAGCAGTTTTTCCTGTTTGTCTATCCCCAATGATTAATTCCCGTTGACCTCTTCCAATCGGCACAAGACTATCAATTGATTTTAATCCAGTCTGCATTGGCTCACTAACAGATTGTCTTGGTATAATTCCTGGGGCTTTGACCTCTACTCTGCTTTTCTTAATACCTTTATCAAGTGCTCCTTTTCCATCAATAGGATTTCCCAATCCATCAACAACTCTACCTAATAAATCTTTTCCTACTGGAGTGTCTACTATGCTTCCAGTTCTTTTTACTACATCACCTTCTTTAATGTTTCGATCATCTCCAAAAATCACAACTCCCACGTTTTCACTTTCTAAATTTAAAGCCATACCTTTAGAGCCATCTGAAAATTCTACCATTTCACCAGCTTGAACATTGTCTAAACCATAAATCCTAGCTATTCCATCTCCAACAGATAAAACTTGTCCTACTTCAGAAACCTCTGTCTTTTCCCCAAAATTTTTAATTTGTTCTTTTAAAATTTTTGTAACTTCTGACGGATTTATTTCCATATTATGCCTCTACCATTCTATTTTCAATTTGTTGTAATTTATTTTTAATAGAGGTATCAATCATTGTACTTCCAACTTGGATAATCAAACCTCCAATTAAACTTTGATCATGATTGTAGTTTAATTTTATTTTCGACTTAAAATTATTTGATAGGTCCTCTGTAATTTTGTTAATTTCTTCTTGTGTTAATTTTTTAGCTGATTTAATTTCAGCTTTTACCTCACCTCTTTTTTCTGAGCAAATTTCATTGAAACTTTTTAGTATTTTTTGGACATAAAAAAATCTTCTTTTAGTGATTAAAAAATTTAAAAAATTTTTAAATAAAAATTCTAATTTAGAATTTTCAGCAATTCTATTAATTACATTCATTAAAGTATCACGACTTATCGTAGGATCTTTTATTAAATTATTAAACTCATTATCATTTGAAATTAAGTTTAAAAAAGCAAAAGAATTTTGCTCAACGTGGGGAAGCACACTTGTCTCACTTGCAAGTTCAAATAAGGCTAAAGAATATCTATTAGCTGATATGTCAGAAAATCCCTTGTTTTTACTCAATTTATTACCTTTAAAAATGTTTATGATTAATTTTAAATCACGCATTAACTAACATATGACCATTTAGTCTTCAAGTAACACATTAGCTTAAAAGTGTATTTTTTGGGCTTTAATTGAAGCTTATTGGATCAACATCAACTGAAAGTTTTATTCCTGGTAGAAATTTATACTTTGGAATTATTAATGATAAAGAATCCTGTAATTTTAAAGTTTTTGGTCCTCTAATAAGGAGTCTAATTCGATATTTTCTTTTTAGTCTAAATATAGGAGCGCTAACAGGTCCTAAGATTTTTCCATTTATTTTATTTTCTAAAAACGATTTAAAATTAATTGCTTCTTTTTCTAATTTATTTTCATTTTCACCTGTTAAAATTAAAGAAATAAATCTTTGAAAGGGAGGTAGATTATTTTTTTTTCTAATTTCAATCTCTTTTTCTAAAAAAATTTCTGGATCTTTATTTGTTATATCTGTAATCGATTTTGTATTCGGATGATATGTTTGAAAATAAACAGTTGAGGGAAGACCTGCACGTCCAGCCCTACCAGATAACTGATGATATAATTGTAAATTTTTTTCTGCACCTCTTAAGTCATATCCATAAGATGATAAATCAATATCAACCACTACAATACAATTTAGATTAGGAAAATGGAAACCTTTAGAAATTAATTGAGTTCCAACTAAAATTTCAATTTCATTATTTATTATTCTTTCTAATTTATCCTTCGAACTTTTTTTATTCATTGTATCACTAGAAAAAATTTCAATTTTTTTTGATGGAAAGTTTTTTTTGACCTCTTCTGAAATTCTCTCTACACCTGGACCACTAAATATAAATTCACAATTACCTTCTTTTATACAATTTTTTTCTAAATTAGTTTTAAATCCACAAAAGTGACATAATAAATTATTTTTATTCTTGTGATAGACTAAATTCACCGAACAATTTGGACATGAAAAACTATTGAAACACTTTTTGCAAAAAACATTTGGTGAAAAGCCTCTTCTATTTAAAAAAAATAAAACTTGATCTTTTTTATCTAAATGAAAAGCGACCTTTTGAATTATTTCTTTTGAAAGCCATGATTTTTTTTCTAGTTTTGCGTTATTTAAATTTATGATTTCATATTTTGGTAAAGAAGCATTTTGATATCTTTGCTCAAGTTTAGATACGTTATATTTTTTTTTCTTTATATTTGCGTAAGTTTCAACTGATGGAACAGCAGTTATCAAATTTATAGGTACATTTTCAAATGATGCTCTTGATATTGCCATATCTCTAGCGTTATACATAATTCCCTCATCTTGTTTGTAAGATTGATCGTGTTCTTCATCTACAATTATCAATCCTAAGTTATTAAATGGCAAAAACAAAGATGATCGAGCTCCTATTACAACTTTTATTTCACTGGTGATTATGCCACTCCAAATAATTCCTTTATTTTTTTTTGTAATTCCAGAATGCCAAATTGCAGGCTTGAAACCAAAAAATTCTATAAATTTTTTCTCAAATTGATTAGTTAAACCAATTTCTGGTAACATTATTAATCCTTGATATCCTTTTTCTAATATTTTTTTTAAAGCTTCAAAATACACAATGGTTTTACCTGAGCCTGTAGTACCTTGTAAAACATGCACATTAAATTTTTTATTAGAAGTATTAATTTGAGTTAAAGATTTTTTTTGTTCAGCATTTAATTGTATGGAATTTTTCTTAATATCAAAAAAAAAATCTTGGTAAATTTTTTTATCAAATTTTTTTACAGCTTTGCCGTTTAATAAAACTAATTTTAAAGCCATTCCTTTTGGGACAATATTGTAATTAGAAAACCAATTTAAAAAATTTATTGTTCCTTTTTTTAAACGAGGTATGTTAAGTTTATTTAATACCTCTTTTATTTTGAATTTCTTAGAGCTATTTTTCTCGAAATCATCCCAAACAACACCAGTAATTTTGGAATTACCAAAAGGAACCTCAACAAAATCTCCGATCTTTAATTCAATATCACTCTCATAAGTGAATGGGTGATTGAATATATTTGGTAAAAGAATCGGAAATCTCATATTTAGATAATATGAAAAATTCTTACGAGTGTATTGTTCTTTTATCTACAGATAATGCTGCTTCTTTTACTGCTTCTGAAAAAGTGGGATGAGCATGACACGTTCTTGCAATATCTTCTGAACTAGCGCCAAATTCCATAGCAATACCAATTTCAGCTATTAATTCTCCTGCATGAGGTCCTATTAAGTGTGCACCTAAAACTTTATCAGTTTTTTCATCTGCTAAAATTTTTACAAAGCCCTCAGCATCATCAATGGCTTTTGCCCTAGAGTTTGCCATAAATGAAAATTTACCAATTTTATATTTAATTTTTTTTTCTTTTAATTCTTCCTCAGTTTTTCCAATAGAAGCAACTTCTGGTTTTGTGTATACAACTCCTGGTATAGTATCATAATTAACATGACCTGATTGTCCTGCAATATTTTCTGCAACAGCAATTCCCTCATCTTCAGCTTTATGGGCAAGCATAGGACCTACAATTACATCTCCTATTGCATATATATTTTCTATATTTGTTTGAAAATTTTCTTTTGTTTTGACTCTTTTTTTATCGTCAAGTTTAATACCAAGTTTTTCAAGATTTAAACCATTAGTATTAGGTTTTCTACCAACAGAAATAAGTACTACATCGCATTCAAAATCTTTTTTATTTCCTTCTTTGTCTGAAGTTGAAATAATAGCTCCAGATTTATTTTTTTTAACTGAATCTACTTTATGTTGCATATGAAATTTAATTCCTTGTTTTTTTAAAATTTTCATAAATTCGTTTGAAATTTCTTTATCCATACCAGGTGTGATATGATCTAAAAATTCTATAACATGAACTTCAGCGCCTAGTCTTGACCAAACAGACCCCATTTCAAGACCTATATATCCGCCACCAACTACAACCATTTTTTTTGGCACTTGTTCCAATTTCAAAGCACCAGTTGATGAAACTATTATTTTTTCATCAAAGTCAATGCCTGGCAAAGAAACTGGTGCTGATCCAGTAGCAATTACTATTTTTTCAGCCTCTATAATCATTTCTTTGTTCTTATCATCTTTAATTAAAATTTCATTTTTAGATTTAAAACTACCAGTGCCTTTAAAATAAGTAACTTTATTTTTCTTTAATAAAAACTCTACTCCCTTAGTTAATATTGTAACTGCCTTATCTTTACTTTTCATCATCTTAGGTAAATTTAATTTTACCTCACCTACCTCAATTCCTTTGTTTGATAAGTTTTGAACTTTATGAAATTCTTCTGATAAATTAAGTAAACTTTTTGAAGGGATGCATCCAATATTCAAACAAGTTCCTCCTAAAGATCCTCTAGACTCAATACATGCAGTTTTCAAACCTAATTGTGCAAGTCTTATTGCACAAACATAGCCCCCTGGACCACCTCCAATCACTACAGCTTGAAATTTATCTGTCATTTAAATATCTAAAAACAACCTTCTAGGATCTTCTAAGTTTTCTTTTATCATCTTCAAGAACGAAACTGACTCTTTCCCATCAATTATTCTATGATCATATGATAAGGCCAAATACATGATAGGTCTTATCTTAATTTCACCATCAATTACAATAGCTCTATCAACAATATTGTGCATACCCAATACTCCAGATTGAGGTAAATTTAATATTGGTGTTGAGAGCATGGAGCCGTAAACACCTCCATTACTTATTGTAAAAGTCCCTCCTTGAAGATCCTCTATTGTTAGTTTTCCATCTCTTGCTTTTTCAGAAATTTCTTTAATATTTTTTTCTATTTCTGCAAAAGATAATTCATCTGCATTTTTTAGTACAGGAACAACAAGCCCTTTATCCGTTCCGACCGCAAAACTTATGTTATAATAATTTTTATAAATTATACTATCATCTTCGATTTCAGCATTAACTGCAGGATAATTTTTTAAAGCAACGATACATGATTTTACAAAAAAAGACATGATGCCAAGTTTTATTCCATATCGATTTTTAAAATCTTCTTGATTTTCCTTTCTCATATTCATTATATTTGTCATATCAACTTCATTAAAAGTTGTTAGTAGAGCTGCATTTTCTTGTGCTTGTTTTAATCTTTTAGCAATTGTTTGTCTTAATCTGGTCATTTTAATTTTTTCTTCTTGACCATATTTAATTTTTCTTTCAGACGGAGGTGGATTTACACCCATTAAATCTATTAAGTCACCTTTTAATACTCTTCCATCTTTTCCAGATCCTTTTACCGATTTGACATCAATTTTATTTTCTGTAACAATTTTTCTCACGGCAGGAGATAAGGTTTGATCATTATCTGGTTTTATTTTTTCTTTTTTCTCTTGAACTTCTTGTGTAAGGACTAGTGGTTTCTCATCATCTTGATCATTATCATCAAAAATTTGCGGCTCCTCCTTATCCTTTTGTGTGTCTAGTTTTATTACATTGTTTTCCTCTTTAATTGGATCAATTTTTTCATCAATTAAAGGTTCAATTTTTTTTGTTCCTTCAAATTTTTTTGACCCAGATCCATTTTCAGATACAGATCCTAATAGAGATCCAACTTCAACTGTTGAGCCATCTTTTGAGTTTATTCTAGTTAATACTCCTGAGACAGGAGAGGGTACTTCTAAGTTTACTTTATCAGTTTCTAATTCAACCAAAGGCTCATCAGCACTAACTGAGTCTCCTTCCTTCTTTAGCCATTTTGATACCGTAGCCTCAGTTATACTTTCACCAAGCACTGGAACTAAAATTTTTTCACTCATTGTTAATTATTCAAAAACTTTCTTAATAATTTCTTGTTGTTGGGAAATATGTCTTTTTGCATATCCAGTTGCAGGTGATGCATCGGGACTTCTTCCTATGTAAGAAATTTGATTATTATTAGCCTTAATATTATCTAATGTCCATTGTATATAGTCTCTAACTGAAAACCAAGCACCCATATTTTTAGGTTCTTCCTGACACCAATAAAATTTAGCATTTTTTGCATAAGGTTTAAGCTCTTTCGCAAGTGCCTTGGCAGGAAAAGGATAAAGTTGCTCAATTCTATATAAGATTATATCATCCACTTTTAATTTTTCTCTGGACTCTAACAAATCAAAATATATTTTACCAGAGCACAAAATTACTTTTCTTATTTTTTTTGACTTTTTTAATTTTATAAAACCTTTAGTCTTTGGATCTATAGCATGATCCCATAAAACCCTATGAAATGAATTTTCTTTACTAAAATCCTCTAAATTAGATACACAGTTTTTATGACGTAATAAAGATTTTGGTGTCATTATTATTAAAGGTTTTCTAAAATCTCTATGCATTTGTCTTCTTAAGGCATGAAAATAATTGGCAGGTGTTGTGCAATTCATTACTTGCATATTATCGTTTGAACAAAGTTGCAAAAATCTCTCAAGTCTTGCTGATGAATGTTCAGGTCCTTGACCTTCATATCCATGTGGTAACAACATTACTAAGCCAGAAGCTCGAGACCATTTTCTTTCACCTGATGCAATGAATTGATCAATAACAACCTGAGCACCATTCGCAAAATCTCCAAATTGTGCTTCCCATATGGTAAGTGTGTTTGGTTCAACTAAACTGTAACCGTATTCAAAACCTAAAACAGCAAGCTCAGATAAAAAACTATCTACAATTTCAAAACTTTTTTGTTTTTTTGAGATATTATTTAAAGGAATATATCTTGAATTATTAAGTTGATTTCTTAAAACTGAATGTCTTTGACTAAACGTCCCTCGACCAGAGTCTTGGCCTACTAACCTTACTGGATAACCTTCCTCTAATAAAGATCCAAAAGCAAGTGCCTCAGCTGATGACCAGTCAATTCCTTTTTCATTAAAAATAGATAATTTTCTATTATCTAAAATTTTTGAAATTGTTTTATGAATATTTATTTCTTTAGGTATCGTATTTATTTTTTCAGATAATATTTTTAACTTTTTAACATCAAATCCGGTAACACCTCTTTTATCCTTTCCTCTTTCAGGTTTATATCTGGACCATGTGCCTTCAAACCATTCAATTTTTGGTTTATAATTTTTAGCATTTTTAAATTGATCATCTAGCAGATCTTTGAATGTTCTTATTGAACTATTTAAATAGTCATTTGTAATTGATCCATATTTAATTAATTTTTCACCGTAAACCTTAACAGGTGATGAATGAGAGCGTATTTTTTTGTACATTAGTGGTTGAGTAAATGATGGTTCATCTCCTTCATTATGTCCAAATCTTCTGTAGCAAATTAAATCTACAACAACGTCTCTGTTAAATTTTAATCTAAAATCAGTTGCTATTCTTGCTGCATATACTACTGCTTCAGGATCATCACCATTAACATGAATAATCGGTGCTTCAACCATTTTTGCTACATCTGAAGGATAAGGAGAAGATCTAGCAAATCTAGGGCTTGTAGTAAAACCTATTTGATTATTAATTATTATATGAATAGTACCACCGGTATTATGACCTGGAAGACCAGACATTGCAAAACATTCTGCAACTATTCCTTGACCAGCGAAAGCAGCGTCTCCATGAATTAAAATCGGTATAACCTTTTTTCTTTCTTTATCTTTATGAAAAAACTGCTTGGCTCTAGTTTGTCCTAAAACAACTGGATTAACAGCCTCTAAATGAGATGGATTATCTGTTAAACTTACATGAACTGAATTTCCATCAAACTCTCTATTTGATGATGCACCTAAATGATATTTTACATCTCCAGTATCATCTTTTGATTTTGAGCTAATTTCTCCAGCAAATTCATTAAATATTTTTTTATAAGATTTTTGTAAAACATTTGCTAGCACGTTCAGCCTACCTCTATGTGACATTCCAATTTTAACTTCTTTTACTTTTGATTGCCCACCTATTTTAATTATCTGTTCAAGAGCTGGAATTAAACTTTCTGCTCCATCAAGACCAAATCTTTTAGTTCCAACGTATTTAGTGTGAAGAAATTTTTCAAAACCCTCTGCCTGAATTAACTTATTCAGAATTGCTTCTTTACCATTTTGGGTAAAACTAAAATCATCTGTTTTTTCAACACGGTCTCTAAACCATTTTCTTTCAGTTGGATTTGAAATATGCATATATTCATAGCCTATAGATCCACAATATTTTTCTCTTAAAAAAATTAGTATTTCTTTGATATTTGAATATTTTTTATTAGTTATCCCATCTAAAAAAATTTTTTTCTGATAATCTTCTTTTTTAAATCCATAAGACTCTGGATGAAGCTCGTCCAAATAATCTGATTCAAGTAATTCTAAAGGATCTAATTTAGCTATTAGATGTCCTCTTTGTCTATAGGATCTAATCATCGCAACAGCCTTAATAGAATTTGCGTTAGATTTGATTATTTCCAAATCACTTGATTGTTCATTATTATTAAGATGTTGTAATTTATCTATAGAAAATTTTTTTGATGGACTCCAAGATGGTCCATTAATTTCATTAATAATTATATCTTCTTCATCACCAATTTCGTGAAAATATTTTCTCCAACTATCAGGCAATGATGGATCGTTATTAACGAACTTCATATACATTTCTTCTATGAAAGAACTATTTGATTTACTTAAAAAAGCTGTTTTTTTATATTCGAGATTTTTAGTAGAAGACATTATTTATAACCAATATAAACCTAGAAAGAAATTTTTCAATTAGACAATTTATCTAATAATGTTTTTCCAATTTTTGATGGTGAGTTTGCAATAGTTATCCCACAATCCTCCATTTTTTTAATCTTATCTTTAGCGCTACCTTTGCCTCCAGAAATTATAGCTCCAGCATGACCCATTCTTCTTCCTGGAGGGGCTGTTATACCAGCAATAAACCCAACAATTGGTTTTTTATTTTTATGATTTTTAATAAACTCTGCAGCCTCTTCTTCTGCTGTACCTCCTATTTCACCAATCATTAAAATCGATTGTGTTTCGTTATCATTTAAAAATAAATCTAAACAATCAATAAAATTAGTTCCATTTATTGGGTCCCCTCCAATACCTATACAAGTTGATTGACCTAAACCATTCTCAGTTGTTTGTGCAACTGCCTCGTAAGTGAGAGTCCCAGATCTAGATACAATTCCAACTGATCCTCTTTTATGAATATTTCCTGGCATAATTCCAATTTTACACTCATCTGGTGTAATTATTCCTGGGCAATTTGGTCCAATTAATCTGCTTTTTGAACCGTTTAACTTTTGTCTCACTTTAAGCATATCTTGAATAGGAATACCTTCTGTAATGCAAACAATTAGTTCCAATGATGCATCTATTGCTTCTATAATAGCAGCGGCAGCAAACTTAGCGGGCACATAAATCATAGTTGCATCCGCACCAACATTATTCTTTGCTTCAATTACAGTATTAAAAACTGGTCTATCTAAATGTTTTTGACCACCTTTTTTAGGAGTTACTCCGCCAACTAAATTAGTTCCGTATTTAATTGCTTGTTCAGAATGAAAAGTACCATGAGCACCTGTAAAACCCTGACAAATTACTTTTGTGTTTTTATTTACTAAAACAGACATATTATTTTATTGCACCTACAATTTTTTTAGCTGCATCATCTAAATTTTCAGCAGATATCAATTTTAATCCTGAGTTATCCAATATTTCTTTTCCTTCTTTAAAATTTGTTCCTGCAAGTCGCACAACTAATGGAACACTGATGTTTATTTCTTTAGCTGCATCTACTACTCCTTGTGCAAGGACATCACATCTCATTATACCTCCGAAAATATTAATTAAAATTCCTTTAACATTTTTATCTGATAAAATAATTTTTAAGGCTGCAGAAACTTTTTCTTTTGAGGCTCCTCCTCCTACATCTAAAAAATTGGCTGGTTCTTTTCCATACAGCTTTATTATATCCATAGTTGCCATGGCTAAACCTGCTCCATTTACCATACAACCAATACTTCCATCTAATTTAATATAAGCTAAATCATGTTTGCTAGCTTCTATTTCTGTTGGATCTTCTTCATTTAAATCTCTTAACTCAACAATTTCTGGATGCCGAAATAAAGCATTTGAGTCAAAATTTACTTTAGCGTCCAAACAAATTAGTTTTTCTTGTTTTGTTAAAATTAGAGGATTAATTTCAACCATGTTTGCATCAGTATTTACAAACATTTGATATATTGATTTTATTAATGAAATAGCTTGAATTTTTACATTATCACTCAAATCAAAGATTTTAATTATTTCTTTGCAATTTTTTTCTGAAATTTCATCTTTAATATCTAATTTTGTTGTTATAATTTTTTCTGGAGTATTTTTTGCTACTTCTTCTATGTCCATTCCACCTTGATCACTAGATATAAAAGCAATTTTTGAACTAGATCTATCCACTAAGCAAGAAAGATAAAACTCTTTTTCAATACTTGAAGACTCTTCAACATATAATCTTTTTACTTCTCTGCCTTCGGGGCCTGTTTGGTGGGTTACTAAGGTTTTTCCCATTAATTCTTTTGCTGCTTCACCTAATTCTTCAAAGCTGTTTAAAATTTTTACACCACCTGCTTTACCTCTTCCTCCAGCATGGATCTGTGCTTTCAGTACATATTTTTGTGTATTTAGTGATTTTGCTTTTTCTAATAATTCATCAACAGAAAGAGCAAACACACCTTCCGGAACAGTTGCTCCATATTTCTTTAAAATTTGTTTAGCTTGATGTTCGTGAATATTCATTATTACTTAGAAAGATCAGGATCTATTTTAGATGCTGCTTCCCATAAAGCTTTAACAGCATCAATAGAATGCATAAACTCTTTTTTCTCTTTTTCATCCAAATTAATTTGTTCTATTTTTTCAACACCATTTTTTCCAATGACAACTGGAACACCTGCATAAACATTATTAACTCCATATTCTCCATTCAATTGAATAGCACATGGTAATAATTTTTTTTCATCATTTAAGTACGCTTCTGCCATCTGGACTCCTGATGCTGCGGGTGCATAAAATGCAGACCCTTTTTCAAGATATTTCACTATCTCAGCACCACCATCTCTAGTTCTTTGATTTATTTCTTCTAATCTTTCCTGAGAAATTTTACCTTCTTTTACTAAATCAAGTAAAGGTTTTCCTGAAACTTTCGTAAATCTGGGCATTGGTACCATAGTGTCTCCATGCCCCCCCATTACCATTGCATCTATTTCTTTTACAGAAACATTTAGCTCTAGAGATAAAAATAATTTAAATCTTGAACTATCCAAAATTCCAGCCATACCAACCACCTTTTTTGCTGGTAATCCTGAAAATTTTTGAAAAGCCATAACCATTACATCTAAAGGATTTGTAATACAAATTACAAAAGCATTAGGAGCATTCTGTTTGACCCCTTCAGCAACTTGTTTAATAATTTTTAAGTTTATACCTAGCAAGTCATCTCTACTCATTCCAGGTTTTCTTGGAACCCCTGCAGTAATAATAATTACATTAGAGTCTTTAATATCTTTATAATCACTAGAGCCTGAAAATTTTACATTAAAACCATCTACTGATGATGATTGAGCAATATCTAAAGCTTTACCTTTAGCAATTCCACTTGCAACGTCAAAGAGAATAACTTCATCTACAAGTTCTTTTGTTCCAATTAGATGGGCAAGAGTTCCTCCTATTTGACCAGCACCAATTAAAGATATTTTACTCATTAATATTTCTCCTTATTTCATCGTTGGCATTACAAACTCAGCATTAGATCTAATTCCAGAAGGCCATCTTGATGTTATTGTTTTAAGTTTTGTATAGAATTTTATACCTTCCATACCATGCATTGCACTATCTCCAAATAAAGATCGTTTCCAACCACCAAAACTATGAAAAGCCATCGGAACTGGAATGGGAACATTAATGCCAACCATTCCAACTTGTATCTTGCTTGCAAAAGTTCTTCCTACATCACCATCTCTGGTGTAAATACTAACTCCATTTCCATATTCATGATCATTAATAAGTTTTGCAGCTTCTTCAAAAGTTTTCACTCTTACTACAGATAAAACTGGTCCAAATATTTCTTCTTTATAAATTCTCATTTCTTTTTTTACATGATCGAACAAACAGCCACCAATATAAAAACCGTTTTCATAACCTTGTAATTTTAAATCCCTACCATCTACAACTAGCTTAGCACCTTCTTTTACTCCTAAATCGACATATCCTTTTACTTTTTCTAAATGTTCTTTGGTGACTAAGGGTCCCATTTCAGAACTTTTATCTATTCCTGGACCAACTTTTAAAGCTTCTGCTTTTTTTGATAATCTTGACACAAGCTCGTCACCTATATCTCCAACAGCTACAGCAACAGATTGAGCCATACATCTTTCACCTGCGGATCCATATGCGGCTCCCATTAGACCATTTACTGCACCATCTAAATCACAATCTGGCATAACAACTAAATGATTTTTTGCACCCCCCAGCGCCTGAACTCTTTTTTCATTTTTTGCAGAGTTCTCATAAATATATTTTGCTATTGGTGTTGAGCCGACAAAACTTACCGCCTTGATATCTTTGTTAATCAAAATTGCATCTACAACCTCTT
>JBJLDX010000018.1:0-5647 GCA_045566175.1 Candidatus Pelagibacter sp. | reverse complement strand
AAAAGAACCTTTTAAAATTAATAATTTTGATATAACTATGAGGTGTTTAAAATCAAAAGTTGCAATGTCTTTTGAAAATAATAAAGAAAAAATATATGGATTTCAATTTCACCCAGAATCATTTTTAACAAATAATGGCAACTTTCTTATTAAAAAAATCCTATCAGCTTAAAAATTTAAAAGAAATAAAATTCAAAGATCTATGGGGAGAGCATGGTGTGTTCACCACAATGTGGATATTTGGAAAACCTGCAAAAATTTTATTTTTTGAAAACCATTTAAAAAATTTAATTAAATCTCTTAAAAGTTATGGAATTAAAAAAAAATCTCTCAAAAAAGATATTTCAAAAATTTTAAATAGTAATTTATTAAAAGGTAAAAAATACAATCACCTTTTGAGAATTGCTTTAAACAAAAAAGTTATATCAATATCTTTAAGAAAAAGAATAAAACCTAAAATAGATTTTAATTTAAAATTAGTAAATTTAAAACGAGAAAAACCTCAATATAAAAATTTAAAATATAAAAAAATTTTATCACACCTTGCTAAATTAGATAATTCTAGATCAGATATAGGTCTTGTAGTAAATAATAAAATTTTAGAAACAGGAACTTCAAATCTCTTATTTATAAAAGAAAATAAAATATTTAGTCCAATAAAAGATTATTATGAAGGAAATACTTTTAGGTTTTTTAAATCTAAAGTAAAAAAAATAACAAAAAAAAATATCTTGATAAATGAATTAAACGACTATGAAGAAATAATAATAATTGGCTCAGGTAAGGGAGTTAATTCAGTAAAATCAATTAAGGAAGTTAATTGGAAAAGAAAAAGTTTAAACAAGTTTAAAGAATTTTCTAAATATTATAAATTTGCTGTGAATAAATGTAATCAATATAAGTTCTAGATGTATGAAAGATCCAAATAATCCATGCTTATTTTGTAATATTAAAGAGAGTGGAGTAGCCCACGAAAATGATTTGGCCTATGTTAGCTACGACTCATATCCTGTTTCCAAGGATCATTGTCTTATTATTCCTAAACGACATATTAAAGATTATTTTGATTTGTCGCAAAAAGAATTGATAGCATGCGATGAACTTATCAAAATTGTTAGAAGTGAAATAATTACCAAAGACTATTTGGTAAGTGGTTTCAACATTGGAACAAATATTGGAAAAGCTTCAGGTCAGTCAATTTTTCATTGTCACATCCATTTAATTCCGAGAAGAGAAGGGGATATAGAGAATCCTCAAGGTGGAGTAAGGTCAGTGATTCCAAATAAACAACATTATAAGAGAGATAAATAGCCTGTTATTAAAGACAAATTGAAGGTTGAACTATAAATTCAACTATATATAAAACTTAAAAATTAATTCAAAATTTAATCAAGGCAGAAATGTTAAACAATAATCCTTTTTCAATTTTAGCAGAGACGGTATCTCCGCTTGCAATGCAATATTTCATTATCACTATGATAATTTTAATTGCTGCTGGAACAGTTATTCAAATGATTCATCATAAAAATCTGACATACTTTTTTAACAACGCAAAAAAAGCAAAACTTTCAGCAACAAAAGAATTAGGTACGGTAGAAAAAGCATCAATAATTGCCAAAACAACAGTAGTTGATATTGGAACAACTTCTGAATTAGGCTTTGGAAAAAGAAGATTGGCTCATGTTCTTGGAATGTATGGAACAATTTTATTTTGGATCTCCTCATCAGTATTAGTTTTCTGTTATACAGGTGTAGACAAATCTAATTCTGAAACTTGGTCAATGTTATGGCATGTTGGAGCAATATTAACTTGTCTAGGTGGGTATTGGTTTTGGTTTTTTTTAAGGGTTGATGTCTCTGCAGAAGCTTATCCATGGTACAGAATTATTAAAGCAGATCTATTTGTATTAGCGTTACTTGCATGTTCAACATTTGGATTAGCGTGGTCTTATACTCAATTTAATGGTCAAATGGGTCTTTCCTATTTATTCTTAATTTTATTTGTTGCCTCTAATATAATTTTATTTGGTGGAGTGTACTGGTCTAAGTTTGCTCATATGTTTTACAAACCAGGTGCAGCTATACAGAAAAATTTAGCAGAAGCAGATGGATCAAGAGATAATCTTCCACCACCTGCTGACGCACCTGAGCAATTTGGCCTAGGTATAAAAAGGGAAGAGCCAAAACACTATTAATATGTTAATAGAAAAAGGAGAAAAATAAATTATGTCAACTTTTGTATACATGACTAGATGTGATGGCTGTGGTCATTGTGTAGATATATGCCCATCAGATATTATGCACATTGATGAAAATATAAGACGTGCAAAAAATATTGAACCTAATTTTTGCTGGGAATGCTACTCTTGTGTGAAAGCTTGCCCAAATCATGCTATTGATGTTAGAGGTTATGCTGACTTCGCACCTATGGGTCATAGTGTAAGAGTTAGAAGAGAAGAGGAAAAAGGAACAATTTCTTGGAAAATAAAATTTAGAAATGGAACAGAGAAAAACTTTGTTTCTCCAATTACAACAAAACCTTGGGGTAAATTTATTCCAAAGCTTGCTGATGGTGATACACCTCACCAAGGAGAAATTAATTCTCAAAGACTATACAGTGAGCCTGAGGGACTAAATACAAACCAAGAATTACCTTCGGTTCCAAAAGAATCCTTTAAAAAAGGAGTTTACTACTAATGGCAAAACATAAAACCCATTATGAAGAATCTGATGTACTAGTTGTTGGTGGAGGAATGGCGGGTACAGGCGCTACTTTTGAGGCAAGACATTGGGGTAGAGATTTAAAAATTGTTTGTGTTGAAAAAGCAAATATTGATAGAAGTGGAGCTGTAGCTCAAGGTCTTTATGCAATCAATTGTTATATGGGTATGCAGTGGAATGAAAACCAACCTGAAGATCACGTAAGATATGCAAGAAATGATTTAATGGGAATGGTCAGAGAAGATTTAGGATATGATATGGCTCGACATGTAGACTCAACAGTTCATATGTTTGATGAATGGGGTTTACCAATGATGAAAAATGAAAAGACTGGAAGATATTTAAGAGAAGGTAAGTGGCAAATCATGATTCATGGTGAAAGCTATAAACCAATTGTTGCAGAGGCTGCCAAAAAATCCGCAGATAAGATTTATAATAGAATAATGATTACTCATTTACTAATGGATGAGGCTAAAGAAAATAGAATTGGTGGAGCAGTTGGATTCAACATGAGAACTGGAGATTTTCATGTGTTTAGAGCAAAAACTGTAATTGTTGCAGCAGGAGGAGCATCACACATATTTAAACCAAGAGCAGTTGGTGAAGGTATGGGTAGAACTTGGTATGCTCCTTGGAGTAACGGGTCAGCTTATGCTTTACCTATTGCTGCCGGAGCAAAGATGACTCAAATGGAAAACAGAATTGTTCTATGTAGATTTAAAGATGGCTATGGACCAGTCGGGGCATATTTTTTACATTTAAAAACTTATACTCAAAATGCAAATGGTGAGAACTATGAAAAGAAATGGTACGATCAAACTAAAGAGCTAGTTGGTGAATATATTGATCATCACCCAACCCCTACTTGTTTGAGAAACCATGCGTTTATTCAGGAAACAATGGCTGGTGGTGGACCAATACAAATGGTTACTACTGAAGCTTTTCAGGATCCTCATTTAGAAACAGTTGGTTGGGAAAATTTTTTAGGCATGACTGTTGGTCAAGCAGTAGTTTGGGCATCTCAAAATATTGATCCAAAGTATACAAATCCAGAATTAACAACATCAGAACCATACGTAATGGGTTCACACGCTACTTGTTCAGGAGCTTGGGTTAGTGGTCCTGAAGATTTATCTCCACCAGAATATTTTTGGGGATACAATAGAATGTTAACAATTGATGGTTTATTTGGGGCAGGAGATACAGTTGGTGGAAGTGCTCATAAGTTTTCATCTGGTTCATTTACAGAAGGAAGATTGGCAGCAAAAGCAGCGGTAAAATATATTGAAGATCAAAAAGCTGAAGGTATCAGTGTAACAGACAAACAATGTGAAGATTTCAAAAAAGCAGTTTACAAACCATTAGACACATACACAGTAGCTCAAAATGAAATTACTGGCGGAACTGTTTCCCCAAGTTACATATCACCAATTCAAGGATTACAAAGACTTCAAAGAATAATGGATGAATATGTTGGTGGAATAGCTACAAACTATATGACCAATGAAAATATGCTTAAAAGAGGTTTAGAATTATTAGCCTGGTTGGAAGAAGACTTGGAAAAAGTAGGTGCAGAAGATTACCATCAACTAATGAGAGCTTGGGAATTAAAACATAGAGCTTTAACCTCTCAATGCGTCACAGAACATACTCTGTTTAGAGAAGAAACTCGTTGGCCGGGATACTATTATAGAGGAGATCATATGAAACTAGATGATGACAATTGGCACTGTTTAACAGTTTCAAGAAGAGACCCTAAAACAGGTAAATTTACTATGGAAAAAGTCCCTGTGTATCACATAGTAGATGAAAATGAGAAGAAGAAGGCCTCATAAATTTACATAAAGAGTAAATCATCTATGGATCTTTTAGCTAAATCTGATGAAGAGATATTTGAAATAGGTAAGCCATTTTGGGAAAATTTAGTTAGATCTTCTAATCTTAAGGATTATGGAGGTTTTACTAAAGATTTCTCAACACAAATGCTGTTTGGAGCTAATGAGGTTGAGCTTGGAAAGCAGTGGGCTAATAACGAACTTATCACCAATCTAAAAGAAACTTACGAACCTTTCGGTACATTAAGAAGAGGAGAACATATCACAGTCCTCATTAAGCAAACAAATAAGAAGATCCCAGGGGAGTTCTTGGGAAGACTGGTTCTTGGAGTAGAAGATGGAGAGGTCAAGGTCTTTGGAGCAACTATATATTAAATAATAATTTGACAATTTTTGCACTAGGTGTATTGAGGAATATAGATGCACCTTTTAAATATAAAAATTCTTAATAAAATAACTAACAAAAAAACTACTTTAATTAAAACTGGAATTTTTTCAGCTATTGCTACTTGTTGGGGTGTAATTTTAGTTGGAACTTTTGTAACTTTTAAATAAGTAATACTTAAAGTTTTTTATTATTAAATGGATGTTTTTTTACCTATAGCTGAAGTTTTTGTTAATCCTATCGAAATACTTTTTTTGAGTGCAATAGTTGGAGTTTTATCAGGTTTATTTGGAGTTGGAGGGGGATTTTTAATGACTCCATTTTTAATTTTTTTAGGTGTTCCACCTGCTTATGCAGTCGCTAATGAAGCCAATAACATTCTAGCAACTTCAGTATCTGGATCTACCACTCATTGGTTAAAAAATACTTTAGATTATAAAATGGGTTTAATGATCGTTATTGGTGGTTCAATCGGAACCGCATTAGGTATTTATACTTTTACTTATTTTAAAGGTATTGGGAAAATTGATACAGTAATTTCTTTAGCTTATATGTATATTTTGGCAATTATTGGTACATTAATGTTAGTAGAGAGCCTTGGTGAAATTGACAAAGCAAAAAAAAATGTAATAGAAAGAAAAAAATTGCATGTTCACTATTGGATTCATGGTCTACCTTTTAGAATGAGATTTCCAAAATCTAAGTT
>JBJLDX010000017.1:0-7435 GCA_045566175.1 Candidatus Pelagibacter sp. | reverse complement strand
AGTAGCTTTAGATTATTTCACAAATAGAATTTCAGCAGCTATATTACTTCTAACAATTCTATTTTATGTTTTTGTTTATACAATTTGGTTAAAAAGAAGAACGCCACAAAACATTGTTATTGGAGGAGCTGCAGGTGCATTTCCTCCAGTTATCGGATGGACCATAGCAACAGGCTCTTTATCAATTGAACCACTGACTTTTTTTCTAATAATATTTTTTTGGACGCCTTCACATTTTTGGGCATTGAGTTTGTATAAGTCTGATGATTACAAAAAAGCCAACATACCCATGCTTCCTTTAACCAATGGAGTTGAGAGTACTAAAATAAATATTTTTGTTTATTCTTTATTAATGCTGCCTGTAATTGTTTTTCCATATTTAATAAATTTTGTAGGATTAACTTTTTTAATACCTTCATTATTGTTAACTTTTTATTATAATTTTTTATGTTATGAACTTTATAACTTTAAGAAAAATAAATTTAACCCTAAAAAAGCAAAATCGATATTTGGATACTCCATACTATATTTGTTTTTGGTTTTTGTGCTTTTTCTGATAGATAAGATCATATGATAATTCCAGATAAAAAAATGAAAAGAAAAAATATATTAACTGCTTTAGGAATAATTGCTTTTATGATTTTTCTATTCTTTTTCACTCTATATAACACAGGTGTATTTGATAGATCGATATGATGCAAAAAAAAAAATTAACCCCATTAATATTATCTGGAATTTTTGTTTTGATGTTAGGCTTATCTTATGCTGCTGTTCCTTTGTATGATTTGTTTTGTAGAGTAACTGGTTTTGGTGGAACTACCCAAATATCTAATAATGTTCCAAAAATAGTATTGAATAAAGTTGTGAGTGTTAGGTTTGATACTAACGTTAACAATTTGCCTTGGGACTTTAAAGCTAAAACAAATGTTATTGATGTGAAAGTGGGCCAAGTTAACAAAATAGAGTTTGAAGTAACAAATTATAGCAATGAACCCACTGCTGGAGTAGCAAGCTTTAATGTTTCACCTTCAAGTTTTGGTAAATATTACAGCAAACTAGGTTGTTTCTGCTTTGAAAAACAAGAATTAAATGCTGGAGAAAAAGCTACTTATGTGATGACTTTTTATTTAGATCCTGAAATGGTTAATGATCCAACAACAAAAAATTTAGAAGATGTAACTATGTCGTATACTTTTTTCTCGACAGATTACTATAAACAATCATAATCCAAAAAAATGTCAGCTGAAAAAAAACATGATTACCACCTAGTAGACCCAAGTCCTTGGCCTATTTATACTTCTTTTTCATGTTTAGTTTTAGCTTTAGGATCAGTTTATTATCTTCATACAGAAGTATCATGGGGAATGTATCTAGGTTTTGCTTTGTTAATTTACGGGGCTTACATGTGGTTTAGAGATGTTGTTATAGAAGCTGAACACCAAGGACACCATACACCTGTAGTTCAAATTCATCATCGTTATGGAATGACTTTATTCATTGCATCCGAAGTAATGTTTTTTGTAGCATGGTTTTGGGCGTATTTTGATGTAAGTCTTTTTCCAAATGAATTTGTTGGAAATGTTTGGCCACCAAAAGATATTGAAACGTTTGATCCCTGGGATATTCCATTAATCAACACATTAATTTTGTTATTGTCTGGAACAACAGTTACATGGTCTCATCATGCTCTTCTAGAAGATGATAGAAAAGGATTTATTCAAGGTTTATGGTTGACTGTTATTTTAGGTTTTTGTTTTACTCTTCTTCAAATTTATGAGTATCAGCATGCATCATTTTCTTTTTCCGATCATATTTATGGGTCAGTATTTTATATGGCAACAGGATTTCATGGCTTCCATGTACTTGTTGGAACCATATTTTTAGCCGTATGTTTGTTTAGAGGTAAAAGAGGACACTTTAATAAAGATCATCATTTTGGTTTTGAAGCTGCAGCTTGGTATTGGCACTTTGTTGATGTGGTTTGGTTATTTTTATTTGCTGCAATTTATATTTGGGGAAGTTAATTTTTGATCTTTGAAACATAAATTTTTATTTTCAGTTTTTGTAATTTTTTTCATTTTAGTTTTTATTGCACTAGGTTCATGGCAAATAATCCGGCTAAATTGGAAAAATAACCTTATTTTTGAAATTGAAAATTCTTTAAAAAATCCCCCTGTTGAATTAACCCATTCTAACAAAGAAAATTATTTAAAAGTTAAAACATCTGGATTTATAGATTTTGATAAACAAATTTATTTATATAATTTAAATAATAATGGAATACCAGGTTTTGAAGTAATAAATCCAATTTTAATTGATAATGAAAATTATTTAATTAATAGAGGCTGGATACCATTTGAAAAAAAAGGCTCTCAAGAAATAAATTTTTTTGATGAAAAAAACATTATCGGAACCTTAAAATTACAAGGAAGAAAAAATATTTTTAAACCTGATAATGATATTAAAGAAAATTATTGGTTTAGCTTGAATAGAGGGGATATCTTAAAGTTTACTGGTAAAGAATTCTCCAATTATATAATCTATTTAGATGGAAATTATCAATTTCCTAAGCCAAAAAAAATTACTGCTAATATTTCTAATAATCATAAAAAATATGCAATTACTTGGTTTTCATTAGCGATTTCAATTCTTATGCTATATTTATATTTTAGGAAAAAGAATTATTAAATGAACTATGTAAGCACTAGAAATACCTCAAACAGCTTTAAATTTGAAGATGTTTTTATTAAAGGATTGGCTGATGATGGAGGCTTATTTATTCCAAAATCACTCCATAAATATAGCCAAAAAGATTTACTTAAATTTAGAAATCTTGAATACAAAGAGTTAGCTAAAAAAATTATCTATCCTTTCATTGGTGACTTTATGAGTGAACATGACTTAAGTGAAATCATTGATAAATCCTATTCAATTTTTAGAAAAAAAAATGTAGTTGATCTAGTCAAAATTGGAGATCGATCAGTACTCGAATTATTCCATGGACCAACTTTAGCTTTTAAAGATATTGCTATGCAACTTTTAGGAAATTTTTATGAATATTATTTGAATAATGAAAATGAAAAAATAAATATAGTTGTTGCCACGTCAGGAGATACAGGTGCTGCGGCTATTGATGCAATTAAAGGTAAAGAAAATATCAACATATTTGTTCTTCACCCTAATAACCGTATTTCATCCGTTCAAAGAAAGTTAATGACAACTGTTAAAGAAAAGAATGTCTTCAATATTGCTGTAGAGGGAAATTTTGATGATTGTCAAAATTTAGTTAAAGCAATGTTTACAGATAAAACTTTTGCTAATGAAATTAAGATGTCTGGTGTAAACTCAATTAACTGGGCCAGAATTATTGCTCAAAGTATATATTATTTTTATAGTTATTTTTTGATAGAAGATAATAATGAGCCCATAAATTTTTCAGTTCCAACAGGAAACTTTGGTGATGTATATGCAGGCTATCTTGCAAAAAAAATTGGTCTTCCAATTAATAAGTTTGTTGTAGCAACTAATCAAAATGATATTTTGTATAGAGCAATTACAAATGGTACATACAATGTGGAGAATGTTTTAGAGACAATTTCACCAAGCATGGATATTCAAATTGCTAGCAATTTTGAACGGCTTATTTTTGATTTAAATAATCATAGTGATAAAAAAACGATTAATGTGATGGAAAGTATCAAAGAAAAAGGAAAATATGCAATTCAAAAGGATTGCTTAGATAAAATTAATGTAGATTTTTTATCATCACGTATGGATGAAAACGAGGTTTTAAATACCATTAAAACTGTTTATGAAAAATTTGATAAGGTTTTAGATCCTCACAGTGCAATAGGATATGGAGCTTTTGATAAAGTTAATCTTAAAGGAAATAATATTGTACTAGCAACAGCTCACCCCTGTAAGTTTCCAGATGCAATTGAAAAAGCAATAAATATAAAAGCTGATTTGCCAGAAGAACTAAGGTTTATTTTGGATCAAAAAGAAAATTATGATATAATTGAAAATAACCTTAATAAAATCAAACAACATATAAAAGAAAGAATTTAATGAAATTAAAAGAAAACGATAGCATTCCTAATTCTGAAATTTTTGTTTTAGAAAATGGTGAACCAACTAAAAAAAATATCGAAGAGCTTTTAAAGAGTAAAAAAGTTGTAATTTTTGGTTTACCTGGGGCTTATACGTCAGTTTGCTCTGCTAAACATTTACCAAGTTATGTAAATATGTACCAACAATATAAAAATAAAGGAATTGACCACATCATATGTGTCTCAGTGAATGATCCGTTTGTTATGAACGCTTGGGGTAAAGAAAATGATGTTGGTGATAAAATTATAATGATGGGAGACCCATTTTTAAATTTTACTAAAGCAATCGGTGCCGAAGTAGATAAAAGTGCTAGAGGACTAGGTGTTAGATCTAACAGGTACACAATGTTAGTTGAAAATATGAAAGTAATAAAATTGCAAGAGGAAAAAGATACCAGTTCCTGTGAAATATCTGCAGCTGAAAATTTTTTTAAATTAATCTAAATTAGCTGCTCTTTTAGCCAATAAATCAACTTCTTCATTCAATGGATCACCCGCATGGGCTTTAACCCAATTCCATTTAATTTTTAACGATTGATCAAGATTATATAGCTGAAGCCATAAATCTTTATTTTTTACATCTTCTTTTTTAGAGGTTTTCCAATTATTTATTACCCAAGTATTTATCCATTCAGTTATTCCAAGTTTTACATACTGGGAGTCTGTATAAACTTCTATTTCGTTTTTAGGGTCTATGTTTTTTAAAGCATTTATAGGAGCCATTAATTCCATTCTATTGTTCGTAGTATTTTTTTCACTGCCAGTAATTTTTTTTGTATTTCCATTATCATTTATTATTGCTGCCCAACCACCATTACCTGGATTTTCTAAACAAGAGCCATCAGTATAAATTCTAATCATTATTTTAAATAATCTGTATAAGTCTTTAAATTATTGTGTATAATTAATTTTTGATAATATTCTCTCGGATCTTTGATTTTAATCAATGCTGTTTTAGGTGTATTTGTGTAATCATAAAGTCTAGTTAAAAAATATCTCATCGCAGCTCCACGACATAAAATATTTAATGATTTTTTCTCTTTATTTGAAATTTTTTTAATACTTTCATATCCTTTAATTAAATTTCTTACCTTATTTTTATTGATTAAGAATTTAGAATTTTTTTTATCAAAACATAATGCATTTACACAAATTGCAATTTCATACATAAAATAGTCATTAGCAGCAAAGTAAAAATCTATAATTCCTGATAATTTGTTATTTTTAAAAAAAATATTATCTATGAACAAATCTCCATGAATTATTCCATTAGGCAATTTTTTTGGCCATTTTTTTTTAATATCTATAAAATTTTTTTTTAAAAACTTTTCTATATTAGTGAACTTATTTGACTTAAACTTTATACTATTTAATAGTGGATTTAGATTTCTAATTCCCATAGAGTTTTTTCTATAAAGTCTAATCTTATTAGTAGAATAGTGCATTTGAGCAACCATTTTTCCAATACTATAACAATTTTTTAGATTAAGTATTTTTTTATCTTTTCCTTTTAGGAAAGAAACAATGCATGCAGTTTTATTTTTTAATTTAATTAAATAATTACCCTGATAAGTTTTCAATGGTTTTGGACAATTGATTTTAAAATTGTTTAATTGATCCATCAATTTCATAAAAAAAGGTACTTCCTTTTTGGAAACTCTTTTTTCAAAAATAGTTAAAATAAATTTTTCATTTTTTGATTTTAATAAATAATTTGTATTTTCAATTCCTTGCTTAATACCTTTAAAGCCAACAAACTTCTTAGATCTAAATTTTTTATTTATATACAGCAGATCCTTTTTATCTATTTTTGTATAAACAGCCATTTTAATTTAATTTTTTTGGAATTTTGAAAACCACATCTTCTTTAATGATTTCTACTTCATCAATACTAACTGTAAATCTATTTTTTAATTCATTTATAAAATTATCAACTAAGATTTCAGGTGCTGACGCACCTGAAGAAATACCAATTGTATTTGAATTTTCAATTAAATCGAATGGAATTTCACTTTGTGAATGGATTAATTGAGAATTTGAACATCCAGATTTTTTAGCAACTTCTACTAATCTGACAGAATTAGAGGAATTTCGGCTACCGATTACAAAAAACAAATCACATTCTTTTGCTATACTTTTAACAGCCATTTGCCTATTAGTTGTGGCATAACAAATATCCTCTTTTGCAGGTTCTTTAATGCTAGGAAATCTATCCTTTAATATTTTAATTATGTCACTTGTATCATCAACAGACAATGTAGTTTGAGTGACATAAGAAATTTTTCTATTTTTAGTGTTATATTTTTTTGCATCATCCTCGTTTTGAATAAGATCAATTGACCCTTTAGGTAATTGACCCATTGTGCCAATGACTTCAGGATGATTTTGGTGCCCAATTAGAATTAAATGATAACCAGCTCTATGTAGGTTTTCAGCCTCTCTATGTACCTTTGATACCAAAGGACATGTAGCATCAACATAAGTCATATTATAGTTTTTAGCATCTTCAGGTACTTTTTTAGGGACACCATGTGCTGAAAAAATGACTGGTCTAGTTTTATCCTCTATCTCTTCAAGCTCTTCTACAAAGACAGCTCCTTTACTTTTTAAGTCATCAACTACAAATTTGTTATGCACTATTTCATGACGAACATAAACTGGAGCACCATATTTTAGGATAGATTTTTCAACAATTTCAATAGCTCTTTCTACACCGGCGCAAAAACCCCTAGGTGCAGATAGCAATATTTTTAATTCTTTATTTTTCATTTTTTTCAATCAAATATTCGAGCAATATATGTGGAAAGGTTAAAGACGCCAAACCAACAAAAGTCACAAGTATTATATGAACATACAAAAAACTCTCAAATAAATATAATAAATAAACACTAATAATGAACAAAAGCGCTGTTATTAGAGTCAAAGGGAACGATTTGATTAAGAATTCATTTAATGAATTTTTTGTTTTCCCTAATAATTTTGATGACCATAATAAAGAATGTCTAATAGAATGTAAAAAACAAAAATAAATTGTAAAAGCTACAAATGGCTCAAAAACTAAATTTAAAAGGACTATAGATAAGAAATCCTGAAATAAAGAACCCCAGTACTTTTTTGATTTAAGATAAATATGCCCCCAAATATTAATAAATATCAAAACATATAAAGTCCATCTTATATCTCTTTGCCACTCTAAACCTGCAACATTCATTTCATAAAATCCTAAAAAATTTGACTCAGTGCTTATAAATTGAAGAATACTTATTGTTTCCTCAAAATGAAAAAATAATGCCATAACAATTACAGTTGAACCTCTTGCAAAAAAT
>JBJLDX010000016.1:0-8229 GCA_045566175.1 Candidatus Pelagibacter sp. | reverse complement strand
GAGTTTGCCATTTACATTTACTCTAAAATTTTTAGCTTTTTTTTGAACTAATGTTTGAGTAGCTAAAACATGTTCTACTTCTGAAGTTCCAATTCCAAATGCTAAAGAACCAAAAGCACCATGTGTTGCTGTATGGCTATCACCACATACTATTACTGTTCCAGGTTGAGTAAAACCTTGCTCTGGACCTGTAACATGAACGATTCCTTGTCTCTTATCATTCATACCAAAAAGTTTAATTTCAAACTCTTTGCAGTTAGCTTCTAAGGTTTCAACTTGTATCTTTGATTCTTTATCAGAAATACCTTTTGATCTATCAGTTGTTGGAACATTATGATCTGCCACCGCAAGTGTTAAATTAGGATGTCTAACTTTACGATTAGAGTTTCTTAAACCTTCAAATGCCTGAGGACTGGTTACCTCATGAACCAAATGTCGATCAACAAATAACAAAGCTGTTCCATCATCTTGTAGATCTACAAGGTGATCATTCCAAATTTTATCGTATAAAGTATTGGGCATTGAAAAAAAAATTATTTTTTTTCTGGTGTCTTTTCAAGTTTTTTTTCTGCTTTAATTTCAGCTTTAGGGGCATCTTTTTTAGACTCTTCCTTCACAGAATCATCTTTTTTAGCCTCTGAAGTCAGTGCAGTTTCTACTTTTATCTCAGCTTCATTTTCTTTAACTGCTGGAGCTAAGTTTTCTTCATTCACTGTTTCTGGTTTCACATCCATATCGATACCAATTTTTTTTCTAATTTTCTCTGCAATCCTAGCTGATTTACCAGTTCTATCTCTTAAATAGTAAAGCTTAGCTCTTCTTACTTTTCCTGAACGAATTACTTTAATTGTATCAATTACTGTTCCGTATAATGGAAATGTTCTTTCCACACCTTCTCCAAAAGATATTTTTCTTACTGTAAATGATGAGTTTAAGTCTCTATTTTTCTTGGCTATGCATACGCCTTCAAAATATTGAATTCTTTCTTTTTTACCTTCTGTAATTCTGACACCAATTTTAACCACATCACCAGGGAAAAAATCAGGGATTTTCTTTTCTGAAAGAATCTTTTTAACGTTGTGTTGGTTTATTTCTTCGATAGTTTTCATTTTAATATTTAACAAATTAATTCTTTTTATATTTTTGCCACAAATCTGGTCTTCGGACGCGTGTTATAGCCTCTGATTGAGATAAACGCCAGTCTTTAATTTTACTATGATCTCCAGACAATAATACATCAGGTACAGGTTTTTCCTCCCATATTTGAGGTTTTGTATATTGAGGATATTCTAAAAGACCATTTTCAAAGGTTTCGTCAACTGAAGAATTATCATTTCCTAAAACTCCTGGTAAAAGTCTTAAAATACTATCAAGCACTACTAATGCAGCTGTTTCGCCACCAGATAAAATATAATCTCCTATACTTATCTCTTCAATATTCCTTGTAGATAAAACTCTTTCATCTACTCCTTCAAAATGTCCACATATTAATGATATAGATTTTTCTTTTGATAAATCTTGAGCAAGTTTTTGATCAAATTTTTTACCTTTTGGTGAAAGATAAAAAACTCTTTCTCCTTTTTTAACTTTTTGATCAAGAGATTTTGCTAAAACATCAGCTTTGAGCAGCATTCCTGTTCCTCCACCATAAGGAGTGTCATCAACTGTTTTGTGTTTATCAGTAGCTGCATCTCTAATATTTATTACACTTAAGTTCCACAATTTTTTAGACAAAGCTTTTCCATAAAGACCTTTAGCTAAAGGTCCAGGAAAAACTTCTGGATATAGAGTAAATACTTGAGCTTGAAACATAAACAAACTTTAGACTATTTTTTTTCCTCTTTAGGAGCTTCTTCCTTTTTTGCTTCGGCTTTAGGAGCTTCTTCCTTTTTTGCTTCGGCTTTAGGAGCTTCTTCCTTTTTTGCTTCGGCTTTAGGAGCTTCTTCCTTTTTTGCTTCGGCTTTAGGAGCTTCTTCCTTTTTTACTTCGGCTTTAGGAGCTTCTTCCTTTTTTGCTTCGGCTGTTGGTGCTGTATCTGCTTTAGGAGCCTCCTCTTTTTTAGTGTCTTCAGTTCCTTCTTTTTTTCTATCTTTCTTTGGAACTGCTTTTTGAGGGTTATTTCCATTAGCAGGCATAGGCATTAATTCATTTTCACCTAAAATTCTTGCTACTCTTGTTGTTGGTTGCGCACCTTGACCTAGCCAATATTTAATTCTTTCAGATTCAAGTCCAATTCTTTCTTTTTTTTCTTTTGGTAACAATGGATTAAAAAAACCTACTTTTTCAATAAATCTTCCATCTCTTGCAAATCGACTATCTGCTACTACAACTTTGTAAACTGGTCTCTTCTTTGTTCCACCTCTTGATAACCTTAGCTTTAACATTTACTCTCCTTTTTTCTATTTTAATTGATTAAATAATTCTGGTGGTATTCCTTTATCAGACATACCTTTCAGATTTCCTTTTGACATCTTTTTCATCATTTCGGACATCATTTTAAATTGCTTTAGCAATTTATTGATAGTGGCTGGGTCTGTTCCAGAGCCATTAGCAATTCTTTTTTTTCTAGAACCATCTATTATTTTTGGATTCTCTCTCTCTTTTTTTGTCATAGATAAAATTATAGCTTCATTTTTTGTAATAACATTCTCGTCTATACCTGCTGCATCCATTTGTGATTTAACTTTAGATACACCTGGCATAAAGGACATTACGCCCTCTATTCCACCCATTTTTTTCATTTGTCGCAATTGAGTTAAGTAATCTTGCATTGAGAATTGTCCTTTTTTTAAATTTTCTTCAGCTTTTTTAATATTTTCTTCACCTAAATCTTGAGCTGCTTTTTCAACAAGAGATACAATATCTCCCATTCCCAAAATTCTATTTGCAATTCTATCTGGGTGAAATGTTTCAAGATTTTCAATTTTTTCACCTATCCCTAAAAATTTAATTGGAACTTGGGAAACAAATTTCATACTCACAGCTGCTCCACCTCTAGCATCACCATCTGCTCTAGTTAAAATTATTCCTGAAAGATTTACAGTATTTTTGAATTCTTTTGCAACAGATGCTGCAACTTGTCCTGTAAGTGAATCTGCAACCAAAAATGTTTCTGCAGGATTTATTGTACTTTCAATTTGTTTGATTTCACTCATCATTTGTAAGTCAATCTGTGTTCTACCCGCAGTATCAAATAATATAATGTCAGCTCCATTCAAATTGGCTGCACTAATTGCTCTTTGACAAATATCTGCTGGTTGTTGTCCTTCAATGATAGGAAGGGTTAAAATATTATTTTGCTCACCTAAAGATTTTAATTGTTCTTGAGCAGCTGGCCTATAAATGTCTAAGCTAACCATCATAACTTTCTTCTTTTTTGTATTTTCTAAATACCTTGCAAGTTTTGCTGTTGTAGTTGTTTTACCGGAACCTTGTAATCCAACCAGCATCATTGGCACCGGTGGAACTGCATTCAGATTAATATCGTTATTTTTTTCACCTAGTAAATTAACTAATTCATCGTAAACGATCTTAACCACCATATCTCCAGGAGATGTTGATCTAATTATTTCTTGTCCTAAAGCTTTTGGCTTAACTTTTTCAATAAATTCTTTGGCAACGTCTAAAGAGACATCTGCTTCAAGAAGGGCTTGTCTAATGTTTCTCAAGCCTTCATCAACTTGTTTTTCATCAAGTGAAGGAGCCTTTTTTAAAGAAGAAAAAATTTCTTCAAATTTATTTGTTAAGTTTTCAAACATATATATTACACACAGCAGTTATCGCACTAGTGGGCGAACCCTCGCTGACTAGTGTCGATCTCTTTGTTTCCAAAGACACCGCAAATATAACGTTTTTGCGGAAACTGCCACAAACTATAATAGAGGTTCAAAAAGTCAATAAATAAGTTTAATAACTATATATGGAGATTAAAGCTTTTAAAATGGATGGATTAGGTAATGATTTTGTAATAATTGATAATAGACAAGAAATTACAGAATTATCAAGAGAACAAATAGTTAAAATTTGTGACAGAAATTTTATTGGATGTGATCAATTAATATTAATTGAAAATGATAATAATACTGATGCTAGTTTAAAGTTTTATAACTCTGATGGTGGAGAGTCTGGTGCATGTGGTAATGGTACAAGATGCGTTGCAGATTTGATATCTAAAGAAAAAAATAGCAAAACTATAATTTTAAGTACTCTATCTGGAAATTTAAAATCTAAAATATTAGAAAACAATTTAGTTACAACTGAAATTGGAAATGCAAAAATTAAATGGAATGAAATTCCTCTTTCTAGTGAACTAAATACCAAAAATTTAAATATCAAAATTAACGACCTAGATAACAAAGAACATTTTGGTGGCACAGCTATTAATGTTGGAAACCCACATGTTATTTTTTTTGTAAATGATATTCAAAATTTTGATATTGCAAAAATTGGTCCACAAATTGAAAATAGTAATATGTTTCCAGAAAAGTGTAATGTCACGATTGCTAAAGTAATAAATAAAGATTTAATCAAAATTAAAGTCTGGGAAAGAGGTGCTGGATTGACCAAAGCATGTGGGACTGCAGCATGTGCAACAGCATTTGCAGGTAAGTTAAACGAACTTACTGGTAATAATATAGATATAGAATTTGAAACTGGAAAATTGTCAATTTTTATAGATGAGAAGAATTCAATTCATATGAAAGGTCCTGTTTCAAATATAGAGAAAATTTCAATAAAATTATAATGGGAATATTCGATAAATTTAAAAAAGGTTTTCAAAAAAGTGCTTCTGCATTTTCATCAGGTTTAAAAGAAATAGTTATAAAAAAAGAAATAGATGACGAAAATTTAGACAAAATTGAGGAATTTTTAATCCAATCAGATGTTGGGATTGAAGCTGCATCTGAAATAAAAGAAATAATTTCAAATAAAAAAGTAGATCCAAATAAAGATTTAACAGCAGAAATAAATTTGATTTTAAAAGAATATATTGTTTCATTAATGAAGCCCCTGGAGAATAGTTCTTTTTTTATGAAAAAAGAAAAGCTTAATGCAACTTTAATTTCTGGTGTTAATGGTGTTGGTAAAACAACAAGTATTGGTAAAATTGGTAAAATTTTAAAAACTAATGGAAATAAAGTTATGTTTGCGGCTTCGGATACTTTTCGAGCTGCAGCAATCGAACAATTAGAAAATTGGGCTATTAAAATAGATGTTCAAATAATAAAATCATTGCAAGGATCTGATCCAGCCTCAGTTGCGTATAAGGCTATTGAAGAGGCTATTAATAATAATTTTGATCAAGTCTTAATTGATACAGCTGGAAGACTACAAAATAAAAAAAATTTAATGGAAGAATATAAAAAAATTGCTAATGTGACAAAAAAAATAGACCCTGATGCACCACACGATGTTATTTTAGTTTTAGATGCAACCTCTGGTCAAAATATAATTAATCAAGTAGAGGAGTTTAATAAAATTATTCCAATAACAGGTATCATCATGACTAAGTTAGATGGTACTGCAAAAGGTGGTATTCTCCTTGCATTAGCAAAAAAGTATAAACTTCCAATAATTGCCTTTTAGGTTTGGGTGAAAAAGAAGATGATCTTCAAATATTTGAAGCTGAAAAATTTGCCGATGCTTTTACACAAACTAGTTAATTAAATTACTTGATATTAGTGGTTTATAGAAACTACATTTGTAATTATCTTTAAATTCGAAATGGCCACAGTTTTTAGCAAAAGAAGATATGATAAAATCAAATTTACCATTAGTTGGGTACAGTTCTAATTTTTTTTCAACGATATCAAATTTAAAATTAGCATTGAGGCTTTTCACTGCACTAATCATTACTAAAGTTTTATTATCTTTTAAAAGATAATAAGCAAAATCATCCGGAAATACTGGAAAGTCGTATTCTTCTAGATAAAATTTTGCATGGGATGGAAACCACTCGTATGAAATTAATGGAGATGAGATTTTTGTTTTATAATCATAAATATAAAGATCTTTTGGGTAGTCATTAATATAATTTTCAGTTTCTCCTCTAGCTAAAATTGATTTTTCTCTACCCTTAAAATATAAAGCAAAATTTTTATCATGAGAATTCATTTGATCTATATGAAATAAATCATCAGCTAAAAATTGATTTTCTTTTGCAATGGCACTTTTGCCTAGTGATAAAAGGAAAATGATTAATAAAAATATTCTACTCATATTGAAAAAATTATAGAATAATATTGAATTTTATTTGGTTAGAATATGGCTTAATTTAAACTTTTCAGAAATGATTTAAGTGCTAAAACCAACTTTTCATCATATTCCATCATATGATTGTCGTAATTGGTAAAGTACGAATATTTAGGCTCATTTGCTATCTCATAAATTTTTTTACCCATGAAGAATGGAACTATTTGATCTATTTCTCCATGCATCACTAAAATTGGTGAATTTATATTCTTAATCTTTTTATAATTTTCAAATTTATCTTTGAGTAATAAATTAACTGGAATGTAAGGATAAAATGTCTTTGCAGCGTCTACCATTGAAGTAAATGGTGTTTCTAAAATTATACCTGCATAATTCCTGTTTTGAGCCAAATGAGTGGCAACACCAGTTCCTAGAGACTCTCCATACAAAATTAAATTTTTTTCATCTACCCCTTTTTTAGCTAGCCAATTAATTGCACTTTTGCCATCTTCATAAAGCCCCTGTTCAGAAGGTTTTCCATTATTTCCACTAAAACCTCTCCAGGCTATGATTAAAAAATTAATATTCATATCTTGAAAATGGTTAAGTTTGTGAATTCTATTTTCTAGAGACCCAGCATTACCATGAAAATAAATGAGAGTTTTATATTCCTTAAGATTTTTTTCATGATACCAGCCAAGTAATTCAATATTATCCGAAGTTTTTATTTTAACTTTTTTAATATCTACTGAAATTTTATCACCTGAATAATTATTTTCATTTGGATGATAAAGTAAGCTTCGTTGATAGAAGTATAAAAATACTAAAACAGATAAATACAAGAGGAAAATAATTAAAACTAATTGCAATAAATTCTTCCTAAGTTTTTTTAACATTTTTTTTCTTTGCTAAGTATACGCCAATAAATACCAAAATTGTTCCGATCAAATGATAATTTTCTAATTTTTCTTCAAATAAGAAATAACCATAGATTGCACCATAAATTGTAAAAATATATAAAGTAAACCCAGTTAAAGATGCACCCAGTTTTTTTTGAGCTACTGTGTAAAGTGTAAATGCAATTATTCCTGGAGAAATTGCTGCAAAAATCACCCACATAAAAAATTCTTCGCTAAAAATAGTTTTTTCAAAAAAAATTTCCTCCCCAATGTAAAAAGGTAGCAAACTAGCTGCTCCAAAAAAAGCAATTAATGTAAATCTTTGAAAAATTTCAAGTTTTGTTTTCCAATAAAATAAATAAATTGAGTATAGTGCCCATCCGATAGCAGCGGCTAACATCCAAAGATCACCTATAGTAAAATTAAGATTTATCAATAAATTAAGATCACCTTTAATAATAATTGCAAAAACTCCAATTAAACAAGATATAAGCCCGACAACTTTTATAATATTGATTTTTTCATTAAAAAAAATACTAGAAATCAAAATTATAAATATTGGTGATGATGTATATATAATTCCCATATTAGTAACAGTAGTAGTTTGGCCTGCTAAAAAAGGAAAAGCTCCACAAATACCACAGCCTGTTGCCCCTAAAAAAAAAAGTTTTTTATATTCCTTTTTCATAGTTTTATAATTTTTTTTTAATGATACATAAGTAAAAGGTAAGAGAATCAAAAAAACCAATGTCCATCTCCAAAATGCTAAAGAAATCGGTGGAACATATTCAACACCGCCTCTAGCTACAACTAAATTTGATGCCATAAAAATAGGTTGGATAAATAAAAGTGAAAGTGCAAAAAGGTTATTAGTTTTAGAACTCAATGATTTACTTTTGAATTATTTATTTTTTATCGAAGAAGGCTTCATAAACCATCATAAAGATTGCGATACCCATCAAAATATAAACAGGCAATACATCAAAAAAACCTATCATTGGTGATCTAGTTAAGGTAGTTGCTAGACCCACTAAAAAAGCGATAGCAAGTAAAGAGCCTAAAAATGTTGTAAACTTTTGCATTTTAATTATTACATTCCTTTTCTAACCAATTAGCAACCCCTAAAAATCTATGGTCA
>JBJLDX010000015.1:0-9191 GCA_045566175.1 Candidatus Pelagibacter sp. | reverse complement strand
GGATATGGGTTATCCTGATTGGGCAGCTAAATATTGTCCAGGTCTACCAGACTGGAATGCTTTAAAAAGCCCAGACTGTGCTAAAGCTTTCGCAACACCAGACTCAGGTGGAAAAGGACGAATGTTAGAAGGTCCTCAAAGTTGGCATGGAGATCTAATTCCACAGAGAATAGAAGCTCTTGGATTAGGTGATTTATGGACTGTTAAGTTTGCTGGTGGTGCTGATGCATTATGGGCAGAACTTAAAGCAGCTGAAGCTGAAGGTAGAGGAACTATTATCTTTAATTGGACACCAAACTTTACAGATGGAAAAGGATTTACTTTTATAGATTTTCCACCGTATTACGATGGTTGCCGACCAGTTGATGGAGGTGATGGTAAATGTGGAGCTCCAGACGGTTACTTGAAAAAAGCCGTAAATGAGAACTTCCCTAAAACTCATCCTAATGCAGCAGCAATGTATAAAAAGTTATCATTTAACACTAGTCAAATTGGAGCAATGGCTGCTTTAGTTGACGAAGATAAAATGACACATGAAGATGCTGCTAAAAAATGGTTAGCTGATAACGAGAGTGTTTGGAAGAAGTGGACTAAGTAATCACTTTAACTAAAAACTACCTAAATTTAATTTCTCCCCTAGTTTTACTAGGGGAGATTTTTTTTTAAATTTGATATATTTTATTAAATAGATGAAAAATTTTTTTATATACATCATTTTAAGTTTCATAATTTCAAATACAAGTTTTGCGAAAAAATCAGGATGTACTGATGGTGATTGTAATAATGGATTTGGAACTTGGACCTATACAGATAAAACTACTTATGTTGGTCAATGGGAAAATGGATCTAAAAAAGGAAAAGGAATTGAAACTTGGCCTAATGGATATGTTTATGAAGGTCAATTTAAGGATAGTAAATGGCATGGTCAAGGGACTTTAAAATTTCCTGATGGATCTTCTTATAGTGGTAAGTGGAAAAATAATAAAATGCATGGAAAAGGGATTTTTAAATGGTCAGATGGAAAAGTGATTGAAGGGATATGGAATGAAGGGGATTATGTTAAATAGATTTAATCAATTTCCAGAAAGTCTTAGAAGCTTGATTGGATTAACAAGTTTAACATTAATAATTTTTTTTATTTTTTTTATACTTAATATTTTTTTTGGCCCCGACAAAGATGCAGAACTTAAAATTGCTGAACAAAAAAAAGTTCAAGAAAAAGCAAATGAATTGATAGCAACTTTGCCAAGAGGTGTTTTGACATTTTATAAATCAGACAAAGGTCAACAGTTATCAGCAGATGAATATAAAATGATTTGTGTTAATACAAAAATAATTACTCAAAGAGCTATTATGGGAGCTAACATAATTGATAACGAAGCATTTGACTTGTATACAGCTAATGGCGGAACTACTGGGAAATATTCGGTAAAATGGGATGAAAGTAAAAATAAATGTTTTGCTGAATTTACAGTTAAACCTTTATCGGGGTCTTCAAAATCAGTTACTGTTAAAGGTGAAGCCTTAGGCTTTTTAAAAACCAGCATTGACACAAGGGTATATTTTATCAAGAATTTTTAATGGAATATTTATTAGTAAAAATAGTATAAATATATAAAATATAATTATGACATCAACACCAGTAATTAAATGTGAGTCAGTTTATAAAATATTTGGAGCTAATGCTGAAAAAATGCTTCAAAATTCAAATGGCAATGTTGATGCAAAAAAATTTCAGGATGCTGGCTGTATAGTTGGTGTTAACAATGCTTCGTTTGAAGTTTCAAAAGGAGAGATGTTAGTTGTAATGGGCTTGTCTGGCTCTGGTAAATCAACTCTACTTAGATGTATTTCAAGATTAACTGACGCAACAGGTGGAAAAATTTATATTGAAGGTCAAGATTTGTTGGCCATGAATGATAAGCAATTGATAGAGTTGAGAAGAAGTAAAATGGGTATGGTTTTTCAAAGTTTTGCATTACTTCCTCATAAAACAGTTTTAGAAAATATTGCGTTTCCACTTCAAATCAAAGGAGGTGAAACCGATGACAGTATAAAAAAAGCTATGGAAATGGTCGAATTAGTAGGTTTAAAAGGAAGAGAAAACTATTTTCCTAGAGAATTATCTGGAGGCCAACAACAAAGAGTTGGAATTGCTCGATCATTAGCTGTTGAACCAGACATATGGTTCTTAGATGAACCTTTTTCTGCTTTAGACCCACTTATAAGAAAAGAAATGCAAGATGAATTTTTAAGACTCCAAGGTGTTTTAAATAAGACAATTCTTTTTATTACTCATGACTTCGATGAAGCGTTAAGACTTGCCGATAGAATAGCCATTATGAAAGACGGTTTAATTGAACAATTGGACACTCCGGCAAATATTGTTTTAAACCCAAAAACTGAATATGTAAGAAAATTTACAGAAGAAGTGCCAAGAGAAAAAGTATTAAAGATTGAAGCAATAATGGATAATTCAATAAATGAAAAAAATTCCAATATAATTAGTGTTTCTAAAGATGCAATTATTGAAACAGTTGCAGAAAAAATATTGAGCCAAGAAAACTCAGTAAATGTTTTAGATGGTAACAACAATATAGTTGGAAGTGTTAAACCATCAAAGATAATTCAAACTGTTTTTAGAACTGGAAAAGAAAAATAATGATACTTTATGGAAGTAATTAGGAAATACCCAAAAGCTATTCAATGGATTTTTCTATTGATTATTTTTTTCGGTCTATGCTTTGCTATTCAAATACCTGAAGGGTATGAATTTGCCAAAGCTGGAACTGAATTTATTGATAAAGATAAGCTAGATCAAACTAAGTACAGTGTTTTTTGGAGATTACCTGCTTTTATTGCTTGGATGCCAGGATGGATAAATGACTCTGTATATTTTTTATTAAACGAGTGGTTTCCAATTGAATACTTTGATTCAAGTATTCAAGAAACAAAATCTCGACCTTTGGTTCTTCATATAACAAGATTAATTTCTAGTTCTATGCTTTTTTTAATTCAGTTTATTCGTGAAATTTTAATTGGCGGTGTTGATACTATAGTTGCTTTTACGAGCTGGGATTTTTTAAGTGCTAATCCTTGGGCTAAGTTACCAGGTTTGCCTTGGACAATTGTTGCTGGTGGAGCAATATTATTAGGGCATAAACTTAGTGGTAAAAATTTAGCGATATTCGCCGCTATAACTATGATATTTATTTCTGCTTTCGGTCAATGGAAGCCATCAATGCAAAC
This sequence comes from Candidatus Pelagibacter sp., assembly GCA_045566175.1. Lineage (GTDB taxonomy): Bacteria > Pseudomonadota > Alphaproteobacteria > Pelagibacterales > Pelagibacteraceae > Pelagibacter. Next base: position 5,942 of record JBJLDX010000015.1, on the reverse strand, counting down.
TTTATCATTTGTATTAGTTGCGGCACCAATATCTTTTGCCCTAGGTCTTGGATTTGGAGTTTGGGCATACAGAAGTAAAAGAGTAGAAAATTTTTTAAACCCACTTTTGAATGTTGCGCAAACTATGCCACACTATTCTTATCTTGTTCCAATAATGGTTTTATTTGGAATTGGAGACCATGCTGGTGCAATAGCAACAATTATTTTTGCTACACCTCCAATGGTCAGACTAACTTTACTAGGTCTCAGAAAAGTATCTCCGGAAGTTATTGAGGCAGGTAAGATGAGTGGTTGCACAGATTACCAATTATTATCTGAAGTTTTAATCCCTACAGCAAGAAGAGATATATTAATAGGTGTTAATCAAGTCATAATGCAATGTTTAGCAATGGCTGTAATAGCATCTTTTATAGGTGCCAAAGGTCTTGGTTGGAATTTGCTACTCGCATTAAATCAATTAAGAATTGGCTTAGCACTTGAAGCAGGAGTTTGTATTACTTTAATAGCTGTTTTATTAGATAAGCTTTCACTAGCATGGGCAAATAAACAAAAAAATTATTTTGAAAATCCCACAGATTTTGAGAAAAATAAGTACCTTTACATATTTGGAGGAGTGGTTGTAGCAGGATATATATTTTCTTTTATTGGCACTTTCCTTTTTAAAGAAGGATTTAACTATTTTTTTATTGTCCCACACAACAAAGGTATTTCAACTGAAGCTTTCTGGAACGCGGGAGTAGATTGGGTTTTAGCTAATTTTTTTGATACTCTTAAAATTTTTAATACTTGGTTGATAGTAGATGTATTAATACCAATGAAAAATGCATTTTTAAGAATGCCTATAGTAGCCACATTTGTTTTATTTATGGGAGCTGGTTACATAATTGGTGGAATTAGATCAGCATTAGTTGTTGGAAGCTTTACTCTATTCATAGCTTTAACAGAGTGGTGGGATAGAGCATTAATAACAATGTACATGGCAACTTTTGGTGTGGTTGTTTCAGGAATTCTTGGAATAACAATTGGTACTTTAAGCGCTCAAAATAAAACTAGTTCAAGAATAGCAATAGGTGTTTGTGACACTCTCCAAACTTTTCCATCTTTTGTTTATCTAATTCCAGTTATTATGCTCTTTGGTGTAACAGATACATCTGTTCTAATCGCAGTTGTAGTTTATGCAACAATCCCTGCAACAAGATATACTATTGAAGGATTAAGAAGTGTGCCTTCCGCTTTACATGATGCTGGATCCATGTCTGGAGTAACTAGATTACAAAGATGGTTAAAAATAGAACTGCCTCTTGCATTTCCTCATATGATGTTAGGAATTAATCAAACAGTTGTATTTGCTTTGTTTATGGTGATCATTGGTGCAATGATTGGAACAACAGATCTTGGTCAATATATCTTAAAAGCTTTGTCAGATAGACAAGGAACTGGTAACGGTTTAATGCTAGGCTTATGTGTTGCCTTTATAGGTTTGGCAGTTGATAATTTAATAAGAACTTGGGCCGAACAAAGAAAAAAGCTTCTTGGAATTGAATAAAATATTATGAAAAATATTTTAATAATAGGTGGTGGGGCCATGGGGTCTGCATTCACAATTCCATGTATTGAGAATAAAAATAAAGTTACAATAACTGAACCATATAGCAAGTTATTTGTAAGAAACCTATCATCAAAAAATAAATTTCACTCAGCCTTGAAGATTAATCTTTCAAAAAAATTAAAGTTTAGGAAATTTTCTACTGACTTATTAAATGAAAAATTTGATTTGATTGTTATTGCATTAAGCCTATCCGGTATCGATTTTATTGGCAAACAATTAAAAAATTTAAGGATTAAATCACCAATTTTAGTGCTCACAAAAGGCTTAAAATATGAAAAAAAAAATAAACAAATTTTGACTATTTCTGAGCAACTTATTAAAAATTATAATGTATCTAATGTTTCTGTGTTAAAAGGTCCTTGCCTAGCTAAAGAACTTTCAAGAAAAAATCAAACAAGCGTAGTTATTGCAAATAAAAATATTAAAATTGCAAAATCTATTGGAAAAATGATTTCTACAAGATACTATTTAACAGAGTATTCAAAAGATGTGGTTGGTATAGAGGTGAGTTCAGCAATTAAGAATATCTATTCCATGATTATAGGTGCTGGCCAGAGTCTAAACTCGTCATCAAACTTATTTCAAAAGTCGATACTTGAAATGAAATATTTGATCAAATATTTTAAAGGCAAAGAAGAAACAATTTCTGGACTTGCAGGAATAGGCGATCTGTATGTGAGTGCTGCTGGAGGAAGAAATAGTAAGATGGGTAGTTACCTGGGAAAAGGGTTTACTTTTAAATCAGCTAAGAGAAGATTTATGCCTAAAGACACTGTGGAAGGAGAGCAATTAGCTAGAGAAATCGCACCATTTATATTAAAAAAAATTGATAAGAAAAAAATTCCTTTAATGATCTACTTGCTTAAAGCAATATTAAATAACAAAAAACTTAAGATCATTTAATTAAATATATATGAAATTTAATTGGAATTATCCAACAACTGTTTGGGTCGGGGAAAATAGAGTAAATGAATTAAGTGAGGCATGCAAAAATTTAAATCTTAAAAAACCATTATTTGTTACTGATAAAGATTTGATAAGTTTACCTTTTATCAAAAATATTATTTCAAAAAATATAAAAAGATTTGATAATTTTACTGTTTTTTCAAATTTTACAGGTAATCCAACTGGTGAGAATGTTAATGAGGGTGTAGAAGAATTTAAAAAAAATAATTGTGATGGAGTTATTGCAATAGGTGGAGGAAGTGCTCTTGATGTTGGAAAAGCGATCGCTTTTATGTCAGGTCAAAACAGACCTATTTGGGATTTTGAAGACATTGACGATTACTGGAAAAGAGCAAATGAAGATAAAATTTCCCCAATAATAGCTATACCAACTACTGCAGGCACAGGATCAGAGACTGGGCGAGCTTCTGCAATTATAAATAAAGAAAATGGAGTCAAAAAAATTATATTTCACCCTAAAATATTGCCTTCAATTGTTATTCTAGATCCATCTTTAACAATTGAACTTTCACCTAGATTAACAGCGGCAACAGGAATGGATGCATTAGCACACAATCTTGAAGCGTTGTGTGCACCAAATTTTCATCCTATGGCAGAAGGAATAGCTTTAGAGGGAATAAAATTAATCAAAAATTCACTTTTAAAGGCCTTTAAGGATGGAAAAAATATTGAAGCAAGACAAAATTTATTAGCTGCATCATCAATGGGTTCAACAGCATTTCAAAAAGGATTAGGAGCCATACATTCTTTGAGCCACCCTGTTAATGCACAGTTTAATGTTCATCATGGATTATCAAATGCTATTTTTATGCCATATGTTTTAACATTTAACAAATCTTCAATTGAAAATAAGATAATTTCAATTTGTGATTATTTAGATTTAGAAAAAAATTTTGACAGTTTTATTAAATGGATATTAGATCTTAGAAAAGATTTGAATATTCCAAACAAATTATCTGATATTATGGATTGTTCAAATTTGGATTTAGATAAACTATCTTTAATGGCGTTTGAGGATCCATCGACAACTGGAAATCCAAAAAAAATTTCTAAGGAGGATCTTAAATTAATGTATCAACATAGTATTTCAGGAGAGTTATTTAAATGAAAAAAATATTAATAGTTGAAGGAAATTTAAGTGAGGAAAATAAAAATTTTTCGGCTGAGGGAATTCAAACCCATACTGAAAGTTTAAAGGATAGTCTAAATTATTATACAAAAGATTTACAATTTGATGTCATAAATCCTTCATCTGACAAAAGTTTGGAGTCAACAAAGAATAAACTCTCAATATATGATGGATTAATTTGGGGCGGTAGCAGTCTAAATATATACAACGACACACCTGAAATCAAAAGACAGATTGAATTCATGAGAGAGTGTCAAAAAAAAGTTAAAAATATACTAGCTATTTGTTGGGGTATGCAAGTTGCAGTAACAGCTGCTGGAGGAGACGTTGAAAAAGCAAAAAACTCTCATATAGGAATAGCAAATGAAATCGAAATTAATCAAAAAGGTCTAAATAATTTAATTTATAAAAATAAAGAAAAAAAATTTAATTCTCCCGCATTTAATTTTGATGAGGTCAAAACACTTCCTCAAAACGCTACTTGTTTGGCTTCCAACAGAATTAATAAAGTACAGAGTATATATTTTGAGATTAATAGCTGCAAAATATGGGGTCTACAATATCACCCTGAAATAACTTATGAAAAGATGATAAGTTTAATTGAATTTAGACAAGATAAATTGATTGAAAAAAGAAAAGTTTTTAAAAATAGAGAAGAGGTTGAAAACCATATAGCTTTGATAAGAAAAGAAATTTCAGTATCTCAAAAAGAAAGAAGAATGGTTGAATTAAAAAATTGGCTTGATCAATTAATTTAAAATAAACCCTCAGTCTCACCTTTTGTATTAAGTTTAATAGAGTTTGCTGCAGGGACTTTTGGTAATCCGGGCATAGTCATTATAGATCCGCAAACAACAACGATAAATTCTGCACCAGATGATAATCTTACCTCTCTAATTGGTATTTCATGATTTAATGGAGCTCCTTTAAGCTTAGGATCCGTTGAAAAACTATACTGAGTTTTAGCAATACAAACTGGCAAGTTACCATGACCATTTTTTTCAAAAATTTTAAGCTGTTCTTTAACTTCATCGCTAGCAGTAATTTTATCGGCTCTATAAATTTCTTTAGCAATTAGGCTAATTTTTTCCCACAATTTAAGATTATCTTTATATAAAAAATTAAATTTATTTTTATTTTTTTTCTTTTTGCATAATTTTACAATCTTTTTTGCAAGATCTATAGTACCTTTTCCACCTTTGGCCCAATGTTTGCATTCACTTACCTCAACTTTTATATCCTTACAAAACTTGAAAACTGTTTTTACTTCCGCTACCGTATCTAATGCGAAATGATTTATAGCTACAACTGGCTCTAAGGCGAATTTCTTGATATTTTCAATATGACGCTTTAAGTTGACCAAACCCTCCTTTAATGCTTTGACATTTTCTTTTTTTAAATCTTCTTTTTTAACACCACCGTGCATTTTTAAAGCTCTAATTGTTGCAACGATGACAACACAACTTGGTTTGATATTTGCTTTCCTACATTTAATATCTAAAAATTTTTCAGCACCAAGATCTGCTCCAAAACCTGCTTCGGTTACTACATAATCAGATAATTTTAATGCTGCCTTAGTAGCAATAACAGAGTTACACCCATGAGCAATATTTGCAAAAGGACCTCCATGAATAATCGCAGGATTATTCTCTAAACTTTGAGTTACATTTGGTCTAATCGCTTCTTTAAGCAGAACCGTCATTGGACCATGGGCCTTTAAGTCTTTTGCATAAAGAGGATTACCTCCTTTATCATACGCAATTGTAATATTCCCAATTCTTTTTTCTAAATCTTTTAAATCATTTGAAAGACAAAATATTGCCATTACCTCTGAAGCAACTGTGATGTCAAAACCATCAACTCTTTTAAAATTTTTAGCGACACCACTAGTGTTAATATCTATGAATCTTAAAGCACGATCATTCATATCCATCACACGTTTCCAAACAATTTTGTTTTCATCAATATTAAGGTTGTTACCCCAATAAATATGATTATCAATCATTGCTGATAACAAGTTATGAGCTGAAGTAATTGCATGAAAGTCACCTGTGAAATGAAGGTTTATTTGTTCCATTGGGACAACCTGCGCATAACCCCCGCCAGCAGCACCACCTTTCATTCCAAATGAAGGGCCCAAACTAGGTTCTCTTAAGCAAACAATTGATTTTTTACCAATCTTATTTAAACCATCACTTAAACCAACTGAAGTAGTTGTTTTACCCTCTCCAGCAGGAG
>JBJLDX010000014.1:0-10224 GCA_045566175.1 Candidatus Pelagibacter sp. | reverse complement strand
CACAAGTAGTAGAAGCTTTTTTAATTATATCGTGATACCAAACATCTCTTCCTTCATCCCAATTAATTCTATTTCCTGTTCTTTTAACAACAATACACTTCTTAACATTTGGGCAGTTTAACAAGGCCTCGTCTGTAATGGATTTGAGAGGTATTGTTTTTCCACCTCTTAATCCTTCGTCGGCAGTTATTATATAATCTGATTTACAATCATTAATTCTTCCAGAGATACTATCAGGTGAAAAACCTCCAAATATAATTGAGTGAACAGCACCTATTCTTGCGCAAGCCAACATTGTATAGGCAAGCTCTGGTATCATTGTTAGATAAATTGTTACTCTATCACCTTTTTTAATACCTAAATCTTTTAAAGCATTTGCCGTTTTGGAAACTTCATTGTGAAGTTGTTTATAAGATATTTTTTTTTGAACTTTTGGATCGTCACCTACCCAAATTATTGCAGTTTTATCTTTATTTTTTTTTAAGTGCCTATCTATGCAATTTGCAGAAGCATTAAGAGTACCATCATAAAACCATTTTATATGAACATCTGTTTTACTATATTTAACATCTTTAATTTTATTATATGGTTTTATCCAAGTAATACGCTTACCTTCTTTTTTCCAGAAGTCGTCATTTTGTTTTAAAGAATAATTATATTTCTTCTCGTATTGCTTTTTATTTGCTAGAGATTTTTTAATCCAATCAGATTTTGTTTTAAATATAGTTTCCTGAGAAGTTTTTAAACTTTTTTTATTCTTAGATATTTTTTTTGATTTACTTTTCTTTTTGACTATTTTTTTTGATTTCCTTTTTTTTCGGACTATTTTTTTCGATTTCCTTCTTTTACTGTTTCTTTTTTTCGGTCTTTTAGACATTTTTTAAATTTTATTTTTTTATTTTACTCATCTTATTTATGATTTTCCAGCTTTTAGTATCAATTGGCATCACAGATAATCTACTTTGTTTGATTAGTGCTAAATTTTGAAGATTTTTATTTTTTTTTATGCTTTCTAGGGTAACTGGATTGTCCAAATAATTTTTGAAGCAGACTTTGATTGCAACAAATCTTTTTAATTTATCTGTTGGATCGACAAAGGCCTCTTTTACAACTTTTACAATCCCCACAATTTCTTTTCCAATATTTGAATGATAAAAAAAACAAAGATCGTTAAGTTTCATATTCCTAAGGTTTTTTGCTGCCTGGTAATTTCTAACACCATCCCATATTGCCACCCCATTTGGTGCTTTTTCTTGTTGACTAATAGACCAAACGTTAGGCTCTGATTTCATTAACCAATACTGCATTTAATTGTTTATCCTTTATTTATATTGCTTATTAAATTTATCTCTTGTCAAAAAAATTGATCCAACTTTTATTTTTGTGTCCAAAATTAAACGTATTAGAATGAAATATTTCAGCTAATATCTCCACAGAATCAATTAATCTTGGTCCGGGTCTATTAAAATATTGATTACCATCAGTCACATATAAATTTTTATTTTTAAAAGCTTTTAATTTTTCCCAATCATTATTTTTGTTAAGTAATTTTTTTACCTCATCGTTTGTTTTATTTAGATTGAATCCACAAGGTATAAAAACTATGAAGTCAGGATCTTGATTTTGTATATCTTCAAATTTTATCCAATGTGAGTCTACTCCAATTTTCCCCAAAATATCTTCACCTCCTGCTATATTGGTCATTTCTGGAATCCAATTTCCAGCAGCCATTAGTGGATCTATCCACTCCACACATAAAATTTTAGGTTTTTTTATTTTTTGTGTTTTTTTTTTTATATCATCTAATCTAATTTCTAAATTATTTATTAATTTATTATTATGATCATTATCAACTTTTAAGCTTTTAGCTACTCGTCTTATATCGTCGAAGACTTCTTGTATTTTGTTAGGCTGCAAAGAAATTATTTTAGTATTTTTTCCTAGATGCTCTTTAGTAATATTTTCTACTTCTGAAAAACTTACTGCGCAAACCTCACAGTGAGACTGAGTAACAATAAAATCTGGATTTAACTTCTTTAACTCATCTACATGAACTTTGTAAACTGATAAAGATTTTTCTAAAATTACTTCTATTTGTTTATGAATTTCACCACTGGTACCTTCAACATTAATTTTAGGCTCGGTAAGTTTTATAATTTTAGACAAATCTTCTGGAAAATCACATTCATGAGATCTTCCTATAATAGATTTTTTTTGACCTAAAAAAGCAACTATTTCAGTTGCGCTTGGTATTAGAGTGACTATTTTCATATTTATGTTTTTAATTATTAAAATTTAACACCAGCACCTTTTAAAAAAGCAGCCTTCTCATCTAAAGGCCATCTCGGTTTTGCTGGAAAATCTAAATGATCAAATTGATTTAATTTAAATTTTTCTAACCCTACCATTGCAATCATTGCTGCATTATCTCCACATAGATTAATGGGTGGAAAAATAGGTTCATATTCTTTTTCTTTACAGACATTAATTAACATGTTCCTAATTTCTTCATTTGCTGCAACCCCACCAGCAACAACAAATTTTTTTTCTTTTGGTTTAATTTGTTTTTCGAATTCAGTAAAAGCAATTTTGGTTTTTTTATATAAAATTTCTATTACTGTTTTTTGAAATGATGCTGCAAGATCAAATTTTTCTTGATCAGTCTTAATTTCTTTTGTGATTTTTAATATCGCCGTTTTAAGTCCAGCAAAAGATAAATTGCACCCACCCTTGTTAAAAATTGGTTTTGGTAATTCATATCTATTTGAATCTCCTTTTTTTGCTAAAATTTCTATTTGTGGACCTCCAGGAAATTCTATGCCTAAAAGTTTTGCAGTTTTATCAAAAGCTTCACCGATAGCATCATCAATAGTTGTTCCAAGTCTGGTGTATTCACCTAGATTTTTAACACTTAAATATTGTGAGTGACCTCCTGAAATAAGTAAAAGCAAATATGGATAATCCAATTCAGAATTTAATTTAGGACTTAAAGCATGACCCTCTAAGTGATTTACTGCTATGAATGGTTTATTTAAAGAAAAAGCAAAAGTTTTTCCAAAACTTAATCCAACCGACAAACAAACAATTAAACCTGGTCCTGCTGTTGATGCAACAGCATCTATATCTTTAATTTTTATTCCACTATGATCAATTGCTTTTTGAACAATCCAGTCAATTTTTTCTATGTGAGATCGAGCTGCAAGTTCCGGGACAACTCCACCAAATTCCTTATGCACATCCACCTGGCTTGACACAATATTAGATAAGACAATAGGATTTCCTTGATTATTTTCCGATATTATTGATGCAGCTGTTTCGTCACAACTTGACTCTATTCCAAGAATTAAGGGTTTTTTATTCATTCAAATAGTTTTAGATAATTGTACAATCTCAATAAAAAAAAGAAATAAATTTATTAATGAGAAAAAAAATAATAATAGGATCTAGAGGCAGTAAACTTGCATTACTTTATGCACAAAAAGCTAAGGATGCTATTATGCAAAATACAAACTTTGGGGGTGAGAAAATCGTTATTAAATCAATCACTACAAAAGGTGATCAAGTAAAAGATGAAAGACTATCTGAATATGGTGGCAAAGGCCTATTTTCAAGTAAGATAGAAAAAGAACTACAAGATAAAAATATTGATGTAGCTGTCCATGCTTTAAAAGATTTACCTGCAATTGAAACTGATGGTTTATTGACTGATAATTTTTTAAAAAGAAATGATCCAGAAGAAATTTTAATTTCTAGAGATAAAAAAAAATTAAAGGAATTAGATATTAAATCAATAGTAGGAACATCCTCATATAGAAGAGAATTTCAAATAAAAAAGTTAAGACCTGATGTTAATTGTAAAATTATTAGAGGGAATGTAGATACTAGATTAAAGAAATTAAATGAAGGTCAGTATGATGCAATAATTTTGTCTTTAGCTGGAATAAAACATTTACAACTTGAAAATGAAATATCCGAAACATTTACAACTGAAAAAATAATTCCATGTGCAGGTCAAGGCATAATTGCACTTCAATGTAGGGAAAATGATCAGGAGATAGTTTCTCTTTTAAAAGAAATAAATCATAATGAAACTTATAAAAGAGCACATGCTGAGAGAAATATTTTAAAAGTTTTAGAAGGAGACTGTGAAACTGCAATAGGAGCACATTCCATAATTGACGGAGACAATATTATTGTTGAGGCAGAACTCTTTTCTTTAGATGGTTTAAAAAGGTTTTATGAAAAAAAAATTGTTAAAATTGAAAAATTTAAAGAAATTGGAAAAGAAATTGGTCAAATTTTAAAAACTAAATCAAACAATTCATATAAAAAATAATATGCATATTTTATTAACTAGACAACTGGAGGATTGTTCAGAAACAATTTTAAAGTTTAAATCATTAGGTCATCAAGTTTCTCATCTTCCGTTATTAATTATAGAAAAAATGAATTACGAGAAAATCAACTTTTCTGATTATGGTGGAATTATTTTTACAAGTACAAATGCAGTAAAATACTTAGATTCAAATAAATTAGATAAAAATATTTTGTGTTTTTGCGTTGGTGAAATAACTGAAAAAAAAGCTAGAAGTGTTGGTTTTCAAAATTCTATTGCTGCGGAGGGAAATGTTTTGAACTTAAAAGAATTAATTTTGCAGAATTATGTATCTAAAGATAAACCACTTCTCTACATAAGTGGTGAGATAATTTCTACTGATTTAGACCAGCAGCTGTTAAATGAGGGTTTAAGTATTAAAAGAATTATTAATTACAGAACGGGTCATAACGATAAATTTAATGAAAATTTTATTAAAAAATTGAAAGCAAACATGCCAGATATAGTCTATGTTTATTCTCAAAATAGTGCTTCTAGTTTTTTGAATTTTATAAAAATTCATCAAACAGAAAATATATGGATGAATACAAATTTAATGTGTATAGGTGAAAAAACTTCGTCTATATTAAATGAAATTAAATGGAAAAAAATATTTCTTTTTAATCCTGGAGAAGAGGAGTTTTTGTTATATAAAATTTGATTATGGAATTAATAAATAATTTTTCAGAAATATTTCTATCTGTATGGAATAAAGGGATTCTTGGTGTAGATATTTTTCAAATATTAATTGGCTTGGGAATATTTTTAATCTTTCTAATTTTTAGAGGTTTGATTAGCAAATTGATTATTAAAAAGTTAGAAATTATTTCAAAGAGAACAACAAACAAATTAGATGATACGTTTGTAAATGCTCTTATTGGACCTGCAAGATTTTTACCAATTGTATTAGGTTTTTTTATAGCAAGTTATTATATGACTTTTTCCACCGATGGACGTGAGGTTGTAGATACAATTAATAGAACTTTAATAACAATCTTAATTTTTTGGGTTATCCATCAAGTCATTGAACCAGTTTCATATATATTGAGTGGCTTAGATAGACTTTTAACGAGGGAATTAATTGGCTGGATAATTAAATCTTTAAAAATCCTTATATTTATTTTGGGATTAGCAGCTGTTTTAGAATTGTGGGGTATAAAAATTGGACCTATTATTGCAGGTCTTGGATTATTTGGTGTTGCTGTTGCGTTAGGTGCTCAAGACTTATTTAAAAATTTAATTTCAGGGATTTTAGTCCTTGTTGAAAAAAGATTTAAAATTGGAGACTGGATTTTAGTTGATGATATAATTGAGGGTATAGTTGAAAAAATTGGTTTTAGATCTACAACAATCAGAAAATTTGATAAATCATTAGCTATTATCCCAAATTTTCAATTTGCAGAAAATGCAGTTATAAATATAAGTGAAACATCTAATTGGTTGATAAGTTGGATTATTACTCTTCAATACGATACGACAGTAGATCAATTAAAAACTATAAGAGACGAAATAGAAAGTCACATAAATAACAGTGAGGATTTTAATACGACTATAGGATTAGCAGTTAGAGTTGATAAATTTTCAGATAGCTCAATAGATATGTATGTGCGTTGTTTTACTAAAACTGATAGTTGGAATGAATGGTTGTCAGTTAAAGAACGTTTAGCGATAGAAATAAAACAAATTGTTGAGAAGAATCAAGCTTCATTTGCTTTTCCTAGCCAGTCTATCTACATAGAAAAAAAATGATTGCTATTTTTTATTTAGTATTACAGATTTTAAAACTTTATTCTTATGTGGTTATAGCAAATGTAATAATTAGTTGGTTAATATCATTTAACGTATTAAACACACAAAATAGATTTGTTTATTCAATATTAGAATTAACTTATAGATTGACCGATCCTTTTTTAAATAGAATTAGGCGCTTTTTACCAAATTTAGGTTCTTTAGATATATCACCAATAATTTTACTTCTATTGATTTGGTTTATAGAAATGTGTATGAAGCTCTACATTGCACCAATAATATTCTAAAATTATGATACTGATTGACGGTAAAAAAGAAGCAGCATTGTTAAGAGAAGATTTGAAGAAAGAAGTTTCAGATTTAAAAGCAAGATATAATAAAGTCCCAGGCCTCACAGTTATATTAATAGGAGATTTAACACCTAGTCAGATTTATGTTCGAAATAAAGAAAAATCAGCAAATGAAGTTGGATTAAAATCAGATGTAATAAAATACCCTGATACTATAGAAGAAAAAGTTGTTTTGGAAAAAATTCGTGAGTTGAATAAAGACAACACAGTTTCTGGAATTTTAGTTCAATTGCCATTACCAAAACATATTGATAAAAAAAAAGTAATTGAAACAATTGATCCATCTAAAGATGTAGATGGTTTTCATCCCATGAATGTTGGCAATCTTTCCTCTGGTTATGATAGTTCAATTCCCTGTACTCCTTTAGGATGTTATTTATTAATTAAAAAAATTGAACCTAACTTAAGTGGAAAAAAGGCAGTAGTTGTTGGAAGATCTAATTTAAATGGAAAACCAATGACACAACTTCTTTTAAAAGAAAACTGTACTGTAACTATTACTCATTCAAGAACAAAAGATTTAAAAGCCGAATGTCTTGAGGCTGATATTATTGTTGCAGCTGTTGGAATACCTGAACTTGTAAAAGGTGATTGGGTTAAAAAAGACTCTATTGTCATTGATGTTGGTATTAATAAAACTGATAAAGGAATTGTGGGTGATGTAGCATTTGATGAAGTTTCTAAAAATGCTAAAGCATTAACACCAGTTCCAGGTGGGGTAGGACCTATGACTATTGCTTGTTTATTAAAAAATACAATTGATTGTTTTAAAAGATCTCAAAAATAGATTTTACTAAAATCTTAAGTTTATTTATTCTATTAATATGTATGAAATAATTAAAAAAAAATTACATATCATTCATAATATTTATATTAAGCATAAATATTTTGTACCAAAGAAGACCTATTCAATGGATGGGGAAGATTTAATAATTTTTGATTACTTTAAAAATAAAAAAGAAGGTTTTTTTATTGATGTTGGTTGTTATCACCCAATACATCGAAATAACACTTTCTTATTATACAAAAAAGGTTGGAAAGGCATAAATATAGATATTCACAGTTTTTCAATAGATTTGTTTAATTATATAAGGACAAAAGATTTGAATTATAATTTTGCTGTCTCTGATAAAAATGAAAAATTAAACATGTATTATCAAAAAGAATTAAGTCAGCTAAGCACAATTGAATATGAACAAGCAAAAAAAGTTTTTCAAGGACCAATAAAAGAAAAAAAAATACAAGCTTTGACTTTAAATGAAATTTTAAAAAAATCTAAAATAGAAAAAAAAATTGATCTTCTAGATATTGATGTAGAAGGTGCAGATCTTAAAGTTCTTCAAAGTTTATCTTTTGATAAACATAAACCTGAATTAATTTGTGTAGAAATTCATGAGAAAAGCATAAAAGAAAGTAAAACATTCAAGTTTTTAGATAGTTGTAACTATGAATTAATTTGGTCAGGTGTATTTAGTCACATATTTAGATCAAAATCTTAGATTATAGTTTTTTGTTGTAAAATTATTTTATGAAAAAACCTAGATATCCTTATAGGATTGCAATTATTATGGCCATTCTTACAATACCTCCCATAGGGGCAACCCAACTAGGTTGGTACTTATATGATCAGCAAACAGGATTTGATTATGGTATGATTATTGGAACATTTTCAGTTATATTTGCTGCTTGGTTGATGTATGAAAAAAATTGGAGAGAAGAGGACGAGGATTAATTTATGGAAAAAATAATTTTTTTTGGTTTGGTTATCCCAATATTTGGTTTTGTACTTTATTTAGGGATCAATGCAATAATGAAAGGGACAGAGGCTAAAAATGCCATTAAGGAGCAAGAAAATTTAAAAAATGATGAGAGTGAAAATTCTTTTGATAATAAAAAAAATTTGAGTGAGGAGCTTGATAAATTAAATAATCTTTTAAAAGATGGTGTTTTAACTCAAGAAGAATTCGAAAAAGCTAAAAAAAAATTATTAGATAACTAATTGTAATTAAGTAATTTTTTTAAAGATCCAAACTCACCAATTTTATAAATAATAGCATCTTCTTTCTTGAATCCAAATTTCTCTGCGCTAGCTTTGAATCTTAAAGGTGGTTCCATTATTGGCTCAAGGGATAAAACGAATGTTCCCCAATGCATTCCAATTACTTTTTTGCTTTTTAAGTTTTTAGCAACTTCTAAAGCCTCTTCCGGATTGGTATGATAAACTGATTTATCTTTATACGGCATTATTGGATAAAAATTATAGGCTCCTATATTTATGAATGTTAGATCAATTGGACCATATTTATTACCAATATCTTTATAGATATCTCCAATTCCAGTATCACATGTAAATAAAATTTTTTTCCCATTGTATTCAATTAAAAAATTTCCCCATAATGATTTGTTTGTATCTGTTAAACTTCTTTTAGACCAATGAACAGCCGGTAAAAAAGTAATTTTTAAATTATCATTAATCTTAATTTCATCATACCAATCCATTTCATTAACATCTTTATATCTTTTAAAATATTTACCTAGTTTAAGTGGGAGTAAAACTCTTGCATTTTTATATGGAAATTTTCTAATAGTAGACATGTCTTGATGATCGTAATGATTGTGAGTTAGTAAAAATAAATCTATTTTTGGAATTTCGCTAAGTTTTAAGGCTGGTTCAGTAAATCGATCTGGTCCAAAGATTAATGGACCTGCATTTTTTGAGAATACTGGATCAGTAATTATTGTTGTTTCTCCTAGTTTAATTAAAAAAGTAGCATGACCTATCCAAGCTATATAATCATCATTTTTATATTTATTTAAATCTGATAAAACCTTTTCTTTTTTAACCACATGACTATCAGGTACTGTCATATCAAGCTTCTTTTTTTCTTGATTAAAAATTTTATAAGACCATTTCACGTTAGGGTCCCTTTTGGGAGATCCCTCAGGATTTCTGAAAGTTCCATCAGGTAGGTGATGATAAGGTTTTTTTTCCATAGTAAAGCAAATAGAGTTATATGAAATAATTACAACTAAAAAACATAAAATTTTAATTAATTTTTTTCCATTAACCACAAACTATCTCCTGCTAAAAAATAAATTTTTCCATTATTTGGATGAACCTGTATATCTCTAATTCTTCCAATTTTGTCTTTAAAAATAATCTCTTCTTCAACATTTGATTTATCATCAAATATTAATTTTCTTAATGATTTATCTTTGAGAGATGTAATTAGTGCATGACTGTTCCATTCTTTAAATTCATTCCCTTTGTAAATAGTGATTGCACTAGTAGCTATAGAAGGTACCCAATATTGAATTGCTTTTGTAAAACCAGGTTTCCACTTAGGTCCAATTTTAGTTCCACTATAATTTTTTCCACCCCAGCCTAATATTTTCCAACCATAGTTTTCAGCTTTTTTTACCTCTCCAAACCAGTCACCCCCTTTTGCACCATGGTTACTCATATAAATTTTTCCATCAAAAGGGGATAGTGTTAAACCTTGAGGGTTTCGAATTCCAATTTGATAAATTTCAGGAAGCCAGTTTGGATTACCTTCAAACTTAGGATTGTCATTAGGAATACTTCCATCTAAATGAATTCTTATAATACTTCCAGGATGACTTGTAGTATCTTGTGCAATCATACCCTGTCCTCTTTCACCAGCTGATGCAAAAAGATAATTACCTTTAATTACCAATCTTGAACCAAAATGATAACCTGAATCAATTGGAGGTTCAGCTTGAAAAATA
>JBJLDX010000013.1:0-10902 GCA_045566175.1 Candidatus Pelagibacter sp. | reverse complement strand
GATTAAAAAGTTATTAAAAGCACTAATTCAACCAAAAGTTAGTACCTATATAGATGCTAGAACTTGGATACAAAAAATTTTATTAGAAGAAAAATACGGAAAAATTAATTCCTAAATTTTTTCAATACATAAAGCTATACCCATTCCACCACCTATACAAAGTGTTGCACATCCTTTATCTTTATTTTGTTTTTTCATCTCATGTATCAATGTAACCAATATTCTAGCTCCTGAAGCTCCAATTGGATGTCCAAGAGCAATGGCTCCACCATTTACATTAACTTTATTTTGGTCAATACCTAGCTCGCGGATTACCGCAATACTTTGAGCTGCAAATGCTTCATTTATTTCAAATAAATCAATTTCATTTAAATTCCATTTTGCTTTTTTGGTCGCTTCGCGAACAGCCTCTATTGGTCCCAATCCCATCAGAGCTGGATCTATTCCAACAGAAGCCCAGGATACTATTTTTACTAATGGCTTAATAGATTTTTTTTCAGCCTCTTCTAAAGTTGTTAATAATAAAACTGCAGCTCCATCATTTATTCCAGAAGAGTTTCCTGGTGTAACTGTTCCATTTTCTTTGAAGACAGTTTTTAATTTCTTTAAATCTTTTAATTCTAAACCTATCCTTGGGTACTCATCTTTCTCTAAAATATTACCATCCTGACTTATTTTTATTAATTCATCATCAAATTTATTCTTAATAATAGCTGCTTCTGTTTTTTTTTGAGAATTTAAGGCAAATTCATCTTGGTCTTGCCTTGATATGGAAAATTTTTTTGCAACATTTTCAGCAGTTACACCCATATGATAATTATTAAATACATCTATCAATCCATCATTTATCATTGTATCCAATAATTTTTCCTCTGAAATTTTTTTTTCATCTCTATAAAAAATAGAATGAGGGGCTAGTGACATATTTTCTTGACCTCCAGAAATTATATTTGTTGCCTCTCCTAATTTGATACATTGATAACCTGATATCACTGCTCTTAGTCCAGATCCACACACTTGATTAATTATATGAGCAGGTTTTGAATTTGGTATACCAGCATTTAAAGCAGCTTGTCTTGCTGGATTTTGACCAGCACCTGCTGTTAATACTTGGCCCATAATAACTTCATCAATTTCATCTACTTTAAATTCAGATTTTTTTAAAATTTCTTTAATAACAATTGTTCCAAGTTGATCTGCTTTGATTTTTTTTAATGAACCTCTGTAAGAACCTATTGGTGTTCTTGCTGCACTAACAATAACGACTTCTCTAGATTTATTAGTCATAAATTTAAAACCTAACTTATTATTAAAATATACTTAAAATTATTATACAATAGTTAAATAAAATTAAAAATGCGCCTGTAGCTCAATTGGATAGAGCGCTTGGCTACGGACCAGGAGGTTCTGGGTTCAACTCCTAGCAGGCGCACCAAAAATAGATTAAAACTAATATCTATTATTTATAAGAAACTTTATAAACTTGAGCGTAACGAGCTTTAAATCTTTTAATTTCAGTAATTTCTTTAATGCCACCATCTATATTCTTACTTTTATCAACACAACTATAACCACGAGCACCAGGGAAAATTGTTATTTCCCAATAAATTTTGAGATTTAAAGCATTGAGTTTTTCACAAGAAATAAAGTTTATATTTAATTTTTCAAATTCAGTTTTTCTTTTTAAAAAGTTAAGTAAATAGATATTTGATGTGGCTAGATAAGTATTGGAGTTTTGTTCAACATTAGAAATTTTATTAAGAACTTCTGTAATATGAGGTTTGTCATTTTTTTTTAATATATATAAACTATAAACTGTATTAGAGGTACAAATCAAAATTAAGATTGATGATATTATTGCTTGTAAGTATTTTTTCTTTTGCAATTCAATCATGAAAACAAGTAAAATAATTATAACTGGAACTAAATAAATTAAATATCTAGTCTGTAAGATGGGTTTTGAAATTAAAGAATATAAAAGTGGTAAAAAATAGCTAGAAAACAATAAAATGAATAAAAATATTATTTCAATTCTACCTACTAAGATTTTACGAATATTAAAAAGAAATAAAGCCAAGAAAGTTACAAGAAATATTTTTCCACTTACAATTGATCCAAAAAAAAGTACTTAAAATCATAATCAATAAAGAATTCTAATTGTTTATTTGGCACTGGGAAATAACTTATATTAGAAAAATTTATTAACTGTTTAAAATTTACAATTAGATAAAAAATAAAAACAATTAAATAAAAAATAATATTATTTAATAAAATTTTTTTATCTTTTAAATATAAAGTAAATAATTGAGAAAAATATATTATAAATCCAAAAACATTAGTCCATAAGGTTAAAAAAAGAGTTAGAAAATAAAAAAATTTGGTAGCTTTTTTATTAATAAAAGTTTTTTGATTTATTAGAGAAAAGAAAAAAAAAATACAAACCAAAGATATGAAGCAAAAAAAAATATTATATCTAAATTCTTGAGATTGGATAACTAGGTAATAATTAAATGCTACAAGAATACTAAAAGGAATAATATTTTTACCAATGAAAATTTTATAAATTATAATAGATATTAAAACAACAAGAACTCCAAGGGACGCTGTAATGATTCTTCCTACACCAGGAGTATAAGAAAAAATTCCTAAAATAAACTTATATACATAAAAATAAAAATTAGCATTTTCAGCATAATCGTAACTTAAATCTGTCCCTATGGTAAATGAGTGCGCCCTTAAAAAAGTTTCTTTTAAACTTAATGATGGGTCAACATTTAAAAAGGCTACTAGTTCATCCCACCAAAAATCTTGTAAATTATAATTATAAAATCGTAAAAATATTGCACTAATTATAATTAGTGCAAGAATAGAAAAATTTAAGTATTCGTTATTTTTCATAAAATAAAATTAAAACATTTAAGTAGACTTGCATAATCTTATTTTATCTTTAAGTTAAAAAACTATAAAAAGATAAATATGTTTAAATGGTTGCTAAAATCTTCACTTCAAATGTCTGTAATATATTTTTTCTTAATAATTTTTATAATTTTATTAATATTAACTTTTATTTTATAAAGAATAATGTCAAATGAATTTCAGCAAATAAGCTTAAAACCAGGATTTATGAAACATAACGGTGGTGTTATGTTTAGAAATATTTCTGATACAGAATATGAATTTAAATCTACTATAAATAGTAATCATTTGAATGCAGCAGGTATTACTCATGGGGGTTATTTGTCTGCTTTAGTGGATGCAGGAGCAGGAACAGCGGCACACAGAGCAGCAGACAATGCTCCTTGTGTAACGATTTCACTAGATCTTAAATTTATAGGGGCATCTAAGATAGGGGATGAAATTTTAGGTTATGTAAAGATTCTAAAAAAAACAAAGACGTTAGTATTTTTATTTTGTGAATTAAAATGCAATGATAAAATTATTACCTCAGCTTCAGGTGTATGGAAGATTTTGAAGATTAAGCCTTCCGAATTAGGACCAGGAGGTTAGTTTTTTTTATAAAACTGTAAAAAAAACATTGGCAAAATAAAAACTAAACCAATAATCATTGATTCTGTTCCAGGTGCAACGAAAAACAAAGAACCAATACCAATCAAAATTTGTTCATATTTCATAAGTGGCCTAAACCAATATCCAGTAAATGCAATTCCAATCAAAGCAATACCTATTAAAGTTCCAATAAGTGTAATCATTAATTGATTAATTTGGAATTCACCAGTTATTAAAAGTAATGAAGGTGAATAAACAAATACAAATGGAACTAATGCTTTAGCAATACCTAATCTGAAAGCAGTATTTCCAGTTTTAAAGGGATTTGATTTCGCTATGCCTGATGCTGCATATGCTGCTAGAGCAACGGGTGGTGTAATATCGGCTAAAACTCCATAATAAAAAACAAAAAAATGTGCAACCAAAGGCTCAATACCAAGTTGTGCAAGTGCAGGAGCTGCTACCGCAACAAGAATAATGTAAGTAGCTGTAGTTGGAATTCCTGCACCCATTATAATACAAGAAATTGCTATCAGAACTAAAGAAAAAAATAATCTCAAATCTTCAAATGAAAAAAAAGATATTGGCCAAATATTTGAGAAAAAATTACTTATATCCCCTGCAGTTTGAATAACAACAAAGCCTAATCTAAAACCCACTCCAGTTAAAGTCACAACACCAACAATAATTCCAACACAAATTGCAGCAGCACCAACTGCTAGAGTATTTTTTGCTCCAGATGCCAAACAGTTCCAAAGATCTTTTAAACTTAATCTATCACTAGGTTTGATAAAACCTATAGTAACACATGAAATGATCCCATAAATTGCAGCAAAGTCTGGTGTTCGACCACTTAATATAAAATATACTAAAATGATTAAGGGTAAAAGTGATAACCAGTTATCTTTTATAACCGATGCTAAGTTAGGCATTTCTTCTTGGGTTAAACCTCTTAAGCCAAGTTTTTTTGCTTCAAGATGAACCATAATAAAAATTCCAAAATAATGCAGTAAAGCAGGAATAAGTGCCGCTGCTAAAATATCTCTTAGAGGAACTTCTAAATATTCTACCATTATAAAAGCTGCAGCACCTAAAATTGGTGGAGTTATCTGACCGCCGGTAGAAGACGCTGCTTCAACAGCTCCAGAAAAATGAGAAGGATACCCCACCTTTTTCATCGCGGGTATGGTGAGAGATCCTGTAGTGACAGTATTTGCTATAGATGATCCAGATATTGTTCCCATAAAAGCAGATGAAAAAATTGCAACTTTTGCAGGTCCACCTGAAAATTTTCCAGCAATTAACATAGATAAGTCAATAAATAATTTTCCTAATCCAACTCTTGTAGCCAAAACTCCAAAAAGGATAAATAGAAAAACATATTGAGCCATTACACCAACAGCTATTCCATATACACCCTGATTTGTAATATAAATATGATTTACAAAACCTAACCAAGATGTTCCACCGTGTTTAAGAGCTCCTGGTGCATATGGTCCAAAAATTGCAAATAAAATAAAAATGATACTTATCAAAGGTAGTGTTGGTCCTATAGATCTTCTCGCAGCTTCGAGTGTCAGAATAATTAATATTGAGCCCATAAATACATCTATTTTTTCAGGATTACCTACTCTTTGAGCTAAAATTTCTGGTGGTAAAAGTGGCAAATATAAAGCTGACGATACAGCCAAAAATGCAAAAATATAATCAATCAAATCTATGTTTTGAAAACTAAAATAGTTTTTTTCAATCTGATTTTTTTTTTTCTTCCAATCAAAAAGAAGAAAAACTAAACCGATCACAAACGAAATATGAATACCTCTATGTAAGACTTCACGAACCAAACCAAATCCTGAGGCCCAAAAATGATAGGCTGACATAGATACTAAGAGAGTAATTATTACAACATTTATTTTAGGGCCAAGTATTCTAAAAGATAATTGAGGATCATATTTTTTTTCTAATTCCTCAAAATCAATTTTTTTTTTTGAATTTTTCATAAAAAAACCCTGGACTTTTAATCCAGGGTTTTAATTATTTATCTTTATTTAATTAAGCCTGCTTCTTTATAGAATTTTTCAGCACCTGGATGTAAAGGTACTCCTACTCCCGATAACGCAGTTTCTGGAGTAATTGTTTTTCCTTTAGCATGACCAACATCCATTAATTTACGAGACTCTTTATTCCATAGAGCTTTTGTAATATTGTAAATTAATTCTTTGTCTTCTTTGGCTGAAGTAAACCATTGAGCACCTACAGCTACAGTGCTTGTAGTTTTTACATTCTCATAAGTTCCTGATGGAATATCACTTTGTGAGAAAAAACCATATTTATCAGTTAATTTTTTCGCACCTGAACCATCGATAGGAACAAGTTTAATTGGTACAGATGATGCTAATTCAACAATCGCTCCTGTTGGATATCCAGCAACAACAAATATTGCATCAACTTTTTTGTTTCTAAGAGCATCAGTTGCAGCATTACCCTTTAACGCTTCTGCTTTTAAATCTTTTTCTGAAAGACCGTTAGCTTCTAGAATTAATAATGCATCTACATATGTGCCTGAGCCAGGTTCATCCAATGAAACTCTTTTACCTTTAAGATCCTTTACAGAATTTATCTTACTATTTTTAAGAGTTACTAAATGAATATGTTCCTCAAATAAAGCTGCTATTGTTCTTAAATCTTTAGCAGGTTCTTTACCTTCCATTGTGCCTGTGCCAGTATAAGCCCAATATGCAACATCAGACTGTGCAAATCCAGAATTTCTTAATCCAGAAAGAATAGCGTTAACATTATCTACTGATCCTCTTGATGAAACAGCAGATGCTATTAAACCATCTACTCCACAACTACCACCTTTTCCACATTCTCTTGATCCTGGAGGTTTAGAAATTGCATTAGCAATCATTCCACCAACTGGATAATATGTGTAAGCTGTTCCACCAGTACCAATAGTAAAGAAAGTTAAATCTGCAGAAATAACTTTACTCATAAAACTACCTGATATTAATAAAACAAGTGCAAATGTTCGTAATAATTTATTAAACATTTTATCTCCTTTTAATTTAAATTTAATTTTGAAGGCTATCACTTAAATGACTTAAAATTCAATTAAAGTTTTAAGAGTTTAAGATCTTGTGTTAAAATAATTAAAATAAAAAAAATGAGAACTTTTTATCCTCTGATTCGGTCATGTTTTAGTCTATTTTTGTTCTTTGAGACTAACAACATCTGGTAGGTAAAAAAAAAAGTATACCAAAGATAGAAATGAGTAAAAATAAAATTACTGCAGTTTTGGGGCCAACAAATACTGGCAAAACTCATCTTGCTATTGAAACTATGCTGTCTTTTGACAGTGGCATGATTGGTTTTCCGTTAAGATTATTGGCTCGAGAGGTATATGACAAAGTAATAAAAAAAATTGGTCCCGATAAAGTTGCTTTGATAACCGGCGAAGAAAAGATTATTCCTTCAAATGCAAAATATTTTTTATGCACAGTTGAATCTATGCCAATTGATAAATATCTGGATTTTGTAGGGATTGATGAAATACAGATGTGTTCAGATCATGAAAGAGGCCATATCTTTACTGATAGATTATTAAATTTGAGAGGAAATAAACTTACCATGTTGATGGGTTCTAACACAATTAAAAATATTATTTCAAAACTTGATGGAGATATTGAATTTATAAACAGAAATAGGCTATCAAAACTTTCATATACTGGTCACAAAAAAATTTCGAGAATACAAAGGAAAACTGCTATTATTGCATTTTCTTCAGAGGAAGTTTACGCAATCGCAGAATTAATTAGACGACAAAAAGGTGGTGCCGCAATAGTAATGGGCTCTCTCAGCCCAAAGACTAGAAATGCTCAAGTCCAATTATATCAATCTGGGGATGTTGATTTCTTAGTTGCAACTGACGCAATTGGAATGGGAATAAATATGGATTTAGATCATGTTTATTTTTCTAATTTAAAAAAATTTGATGGAAAAAAACTTAGAAAACTAAATTTATCTGAAATTGGACAAATTGCTGGAAGAGCTGGAAGATATCTTAATGATGGTAGTTTTGGAATTACTGGAGAATGTAAGGAAGTTGGCCCTGAAGATATAAATTCATTAGAAAATCATAAGTTCGAAGAAATTCAATACTTATTTTGGAGAAATTCAAACCTTAATTTTAATAATCCCTTTGTATTAATTAAATCATTAGATGAAAAACCTAATAATAATTGGCTAAGGAAAGTTCATGAATGTGAAGATGAAAAGGCCCTCAAATATTTTTTAAGAGACAAAAACTTTGAAAATATTAAATTTGATAAAGAAAAGTTAAGTTTGTTATGGGAATGCTGTCAGATACCAGATTTTGTCAAAAAAACTTATGGTAATCACTACGAAGTCATTGGGACTGTATTTAAATATTTGAGTAGCAAAAAAGGAAAGGTGACCGATGATTATATGCATCTGCAGCTTATGAAGTTGGATAAATTAGAGGGAAATGTGGATTCTTTGTCAAATAGAATTGCAAATGTTAGAACTTGGTCATATGTTTCAAATAAAAACAATTGGGTAGAAAATCAAAAAAACTGGATAGAAAAAACAAAATTATTAGAGGATAAACTTTCTGATAGACTTCATGAAGAACTTACAAAAACATTTATTGATAAGAGAGCAAGTGTTTTAGCTAGAGGTTTAAAACAGGATATGGAATTCAATACTAAAATTTTAGAAAATAACAAAGTAATGGTTGATGATCAATTCATTGGAAAAATTAATGGTTTAAAATTAGAATTAGATTTAAAAAAGGGAGCTCTTGAAACTGATATTAAATCTCTTAAAAAAGCTGCTAGACAAACAGTGGGCCCTGAACTTGAAAAAAGAATACAAAAAATAATCGATACTGGGTTAATTGAATTAAATGATGATTTCAAAATTTATTGGAATAAATTTGCAATTGCAAAACTAACTTCAGGTAAAGACTATCTAAACCCTAATTTTGAATTAATTATCGATGACATTTTAGAACATGATCAAAAACAAAAACTAAGCTTGTATGTTGAAAAATGGATTAAAAATAAAATTAATACTGTTTTAAAAAGTTTAGTAGATTTAAAAGACCTCAAGGAAAAGAATTCTTCAATAAAAGCATTATCATATCAGTTATATGAAAACAACGGTGTTCTTAAAAGAGATCAAGTATCTGAATATCTTAAAAAATTAGGACAAAGTGAAAGAAAAATTTTGAGAGACCTAGGAGTTAAATTTGGAAGATACCATGTCTTCTTACACAGGTTAATTAAACCAGAAGCTGTTTCATTAAGAACATTGTTATGGAAAAACTTCCATCAAAAATACTTTAACTTAAAACCACCTACATTTGGTCTGAATTTTTTAGATAATAAAAATATTATTAATAAAAATTTTATGCTGCTTTGTGGATTTGAAAAATTTGACAATTTCTTTGTGAGGATTGATATTTTAGAGAGACTATTCATGCAAATAATAAACTCTGAGAAAGAGGTAAAAATAATCCCTGAAATGTTAAATTTATTAGGCTGTAATAAAAATGCTTTTAAACAACTTCTCATAAATATGGGATATAAGATTATCGAAAAAGAAAAGGATATATTTTTTAAATATCAACCCAAAAAAGATACTAAAAAAACTTTTAATAAAAAAACACAAAAAGAAAGCCCATTTGGAATCTTAAAAAAATTAAGTTTTAATTAAATTTATGTTTTTTAAAGAAAAAGAAAAAAATAAAAATAACCTAAAAAAAATTGCCGCATTATTAATTCATGTGGCAAAAATTGATGAAGATTATTCTATTAAAGAAAAGGAAATAATCAAACAAACTCTTCTAAAAATTGGAGCTAATGATGAAAGTATTAATCAAATAATGGAAGATGGAGCAGAAATTGAACAAAACTCAAATCAGATATTGGAATTTACAAAAGAAGTAAAAGTCATGAATGAAGAGAACAAAATTAAAATTATAGAAAATTTATGGAGAATAATTTTTTCAAATAAAGTAGCAGATATGTATGAAACAAGTTTAATGAGACGACTAGCAGGGCTATTATATGTTGACAGTAAAATAATGGGGGATATTAAGGAAAGAATTAAGAAAGAATATTCCACATGACATATTTAGTTAATGACAATTGTATAAAATGTAAACATACAACATGCGTGGATGTGTGTCCTGTCGATTGTTTTTATGAGGGTAAAAATATGCTTGTAATTAAACCGGATGAGTGTATAGATTGTGGCGTTTGTGAGCCTGAATGCCCTGTTGATGCAATCAAAGCAGATACAGAACCTGGCAGCGACAAATGGTTAGAAATCAATCAAAAATATTCTGAGATCTGGCCTAATATAACTGAAAAAAAAGATCCTCTTTCGGATCATGAAAAACATAAAGATGAGCAAAATAAGTTTGAAAAATATTTTAAAGAAAACATTTAAAAAAAATACCAAAAAAAAAGATAGAAAAAATGTAAAAAAAAAGAAGGTTACAAAAATAAAAAAATTACCAAAAAAAACTAAAAAAATAATTACATCAAAGACTAAAAAACAAACAAAAAAAAATGAAAATATAAAAAACCTTAAAACAGATAATTTAAGAATCTCAAAAAGTAATGAAGTTAAACCAGAGATAAAAAAAGTCAAAAAGCAAGAAACTGAGAAAAAAGAGTATAAAGTAAAAGATTATATTGTTTATCCAAAACATGGTGTTGGTCAGATTATTGAATTTAAAAAAATCAATATTGGTGGAATTGATGTAGAAACATATGTAATTAAATTTGAAAAAGATAAGGCGAATGGAATGGTTCCAGTTAACAAACAATCTCATATTCGACCTCTAGCAACAATAAACCAAGTTAATAAGTGTATTTCTATTTTAAAAAGCAAACCTAAAATCAAACGATCTATGTGGAGTAGAAGAGCCCAAGAATATGAAGCAAAAATATCATCTGGAAAAATTTATGAGTTAGCCGAGGTTGTTAGAGATTTAAATAAAGGTGATGATCTTATGGTAGATCAATCATATAGTGAAAGACAGCTCTTTGAAAAAGCATATGAAAGAATATTATCTGAATTTCAAATAATTTTAAATATCTCACTAGAGGATACCCAGAAAAAACTGGATAAAGCTTTAAAAAGAAATTTAAATCCTGAAACTAAGCCAGTCGAAACTGCAATTAAATCTTCCACATCAAGTTTAAGTGAAGAAGAGCCAATAACTGAAAGTGAAGATACTCTAGAGGAATAAAAAAAAACGCCTCTCACACGTAAATCGTTATGAGAAGCGTTTTAAATAAAGAATACTAAGTTACTATCTTCTTCTTCTTTTCTTAGCTTTTTTCTTAGCTTTTTTCTTAG
>JBJLDX010000012.1:0-7954 GCA_045566175.1 Candidatus Pelagibacter sp. | reverse complement strand
AATTAATAT
Organism: Candidatus Pelagibacter sp.; assembly: GCA_045566175.1. Lineage (GTDB taxonomy): Bacteria > Pseudomonadota > Alphaproteobacteria > Pelagibacterales > Pelagibacteraceae > Pelagibacter. The sequence continues at coordinate 7,945 of JBJLDX010000012.1, read as the reverse complement.
ACTATAATTAAATAAAATTAAAATGCGCCTGTAGCTCAACTGGATAGAGCGCTTGGCTACGGACCAGGAGGTTCTGGGTTCGACTCCTAGCAGGCGCACCAATAAAAAGGGGTATATGTTTAATTGGTTGTTTAAAGCTTCTCTTCAAATGTCCGTAATATATTTTTTTATAATTGTTTTTATAATTTTGTTAATTTTAACTTTTGTACTATAAAAAATCATGTCGGAAAAATTTGAACAAATTAGTTTAAAGCAAGGTTTTATGAAGCACAACGGAGGTGTTATGTTCAGAAATATTTCTAATGACGAATACGAATTTAAATCTACTGTTAATGAAAATCATTTGAACGCTGCTGGTATTACACATGGTGGATATTTATCAGCTTTAGTAGATGCTGGTGCAGGTACAGCAGCACATCGATCTACAGATAATGCTCCATGTGTAACCATTTCTTTAGACCTTAAGTTTATTGGAGCGTCAAAAATAGGTGATGAAATAATTGGCCACGTAAAAATTTTAAAAAAAACAAAAACATTAGTTTTTTTATTCTGTGAGTTAAAATGTGATGATAAAATTATTACTTCAGCTTCAGGCGTTTGGAAAATTTTAAAAATTAATCCTTCAAAATTAGGGCCAGGAGGTTAATTTTTTTTTAAAAATTGTAAAAATAACATTGGTAAAATAATCAATAATCCAAAAACCATTGACTTTATTCCTGGAGCAACAAAAAATAAAGATCCAATACCAATTATAATTTGTTCATATTTCTTGAGAGGTCGAAACCAATATCCTGAAAATGCAATTCCAATTAATGCAATACCTATAAGAGTTCCAATCAGAGTTATAATTAATTGATTAGTTTGAAATTCACCAGTTATTAACAATAGAGATGGTGAGTAAACAAATACAAATGGAACTAATGCTTTTGCAATTCCAAGTCTAAAAGCAGTATTTCCGGTTTTAAATGGATTGGATTTTGCAATTCCAGATGCAGCATAAGCGGCTAAAGCAACTGGGGGAGTAATATCAGCTAAGACTCCATAATAAAAAACAAAAAAATGTGCAACTAATGGCTCAATGCCAAGCTGTGCAAGAGCTGGTGCAGCTACTGCAACAAGAATTATATAAGTTGCTGTAGTAGGAATTCCTGCACCCATAATAATACAAGAAATTGCTATTAAAACTAAAGAAAAGAATAATCTTAAGTCTTCAAATGAAAAAAAAGATATTGGCCAAATATTGGAAAAAAAATTACTAATATCTCCTGCAGTCTGAATAACTACAAACCCCAATCTGAAACCTACTCCAGTTAAAGTAACAACGCCAACAATTATTCCAACACAAACTGCTGCAGCACCAACTGCTAAAGTATTTTTAGCTCCAGATGCCAAACAATTCCAAAGGTCTTTAATATTTAGTCTGTTACTTGGTTTAATAAAACCAATAGTAATACATGAAATAATTCCATAGATAGCTGCAAAGTCTGGTGTTCGTCCACTTAATATAAAATATACCAAAATAATTAAAGGTAAGAGTGATAACCAATTATCTTTTATAACTTTTGTAAAATTGGGCATCTCATCCTCATTTAAACCTCTTAAACCAAGTTTCTTAGCTTCGAGATGTACCATAATAAAAATTCCAAAATAATGTAGTAATGCTGGAATAAGAGCTGCTGCTAAAATATCTCTTAAAGGGATTTCTAAATACTCCACCATTATAAATGCAGCTGCACCCAAAATTGGAGGTGTAATCTGGCCACCAGTAGAAGATGCCGCCTCAACTGCCCCAGAAAAATGTGAAGGGTAGCCTACTTTTTTCATAGCAGGTATTGTTAAGGATCCCGTAGTTACAGTGTTAGCTATAGATGATCCAGAAATTGTTCCCATAAAAGCTGATGAAAAAATTGCTACTTTGGCCGGGCCTCCTGAAAATTTTCCTGCAATTAACATTGATAGATCAATGAACAGTTTTCCTAAACCTACACGTGTTGCCAAAACTCCAAAGAGTATAAATAAAAAAACATATTGTGCCATTACACCAACTGCTACTCCATAAACACCTTGGTTAGTTATATAAATATGGTTTACAAAGCCTAGCCAGGATGTTCCACCGTGCTTTAAAGCTCCAGGAGCGTATGGTCCAAAAATTGCAAATAAAATAAAAATTATGCTAATTAAAGGCAGTGTAGGACCAACTGACCTTCGAGCTGCCTCCAGAGTCAATATAATTAAAATTGATCCCATGAATACATCTATTGTCCCAGGATTACCAACTCTTTGAGCTAAAATTTCTGGAGGTAAAAGAGGTAGATATAGAGCAGTTGATACTGTTAAAAATGCAAAAATATAGTCTAATAAGTTGATATTCTGAAACGTCAAAAAATTAAACTTAGGTTCATAAAATTGTTCTTTTTTCTTTTTCCAATTAAAAAGAATAAAAACTAAACCAATTACATAAGAAATGTGAATACCTCTGTGTAAAACTTCTCGAACTAAGCCAAATCCAGAAGCCCAAAAATGGTAAACTGACATTGAAACTAATAAAGCAATTACAATTATATTTAGTTTTGGTCCTAGTTTTCTAAATGATAATTGGGGATCATGTTTTGCTTCTATCTCATCAAAATTAATTTTTTCTTTTGAATTTTTCATAAAAAAAAACCCTGGATCTAAAATCCAGGGTTTAATTTATTCTTTTTATTTTAAAAGACCAGCTTCTTTATAAAAACGCTCAGCCCCTGGGTGTAAAGGAACACCAACTCCAGATAAAGCAGTTTCTGGAGTGATAGTTTTTCCTTTTGCGTGACCAACATCCATTAATTTACGTGACTCTTTATTCCAAAGAGCTTTTGTAATATTATAGATTAATTGATCATCTTCTTTTGCAGAAGTAAACCATTGTGCACCAACTGCAACTGTACTAGTTGTTTTTACATTTTCATAAGTACCTGAAGGTATGTCGCTTTGAGAGAAAAAACCATATTTGTCAGTCAGTTTTTTTGCACCAGCACCATCAATTGGAACAAGCTTAATTGGAACAGAAGATGCTAATTCAACTATAGCTCCTGTCGGAAATCCTGCTACAACAAAAATTGCATCAACTTTTTTATTTCTTAGTGCATCTGTCGCTGCATTACCTTTTAGAGCTTCGGCTTTAACATCTTTTTCACTTAAGCCATTAGCTTCTAAAATTAATAAAGCATCAACATATGTTCCAGAACCAGGTTCATCTAAAGAAACTCTTTTACCTTTTAAATCTTTAACAGATTTGATTTTACTATCTTTAAGAGTAACTAAGTGTATATGTTCTTCAAATAGTGCTGCTATAGTTCTTAATTCTTTAGCAGGTTCTTTGCCTTCCATAGTTCCTGTTCCAGTATAAGCCCAATATGCTACATCTGACTGTGCAAATCCAGAATTCCTTAGTCCTGAAAGAATAGCATTAACATTATCAACAGATCCTCTTGAAGACACAGCAGATGCTATTAAGCCATCTACTCCACAGCTTCCACCTTTTCCACATTCTCTAGATCCTGGAGGTTTAGAAATTGCATTAGCAATCATTCCACCTACTGGATAATAAGTATAAGCAGTTCCACCAGTCCCAATAGTAAAGAAAGTTAAATCAGCTGAAATAACTTTACCCATAAAACTACCAGATAGAAGTAAAACGATTGATAATGTTTTAAATAATTTTTTAAACATTTTATCTCCTTTTTGATTTTAGTTTAATTTATTAAAAGCTATCACTTAAATGACTTAAATATCAATTAAAGTTTTGGAGTTTCAGATATTGTGCTAAAATAATTTAAATATAAAAATGAGAACTTTTAATACTCCGATTCGGTCATGTTTTAGTCTATTTTTGTTCTTTAGTACTAACAACATCTGGTAGGTAAAAATTAAGATATACCAAAGATAGAAATGACAAAAAATAAAATAACTGCAGTTCTCGGTCCTACAAATACTGGGAAAACTCACTTGGCCATAGAAACAATGCTGTCTTTTGAAAGTGGTATGATTGGTTTTCCTTTAAGATTATTGGCGAGAGAGGTTTATGACAAAGTAATAAAAAAAACTAGCTTAGATAAAGTAGCTTTGATTACTGGTGAAGAAAAAATTATACCACCTAATGCAAAATATTTTTTATGTACTGTTGAGTCTATGCCAATAGATAAACATTTAGATTTTGTTGGAGTTGATGAAATTCAAATGTGTGCAGATCATGAACGTGGTCACATTTTTACTGACAGATTATTAAATATAAGAGGTGAAAAATTAACAATGTTTATGGGCTCTTTCACAATTAAAAATATAATTTCAAAACTAGATGGTGACATTGAATTTATTAATCGAGATAGGCTTTCTAAACTTTCTTATACAGGTCATAAAAAAATTTCAAGAATACAAAGAAAGACTGCTATAATTGCATTTTCAGCAGAAGAAGTTTATGCAATAGCAGAATTGATTAGAAGACAAAAAGGTGGAGCAGCCATAGTAATGGGATCATTAAGTCCAAAAACAAGAAATGCTCAAGTTGAATTATATCAATCAGGAGATGTTGATTTTTTAGTTGCAACTGATGCTGTAGGTATGGGTATAAATATGGATCTAGATCAAGTTTATTTTTCAAATCTAAAAAAGTTTGATGGAAAAAAGTTAAGAAGATTAAATTTATCCGAAATTGGACAAATTGCAGGAAGGGCAGGTAGATACTTAAATGATGGTGCCTTTGGAGTTACAGGACAATGTAAAGAAATAAATGCAGAAGAAATTGAATTATTAGAAAATCACAAATTTGAGGAAATTCAATCTCTTTTTTGGAGAAATTCTGATTTAAATTTTGACAACAGTTTTAGTTTAATAAAATCATTAGATGAAAAGCCTCAAAAAGTTGGCTTAGAAAAATACATGAATGTGAGGATGAAAAAGCTCTTAAATTTTTTTTACGAGATAAAAGCTTTAAAAATATTAAATTTGACAGAAAAAATTTAGGTCTGCTTTGGGAATGTTGTCAAATACCTGATTTTGTAAAAAAAACTTATGGAAATCACTATCAAGTTATAGAAAGTGTATTTAAATATTTAGTTGGTGAGAAAGGCAGGATTACAGATGAGTATATGCGTCTTCAACTAATGAAGCTTGACAAATTGGAAGGAAATGTAGATTCTTTATCAAATAGAATTGCAAATGTGAGAACTTGGTCTTATGTTTCAAATAAAAATAATTGGATAGAAAATCAAAATTATTGGATAGAAAAAACAAAATTATTAGAAGATAAACTTTCTGACCGACTGCATGAAGAGCTTACAAAAACTTTTATTGATAAAAGGGCCAGTGTTCTTGCAAGAGGTTTAAAGCAAGATATGGAATTTGATACAAAAATTTTAGAAAATAATGAAGTTATGATTGATGATCAATTTATAGGAAAAATTAAAGGTCTTAAATTAGAATTAGATCTCAAAAAAGGAGCTCTTGAAACTGATATAAAATCCTTAAAAAAAGCAGCAAGACAAACTGTGGGGCCTGAACTTGAAAAAAGAATACAAATAATAATTGATACAGGTTCAGTTGAACTCAAAGATGATTTTAAAATTTATTGGAGTAATTTTGCAATTGCAAAAATAGTATCTGGAAAAGATTACTTAAATCCTAACTTTGAATTAATTGTTGATGAAATTTTGGAACAAAACCAAACACAAAAATTAACTAATTTTTTAGAAACTTGGATAAATAAAAAAATTGAAAATATTTTAAAAAGTCTTGTGGATTTAAAAAATTTAAAAGAAAAAAATTCATCTATTAAGGCTCTTGCATATCAACTTTATGAAAACAACGGAGTTATTAAAAGAGATCAGGTGGCAGAATATTTAAAAAAACTTGATCAAAATGACAGAAAAATATTAAGAGATCTTGGAGTAAAATTTGGTAGATACCATGTTTTTTTACATAGACTAATTAAACCAGAAGCTGTTTCTTTGAGAACTTTACTTTGGAAAAATTATCACCAAAAATATTTCAATCTTAAGCCACCAAAATTTGGGTTGAATTTTTTAGATAGCAAAGATTTAAAGAACAAAAATTTTATGTTGCTATGTGGGTTTGAAAAATTTAACAACATTTTTGTAAGAATTGATATTTTAGAAAGATTATTTGTACAAATTATTAATTCTAATCCTGAAAATAAAAAAGAAATTAAAGTTGTTCCTGAAATGTTAAATTTATTAGGTTGTAGTAAAGATAACTTTAAAAAACTTTTAAAATGCATGAATTACAAAATTATTGATAAAAATGATGAGATTTATCTTCAATATTCACCAATTAAAAATAAAAATAAAAATTTTAATAAAAAAATTATAAAGGAAAGCCCTTTCGGTATTTTAAAAAATCTCAATCTGAACCAATAAATATGTTTTTTAAAAAAAATGATGAAGAAAATGATTTAGCAAAGATTGCTGCTTTATTGATATATGCTGCTAAAATAGACCAAAACTACTCCAATTCTGAAGAAAAAATTATTAAACAGGCTTTAATCCAATTTGGTGCTAAAGAATCTAATTTAAATGAAATAATTAATCTTGGAAAAGAAATTGAGAATAATTCTAATCAAATTTTAGACTTTACTAAAAAAGTAAAAAATATGGATGAAAAGAATAAAATCATAATTATAGAAACTTTATGGCGAATTATCTATTCAAATAAAGAAGCTGATATCTATGAAACAAACTTAATGAGGAGACTTGGTGGATTATTGTATATTGACAACAAACTTATGGGAGATATTAAAGTTAAAATTAAAAAAGAATTCTTATAATGACCTACATAGTTAATGAAAAATGTATTAAATGTAAGTTGATGGATTGCGTTGAGGTATGTCCAGTAGATTGCTTCTATGAAGGTAAAAATATGCTTGTAATTAAACCGGATGAGTGTATAGATTGTGGCGTTTGTGAGCCTGAGTGTCCAGTCGATGCCATAGTGGCTGATACTGAACCTGGTTACGAAAAGTGGTTGGAAATCAATAAACAGTATTCTGAGATCTGGCCAAACATTAGTGAAAAAAAAGATCCCCCCATGGATCATGAAAAATTTAAAAATGAGCAAGATAAGTTTGAAAAATATTTTAAAGAAAACCTTTAAAAGCAAAAACAAAAAAAAAACAAAAAAAATTAAAGCTAAAAAAGCTAAGGTAAAAAATCATCATTAAAAAATATTAAATTAAAAAAATCCAAGTTTAAAAAAATTACTTCAAAAAAACCTGAGGTTAAAACAGAGAATAAATCAGACAATTTAAGAATTTCAAAAAGTAATGAAGTAAAGCCTGAAATAAAAAAGGTAAAAAAACAAGAGACTGAAAAAAGAGAATATAAGATTAAAGATTATGTAGTTTATCCCAAACATGGAGTTGGTCAAATAACTGAGTTTAAAAAGATAAATATAGGTGGAATAGATGTTGAGACTTACATCATCAAATTTGAAAAAGACAAAGCAAATGGAATGGTCCCAGTTAACAAACAGTCACACTTAAGACCTCTTGCAACAATCAATCAGGTTAATAAATGTATTTCAATTCTCAAAAGTAAACCTAAAATTAAGCGATCTATGTGGAGTAGACGTGCGCAAGAATATGAGGCAAAAATTTCATCTGGAAAAATTTATGAATTAGCAGAAGTAGTAAGAGATTTAAATAAAGGTGATGATTTGATGGTTGATCAATCTTACAGTGAACGTCAGCTTTTCGAAAAAGCATACGACAGAATTTTGATGGAATTTCAAATAATTTTAAACTTATCTTTAGAGGATACACAAAAAAAACTCAACAAAGCTCTTAAAAGAAATTTAGAAGGACAGGCTAAAGTTCCTCCAACTGAAAAAACAACTGTTAGTGAAATTCCCGTCGATGAACCAATTTCTGAAAATGAGAGTGAGCCTTTAGAGGATT
>JBJLDX010000011.1:0-12377 GCA_045566175.1 Candidatus Pelagibacter sp. | reverse complement strand
ATCTCCATGAGTTGTTGGTTTACTTGTTTCAACACACCCACCTTGGTCTATTGCAACGTCAACTATTACAGATCCTCTTTTCATTAATTTTAACATATCTTTTGTAACTAATTTTGGTGCTTCAGCTCCAGGTATTAAAACACCTCCAACTAGTAAATCTGCCTCTGCCACTAACTTATTTAAATCTATCTTGTCACTTTGCTGAGGAATAATTTTATCACCAAACATTTGCACTAATTGTTTTAACCTTGCTTCAGATTTATCAACAACATGAACTTTAGCTCTCATACCAGTAGCTATTATTGCAGCGTTTTCTCCCACAACGCCACCTCCAAGTATTAGTACGTTTGCTGGCTCACCACCTGGCGCTCCCCCTAATAATACCCCTCTACCTTTTTGATTTTTCTCTAAACAATGTGCTCCAGCTTGAACAGACATACGTCCTGCAACTGCGCTCATTGGTGCAAGCAAAGGAAGTCTACCATTATCATCTGTAACTGTTTCATACGCAATATTTATACTTTTAGTTTTTATTAACCCTTCTGTAAGTTCTTTTGCAGCAGCTAAATGAAGATAAGTATAAATAATTTGATTTTCCCTTATCATGTCCACTTCAACTTTTTGAGGTTCTTTAACTTTAACAATTATTTCAGCATCATTAAAAATATCTGAAGCTTTATTTACAATCTTTGCACCTGCTTTTGTATACTGATCATTTTCAAAACCAGCCTCAAAGCCTCCATTATTTTCTACTAAAACTTCATGACCTTCTGAAACCAAAATTTTTACACTATCAGGTGTTAAACCAATTCTATTTTCTTGTGGTTTAATTTCTTTGGGTATGCCTATCCGCATTGTTACTCTCTATGTGTTATTTATAAATTATAAACTAACTAGTTTTTTTGGTTTTTTTGATAGTTAGTGATACCTGTTCTAAGTTTATCAATAATCTCATCAATATGTTTTTCTTCACAAATAAATTGTGGGGCAATTATTAAACAGTCTCCTGTTGCTTTGAAATTAACACCTGCTTCATAACAAGCTTTAAAAGTTTCATAACCAGCTTTACCTGGTTTGGTATTTAACTTCATATCAATTCCACCCATCATCCCATATCCTCTAATATTATCTACAGACTCTAAATCTTGTAGAGAAAATAAACCTTTTTGAAAATATGGAGCTAAGTTTTTTGCTCTATTGAAAATATCATCTTTTTCAAAAATATCTTGGACTGCTAATGCTGCTGCAACAGCAACTGGGATTCCTGAGTAAGTGTATCCATGAAATAATTCTACAGCACCTTTGGGAGAAGCATCCATTACAGCGTCATAAATAGAGTCGTTACATGCAACAACACCCATAGGAACAACTCCATTAGTTGTTGCTTTGGCCATTGTCATAATATCAGGTGTTACACCAAATTCATGCGCAGCAAATTTTGATCCAGTCCTACCCCAGCCAGTGATTACTTCATCAAAAATTAAAAGTATTCCATGTTTGTCACAAATTTCTCTTAGTTTTTGTAAATATCCTTTTGGTGGAACTAAAGTTCCTGTTGATCCTGCAATCGGTTCAACTATGCAGGCAGCAATATTTTCACCACCAAAATTTTGACAAATAGTCTCTAGATCGTTTGCTAAATAATCACCAGTTTCTGGTTGACCGCTCACAAATTTATGCTCTGATAAATGAGTATGTCTAATATGTTGAACACCTGGCATTAGAATGCTTGCAAATGTTTTTACATTATTAACCATTCCTCCAACAGAAACACAACCAATGTTCATTCCATGATAACCTCTTTCTCTGCCAACAAATCTAAATCTTTGAGCATCTCCTTTTGCTCTATGATAAGCAACAGCAATTTTAATTGCAGTTTCAACAGCAGTAGATCCACAAATTGTAAAAAACATTTTGTTTAAATCTCCAGGAGTATGTTTTGAAATTTTTGTAGCTAATTCAAAGGAACCACCAAAACCTTGTTGAAATGGTTGAGCATAATCAAGAGTATCTAGTTGTTTTGTAACAGCCTCTGTAATTTCTTTTCTACCATGACCTAATGGGTTACAAAATAATCCTGAACTTGCATCAATTTGTGTTTTACCGTGATGAGTTTTTAAATAAACTCCTTTTGCCTCTGTTATTAATCTTGGATTTGCTTTGAAATCTTTATTAGATGTGAAAGGCATCCAATGTTCATTTAATGAATTTGGAACTGAAGTTCGGTTTTCTGAGCTCATATTTTTTTAATTTTTAAATAATTAGTATTATAATTTCTTTAGACTAATTAAGTCTATTAAACCACCAAAATAATGTCACAACTAATGGTTGTATCCAAAATAAACACTTTTTTGTTTTACATCTTAGTAAATATAATTTTAACTATTAGTATTATAAATCAACAAAGAGGAATAAATGAAAAAAATAATTAGTTTTCTTTTAGGATGTTTTGTAGCCCTTAACTTGTCTGTTACAGCTGCTAATTCTGCTGCTAACGAAGTTAGAGTTGCTTACTTCTTAGAGTGGCCAAGTCCAAACTTAGAAGACATGCAGAAGAAAAATTTTGCAAAAGCTTTAGGTGTTCCAGTAAAATGGACAAACTTTACTAATGGTGGTGCAATGACTGATGCAATGTTAGCAGGAGATATTGATATTTCTTATTCACAAGGTTTGGTACCTTTCATAAATGCTGTAAAATCTAAAGCACCTATCAAGCTTGTAGATATTGCTATGGAATACGGAATGGGAGGAACTACTTGTGTAACTTCTAACGCTTCTGGAATTACAAAAGCAAACGCTACTGAATTAGAAGGTAAAAAAGTTGCTGTTCCACTAGGAACAATGGCTGAGTATGTTTTCGATGAAAGTATGAAAGTTGTTGGAGCTGACAGAAAAAAAATGGATATTATTCAAATGGATCCTGAAGAAGGAGCTGCTGCTTTAGTAAGTGGTGATGTTGTAATGGCATGTTTGTTTGGTGGTAACTCTATTAAAGCTGCAACTGCAGTAGGATCAAGATTGCTTACAGTTGATGAAGCTAGAAAAGCAGGTATCTTAGGAATAGATATTACTTCAGTAACTACAAAGTTTATGAAGGAAAACCCTGAGATGCTTAGAACTTTTATAGAAGTAACTCATGAAGCTAATGCAAGATATAAAGCTGGTAAAAGCAACATGAATGTTATGGCTAAAGCTTCAGAAATGAAAGTTGGTGATATGAAAGAAACATTAGGTGGTTTCAAATTCTTGACACCAGAAGAGACTAAACAATCTATGACTAAAGGGAATCTTGATGCATTCTTAAAAGGAATGGGAACACCAAGAGGAAACGTAGACACTAGTTTCTTGCCTCTATAATTCAATAGAGAAAGAAAAATTTAATAGGCGCCAATTATTTAAAATTGGTGCCTATTTTTTTTAAAAGATTTCTAATATAAGGTATTCAATGAGTGATTTAGTTTCACAAGATCTAAACATGATTTTTAAAACTCCAAAAGGAGAAACTGTTCACGCTTTAAAAGATTTAAATTTTACTCTAAAAAAAGGAGAACTTTTAACAGTTCTTGGCCCATCGGGTTGTGGTAAAACAACTTTACTAAATATCACCGCAGGTTTTATAAGACCAACATCAGGAAGTATTACTTTAAATGATAGAGAAATTGATGGTCCCGGTGTTGAAAGAGGAATGGTTTTTCAACAAGGGGCTTTGTTTGAATGGCTCACAGTAGCTGAAAATGTAAACTTTGGACTAAGAATGAAAAAAAAAGATCCAATTGAAACACAAAAAAAAGTTGATGAATGGTTGGAAATTGTAGGACTCAAAGGTTTCGGTAATACACCAACCTATCAATTATCTGGAGGAATGCAGCAAAGAGTTGCTCTTGCAAGATGTCTAATTAATGATCCAGATTTAATTCTTATGGATGAACCATTGGGAGCTCTTGATGCTTTAACAAGAGAAAAAATGCAGTCTTTAGTTTTAAAAATTTGGAAAGAAACTGGAAAAACAATTATTCTAATTACTCACTCAGTTGAAGAAGCATTATTACTTGGTGAGAGGCTATATGTGATGGCTCCTAGGCCGGGTCGTATACATAAAGAATATAATCTACCATTTGCATCAATGGGTTTGAAAGAAGATTTAAGGGAAATAAAAAAAAATAAAGATTTTTCTGAAAAACGAGAAGAAATATTAGAAATGATTTGGAATATGGAAGAAGAAATTATGGGAAAAGATATTTAGATGTTAACTCAAATAATAACTTTTTTAATATTTGTAGCTGTTATAGGCTGCATCTTATATGGAAGACGTTTAATTAAAAATGAAAAAGTCGATGCAGTTTTTGGAAATCCTGAAAGGGCATTAGGTGGTACACATTGGGTAATTGTAGGAAGCAGTTTTCTTCTTTTAATTTGGCTATATTATTCTTGGGATATTGCAAAAGGTTTTTATCCAAAATCTGCTAATGAGCTATGTCAAGTAGGAAAAGTAAATGACTCTTTGTTAGGATTAAAATATCAATTTCCTATAGAAGAGAGGGAGTTAAAAAGTACTTCTCAAATTAAAAAAGAGAATAAAAACTTAAAAAAATTATCAATTGAAATAAAAAATTCTAAAGAACTTAACAATGAGCAAAAAACAATTCTTGTTAGCTTTATAGATAAAACAAATCAATTAATTCCTTTATTGACTAATGAGGCTTTACTTGAAAATGAAACTAAACAAAAAATTGAAGAGATAACAGGTAAGATTAATCTTTTAACAGAAAATTTTCAAAAACCTGATTATCCATTTGAAACAGAGCAAGAACTAAATGACAGGCTTAAAGCTGTAAGTGAAGAAGGTGGTTGGGGTATTACAAAGATTGACGCTGGTTCTGGTAGTATTGAAAATACAATAGAAGTACCTCTTGTGCCAGCAACAAATAGAGGTTTAAAATTTCATACTGCAGCTCAAGAGTTGAATTTAATTAGTGAAGAGTTTTTTAAATTAAGAAACCATAATCCAGAATTCTTAAATAAAATTAAAGAAATTAAAGATGAAATCAAAGTATATAGAAATGATTTAAGTGATAATCAGGAAGTTGCTTCTACTTATGCAAAGAATATTGTTAAAATTGCTAGAAGAATAGAATTTGCGAGTATCTATCCACCAAATGCATTAGATAAAATGCAAAATGCGATTATAAAATTTGATAATGCTCAATTAAATATTCAAGGTGGTTTAAGATTAATTGATATCTTTTTATTTCCAGCAGGTACAATTATTGCTAGTGGCCCAAGTTGTTCAGAGCAGGGTTCTGGAAGATGGTTACCAAAACCTTCAGATACTTTTAATAAATTTGTATTAATGTCAAAACCAAGCGTTGGTTACAAAGACATTCCTCTTCTTTGGATAAATATGGTTGATGTTAGTAAAATGATTGGTTTCATTATACCTGATTGGATTGCAGATATTCTACCTGGAGAATATCCAGTCCATACCAAAGATGGAATAGTAAAGCAAAACTTTAAAGGCAATGTCCTTAAATTTGTTACAGGTGACTTCAAGCTATTTAAAGTACCAGTTCCATATGGACATATTTGGGATTCCTTTATGAGAGTTTTCTTAGGTTTGGTTTTTGGAATACTCATTGGAGTTCCTTTGGGTTTATTTATGGGTCTAAATAGATTTGCAAAGGGTTTTTTTGATCCATTAATTGAACTTTATAGGCCAGTTCCCCCGTTAGCATGGGCACCTCTTATTATTTCTGTTCTTGGTATTGATAACACTGGAAAGGTTTTTTTATTATTTATGGTTTCTTTATCTATTATGATCATTTCTGCTAGAGCTGGTGCGTCTGGAACACAATTATCAAAAATTCATGCAGCTCATTCTTTAGGTGCATCCAAAAAACAAATACTTAGACACGTAATTTTTCCAAACTCGTTACCAGAAATTTTGACTGGTATCAGAGTGGCTGTAGGTATGTGTTGGGGAACATTAGTAGCTGCAGAATTCTTAGCTGGAACCACTGGAATAGGTTTTGTTGAAAATGTAGCTAAAAAATATTTTCAGTATGAGGTAATTTGGATCACAATATTTATTATGGGAATGCTGGGGCTTTTATTTGATGTGACGCTTAGAAAAATAATTGATAAAACAATACCATGGCGTGGAAAAGGTTAATGTTTTTCTAATTCATTTAATTAATGAAAATTATCGATTGTACAACTTACTATTCTGAAGATTTGATGCTTGATGTAAGATTTAATATTCTTAATGAGCATGTTGATAAATTTATAATCGTTGAGTCTAAATTTTCTCATAGTGGCAAACCTAAACAATTAAATTTTGATATAGATAATTTCAAAAAGTTTAAAGATAAAATAGAATATCTAGTAATAGAAAAAGAGCCTGATGGTATAGATCCAAATTCGGATAATATCAGTGCAATTAAAAGAACTAACAGTTTATTAAGAATTGAACAATCATACGATTATATGATAAATGCTTTAGATGAGGTGGATGATAATGACTTGGTATGCTTAAGTGACAATGATGAAATTCCTAATTTTGACTCACAGCATTTTAAAAGTTCTAAAAATGATATATTCATTTTTAAACAATTATTTTTTTACTATAAATTTAATTTGTTTTACAACCTCATGCCATGGTATGGCACTAAAGCCTGCAAAAAAAAGAAATTGGTTTCATTTTCCTGGTTGAGAAATTTAAAAGCAAAAAAATATCCTTTTTGGAGACTGGATACAGTCTTTTCAAGTCTTAAACAAAGGAATTTGCAAATTGTAGAAAATGGGGGTTGGCATTTTACTAATTTAATGACAGCGGAAAATATTTATACAAAATTATCAAACTTTGGTCATCATAATGAATTTGATGCTTCAGGTGTGACTGTGAAAGAAATTCAAAAATGTATCGATAATAGGATTGTTAACTACGATCATCAAGCGGACAAAACTGAAAGTGAAAAATATGGCGCAAGTTATAAACTTGAAATAATGAAAGATGATTTGTTACCAAAATATTTAGTTTCGAATAAAGAAAAATATAAAGATTGGTTTGATAATTTAGATGATTAATTGGGGAATTTTAGGATTAGGACGGATGGGAATGACATTCGCTAACTCTATTAATGAAACATCTAATTCAAAATTAATTGATGTAGCTAGTAAATCCAAAAAAAATCTTAAAAATTTTGAAAATCAATCTTATGAAAAAGTAATACAAAATAAAGAAATACAAGCAATTTATATTTCTACATTAAATAATACTCATGTGAAATTGATAAAAGAAATTTTGAAAGAAGATAAAAAAATTTTATGTGAAAAGCCTGTTTCCTTGTCTCTTAATGATCTAATAGAAATAAAAAAACTCATTGAAGAAAAAAAGATTCAATTTTATGAAGCCATTGCCTATTACTCACATGCTCAAACAACTGAACTTATTAAATTGATAGATAATGATGAAATTGGTGATATTCAAAGTGTTGAAAGTAATTTTGGTTTTAAAGCAAAATTTAACCCATCATCAAGATTATTTGATAAAACTTTAGGCGGTGGATCAGTTTTTGATTTAGGCTGTTATCCGATAAGTTTTTTTATGCTATTGGCAAGAGATCCAAAAAAAATAACTATTAAATCAAAAAACTTAAGTTTTGCAAAATCTGGTGTTGATGACGATGCGACTGCAATTTTAAATTATGACGATAAATTTGAGAGTAAAGTTCATGTGAGCTTTAAAAATAATCTAAATAACATTTGTATAATTAATGGAACAAAAGGATCTATTAAAATTAATGAACCTTGGCTTCCAAATAACAAATCTTCAATTGAGGTGACTAATAAAAAACATTTTTACATTAAAAGTATTAATTCAGGATTATCAGTTTATGCCAATCAAATAGAAAAAGTTTCTGAAAATTTTATAAATCAGAATAATTCATCAAATCTATTTGATATTGAAAAATCACTAATTAATATGAAAATAATTAACGATTGGCTTAAAGAATAGATAAAATGAAAACTACTAAACTAAAAAAACTAGTTTCTTCAATATTTAAAAAACATGGGTTGTCGAAAAATTATTCTGACATATCAACTAATGCATTAATAAATGCAGAATTAGTTGGAGCATATGGTCACGGACTTTCAAGGTTGAGGATGTATTGTGAAAGAATTTCTAAAAAAGTAATAAACCCAAAACCAAAAATAAAAATAAGAAAAATTTCACAATCAATTTCCCATATTGATGCAGATAATAGTATTGGATTTGTTGCTGCAGATATCGCAATTAAAAAAGCAATTCAGAATGCAAAAAAAACTGGTGTTGGAATGGTTGCAGTTAAAAATAGTGGTCATTATGGTCTCTCAGGTTATTATGCTGAACAAGCTGTAAGAAAAAATTTAATTACTATGATTTATACAAGTGCACCTCCTGCTGTTGCGCCTTATGGAGCATTAAAAAGTTTATTCGGAACTAATCCAATTTGTTTTGGAACGCCAACTGGATCACGAGTACCTTTTATTTTAGATACATCTATTTCTATGATTAACAGAGGAAAAATTAGAGTTGCCGCACGAAATAATCAAAAAATTCCTGGAGATGTTGCTTTAGATAAATTTGGTAAACCCACTACAGACGCAAATAAAGCACTTGAAGGTGTTCAGCTACCAATAGCAAGTTTCAGGGGTTCTGGTTTAGCTTGGATGGTGGATATATTAAGTGGTGTATTGACAGGTGGTAACCATGCTGGAAGAGTAAAGGATCCCTTTGATGATTTTTCTGGTCCACAAAACATTGGTCACCTATTCATCACATTTAAAACAAATTTATTTGTAAAAAATTATACCAGTAGAATAAAAGATAATATAAAGACAATTAAAAAATTGCCAAAAATTAAAGGTGTAAAAGAAATAATGTATCCTGGTCAAAATAAATATAAAAGATTTAAGATGAATTCAAAAAAAGAAATAAAAATATCAAAGCTGATTAAAGAAGACTTGAAGAGTCTAAATAAATAAAAATGTTATCAAATAAAGAAATTGTTTGTCCCAATAATTTACTTAATGTTGCTCATAAAAAGAAAGGGGTAAAAGCAGGAATAGTCAATGCTGGAAAACCTTTACCAATGCTTTCAGTCCAGGATGCAGTAAATGAAAATTTGATTGAACCTATTTTTATAGGTGATCAGCAAGAAATTTTAAAATGTGCACAAGATTTGAAGTGGGATATTTCTAAATATGAAATTATTCATGAACCTATAGAAAATAACACTGCTAAAGTTGCTGCTAAACTTGCTAGTGAAGAAAAAATTAAAATTATAGTTAAAGGTCATATTCATACTGACATACTGATGAAAGAGGTTCTTAAAAGAGAATTTAATCTATTAGGAAAAACTAGATTAAGTCACATTTGGCACATGACTTTGGATAAAGAGGATAAACCATTAATTATTACGGATGGTGCTTTGAATGTTTTACCTAACGTAAAGACAAAAATGCATATTCTAAAAAATGTTATAAATTTCTCTAATAGAATTGGTATCGAACGACCTAAAGTAGCTATACTTTCAGCAACAGAAGAAGTTTTAGATAGTGTTCCAAGTTCAAAAGATGCTGAAGAATTAACAAAGCTTGCAAAAAAAGAAAATTTGAATGCTGATGTATTTGGCCCTCTTGCATTTGATAATAGTATCTCAAAAAAATCTGCAGCGATTAAAGGTATCAAAAATGAAGTGGCTGGAATGGCAGATGTTTTATTAGTACCAAGTGTTGAAACAGGAAATGGTTTAGTAAAAATGTTAATTTATTTTTCTGGAGCATGTGCCGCGGGTGTTGTAGTTGGAGGAAAAATTCCAGTTGTAATAACTAGTCGCTCTGATGAAGCACAAGCAAGATTGGCTTCTATTGCTGCTGCAGTAGTTGCTTTAGACTAATTCTAAATAATATATTAAATTTATCTTTAATTGATCATTGAAATAAATGAACTTATGCTTTAAATAGTTCAAAAATTAATTTACAGACAATAATTAATGGCAATAAAATATCTTAAAAAATCACCTAAAACTTCATCTACCGATGACAGCAAAACGACAGGAATAGTTCAAGATTTACTTAAAAATATAGAATCTACTAAAGAACAAGGTTGTATCGATTTAACAAAAAAGTTTGATAAGTATGATGGAGAAATTATTGTTTCAAAAGAAAGAATTGAAGAAATTAAAAAAAATTTAGACCAAAAAACTAAAGATGATGTTCAGTTTTCTCATGAAAGAGTAAGAAAGTTTGCTGAAGCGCAATTAAAAAATTATGGACAAGACTTTGAGGTGGAGCTTTCGAAAGGTTTATATGCTGGACAAAAATTAGTTCCAGTTAATACAGCAGGATGTTATGTACCTGGCGGCAGATACGCTCACATTGCCTCAGCGGTCATGAGTGTAACTACTGCTAAAGTTGCTGGTGTTAAAAATATTATTGCATGTAGTCCTCCCAAAGAAGGAGTGGGTGCTCATCCAACAATTATTTATACTGCTGATTTATGTGGTGCTGACGTTATTTTAAATTTAGGTGGAGTTCCTGCTATTGCTGCAATGACTAATGGATTATTTAAAAATCCTCCAGCAGATATAATCGTAGGCCCTGGAAATCAATTTGTTGCTGAAGCAAAAAGAATTTTATTTGGAAAAGTTGGTATAGATTTATTCGCAGGTCCAACGGAAATTGGAATTATTGCTGATGCAAAAGCAGATCCTGAAATAGTAGCAGTCGATTTAGTTGGTCAAGCTGAACATGGATACAATTCTCCTTGTTGGTTATATACAACTAGTAAAGAACTTGCAGAAAAAGTAATGAAAAGAGTGCCTGAATTGATCGCAGAACTCCCTGAAGTGCCAAGAACCAATGCTGATGCTGCTTGGAGAGATTATGGTGAAGTTATTCTTTGTGATACAGATGAAGAGATGGTAAAAATTAGTGATGAGTATGCTCCAGAACATTTAGAAGTTCAAACTGAAAATTTAAAATGGTTTCACGAAAGATTAACTAATTATGGATCTTTATTTGTTGGAGAAGAAACAACTGTTGCTTACGGTGACAAATGCTCTGGAACAAACCATATTTTACCAACTAAAGGTGCTGGAAGATACACCGGAGGATTATTTGTTGGAAAATTTATAAAAACTCTAAGTTTCCAAAGAATGACTAAAG
Organism: Candidatus Pelagibacter sp.; assembly: GCA_045566175.1. Classification (GTDB taxonomy): domain Bacteria; phylum Pseudomonadota; class Alphaproteobacteria; order Pelagibacterales; family Pelagibacteraceae; genus Pelagibacter. Next base: position 1,169 of record JBJLDX010000011.1, on the reverse strand, counting down.
AGTCTACCGAACTAGTAGGAGCTGCTGCTGCTAGAATATCAAGATACGAAGGTATGGAAGCTCATGCAAGAACTGGTGATGTTAGGTTAAGAAAATATGGTTTTTCAAATTAATTGAAAAAATATATTGTTTCTTTAACAATGTAAATTGTAAGTAAAGACATAAAACTAATTATAAAAATATTTATATATTTCCATGCTTTATAGCTTTGAGCATATTTTGAAAAATAAACAGATAAATAGCCCAACAAAAAGAAAAAGATAAATGACGCTATTGAGGCTCCAATGCCAAAATAAATTTTTTCTTCTAATAAAAAACTTTTTGAAAAATTTCCTAAAAAGAAAACAGTGTCAGAGTACACATGTGCATTAAGATAGGTAAAACCAAGAGTTTTTAATAAAATCTCTGTTCTAGAAATATCTTTTATTTCATTATTAAAGTTAATATTGATTTTAAATGATTTGACTTTTGAATATATAAAATAAATTAAAAAAATTATAAGTAGTATATTTAAGACTAACTCTACAAATAAATTTAGATATTGATGAAAAAAATGAAATAAAAGAATGCCAGAAAAAATCAATAATAAATCTGATAAAGAACAAACTAAACAAACTAAAAAGGTATATTGTTTTTTTAAGCCCTGCTCTATTACAAAAATATTTTGAGCTCCTATCGCTAGAATTAAGCTAAGCCCGGTAAAAAAACCCAATACCAGGAATTCCATCTAAAATTAGATTATTCTGAATTAGCAGTTAAAGTTTTAATCTCTAAAATATTTTCGTTGGGATCTTTCACAAAAAATGTCTCTTGCTCATATTTAGTTCCTTTAAATCTTAGATAAGGCTCATCATAATATTTAGCACCTTTTTCTTTCAATCTATTTTTTAAAGTATCAAAATCTTTTCTTGATAGGTGTACTCCAAAATGTGGAACAGAAACATTTCCCATATCGACATCATGTCTTTCACTATCTAATTTATGATCACTTGCATGAAGAGTTAATTCATTGCCCCAAAAATCAACATCAGCCCATTCTTGCGCAGAGTTATCAAGTCGACAACCCAAAGTTTCGCTATAAAATTTTTTTGCTATTTCTAAATCACCACAAGGGATTGCTAAGTGAAAACAGTTAGTATTTTTGTACATAATCTCTCCTTTAAAATCTG
>JBJLDX010000010.1:0-14454 GCA_045566175.1 Candidatus Pelagibacter sp. | reverse complement strand
GTGCAATTCACTCATTAAGTCATCCTGTAAATGCTTTGAATAATATTCACCATGGATTATCAAATGCAATTTTTATGCCATATGTTTTAACTTTTAATAAAGATGTTATTGAAAACAAGATAATTAAGGTTTGTGACTATTTAGAATTAAAAGATAAATCGTTTAATGGATTTATAAATTGGGTCCTAGATTTAAGAAAAAAATTAAATATACCTCATAAATTATCTGAGGTAATTGAAGAAAAAGATTTTAAATTAGATCGATTATCAAACATGGCTCTGCACGATCCATCTACAGGAGGAAACCCAAAAAAACTTACTGAAGCTGATATGAAAACAATGTATCAACACAGTATGTCGGGAACTCTATTTTAATGACTAATTTAAATATTCTTATAGTAGAGGGAAATGATCCAAAAAATAGCGAATTTTTTGTAAAAGCTGCCAAAGCTTCTTGTTCTGAAAACTTAAAAAATTTAGTTTTAAAATTAGAACCAAATTCTAATATTGAAATTATTAATCCAATAAGAGATGATCAAACTAAAATAGCATTAGAGAATATTAAAAACTATCATGGCATTATTTTTACAGGTGGAGCTTTGAGATTAAATGATATGACAGATGAAATTAAAAAGCATATAAATTTTGCATCAAATTGCTTTAAATATGAAAATAAAATTTTAGCGATTTGCTGGGGTTTACAAGTTTGTTCTGTTGCTGCAGGAGGAAAAGTAGCTCCAGGAAAAAAAGGAGTACATATTGGTATAGCTTCAGACATAGAAATTAATGATGAGGGGAAAAAAAATCCTATTTATAAGAATAAGAAATTAAAATTTACCTCACCAGCATTTAATTATGATGAAGTATGTGAAATACCACGTGGGGCCACTTTATTGTCTAGCGACAAAGTGAATAAAGTAATGGGATTAAATTTTATGTCAGGCAAATCTGAAATTTGGGGATTACAATATCATCCTGATTATGAATATTGGCAGATGATAAATCTATCAAGTGCAAGGAAAGATCGAATTATGAAAAATAGTCATTTAAATAATGACAATGATTTTCAAAAACATTTAGATTATATAAAAGAAGAGGATAAGAAATTAGACTTTAAGAATAGAACATGTGAAATTAAAAATTGGTTAGAAATTATAAAATTACATTAAAATTATGCTAAGTTATATAATTCCATTTATCTTTTTAATTTTAGTAGTTGTATTTATTCATGAATACGGACATTACTATTTTGCAAAAAAGTATGGTGTTGGTGTTACCGATTTTTCAATCGGTTTTGGTCAAGAAATATTTGGCTGGAATGATAAATCGGGCACAAGATGGAAAATATGTTGGATACCTCTTGGAGGTTATGTCAAATTTTATGGGGATCGAAATGTTTTTTCACAAGCAGATCAAGAAAAAATTATTAAAAAGTACAATGAAGAAGATAGAAAAAAATTATTTGTTTTAAAACCTCTGTATCAGCGAGTTTTGATCGTTTTTGGAGGTCCATTAGCTAATTTTTTATTAGCTTTAGTTATATTTTTTTCAATTTATACATTCGTTGGTAAAGACTTTACACCTGCTGTAATTAATGAGGTCCAAAAAGATAGTCCTGCAATGGTAAGTGGATTGAAGCAAAATGATATAATTTTAGAGATAGATGGAAATAAAGTTAAGAGTATTCTTGAGGTTTCTAAATATATTATGATGTCAACAGATGAAATTATAGATTTTAAAGTAAAGCGTTCTTACAATGAATTATTATTGAAAGTAAAACCTAAAATAGTTTTAGGTGAAGATAATCTTGGGAATAAAGTAAATAAAAGAATAGTTGGGATAAAATTAGGTATATATAATAATGAAGTAAATCATATTAAATTAGGACCCGCTCAATCAATTTATTATGCTGCTCATGAAGTATATTATGTGAGTATTTCTTCTTTAAAATATATTGGTGCAATGATTTTTGGTAAAGCTGATACCTCTCAATTAGGTGGACCAATAAGGATAGCTAAAATCTCAGGTCAAGTAGCTGAGTTTGGTGCTTTGGCTTTTATTAGTATGATGGCATATATTTCCATAAGCTTAGGATTAGTTAATTTGTTTCCTATTCCAATGTTGGATGGTGGTCATTTGATGTTTTACGCTTTTGAAAAAGTTTTGGGTCGTCCCTTGTCTCAAAAAACTCAAGAAGGTTTTTTTCGAATCGGATTATTTTTATTGCTATCATTAATGTTTTTTACAACTTTTAATGACTTAAAAGACCTTGGTTTATTTAAATAATACAGTTTTTAGAATTAAAAAAAATCAATAAAATCAACCCTAATTTAAGATTGCACAACATATTGTGTATAACTTTAAGTGATATACTAAAAAAAGTCTTGATTTATCAATACTTTTGATAAAAATAGCAATTAACCTAATAAACCGGAGCTAAAATGAATAAAAAACAATTAGTAGTCAAACTTTCAGGTGCTTTAAATCAAAGCAAAGCGGATGCTGAGAGAACTTTTGACACAATTACCAACACTATTTTAGATGCTTTAAAGGCTGATGATTCAGTTAAAATTGCTGGATTTGGTACTTACAAAGTAGCTAAAAGGAAAGCTAGAGTTGGAAGAAATCCTAGAACTGGTGAACAGATTCAAATTGCTGCATCACAAAAGGTTAAATTCTTACCAGCAAAAGCTTTAAAAGAAGTATTCAACAAATAATATTTTCTTAACAGCCTTAATGAATTTTATACATTAAGGCTGTTTCTATATGCATTTTCTGCATACCAAATTTTCCTAATCAGCGTTAGTTTTTTAAAATTTTAAAAATATAACTGTTCCTTTAACAGGGAGGTCTTATGACTAAATTAATAAAAAAAATAAGTGTGCCACTTATAAGTTTAATTTTCTTATTAAACATGAGTAGTGCTGGAATGGCAGAAACAACAGTTTCTGCAGAAGTAGGTTTTATATTTAATACTTTGCTGTTCTTAATTTGTGGATTCCTAGTATTTTTTATGGCTTGTGGGTTTGCAATGTTAGAATCAGGTATGGTTACATCAAAAAGTGTATCCGTAATTTGTGCAAAAAATATAGGTTTAATTTCAATATCTGGAATTATGTTTTGGATGTTCGGTTACAATTTAGCTTATGGTATACCAGAAGGTGGATATATAGGAAGTTTTATTCCTTGGTCTGATGCGAGTGCAGTTGATACTGGATATTCAGATGGATCAGATTGGTATTTCCAAATGGTTTTTTGTGCTACAACTGTATCAATTGTTTCAGGAACTTTAGCTGAAAGAATTAAGTTGTGGCCTTTTTTCTTATTTGCAGCAATTTTATCTGGAATTCTATACCCAATCGTAATGGGATGGCAATGGGGTGGAGGCTGGTTAGCTTCTATCGGCTTCTCCGATTTTGCTGGATCAACTTTAGTTCACTCGACTGGTGGAGCAGCAGCTCTAGCAGGTGCATTAATTTTAGGACCAAGACTAGGAAGATTTACTAAGTCTGGGTCTCCGGCACCAATTAAACCGTTCGCAGCATCTTCAATACCACTTGTAACACTAGGAGTATTTGTTCTATGGCTAGGTTGGTTTGGATTTAATGGTGGTTCACAATTAGCAATGGGAACTGCTGATGATGCAATAGCTGTATCAACAATATTTATGAATACATTTTTAGCAGGTGCTGGTGGTGTAATGGCTGCTGGGACTGTTACTAGATTAGGATTTGGTAAAACTGATGTTGTACAGATGCTTAATGGATGTATTGGTGGACTTGTAGCTATTACTGCAGAACCTTTAATGCCTTCGCCTTTAGCAGCAATTTTAATTGGTGCTGTTGGTGGTGTAATAGTAGTATATGGAACAAAACTATTATTTTCATTGAAAATTGATGATGTAGTAGGTGCAATACCAGCTCACTTGTTTGCAGGTATTTGGGGTACTTTGGCTGTGCCAATTACAAATCCAGATACAGCATTTGGTACGCAATTAATTGGAGTACTATCAATTAATATTTTTGTTTTTGTAGCTGCATTAATTATATGGAGCATTATGAAAGCAACTATAGGTATCAGATTAAGTAAAGAAGCTGAGACTAAAGGTACTGATGTTACTGAAACAGGAGTTATTGCTTATGCAATACGTGACTAATTGTTAACAATAAAGGGGCTCTGCGCTCTCTGTGTATCCGCAACGTTACTCATCGCAGGGTCCCTTAAAATTTCTCTCTATGTTAGTTAAATAGTAAAAGCCCCCTCCCTCAGGGGGCTTTTTATTTATTTTCTTCCCACAATTTTTTATAATCAATAAAAGGAGCTAAGCCATAACTAGAATTAACATTAGTTAAATGTATAGATAGACTTTTAAGTGGTGAAATACATATTTCTTTTTCATAAATTTCATTTAGATATTTTTCAAAAGGTTCGTGGCGATCTTGACATGTTTTACTAAAATTATCCCAGTGTTTTTCAATTAAGTTTTTACTAGTCATGAAAGTACAAAGTGTTTTATCAATTGTTCGCCAGTGTCTTTTATTACCAATCAAAATATTAGTTTTCTCATTAGTCATATATAAATATGGATAATCAGACGGACACATAAATATCTCCCTACCAATTTGAGAAGATATTCTTTCATAAGATGCTACCATTTCTTCCAACATTGGTTCAAAATGCAGATAATCATCTTCAATAAAAAAGATAAGGTCATCACCATCATCTTTCCCTATTTCGAAGCTTTGTAATAAGCTTGCTAAATTAGCAAAGGTCTCCTTACTCTTTTGTTTTTTAATTTTAGTCTTGAATTTATTATAATCTAGGGAAATAATTTCAAAATTATCTTTTTTTATAAGTTTTTTAATTCGGTTCAAATTTTGATTATTTGAATTATCATCTATGACTAAAGTTTTTATTTCCAAATTTGGGTACTTAGTTTTACAAAAATTAATTGATTTAATTAAAGAATTTATTGAACGCATTGAATATTCTATTTTTGGCTCTCCAAATAATCTTTTTTTATTTTGATCCCAAATTTCTATTTCAGTATTCATTCTAACAATAATAAAAATTGATTTCACTTTTCTAGTGATTTCAACTTTTCCAAGTGGTAAAATTATCGATTTTTCATTCAATATGGAAAGTTCTTGATTTAATTCTTTATTTAAAGTGGGTGATGAAAATTTGTTTTGATCAATAAGCTCAAAACCAAATAATTTACAAATTTTTATGAAAAGTTTTTTCATATCTTTTTTAATTTATGATATAAATATTTACATTATTATGACAATTAAATCATCTCAAACTCTAGTTTCTGAAGCTCTAAAAGAAATAAAAACAATTTCTACAGATGAAGCTCATACAATGGTAAGTGAGAATCAATGTAATTTAATTGATATTAGAGATATTCGTGAACTTCAAAAAGAGGGCCATATTGAAGGAGCAAATCATATTCCAAGAGGTATGCTTGAATTTTGGTTAGACCCAGAAAGTGCATATTTCAAAGAGGGAAAACTTGATCTTAATAGAGAGATGGTATTGTTTTGTGCAGGCGGTTTAAGATCTGCTTTAGCAGCAAAAACATTAAAAGACATGGGTTTTAAAAAAGTTTCACATATAGACGGTGGTTTTGCTGCATTAAGACAAAGTAAGTTTAAAATTACTTAACGATTAAACTCATCTAACGCATAATCTAATCTATCTTGACCCCAGAAAATTTTTTCATTAACAATAAAAGTTGGAGCTCCAAAAATATCTTTTTCGAAAGCCTTTTTTGTTAAATTTTTCAATTCATCTTTTATTTTAATATCTTGTATATCTTCATAAAATTTATTTTTATCTATTTTAATTAAGTCTAAAATTTTATCGACATTATTCTTATTAGAAATTTCAATATCATCCTTCCAGTAAGCATCAAAACAGATATCAAAAAATTTTTCTTTTAGATTATCCTCTATTACTAAATAACCACGCATCAAATAAAGTGTATTTATCGGAAATTTAGAGTTCCATTTAAAATTAATCATATTTTTAAGTGCAACTAGTTCGCAATCATTTTTCATATTTTTCATCTTACGTTCATTGAATGCTGGTGCCGTAATGCCCCCAAGTTTATGAAGACCACCCAAAAGAATGGGTTTATAATTTATCCTTAATTTATTTTTTTTATCAATTAATTTTATTCTTTTGTAAGCTAAATATGAGTAAGGACTAATAAAATCAAAATAAAAATCAATTGATTTAGTCATAGAGATTTATATTTTTGGCATGAAATATTCTTATTAACCAATATACAAATATTCCTAGAGGTCCAATTAAATAAGTAACAATGAGAGGTATAATCATAAGAATTTTGTTAATTGCAAGTTTTTGAGAATCTCTCACAATCCAACCACCTACAAAAAGATTGATTGATATAAAATGTATCCAAAACATTATTAAAAAAGTTTTGTCTGAAAATAAATCCGATATATTATCTATTCCAAGATAAAGATCAAAATTTCCATTAAAATCATAAGAACTTATATATGCTTTATAAAGTATAAAAACGTATGCACCACCAAGAACAAAAATAGGGAATATTGAGGTAACAAAATATCTACAAATGTGAGTTTGTGGAAAAAAAATTAATATTAGCCAAAAAGGAAGGACTCCCAAATTAACCCAGTAATAGAGTATCTCAATTGTAAAATAACTATAAATTTGTTCGATCATTTTAAAATATATTATATTAGATCTATTCATGATTCCTATAAGAAATAAAAAAAAAACTCTTAAAATGACAGTTGAAGAAATGAGAAATTATGCATTAGCTTATGTTGAAAAATACGCACCCTCAAAACAACAGTTAAAAACATATCTATTAAAAAAGTATCTTAAAACTTCAGTTACAAATGTAAAAAAACAAGATGTAAATAATTTGATTGATATTGTTTTATCTGATTTGGAAAAAAGTAAATTTGTAAATGATAGATTTTATTCTGAAAGTAAAGCTAAAAGCATGATACAAAGAGGAAGCTCAATAAATAAGATTAGAAATTATTTAATTGGAAAAGGAATTAACGATGAATTTATCAGAGAGACAGTCAATCAAATACAAGACAACAATTCAGATCAAGATTTTTTTTCAGCTATCAAAATTTGTAAAAAAAAAAGAATTGGACCATCTAGAACAGAAGATAATAGGCCTCTCTTTTATAAAAAAGATATATCATTACTGGCAAGAAACGGCTTTGATTTTGAAACATCAAAAAAAGTAATGGATCTTGAAAAAGAAGATTATTTGAGAATTATTAAATTACTTTGATTTTTTATTTTTTTCATTGATTAGATAATTAATCTTATTTTTTATATAATTTCTAACAAAAACAAAAACCAATAAACCAAAAATAGAAACTGAAACAATTATAATTAATATAATTCTTATCTGTTCATCCATTATAAAATACCTTTACTTTTTAAAATTAAACTAGGATTTCTAAAATTTTTTTTACCATACAAAATTTCATTACCATCAAAATCTGTGATATTTCCACCAGCATGTTTAAGAATTGCATGACCTGCAGCTATATCCCATTCACAAGCTCTTGGTTCAGCAACATACCCATCATATTCTCCTGCAGCAATTACACAAAATTTTAATGAACTCTTCATCCGAACTAATTTTTTTACATTAAATTCTCTGTGAATTTTACTTATTTCAGGTTTTACTTTACTAGAATAAGAAACAAATTTAATTTCATCTTTATTAAATTCTTTTGTACTGTCTAATTTAACTTTACTTCCATTTATTAATTCAAAAGCTTGATTTTCATCATAGGAATAAAACATTCTTTTTTTTGCAGGTGCATAAATTAATCCAGCAACAGGTTTTTTATTAATTATTAAACCTGCATTTATTGTGAATTCATCAAGATTATTGATGTAATCATAAGTCCCATCTATTGGATCTATTAACCAAAAATCTTTAAGATCTTTTATAGATTTATTTTCAGAAGTTTCTTCTGATATTATTGGAATTGTAGGAGTTAACTCTATTATTTTTTTTGTAATTATTTTATTTACCTCTAAGTCACCATTACTTACAGGCGTGTTGTCAGATTTTATACTTTTAGTTAATCCTTTTTTCCTTAACTCAAGGGAAATTTCTCCTGCTTTTAAGAACGTATCAATTAATTTTTCTACAACTTCTTTAATATCAATTTTGGTCATTAATTTTCTCTAATTCTATATTATCTGAATTAATTACTTTTTTTCCTACATTTTGAAAATTAACTGTGATTTTTTCATTAATTATTGATTGCACTTGTCCAATTCCCCAATCTTTGTTTTTTGGGCTGAAAACTTTGTCACCTGGTTCAAAATTTAAAATCATTTAATTTAATTTATATTAGAAAACAGTATAAATACCATAAAATGAATAGTGAACTAAACTCTATTGGATTAAACAAAAAACCATCAGATACTACTGTTGTTGTTGCAATGTCAGGTGGAGTTGACTCATCTACAGTTGCTGCGATGATGAAAAAAGAAGGTTATAAGGTTATTGGCATAACTTTAAAGCTTTATGATGATGGAAAAGAAGTTGCAGAGTCCAAACAATGTTGTTCTGGACAAGATATCATGGATGCTAAAAGAGTTGCTCAAAAGCTTGGAATTGAACATAAGATCTTATATTATCAAAATAAATTTAAACAGGGTGTTATAGATAATTTTGTTGATAGTTATTTAAAAGGTGAAACACCAATACCATGTGTTCAGTGCAATCAAACTGTTAAGTTTAAAGATTTATTTCAAGTATCAAAAGAACTTAATGCTGATGCGATGATAACAGGTCATTATGTCAAAAGTATTACATTAGAAAATGATACAAGTATGTATCGTGCAATTGATGAAAATAGAGATCAAAGTTATTTTTTGTTTAACACAACAAAGGATCAATTAAACTATTTAAGGTTTCCACTTGGTGGTATGTTAAAAGATGAAACAAGGCAAATAGCTAAAGAATTAGAACTTAACGTTGCAGACAAACCAGACAGTCAAGACATTTGCTTTGTACCAAATGGAGATTATGCATCTGTAATTAGAAAATTTAAACCAGAGTCATTAAGAAAGGGAAATATAAAAAATCTTGATGGCAAAGTTCTTGGTGTTCATGATGGTATTATAAATTTTACCATTGGACAAAGAAAAGGAATAAAAGTTTCTGATAAAGATCCACTTTATGTTCTTGAAATTGACTCAAATAAAAATGAAATTATTGTAGGACCTAGAGAGAAATTAGGAAAAAAAGTTATTTATTTAGATAATTTAAATTTACTAGTTGATAAATCTGAATTAAGTGAAAAAATTCTTGTAAAAGTTAGATCAACTGGAAAACTTTTAGAGGCTACAATTAAACTAAAACATCAAAATAAAGCTGAAGTTAATCTTAAAGAGCTAGAAGATGGTATTTCACCTGGTCAAGCATGTGTATTCTATAAAAAAAATGAAAATGGTTATAAAGTGCTAGGAGGTGGATGGATAAAAGTTTAATTTTTCTTCCACATTAAAAATGTTAGTAAATAAAAAGTTATCACCCCAATAAAATAGTCCCATTCTAAAGCATGTTTAAAGAATTTGACATTATATCCTAAGACATTATTCCCAGGTAAACTTATAAGAGGGATACTTATCACTGCAACAATAATCAATATCGAAACCAAAATTAATTTTAATCTTAATATCTTAATATTGATAAATTTTGATAATTTTTCTTTAAACGAATAAAATGTTACAACCAGGTATGCTTGTGCAGCTATTTCAAAAATTATGAAAAGCAACATCACTACTCTTCTAAATAATTTATACAAGTCATTATCAAATTTAATTCCTAAAAATATAGAATGCACAGTTAATGCGATAGCTGAAGCCACCCCAAAAAAAACTACTTTATTTATATATTTATGATCTTTTTTAAATGATTTAATAATATCTTTATTATATAGCCAATATTTAATTAAAAGGAATGATGTAAAAAACATTGCAGGCTTAAAGACTAGCCAAGAGGGATAAGGTCTTGCTGTTCTACTAATAGATGCACCCCCATCAAAATAAGGAATTGTGTTATGTATAACGTCTCCTTGATTAGGAAATAACTCGTGGAATTGAGTGATTAAAATGAGACAGATATTTACTGCAATAAACGGAACGATAAATATCCATATACTAATGGATTTGACCTTACTTATCTGTTCCATAGTTAACTATTTTTTCTTATTTTTTTTTCTTGCTCTTCTTTTTTTAGAGCCCATTTTTCTTCGGCCTCTATGTTTCTTTGGATAACCCATTATTTCCTTTAGTTATAATTTAATTGAAATTATGCTTGGGATATAGCATTGTCTTTTATAGTTATCAATTTTTTTTATGTCTAAATCTTTCAAGACTTTTTTAAAGCATACAGCTAAAGACTTTCATAATCAGTCTGTGAATCCACCAGTTGTAAGAGCATCGACTATCATTTTTAAGTCAATGCAACATATTAGAAAAACACAAGCTAAAGCACTAAAAAATCCCACTGGAGGACATTATGATTATGGAAGACAGGGAACATCCACAACTCATATTTTGCAAAAAATTTTAACCAAGTTAGAAGAGAGTTATCATGTGTTTACAACACCAACTGGCTTTGGTTCAGTCTTTTTATCAATTTTTAGCTTAGTGAGACCTGGAGATGAGATGATAGTTGCTGATCCTGTTTATAGCCCTACAAGAATTTTAACACAAGATTATTTGAAAGAATTCAATATAAAAACTGTTTTTTATAACCCCCACGATTTAAAAACCCTACAAAATAACATTACCAACAAAACAAAATTAATTTTTGTTGAAAACCCAGGCAGTAATTCATTTGAGTTTCAAGATCTAGGAAAAATTATATCAATTGCAAAAAAAAATAACATAGTTACAGCAATAGATAATACTTGGGCAACACCGTATTATTTTAAACCTATAAAGTTTGGTTTTGATATGTCTATAGTTTCTGCTACAAAATATTATTCAGGACACTCTGATGTAATGGGAGGTAGTTTAGCGGTAAATAAAAAAGTTTTTAATAAAGTAAAAGCAGCAGAAAAAATCACTGGTTTAAGATTAGGACCTGATGATGCATATCTAATTACTAGAGGACTAAGAACTCTAGATGTTAGATTGGACAGGCATAGAGAAAATGCTAAAAAGGTTGCTGCATTTCTGTCTAAAAATAAAAAATTTAAATTACTCTATCCTTACAAAAAAGACTCTCACAATTTTAGGATGTGGAAAAAATATTATTCTGGTGCCTCAGGCTTGATGGGGTTAAAAATAAAATCAAAAAATATTAACTCGGTAAGAAAATTTGTTAATTCGTTAAAACTTTTTGGTTATGGTTATAGTTGGGGTGGTTTTGAAAGTTTAGTCCTGCATCAGGAATTTAGAGAAACAGGAAATAGAAAATATATGAATTTAGCTAAAGATGAACATCTTGTTAGATTGCATATAGGTCTTGAGGATCCAAATGACTTAATTGCGGATATTAAACAAGCGTTAAGACATTTAAAATGATATCAGAAAATTTTTTTAAATCTAAAACAGCAATTATAACTTTATTTGCTGCATGTTTTGTTGTTTTAATCTCACTTGGTGTAAGACAAACTTTTGGACTGTTTTTTATAGATTTTAATCAAAGTTTAAACATTAGTAATACTGCATTTGGTTTCGCAATTGGCTTACAAATGTTGATGTGGGGATTAACGGGTCCTATTTTTGGAGCTGTTGCTGATAGATACGGTGGTCATATAGCTATCATTTCAGCCTTTATATTTTATACTTTGGGTGTGTATTTCTTACATACTGGTCCTAATACCGGGATGTTCTTTCAAATTCATATGGGTTTATTAATTGGGATAGGTCTTGGTGGTACAGCGATAAGTATTCCAATGTCAGTTGTTGGAAAACATTTTCCATTATCAACAAGAACGATTGCAATGAGTTTTGTGACTGCTTTGGGATCTTTTGGTTATTTTCTATCTCCAATTTTTACAAATTATTCTTTATCTGAGTTTGGCTGGAATTATACTTTGTTTATTTTTTCATTATTTTTAATAACTGGTATTTTCGTTGCTTATTTTGTCAGGTCGCCATCAGAAGCAGAAAGTGTTGAGAAAAAATCAAATCAATCATTTAAAGAAGCTCTGTCTGAAGCTTTTAGAACTAAAAGTTATATCTTGCTAGTATCTGGATTTTTTGTATGTGGCTTTCATATCACTTTAGTTGGAACTCATGTACCAAAGTATGTAATTGATAGAGGTCTAGAAAATTGGACTGCAGCAGCTATTTTATCTTTAATTGGTTTATTTAATATCTTTGGTTCATTATTAAGTGGTTATCTTTCAGCAAAAATGAGCAAAAAAATTATTCTTAGTGGAATTTATTTTTTAAGAGGTATTTCAATTATTCTTTTTATATTTACACCAGCTAGCAACTTAAGTGCATTTTTGTTTGGCGCTAGTTTTGGTTTTTTATGGCTTTCAACAGTTCCAGCAACAAGTGGAATAGTTGCACATTTATTTGGAACAAAATATTTAGGTCTTTTGTATGGAATAGTTTTTTTAAGCCATCAAATAGGATCTTTTTTTGGTGCATATTTAGGAGGTTTATTTCATGATCTTTATGGTTCCTATGACTATGCGTGGTATTTAGCAATTGCTTTATCTGTTTTCGCTGCAATAATACACTTACCAATTAAAGAAGAACCAGTTTTAAGATTAAAAACAGAATAAATTGAGCAAAAAAAATCTACTATTAGAAATACATAGTTCAGGAAAACCGTACATAATTTACAAGTCAAAAAAAGGATTTGATTTATATACAAATTTTTCTAAAAAAATTATTCTTAATAATAAAAATATTGGTAATTTTTTTAATAAAAAGCATAAAAGAAAATCCAGAAATACTGACCTTTACATAGGCTTTTGTGGTTACGAAATACTCAATAATCTTATCAATGTAAAAATACCAAAACAAAAAAATTTTAATTTCCCTAAAGGAATCTTTTATAAACCTGAAAAAAAAATAAGCTTAAGTAATAATTTGAAATATAACAATAAAGATAAACACAAAAGAAGTATATTTAAGATTAATATAAATAAAAACTTTTACACTAAAATTTTTAATAAATTTAAAGAAAAGATTAAAGGTGGAGAAACATATCAAATTAAAATTTGTACTAAATATAAAACAAAATCAAAGATAGACCCTTTAAATTTTTTTTCCAGGTTATCAAAAACTAATTTAGCCCCAGAAGCATTCATGATTAAAGATAAAAATTATTCAATTATAAGCTGTTCACCAGAAAATTTAATAACAAAGAAAGGCACCAATATATTTACCAAACCTATTGCTGGAACAGTAAAAAAAACTAAATCTTTAAACAAAATCAAAGCACTTAATTATTTTAGAAAAAATATTAAAGAAACAAAAGAACATAATATGATTGTTGATATGGAAAGAAACGATTTATCCAGAATATGTAAACCTGGCTCGGTAAGATTGTCTAAACAAAAAACTGTGGAGGAGTATAAAGATCTTTTTCATTATGTAAGTCTAATTAAGGGTAAATTAAAAAAGAATATTCAAAATATAGATATTATTAAAGCTATGATGCCAGGAGGATCGGTTATTGGTTGTCCTAAGATAAGCACTTTAAAACTTTTGAACAAACAAGAGAAAGAGAATAGAAATATTTACACAGGTAGTTTTGGATATATTAAATTTAATGGAGATATGAGATTTAACATTATTATCAGATCTATTTTAAATTTTAAAAATATTTCTGAAATATCAGTTGCATCAGGAGTAGTGGTAGATAGTAATGCTAAACATGAATTCAATGAAAATTATATTAAAGCAAAAGCATTAATCGACTTATTTAAATGATATACGTAATAGACCATAATGACTCGTTTACTTATAACGTGGTTCATCAATTTTCACTATTTGATGAAGTAGAATGTGATAATTATAATGAAATAAATGTAATCAAACTTCAAAAAGCTAAAGTTTTAGTTTTTTCACCAGGACCAGGTAATCCAAAAGATTATCCAACAACTTCTAAAATTTACAAACAATTTAAAGGAAAAAAAAAGATGATTGGAATTTGTTTAGGTTTTCAGCAGATATTATTTTGTGAAGGAGCTAAAATTATTGAACAAAAAAAAATTTATCATGGATTTCAATCAGAAATTAAAGTTGTTAATGATAAATCTTTATTTAAAAAAGGAAAAAAATTCAAAGTTGGTCGATATCACTCACTTAAATTAAAAGAACCTTTTAAAATTAATAATTTTGATATAACTATGAGGTGTTTAAAATCAAAAGTTGCAATGTCTTTTGAAAATAATAAAGAAAAAATATATGGATTTCAATTTCACCCAGAATC
>JBJLDX010000009.1:0-17060 GCA_045566175.1 Candidatus Pelagibacter sp. | reverse complement strand
TGCGCCCAAACGACCAATTAAAAGTACTTTATTTAAACTTCCAGCCATAATATTTTAATATTTGTTAAATTAATTAATTAGATTTATACCACAATTTACTCTGAATATTAATTTTATTAATTCAAAGCAACAAAAATTATGATTAAAAAGATAGTTATTAAGGGCGCTAAAGAACATAATTTAAAGAATATTTCTTTAGAAATTCCAAAAGATAAATTTGTTGTTATTACTGGCCTATCTGGATCAGGAAAGTCATCTCTTGCCTTTGATACAGTCTATGCAGAAGGACAAAGAAGATATGTAGAAAGTTTATCTGCATATGCAAGACAATTTCTAGATAAAATGAAAAAACCAAATGTAGACTTAATTGAAGGATTAAGCCCTGCTATCTCAATAGAGCAAAAAAATACATCAAAAAATCCAAGGTCAACAGTCGCAACAGTAACTGAGATCTATGATTATATGAGAGTGCTTTACGCTAGAGCTGGGATACCCTATTCTCCATTCACAGGAAAACCAATTAAGTCCCAAACAGTTACACAAATCGTCGACAAGATTAAACTATTACCAAAAAAATCAACTATTTATCTTTATGCACCTGTAGTAAGGGGACGTAAAGGTGAATATAAAAAAGAAATCTTAGGCTACAAAAAAAGAGGTTTTAGAAAAATTAAAATTGATAATATTTTATATGATATTGAAAAACCACCTGAACTTAATAAAAAAATTAAACATGATATTTCTATTCTAGTAGATAGAATTGTTTTAAATTCTTCATTAGGTAATAGATTAGCTGAGGCTATAGAAACATCGATAAACTTGGCTAACGGTTTATTATTTGTTGAATATGAGGACGAAACACTACCTAAAAAATTTAGAAAAATAGAAAAATTGATATTTTCAACAAAATTTGCTTGTCCTGAAAGTGGATTTACTATTGAGGAAATTGAACCAAGATTGTTTTCATTTAATAGTCCTTTTGGAGCATGTGAAGAATGTGAGGGAATAGGTATAAAACTAAATGTTGATCCAAACTTAGTAATTCCTAATGAAAAAAAAAGTATTATTGATGGAGCAATTGAACCTTGGGCTAAAACAACTACTTTATATTATGCTCAAACTTTAGCATCATTAGCTAAACATTATGATTTTTCACTTGAAGAAAAGTGGTCAAAATTATCAAAAAAAATTAAAGATATTATTCTTTACGGTTCAGATGAAGAGGAAATAAAATTTGTTTATGATGATGGTTATGAAAAATATTCTCACAAAAAAACTTTTGAAGGTGTTATCAATAATTTAGAGAGAAGATATCTTGAAACTGATAGTGATTGGAAAAGAGAGGAAATAGCTCAATATCAGTCTGACACAAAATGTGAAAGATGTAATGGTCATAGACTTAAAGATGAAGCACTATGTGTTAAAATTGATGGTTTACACATCAGTGAAGTTACCGAAAAATCGATTTCAGATGCAGCTAAATGGTTTGAAGATTTGAAAAATAATCTTGATAAAAGACAAGTTAAAATTGCTGAACATATATTAAAAGAAATAAATGAGAGATTAAATTTTTTACTTAATGTTGGTCTTGATTATCTGACTCTATCTAGAGAGTCTGGAACTCTTTCTGGTGGTGAAGCTCAAAGAATAAGATTAGCTTCACAAATAGGATCTGGCCTTACTGGTGTTTTGTATGTTTTGGATGAACCTTCAATAGGTCTTCATCAAAAAGATAATGTTAAACTTATAAATGCTCTAAAAAGATTAAGAGACTTAGGAAATACTGTTATTGTTGTAGAGCATGATACAGAAACTATGGAGAATGCCGATCATATAATTGATTTAGGTCCTGAAGCTGGAAATAATGGTGGTGAGGTAGTAGCGCAAGGATCATTTAAAGAAATTAGTCAAAATAAAGATAGTATAACGGGCAAATATCTTTCGAATAAATTAAAAATAAATGTACCGACTAAAAGAAGACTGGCTAAGAATGGAAGGTTTTTAGAAATCACAGGTGCAACAGGAAATAATCTTGATAATGTAAATTTAAAAATACCTTTAGGTAGTTTAACTTGTGTAACTGGTGTTTCTGGGAGTGGTAAATCAACTTTAGTACTCCAAACATTGTATAATGCTCTTAATTTGACATTAAATAATAACAAATCTAGAAAAATTCCAAAACCATTCAAAGGATTTAAAGGTACAGAATTAGTTGATAAAATAATTGATATAGACCAATCTCCAATAGGAAGAACTCCTAGATCTAATCCTGCTACATATACTGGTGCCTTTGGACCAATACGAGATTGGTTTACAGGATTACCTGAGTCTAAAACTAGAGGTTATAAACCTGGCAGATTTTCTTTTAATGTAAGAGGTGGAAGATGTGAAGCATGTGAGGGTGATGGAGTGATTACGTACGAAATGCACTTTCTTCCTGATGTATATATTCAGTGTGATGAGTGTAAAGGCACAAGATATAATCGAGAAACGCTTGAAATAAAATTTAAAGATAAAAGTATTGCTGATGTATTAAATATGACTGTTGATGAGGGTTGTGAATACTTTGAAAATATTTCAAATATTAAAACAAAATTATTAACTTTAAAAAAGGTTGGTTTAGGCTATATCAAAATTGGTCAACAGGCTACAACACTTTCTGGAGGTGAAGCTCAAAGAATAAAATTAGCAAAGGAGTTATCTAAAAGATCAACAGGGAGAACAATGTATATTTTAGATGAGCCAACAACGGGTTTACATCAACATGATATTAAAAAATTACTTGAAATTCTTCACACTTTTGTCTCTTTAGGAAATACAGTAGTTGTCATTGAGCATAATCTTGATGTGATTAAAACTGCTGATTATATTGTTGATATGGGCCCAGAGGGTGGTATTAAAGGTGGAAAAATTATCGCAGAGGGTAAACCTGAGGAAATTTGCAAAATTGAGACTAGTTATACAGGAAAGTTTTTAAAACCACTATTAAATTGAAAAAAAAATTTTTATTAGAAGATATTTGGTATATGATAAATAAATATGAGTAATTTACTTTCTTCCTTATCAAAAACTATTCATGCTTCTATAGCATTAGCAATTATTTTGTTTTTAGGCTTATTTTATCAAAATGATGGTTTTAGTTTTGATAGACTTTTTTGGAGCTGGGTTGCTAGATACACGCATGTAGTTGTTGGTATTATGTGGATAGGATTACTCTGGTATTTTAATTTTGTACAAATACCTAATATGGCAAAAATTCCTGATGATCAAAAACCAGCTATTGGTAAAGTAATAGCTCCAGCAGCTTTATTTTATTTTAGATGGGGTGCAGCTTTAACAATTCTATCAGGATTTATACTTGCAGGTCTAAATGGATATTTACACGATGCAATGACATTAAGTATAGGATCAGGCATACCCAAACATACTGCTATTGGAATTGGTATGTGGTTGGGTGTTGTAATGGCTTTTAATGTATGGTTCGTTATTTGGCCAAATCAAAAAAGGGCTCTGGGTATAGTTGAATGTGATGTAGAACTTAAGGCTAAATCAGCTAAAACGGCAATGCTATTTTCTCGTACTAATACCTTGTTGTCTCTACCTATGTTACTTTCAATGGTAGCAGCTCAAAATCTATATTAGTCTTTATCATCTTTTAATACAGTTTTTTGTGAGACTTTAAGTCTAACCAAAACAGTGTTTGCAATATAAATTGAAGAATAGGTACCAAACACAACTCCAAACACCATGGCTAAAGAAAAACCCTTTAAAATTTCACCTCCAAAAAAAAATATGGATAATAAAGCTAACAATGTAGTAATAGAAGTTATTAAAGTTCTAGATAAAGTTTCATTGATTGAAATGTTTGTTAATTCATAAATCTTAATATCTGAATATTTTCTAAGATTTTCACGAACTCGATCAAAAATAACAACTGTATCGTTCATTGAATAACCAACTATTGTTAATACTGCAGCAATAATTGATAAATTAATCTCAAGTCCTAATAACGAGAATAAACCTAATGTTACAATAACATCATGAAATAATGCTAAAATAGCACCTAGACTAAATTGCCATTCAAATCTAATCCAAATATAAATTAACATTAAAGCTAATGCTACAGATATTGCTATTATTCCTGATTTTAGAAGTTCAGCACTTACTTTTGGCCCAACATTTTCAACTCTTCTAAAATCAAAATTATTAGAAAAAGATTTTTCTAAATGTTTCTTAATTTCCTCTATAATATTTTTATTCTCATTATTTTCAAATTTAATTAAGAAATCATTTTCATTTCCAAAATTTTTAACAGACACATCACCTAGATTCATTTGATTTAAATTATCTCTTAATGAAGAAATATTAATTTTAGAATCAGTTGATCTCAATTCAATTAAAGTTCCACCTTTAAAATCTATTCCAAAATTTAACCCTTTAAAGGTTAACAAAAACAATGAAACTATCACTAAGGAAATTGATAGAATATTAAATTTGTTATAATATTTATTAAAAGCTATCACTTAATCAATCCTTCTTTATCTTTGTTTTTTGATACATATAAAACAGTTAATAATCTAGCTATAAAATATACAGAAAATAATGTAGTAAAAATTCCTACTCCTAAAGTTAAAGAAAAACCTTTTATTGGACCAGATCCCATAAAAAAAAGAATTATTGCTGCTAATAAGGTGGTAATATTTGCATCGAGTATTGCTGTTCTTGATTTCGTATAACCACTATCAAAAGCTATAAGATTATTTTTTTCATTTCGTAGCTCCTCCTTAATTCTCTCAAATATTAAAACATTAGCGTCTACTGCCATACCAACAGTTAAGATTATTCCTGCAATACCAGGTAAAGTTAAGGTCGCTTCAAATATTGTTAAAATTCCAACTAACAAAAAGAGGTTTATAATTAGAGTTAAATTAGTGATTATTCCAAAAATTTTATATTTCATTAAAATAAAAACTATTACTAAAATAAAGCCAATAATTAGTGCTATAATTCCAGCTCGGATAGAATCTTTTCCTAAATCAGGCCCGACAGTTCTTTCTTCAATTATGTTTAATGGTGCTGGTAATGCTCCTGATCTTAACAATAAAGCTAAGTCCGTAGCTGATTGAAAAGTAAAACCACCGCTTATTTGACCTGAGCCACTGGCAATTGTGTCTCTAATAACTGGAGCACTAATTATTTTTCCATCTAAAACAATAGCAAGTTGTTTTCCAATACCTTTTGATGTTGCTTTACCAAATCTTTTTGCTCCCACCCGGTCTAAGGTGAATGATACTACTGTCTCATTTGTTTCACTATTCATTCTTGGTTGAGCATCTAATAGATTATCACCACTTAAAATTATTCTCTTACTTACATTTGCTTCCTCATCACTTTCTTCATATTTTAATTTTTCAGTTCCAAAAGAATCTTCATTAGTATTTGTTACAAATCTGAAAGTTAAATTAGCTGTTTTTCCAAGTAAAGTTTTGACTCTCATAGGGTCGTCTAAGCCTGGTAATTCTACTAAAATCCTATCATTACCTCTTTTAAGAATATTGGGTTCATTGGTACCAATCTCATCTATTCTTCTTCTTACTATTTCAAGAGCTTGATCTTGTGATGAAGTTTTTAAATTAATTATTCCTTGTCTCGAAAAATTTACATTAAAAACATTATTTACTTCTTCAATATCTAATTGATGTGTTTTAAATGTTGGGTAGTATGGGTTGATACTGCTATTTTCATCAGTAAACTCATCTAAAATTAATTGCTTAAATTGATTATCTACAGAAAAAGACAACGTTTTATCTAAAAGTTTAAGATTAGATAATTTGATATTTTTTTCTTTAAAATAAGTTCTTATAGTAACAGTTAAATTTTGAAGCTTTTGTTCTACTACTGGTGAGTTATCAATTTCTAATAATAGGTAAGATCCACCCTGTAAATCAAGACCAAGATTAATTTTTTTATCTAACAAATTATTATCAAATCTAAAAAGATTTGAAGATGCAACTATTATAAAAAATAGAGAAACTAAAGAAATTAAAAATATTCTTAATTTCGAAAAGTATAACACTTTGTTTAAAATCTATTTTTTTACTTCTTGAGAATTCATTAAGCTTTGAACGCCAGTGCCTCTTATAACTTCAACAGTGACATTGTCTGCTATCTCAACTTCAATCTTATCATTATCAACTACTCTTGTTATTACCCCTGTTATGCCACCTGAGGTTACAATTTTGTCTCCTTTTTTAAGACCCTCAACCATAGCTTTATGTTCTTTAACTTTTTTTTGTTGAGGTCTGATTAAGAAAAAATAAAAAATAACAAATATTAGTATTAATGGTATAAATTGACCTATTCCTGAACTTTCCATAAAACTCCTTAATTAAAAATGAATATTTATACTATCTGTAGGATTAAAACAACTTTAATTGACTGAAATTTTTTCCATATTGTTCATATAAGGTCTCAATACTTTCGGTATGGTTATTGAGCCATCTTTTTTTTGGTAATTTTCTAAAATTGCAATCAAAGTTCTTCCAACTGCTAAGCCACTTCCATTTAATGTACCTGCAAATTTGGTTTCCTTATTATTATCTTTATATCGAGCTTTCATTCTTACAGATTGAAAAGTTGAACAAGAAGAACAGGATGAAATTTCTCTGTATCTGTTTTCTGAGGGTAACCAAACTTCAATATCAAAGGTTTTTTCAGCACTAAACCCCATATCTCCACTACATAAAATTACCTTTCGATAAGGCAATTCTAAAAGATCCAAAATCCCAGTTGCACAATTTGTCATTCGTTCTAATTCTTCTAGGCATTTATCTTGTTCTACTATACTAACCAATTCGACTTTATAAAACTGATGTTGTCTAATCATTCCTTTTGTGTCTTTTCCATAACTACCTGCTTCTTTTCTAAAGCAAGGTGTTGACGCTACAAATCTCATTGGTAATTTATTTATATCAATAATTTTATCTTTAACGATATTAGTTAAGATAACTTCTGCAGTAGGTATTAAAAATTTTCTATCATTACCCTCTTCAAGTTTTACTTCAAATTGATCATTTTCAAATTTAGGAAGTTGACCTGTGCCAAACATTGTTTTTTCAGAGGCTAATAAGGGAGGTGAAATTTCTAAATAATCATTTTTATTAATATGAATATCTAACATAAAATTTGAAATAGCTCTTTCTAGTAGTGCTAATTTATCTTTTACAAAAACAAATCTAGATCCAGTTGTTTTTGTAGCGAGGTCAAAATCAAGCATACCAAGACTCTCACCCAGCTCATAATGAGACTTTGGATCAAAATCAAAATTAGGTATTTTTCCTGTTTTTATAATTTCAACGTTATCATCCTCACTTTTTCCATCAGGTACATCTGGGTGAGGAATATTAGGTATATTTGATAATATTTTTTCTAAATCTAATTTAATACTTTTTTGTTTTTCTGTAACATTATCAATAAGCAAGGAAATTTCTTTAGATTTTGCAAATAAAGTTTTGTCTTTTAATTTTGAGATATCTTTTTTTTCTTTTTCTAATTTTTCTTTCTTCTGAATTAGTTCTCTATTTTGTTCATCTAAAACTTTTAATTCATTTAAATCAACATCAATCGACCTTTTTTCTAATGCTTTTTTAAATACATCAAAATCATTTCTAATTTTTTTTAAATCATGCATCTGAATTTTCTAATTTTTTCTTTTCTATGAATCTTACTGAAAAAATTGATAATTCATATAAAATTAATAAAGGAATCGCTAAACCTATTTGTGTAACAGGATCAGGGGGCGTTAGTAAAGCTGCAGCTGCAAAAATTATCACAACTACATATTTTCTTCTTTTTGTAAGAAATTCAGAATCGACAATACCTACTCTGGCAAGTAAACTTAAAACTATAGGTAATTGAAAACTTATTCCAAATGCAAAGATTAACTTCATCACTAATGATAAATATTCATTTACTTTAGCTTCTAACTGAATTGGCAAATTGGTAGATAAGCCGGTACTTTCAAAAGACAAGAAAAACTTAATGGCCAACGGCATTATTAAATAATAAACTAAAATTCCACCTAAAAAAAATAATACTGGTGTTAAAATTAAGTATGGTAGGATCGCAATTTTTTCGTGTTTATAAAGTCCTGGGGCTATAAATTTCCATATTTGGGTTAAAATAAATGGACACGTCACAAAGAAAGCAGCAAAAAAAGAAATTTTTAAGTATGTTATAAACGTTTCTTGTAAAGCGGTAAAAATTAATCTTCTATCTGTTTCATCATCTTTAACAGCTTGCGCATAAGGCTCAACTAAAAATCCATATAAATTTTCTGCAAAAAAATAACAGGCAATAAAAAAAATTATTAAAAATATAAAACTATAGATTAATCTTTTTCTTAGTTCAGCCAAATGACTTATGAAGCCACTTTCTTTATCATCATCGCTCATCTTTATTATCTTCTTTTTTTTCTATTTTATTTTCTTCGAGATCTATATTACTCACTTCATTTTGAATGTTATTAATGTATTTTTTAGCTGATCCAATCCAAGATCCAACTTTTTTTAACATGATAGGAAAATCTTTAGGTCCAAGCACTACAATTGCTATAGCTACTACTACTAAAATCTCAAACCAACCAATAGTAGGCATGTGATTTATTCTTTTTTATTAGTATCTTGATTTTCTTCGGAAATATTTTTTGGCTCAGAATCATCCGTTACATCTGAAGCCATTCCCTTTTTAAAACTTTTAATACCTTTTGCAACATCTCCCATCAGGCTAGATATTTTGCCTCGACCAAATAATAATACAACAAGTATTACAACAATTGCTATTTGCCAAATTCCAATGCTCATAGAAAACTTATATCCCTTTTATTAAGGATTTTAAAGTGACTTTTTTAATCAACTAAAAATTAATTAATTAATTTTTTTCCTCTGAATCGAGAGTGCTACTCAACATTTCGTCTATATTTGAATAAATATCCTCTTTTTTATCATCTTGTTTTTCTTTATAAAATTTACCCGTCCCAAAAATTGCGTTATCGATATTTGTGCTGTCAATTAATCCTGCGGCTCCTAATTCATCTACTGTCGGAAGATCAGATAGTTTCTGTAAATTAAAATGACTTAAAAAATCATCTGTCGTTATGTATTGTATGGGTTTTCCTGGAACATCTTTTCTTCCACCCGGTTTAACCCAATTTAGTTCCATTAATATTTCAAGAGTATTGGTTCCAAAGGCAACACCTCTAATTTCTTCAATTTCAGCTCTAGTTACTGGTTGATGATAAACAATTATAGCAAGAGTTTCTATAGCAGCTCTAGATAATTTTTTTTCAAAAGTTTTTTCTTGGGTCATTATCTTAGATAAATTTGGAGAAGTCCTAAATGACCATTTTTTAGAAATACAAACTAAATTAATACCACGTTCTGAATATTCTAATTGGAGTTTTAATAATATTTTATGAACATCTGTTTTCTTTGAAATTTTACTTTCGATAGTTTCTATATCCAAAGGCTCTGCTGCAGCAAAAACAATACCTTCAATTTCTTTTTCCAATGAGGAAAGTTTTGTAGGAAATTTTATAATATTATCTTTTTTCTTAATCTTTTTTTTAATCATTCTTTTCTTTTATATAAACTTCATCATAAAGTTTTTCTTGTTTAATTTTTAAATTACCCTCTTTAACTAATTCTAATGAACCTGCAAAAATACCTGCTGTACCAGTTCTTCTATATTTTGAACTATGTTTAAAATTTTTTGGAATTAATTCATCTAATTTTTTCCAATCAATAAGTTTTCCAAAAAATTCCTTGATTGTCTTTATACCTTCTTCAGTAGTGAAAACTGGTAATTTAGGAATATTTATTTTTTGAAAATCTTTTGTCATTACTACTGTTGCATAAGACTTTAATAAATCAAATAAATTTAGTTTATATTCACTGTTGTAGATTGGTCTAATTCCTACTCTCATTCCTCTAGTTCTTATTTCTTTGCCTAGCCTTTTCCTTTTTAACATTTGTTCTGACAATAATCTTATTAATTCTAATTTTTTAAGTTGAAGTTTCAATTTTTCTGCAACTTCTTGAACCTTAAAATCTTCTTCAGGTGTTCCTGGTAATAATAATTTAGATTTTAAATAAGCTAGCCACGTAGCCATCAACAAATATTCTGAAGCAATTTCTAAATTTAAATCTTTTTCACTTGAGATAAAATCATGAAACTGATCTGCGAGTTTAGTTATAGAAATATCCTCTAAATTAACTTTTTGAGTTTTTGCTAAATCCAATAATACATCTAAGGGGCCTTTAAAATTTTCAATATCTACTTTGAATAATGTAGAATCATTTTCTATCATCGTTTAATATTAGCCCAAAATTTTATAAAATTGTGATGTTTTTTTTGAAATAAAATTGTTAATAAGGGGTGAATTTTTTCCAACTATTTCCATTTCTTTAGAATTTCCATTACAATGTAAGGCTATATTGCATCCAGCATTAAACGTTTTAATTGTATTTTCTTTAAGTGTCCCTTTTAAGCTTTTCATAGATAAATCATCAGAAATTATTATATTTCTAAAACCTATCTCGTTTCTAATTAATTTAATCATTTTTTTTGAATGTGTTACTGTATTTTTGTTATCAATCTTATTGAAAATAATATGAGCAGTCATTGCAAAAAAAGTTTTTTTATTTTTAAAAGGAACAAAATCTTTCTTTAGTAAATAATTTTGTTTTTTGCTTACTACTGGAGTAAAAAGATGACTATCAACTCTTGCTAAACCATGACCAGGAATATGCTTAATTACACTTCCAATTCTATTTTCATGAAAGTATTGAATACAATAATCACCGATTTTAGATACAATTTTAGGATCTTTTGAAAAAGATCTATCTCCAATAATACTAGATGCACCAGAGATTCTTAAGTCTAATACTGGTACAGTATTAATGTTGACACCGATTGACTTTAATAAATATGAGGTTTTATCGATAAACAACTTATAATAAAATTTGAATTCATTATAATTTTGAATGTATTTGTTGCCAAAAAACTCGGAAGTGAGATTTTCAAAAGATATAATGTTTTTCAATCTATTTACACGTCCTCCTTCTTGATCAATTAATATAGGATACTTATTATCTTTAAAAATTTTTCGAATAGAAGCGGTTAGTTTATACGTTTGTTTGATAGATTTAATATTTCTTGTAAACAATATTATGCCCCACGGCTTAAATCTCTTTAAAAATTTTTTTTCATTTGTAGACAGCTGAGTTGATTTAATGCCCACAATAAATGATCGACGATTATTCATTAGGTCCTAATAATTTCCAAAAATTAAAGTTTTTCTTTTTCCTATTATTTGATTGTTCTACATATTCTATGATATCTTTAGTATCATCCTCTAAAATAGGCAATTTTTCAGCAAAAATATTTATTTTTTCATTAATATTATTTAAAGATCTATAAGAATTTTTCTTATTTGTGTCTGAAAAATAATATTTACCAATAAGGAATAAAAATAAAATTATTATTGATATGAATATTAGATATTTAATTTCTTTAAACATTACATTTTGTCAGGAACTGAAACACCAACGATATTCATTCCAGATTTTATTACATCAGAAATAGCTTTTAGAAAGATTAGTTTACTATCATCGATTTTTTTTTGATCATTGATAAATCTTTTGTCAGGGTTGTCCTTACCTAAGTTCCAATAAGAATGAAACAAAGATGCTAATTCATATAAGTATGTTGGTATTCTATGAGGTTCAAGTTTATTGGTTGATAAATCTATACATTTAGGCCATTCAGATAATTTTTTTAAAATATTTATTTCATCTTTAGAATATTCAAAATTATACTTATCAATTTTAATATCAGATTTTAAGTCTTTTTCTAGGTGACGATAAACAGAAGATATTCTAGCATAACAATATTGAACATAATAAAGGGGATTATCTTTTGATTTTTCAATTACATTATCAAAATCAAAATCAAGTTCAACATCACTACTTCTATTTAACATGATGAATCTTGTAGCATCTCTTCCTACTTCATTAATCAAATCATCTACAGTTATATAATCCCCTTTTCTTTTAGACATCTTAAAAGGTTTTTTATCTTTTATAAGTTTAACAAGTTGGCTAACTTTACAAATTAATTTATTTTTTTTATTTGATAAAGCTTCAACTGACGATGAAATTCTTTTTATATAACCAGCATGATCTGCACCTAAAATGTTGATTAACTGATCAAATTTTCTATCTAATTTATTTTTATGATATGCAACATCACTTGCAAAATAAGTCCACGCACCATCAGATTTTTGTAAAGCTCTATCTTTATCATCTCCAAAATCTGTAGATCTAAAAAGTAATTGCTCCCTTTCAACCCAATTATCATTATCTTCTCCAGCTGGAGCTTTAATTTTTCCTTTGTAAACAAATTTATTTTTTTGAAGGAATTCAATTACTTTTTCAACCTCCTTATTTGTAACCAACTTTTTTTCACTTACAAAATTATCATGATTTATACCTAGGCTATTGAGATTATTTTTTATTAATTTTAATGCTTCTTCAATCGATAAAATAGTTAATTCCTCAGATATATTTTCAAAGTTTTTAAAGTCTATTTGTTTATTAGAATCTAAAATATTTTTTGCAAAATCAATTAAATAATCACCAGGATATAAATCTTCATTATCTTTTGGAAACGGTTCGTTAAAATTAATTTCCCTAATTCTATAATAAACAGATTTTGTAAAATTCATAATTTGATTACCATAATCATTCACATAATATTCTTTAGTTACTTTGTGTTTGTTAAAGAGCAATATATTTGCAATTACATCACCTAAGATTGCTCCTCTACAATGACCTACGTGTAAAGGTCCTGTTGGATTTGCAGAAACAAACTCAATAAGATAATTTTTCTTTTTTTCTCTAGTATTAATTCCAAAAGATTTCGAATTTTGGATTATTTCTTTAATAAAGTCTGTCCAAAAAACTGGTTTAAACTTAATGTTAATAAAACCTGGTTTTACTACAGATATTTCATCAATCAGCTTATCATTTTTTTTAATTTCTTCAGATAGAGTATTGGCAAGTTCTATTGGTGGTTTCTTATTTATTTTTGATAAAACCATTGCAACATTTGTTGATATATCACTATTAAATTTTGAGGGTGGTATTTCTGCAGTAATCCCTTCTAAAGAGTCGGGTAAAATTAAATCTCCATTTTTTGAAAAATCTAATAAAATTTTTTTAATTTTATCTAAGTATTGTTCAAAAATATTCATTTAAAATTCTTATTTAAGTTAATAGCATACCTATCAGTCATTCCTGATATAAAATCAGAAATAGCTCTATATTTATTCCCTGTAAGTTGTTCTGGTGCAATAAATTTTTTAGGATTTAATTTTATTCTATTAAACAATTTTTTTATGATTGATTTACCTTTGTTATTTTTTGATAGTACCTCTTTATTATTATACATTTTTGTCTTTAGAAAATATCTAATTTCATTTTCTGAATTTTTAACTTTGTCAGAAAAATCTACCATTAAAAAACTTGTTTTTTTAATATCTTTTAAACTTTTAACTTTATTAAATTTTAAATTATTTTTAGTATTTCTAATTATATCTTTTATCATTAAATCAATAGAGTCTCGTATAATCTGGTACGTTGCTATTTTATAATTTTGTTTATTAATTGTATTTTTATATTTTTTGTAAATATCTTGAAAAAAATTAATTTCAACTAACTCTTCCAATTTAAATAAGTTTGCATTTATTCCATCTTGAATATCGTGATTATTATAAGCTATATCATCAGAAATCGCAGAAATTTGAGCCTCTAATGATGGATAAGTGTTAAAATTAATCATATTCTTAAATCTTTTAATCCCAATTAAACTATCGACTAAATCTAGATCATCTATGGGACCATTATGTTTTAATAGACCTTCTAATGTTTCAATTGAAAGATTAAGTCCATTATATTTCAAATATTTATTTTCTAAAAACATGACAACTCTCAATGTTTGTAAATTATGATCAAAGCCACCATATTCTTCCATACATTCATTTAACGCATCTTCGCCAGCATGTCCAAAAGGTGTATGACCTAAGTCATGAGCTAGACTTAAAGTTTCTGCTAAATCTTCATTTAAATTTAGATAGCGTGCTATTGATCTTGCTATTTGAGCTACCTCCATAGAATGAGTTATTCTTGTTCTGTAATGATCACCTTCTGTGTTCACAAATACCTGTGTTTTATGTTTTAATCTTCTAAATGAGGCACTGTGAATTATACGATCTCTGTCTCTTTGAAACGGTGTTCTGTATTTTGATAAAGATTCCTTAAATATTCTACCTTTACTTTTGAATAAGCCTATCTTTGAGTATTTTTTCATCCTTTAAAATAAATATTTAAGTATTATATTAGTAATACCAGTGATCAATTATGATTAAAGAAATTAAATTTACTGATAAAGCACTAAAACAGATCAATGTTTTGTTGTCTAAAAAAGACAAAGGGTCTTTTTTTAGAATCGCTATTAAAGGTGGTGGTTGCTCAGGTTTCCAATATGAATTTACTTTTGATAAAGAAAAAGCAGCAGATGATTTAAATTATGAAAATATACTAATAGATAAGACATCTGCAGATCTCTTGAAAGGTTCGGAAGTTGATTATGTATCAGAATTAATTGGTGAACAATTCAAAATCACAAACCCACAAACTAAATCCTCTTGTGGTTGTGGTGTCTCTTTCTCTCTTTAATGATTATTTCCTCGTGGAATGTAAATTCAGTTCGAGCCCGTATTGAAAATATTAAAAGTTATCTTTTAAAATATAAACCTGACATTGTAATGATGCAGGAAATTAAGACTGAGGACGTGAATTTTCCTTATGATGATTTTTCAGCGATGGATTATGAAAGTCATGTATTTGGCCAAAAAAGTTATAATGGAGTTGCTATTATCTCTAAAGGAAAATTAAAAAACATTAGAACAGATTTAATTAAAGATAAATTAAAACAATCAAGAATAATTTCCGCAGAAGTTGACTATAAGAAGAAGATCTTACAACTAATCAATATCTACACACCAAATGGAAACCCGGTTGATACAGAAAAATATGATTACAAAAAAGATTGGATGGATCAATTAATTAAACAATTGAAGTCTTTATCTAAAAAAAATTCTAATATTATTCTTGCGGGTGACTTTAATGTGATCCCTGCTGCTGATGATGTCTATAATGTTAAAAGTTTTGAAGATGATGCTTTGTATAGATTAGAAATAAGAAAAAAATTTAGAGAGATGCTTAATTTGGGATTTAGTGATGTTTACAGACATTTTTATGAAACAAAAGAAGGTTATACTTTTTGGGATTATATGAGAGGAGCTTGGCAAAAAAATAATGGTATGAGAATAGATCACTTTTTAGTATCAAATTCTTTAATCGATCAAATTAAGTCTATAAATATAAACAAAGATCCTAGAGGAAGAGAGAAACCTTCTGACCACACTCCAATTGAAATTAAATTAGCTTAACGATTTTATTTTATTAACTAATTCTTCGTTAATATTACGAGGACCTTTGTCTAGTCTGTTTTTATGTCTTCTTTCACCAGGTAGTCTTACATCACCCATTGATTTCATCTTATTAAAAAACTCTTCTGCATGTTTTTGCCAACTTGTCCCTGCAGTTTTATCTGGTGATATAGCTAAAATAAATTCACCTCCACTTGGTGGACCGCCATCATTATTATCTTTAGCAGCTGTTTCAAAACTAAAATTATCACCGACTAATGCACCAGCCATTAACTCTACCATCATTGCTATTGCAGAACCTTTGTAACCACCAAAAGGAAGTAACACACCACCATCGGCTATTGCTCCAGGGTCAGTTGTTTCTTTACCCTCTTTAGTTAAACCTGTTCCTAGAGGAACTTTATGCCCTTCTCTTTTAGCAACTTGAACTTCACCCATTGCCATTGAAGCTGTTGCCATATCATAAACAACTGGAGTTTTGCCAGGTCTTGGCCAAGCAAATGAAATTGGGTTTGTTCCAAATAATGGTTTAATTGCTCCAGCAGGAGCTACTGCAGGCTTGTATGATGTACAAGCAAAAGCAACTAATCCCTCTTCTGCTAATTTTTCTGTTTCAGGCCACATCGCAGCCATATGGTGAGAGTTATTTATTGCTAAGACCGCTACACCATTTTCTTTCGCAGCTTTTGCTAGTTCAGGCAAACCTTTGCTTAAAACAACTGGAGCTAAACAATTATTACCCTTAACTTTAATTACTGATGGTGAAACCTTTTGAACTTCTGGTTTTCCTTTACCATTTATTTTTCCACTTTTTAATCCACTTACATATGCTGGTAATCTAAATAAACCATGAGATAATGAACCATCTCTTTCTGCATTTCTAATTAAATCAGATAATGTAGATGCTGTTTCATCATCACATCCATTAGCTAATAATGTTTTTTTAGCTAGTTCAAAAATCTCATCTAATGTAAGGGAAACCGTACTCACCCTTACATTAAATACTATCTGTGTTTTCTTTTCAAATCTTTTTTTAGATCTTCGTGGTCACCAACAACTGTATGATATCTGCTCTTAGTGACATATTTTTCTAAAAAAGGAACTGCCAATAATGGAAGGAAACCACCAATAACAATTCCATATGCAGCACTTTGTAAATCTGGGTCAGCTAAAGCTGCTATAAAGTCTGCAATGATGTGAGCTAAAACTATTCCAACTATACCAGCAATTGCTCCATTAGAGATAATTTTAAGAAATCTATTGATACTCCAACCAGTATAAAATCCAATTAAAGGTATTAATGTATGAATAAAGCCAAAAGTTGCTCCTCTTAAAATACTATGTTCTTCTATTAGTTCTTCCATAAAATGAAGAAACTCTGGTAATTCATGTGAATGACCTTCTGCTGCTCTAACAAATGTAAAACCAAAAATACACATTGCTAAAGTTAAAAAACTTATTTTTTTCATTAATTGCACTCCTTACAAGT
>JBJLDX010000008.1:0-18632 GCA_045566175.1 Candidatus Pelagibacter sp. | reverse complement strand
GGGTACTGCCCCCACGTCCGCAATGGTTATTACGAAATTCGTTTATCGTCGTAGTTGGCAAGCCAACAGTATTAATATAAAAGCAATTAAAAGAGATTCAATAAAAATCATGAAATTAACAAAAGAACAATTACAAGAGATAAAGGATCAACAAACTCAACAAAATTCAACAAAAAGAGTTACTGCTCCTGAGCTAGAAAAGATTTTGTATGAAGCTATGCCAGCACTTGATCATGGATTTGTAAGAGTAATTGATTATATGGGTGATGACACATCAATTGTGCAGTCTGCAAGAGTTTCATATGGAAAAGGAACCAAGCAAGTTTCTACAGATGCAGGTTTGATAAAATATTTGATGAGACATTGGCATAGCACTCCATTTGAAATGTGTGAAATTAAGTACCATGTTAAGCTTCCAATATTTATTGCACGACAATGGATTAGACATAGGACTGCAAATGTTAACGAATATTCTGCCAGATATTCTATTTTAGATAAAGAATTTTATTTACCCTCTAAGGAAAATTTAGCTGCACAATCATCTAGCAACAGACAAGGTAGGGGAGAGGTTATTGAAGGAGACCAAGCAAAAGAAGTTTTAGAACTTTTGAAAAATGATGCAGAAAGAACTTATGACAATTATGAAATGATGCTTAACGAAAGGTTTGATGGCTCTACTATTAATGAAAATAAAAAAGGATTAGCAAGAGAATTAGCCAGAATGAATTTGACTTTAAATACTTATACTCAATGGTATTGGAAAACTGATTTACTTAACCTAATGAATTTTTTGAGATTAAGAGCAGATAGTCATGCTCAATATGAAATTAGAGTTTATGCAGACATTATGTTGGATACAGTAAAAAAATGGGTGCCAATAACTTATGAT
Organism: Candidatus Pelagibacter sp.; assembly: GCA_045566175.1. Taxonomy (GTDB): domain Bacteria; phylum Pseudomonadota; class Alphaproteobacteria; order Pelagibacterales; family Pelagibacteraceae; genus Pelagibacter. The sequence continues at coordinate 17,743 of JBJLDX010000008.1, read as the reverse complement.
GCATTTATGGATTATCGAGTCGGTGGAACTGAAGTTTCTGCAAAAGGAAAAACAATCATTCAGAAACTTATTAAAGGTGAAAATGTTAATGTTGATGACTCAGGTTTATCTAAAAGAGAATGGAATGAATTAATGGGTGCTTTTGATCTTAAAGATAAGTCGATTTAATTTTATTCGCAAAATCTAAATATATTTTTGAAATTTCATGCTCAGGATTAGCCTCAACTATCGGCTTTCCTTTATCACTATTCTCTCCAATTTCTGGGTTAATAGGTATCTCACCTAAAAATTCTTTTTGAAACTCTTCAGCAGTTTTCTTTACACCACCTTCACCAAAAATTTTATATTTTTTACCATCATCCCCAGTAAAAAAACTCATATTATCAATTAAACCTAAAATTTTTACTCCCAATTTATCGAACATCTTAATTCCTCTTTTCACATCTAAAAGTGCAACCTCTTGAGGAGTTGATACAATGATTGCCCCGTCCATTTTAATTTCTTGGGAAAAGGTTAGCTGAGTATCGCCTGTTCCCGGAGGCATATCTACAATTATGAAATCTAAATTTTTCCAATTCACTTTTTGAGTAAAAGTTTTAATAGCACTTGTTACCATAGGTCCTCTCCATATCATTGGCGTTTGTTGATCTGTTAGAAAACCAATAGACATACACTGGATATCATATTTAATAATAGGTTCTAATTTTTGCCCATCACTTTTTGGTTTTTCGTCAATCCCAAACATCTTGGGAATTGATGGACCATATATATCAGCATCTAATAACCCGACTTTACATCCGATTTGCTTCAATGCCAAAGCAAGGTTTGTTGCAAATGTAGACTTTCCAACTCCTCCTTTTGCACTTGAAATTGCTATAGTAAATTTGGTTCCAATTATTGGATTTTTTTTAAAAACCTTTGGTTCTACCTTACTTTTCATTGCGGCACTAAGTTCCGGCTTTTTGTCAGTCATGTTTCTATCTTAGCTTGTTTTTATCTATAAAGACATTATATAGATTGTCATATGTCAGATGATTTTAAACAAAGTGGAGGAAGTCCCTGGGGAACACCCCCTGGAGGAGGAAATGGTTCTGGAAGAGGTCCTACACCACCTGACATAGATAAAATTATTAGAGAGCTTCAAGAAAAAATTAAAAAATTTTTACCAGGTGGAAGCTCATCTGGAGGCAAACAAGCTGTTTTAGTTTTACTTGTTTTAGGCTTTGTTTGGCTTGCTAGTGGACTTTACAGAGTTTTACCTGATGAACAGGGGTGTAGTATTAAGGTTTGGTAAATTTATTAAAACAACTCAGCCTGGATTAAATTATCATATACCTTTTCCAGTAGAGTCGGTGATTACTCCAAAAGTAACAAAAGTAAATAGAATTGATATTGGATTTAGATCTGAGAGAGATAGTGGATTTTCTTCATCAGGTGGTGTTGCTGATGTTCCACAAGAAAGCTTAATGTTAACTGGAGATGAAAATATCGTAAATATAGACTTTTCAGTTTTTTGGGTAATTAAAGATGCTGGTAATTTCTTGTTTAAGATTCAAGATCCTGAAGGAACTGTAAAAGCAGCTGCTGAAACAGCAATGAGAGAAGTAATTGCTAGATCAGATATTCAGCCTATTTTAACCGAAGGAAGATCTCTAATAGAAACTGATACTCAAGAGATTATTCAAAAAATATTAGATGAATACTCAAGTGGTATTCAAATTACTCAAGTGCAAACTCAAAAAGCAGATCCACCAGATCAAGTTATTGATGCATTTAGAGATGTTCAAGCGGCAAGAGCCGACATGGAAAGATCTAAAAATGAAGCAGAGGCTTATGCTAATGACGTGATACCAAGAGCAAGGGGTGAAGCTGCAAGAATATTACAAGCTGCAGAAGCTTACAAAAAAGAAGTTGTAGCAAAAGCAGAAGGTGAAGCAAGTAGGTTTTTAGCAATTTATAATGAATATAAATTGGCAAAAGAGGTAACTCAAGAAAGAATGTATCTTGAGACAATGGAAAAAGTTTTAGCAGACATAGACAAAGTAATTATTGAGAAGAATGCAGGATCTGGTGTAGTTCCTTATCTTCCTTTACCAGAATTAAAAAAAAAGAAAGTGACTAATTAATGAACATGGGAAAAGTTATAGCTGGAATAGTTGTTGCAATTGCTGCAGTAGCCTTTTTTTCTATCTTTATAGTTAAAGAGGTAAATCAAGCGATTGTTTTGCAATTTGGTGATCCTAAAAGAATAATTTCAAAACCTGGACTTAATTTTAAAATTCCATTTATTCAAAATGTTGTTTTTTTAGATAAAAGAATTTTAAATTTAGATACGCCACCAGAGGAAGTAATTGCATCAGATCAAAAAAGATTAATAGTAGATGCTTTTGCCAGGTTTCAAATTGTAGACCCTCTTAAATTTTACATATCAGTTGGAAATGAAAGAGTTGCAAGGTCAAGATTAGCAACAATCATAAATTCAAGAATAAGAAATGTTTTAGGTCAGCAAGAATTACAAACACTTTTATCTGAAGATAGAACCAAGCAAATGGCTTTAATCCAGGAAGGTGTAAATAATGAAGCTGAAAATTTTGGAATAAAGATTAATGATGTTAGAATTAAAAGAGCAGATCTTCCGCAGGCAAATAGTGATGCAATTTTTAGAAGAATGCAAACTGAGAGGGAACGAGAAGCTAAAGAATTCAGAGCAAGAGGTGCAGAGATGGCTGTAACTATAACTTCTACAGCAGATAAGGAAGTCACAGTAATATTAGCAGATGCTCAAAAAAAATCTGAGATTATGAAAGGTGAGGGTGATGGTAAGAGAAATAATATTTTCGCAAGCGCTTTTGGACAAGACCCTGAGTTTTTTGCATTTTATAGAGCTATGCAAGCTTATGAAAAAGCTTTAATAGGTGGGGAGACATCTTTAATTTTATCTCCTGACAGTGAATTTTTTAAATTCTTTGGAAATATAAAACCTAAGTCAAATTAAAATTAAGATGAAAGAATTGATCATTGCTTTTGGTCTGTTCTTCTTTATTGAGGGCATTTTATACGCCTTATTTCCATCAAAAATGAAAAGTATGTTAAAAAAAATTGAGTTAATAAGCGATAGTCAGTTAAGAACTGGTGGTTTAGTTTTTATGATTATAGGATTTGCAATTATTTATTATAAAATGAATTAGCATGAATAAAATCAAGATCTTTTTTTCATCATTTATATTACTTTTCAGTTTTTCGTTTAATTCATACTCGCAAAATACCCCAGGATCTTTTGCAGATTTAGCCGAAAAACTAATGCCTTCAGTGGTAAACATTTCGACAACAACAGTGATTACAACACAATCTAATCCGTTTCCTTTTCAATTTCCTCCTGGATCACCTTTTGAAGATATGTTCAAAGAATTTGGGGCACCACAAGAAAGGAAATCTTCAGCACTTGGTTCTGGTTTTATTATTGATGAAAAAGGAATAGTTGTAACCAACAATCATGTAATAGCTGATGCAGAAGATATAATAGTTCGAGTTAATGGTGATAAAGAATTCAAAGCAAAAGTAATTGGTGCTGATCCATTGTCAGATATTGCAGTATTACAATTAGATACAAAAGAAAAATTTATTCCTGTAAAGTTTGGTGACTCTGATCAGGCAAGAATAGGAGATTGGGTAATTGCTATTGGAAATCCATTTGGACTAGGAGGCACAGTAACATCTGGAATAATATCTGCTAGAAATAGATCAATTGGTTTATCAAGGTATGAAGATTACATTCAAACAGATGCCTCAATTAATTCAGGTAACTCAGGTGGGCCATTGTTTGACATGAATGGAGATGTGATTGGAATTAATACTGCTATATTAGGAAGAAATGGATCAATAGGTATTGGTTTTTCAATACCATCTAACAGCGCAAAAATTGTAATAGATCAATTAGTTGAATTTGGTGAAACTAAGAGAGGATGGTTAGGTGTAAGAATTCAAGATGTTACTAAAGAAATTGCTGAAGTAGAAAAGCTTGATGAACCAAGAGGAGCTTTGGTTGCTAGTGTAGCACAAGGCAGTCCATCAGAAAAAGCTGGAGTTAAAGCTGGAGATATAATTCTTGAATTTAATGGAGAAAGAATTCAAGAAATGAAACAACTACCTATTATAGTAGCCAGAACAAAAGTTGGTAAAAAGGTTAAAGTGAAAATATGGAGAGATAAAAAAGAGATTATCAAAATTATCACATTAGGAAGATTAGAAACATCAGAAGATTTTAAAGTAACGGAAAAAGCTAAACCACCAAAAGAGTCGATGATTAAAAAATTAAAGATTTCAGTAAGAGAGCTCACAAAGGAAGACATTAAAACTAGAAATTTACCAAATCAAACCAAAGGGTTAGTAATAACTAAAATTGAAAATGATAGTCCTTTGTTAAGCTCAATAGAAATTAATAGTATAATTTTAGAAGCTCAAAAGAAAAAAATAAAAACTGTAGAAGATTTAAATCAAACGATCACACAAGTATTAGACAGCAATCAAAAGACAATATTATTAGTTATTTATAATAGTCAAAATCAAAGAAGATATATTGGAATAAAATTAGATTAATATATGGATTTAAAATCCAAAATTATTTTAATTTATGGGCCTACAGCATCTGGCAAATCTAAATTTGCAGTAAAACTTGCTAAAAAAATTTCTGGTGAAATTATTAATGCAGATAGTATGCAGGTTTACAAAGAATTAAAGATTTTAACAGCAAGACCATTTCAGAGAGATTATAAAAAAATAAAACATCACTTATATGGATTTCAAAGTGTAAAGAAAAAATTTTCAGTAGGTAGTTGGCTTAAATTAGTAAATCAAAAAATTTTAGATTGTAAAAGAAGAGCTAAAGTTCCAATTTTAGTTGGTGGAACAGGATTATATTTTAAGGCTTTAACTGAAGGCTTAGTAAGTATTCCAAGTATTCCAATAAAATTTAGAGAAAAAATTAGATTATTACACAAAAGAATTGGTCAAAAAAAATTTTTTCTGAGACTATTAAAAATAGATCCTCTTACAAAAAACTATTTGAGTCCATCAGATACACACAGAGTTATTAGGGCATACGAAATAAAGGCATATACTCAAAAATCTATGCATGATTGGTTTAAAAGTACGAAGTCAAATTATGAACAGAGTGATTTTTATAAAATCTATATTGATTTTCCTAGAGGCGACCTTTTAAAGAGAATAAATTTTAGGTCTAAAAATATGATCAAAAATGGAGCAATTTCCGAGGTCAAAAAATTTATTAAATTAAAAGTTTCTGTGAATAAAAGCTCGAATAAAGCCATTGGTGTTAATGAATTAAAGGAATATTTGAAAAAACGAATTGAAATTGATGATGTTATTGAAAAAATATCAATAAAGACAAGGCAATATGCTAAAAGACAGAGCACCTGGGGAAGAGGAAATATGTCAAATTGGAACAAATTAAACCCAAACAACTTAAATAAATTTTTAAAAAAGATTTAGATATTATCTACTTAGTCTTGACCAATTAGCACAACTTCAGCTAGATTGCATGAATGTCCAAATTATATTCAGGTGCTGAAATTGTATTTAAATGTCTAGAAGATCAAGATGTTGAATTCATATTTGGATATCCTGGTGGTGCAGTTCTACCGATTTATGATGAATTAAAAAATCACTCTTCAATTAAACACATTTTAGTAAGACATGAGCAAGGAGCAGGACATGCAGCTGAGGGCTATGCAAGATCTTCTGGAAAACCGGGAATCGTTTTAGTTACTTCGGGCCCTGGTGCAACTAATGTTGTAACTGCTTTAACAGATGCATACATGGACTCGGTGCCTCTAGTATGTATATCGGGACAAGTGCCAACACATTTGATCGGCACTGATGCATTTCAAGAATGTGACACAACAGGAATTACAAGGCCGTGCACAAAACACAATTGGTTAGTGAAAGATATAAAAGATTTATCTAAAATTTTACATGAAGCTTTTCGTGTAGCAACTACAGGTAGGCCAGGTCCAGTTTTAGTTGATATACCCAAAGATGTTCAATTCGCAAAAACAAATTACTCCAAACCCAAAATTAAAAAAAAACTAAATGGCAAGTTACACAATAAATTTTCACAAAATGATATTGATGAATTAGTTGATCTGATTTCTAAATCAAAAAAACCTGTAATTTATACAGGTGGGGGTGTTATTAACTCGGGACCAGAAGCGAGTGAAGCACTAAGAGAATTTGTAAGATTAATTGGTTTTCCAATCACATCAACTTTACAAGGTCTTGGTGCATTTCCTGGTGACGATAACCAATTCATTGGAATGTTAGGAATGCATGGAACTTATGAAGCAAATAATGCAATGCATGATTGCGATTTATTAATTAATATTGGTGCAAGATTTGATGATAGAATAACAGGTAAAATAGATGAATTTTCTCCTAAATCAAAAAAAGTACATATTGATATTGATCCTTCATCAATTAACAAAATAATTAAAGTAGATCTAGCAATTGTTGGTGATGTTAATGAAGTTCTTAAATCAACAATAAAAAGTATAAATGATAAAAAAAATGGTTTTAAAAAATCAAACAAACAACAAATTTCAAAGTGGTGGGAGCAAATTCAAAAATGGAGAACTAAAAATTCTCTAGGTTTTATTAACAGCGATAAAACAATTAAGCCACAACACGCTGTTCAGCGATTATATGAGCTAACAAAAAATCAAGATACTTATGTAACAACAGAAGTAGGACAACATCAAATGTGGGCTGCTCAACACTATAAGTTTAATAAACCAAATAGATGGATGACATCTGGTGGTCTTGGAACTATGGGATACGGCCTTCCAGCTGCAGTCGGTGTACAAATTGCACATCCAGATAAGCTTGTAATTGATATAGCTGGTGAGGCATCAGTCTTGATGACAATGCAAGAAATGTCAACAGCAGTTCAATATAATTTACCTATTAAGATTTTTATTTTGAACAATCAATACATGGGAATGGTAAGACAATGGCAAGAATTACTTCATGAAAAAAATTATTCAGAAAGTTACTCAGAGGCATTACCTGATTTTGTGAAATTAGCAGAGGCTTATGGATGTAAGGGGATTAAAGTCGATAATCCAAATGATTTAGATCAAAAAATAGGAGAAATGATAGATCATAATGGTCCTGTAATTTTTGATTGTCATGTTGATCCAAATGAAAATTGCTTTCCCATGATTCCATCAGGAAAACCTCACAATCAAATGATTTTAGGCCCAAATGATAAGAATGAAAATAAGATTACTGGAAAAGGAAAAGCATTAGTTTAATGGCAAATCCTAAATCAGCTTACAGTATACCTACAAAAAAAGGAAAACTTGATACTCATATATTTGTAGTATGGGTAGATAATGAGTCTGGAGTATTAGCGAGAGTAGTGGGTTTATTCTCAGGAAGAGGATATAATATCGAGTCCCTAGCTGTAGCAGAAGTTGATCAAACTAAAAATATTTCAAGAATTACAATTGTTACAACGGGTACACCGCAAGTTATAGATCAAATTAAACTTCAGTTAAAAAAATTGGTTCCAGTTCATAAAGTAGCAGATTTCAAAAGAGAAGATAAAAAAGTAATCTTTAAAGAAATGGCTTTACTTAAAATTGTTGCAAAAAAAAAAAAGATAGAAAAATGTCTTAAAGCCTGTAAAAACTTTAATCCTGTTATTTTAGATAAAACAAAACTATCTATAGTTATACAAATTACAGCTCTTAGAAGAGAGATTGATAAAATGAGTAAAAAATTAAAACCTCTTGGTCTTACAAGCACTTCAAGAACAGGAGCTATAGCAATGACTAGAGGTGCAGAAGTTTTTAAATAACAAATTAGGAGATAAAAATGAAAATGTTTTATGAGAAAGATACTGATGTAAATTTAATTAAAGGGAAAAAGATTGCAATTTTTGGTTATGGAAGCCAAGGTCACGCTCATGCATTAAATCTGAAAGATAGTGGTGTTAACGATGTAGTAGTAGCTTTAAGAGAAGGTTCTTCAAGTATTCAAAAAGCAGAATCAAAAGGATTAAAAGTTATGAACTTATCCGATGCTGCTGAATGGGCAGATGTTGTAATGATTTTAACACCAGATGAATTACAAGCATCTATATATAAAAATCATATTGAACAAAGAGTAAGAAAAGGAACTTCTTTAGCTTTTGCTCATGGACTTAATATCCATTATGATTTAATCAAGGCTCGACAAGACCTAGATGTATTTATGGTTGCTCCCAAAGGTCCTGGACATCTAGTCAGAAGTGAATATGAAAAAGGAGGAGGTGTTCCTTGCTTATTTGCTGTTCATCAAAATGGTTCAGGTAAAGCTAGAGATTTAGCTATGTCATATGCTTCAGCAGTTGGTGGAGGACGTTCTGGAATTATAGAAACAACTTTTAAAGATGAAGTGGAGACAGATTTGTTTGGCGAACAAACAGTTCTCTGTGGAGGACTTGTTGAACTAATTAAAAATGGATATGAGACATTAGTTGAAGCAGGCTATGAACCTGAAATGGCATATTTTGAAACTGTCCACGAAGTAAAATTAATCGTTGATTTAATTTACGAGGGTGGAATAGCTAATATGAATTATTCTATCTCTAACACAGCAGAATATGGAGAGTATGAGTCTGGACCAAGAGTGGTAAATAAAGAGGAAACTAAAAAAAGAATGAAAGAAGTTTTAAAAGATATCCAATCAGGAAAATTTACCAAGCAGTGGATGGAAGAATGTAAAAATGGTCAAAAAAACTTTCTTGCAACTCGTGCGAAACTTGCAGAGCATCCAGTAGAAAAAGTAGGTGCAAATTTGAGAGCAATGATGCCTTGGATTGGCAAAAAGAAACTAGTAGATAGTGATAAGAGCTAGTTAAATTCTTTTGATAAATAAAATATTTTGCAATTTCTAATAGAGATTGTATTATAGATTTTCCAAAATTTAATAGTTATGGCAAACAAGGATAGAGTTTTTATATTTGATACAACAATGCGAGATGGTGAACAATCACCAGGCGCATCTATGAGTCTTGAAGAAAAAATTCAAATCTCAAGAGTATTTGATGAGTTGGGTGTAGACATAATTGAAGCAGGTTTTCCAATTGCCTCACCAGGAGATTTTGAGGCAGTTTCAGCAATCAGCAAAGTTCTAAAAAAATCAATTCCATGTGGTTTAGCAAGACATTCAAAAAAAGATATAGACAGATGTTATGAAGCATTAAAACATGCACCTAGATTTAGAATTCATACATTTATTTCTACAAGTCCGCTTCATATGAAACATAAACTTAATAAAACACCAGAACAGGTTTATGAGTCAATTAAAGAACATGTTACCTATGCAAGAAATTTAACAGATGATGTTGAGTGGTCTTGTGAAGATGGAACAAGAACTGATATGGATTATATGTGTAAAACGGTTGAGCTTGCAATTAAATCAGGCGCTAAAACAATTAATATTCCTGACACAGTTGGTTATACAGTACCTTTAGAATTTACAAAAATAATAGAAACACTTTTAAACAAAGTTCCAAACATTGACAAAGCAATTTTATCTACACACTGTCATAATGATTTAGGATTAGCTGTAGCTAATTCATTGGCTGGTGTACAAGCAGGAGCAAGACAAATAGAGTGTACAATTAATGGTATTGGTGAAAGAGCAGGTAATGCTGCATTGGAGGAAGTTGTAATGGCAATAAGAACAAGAAATGACTTAATGCCATATGAAACAGGAATCAATACAACATTACTGAGCAAAGCTTCTAAATTAGTGTCTAATGTTACAGGTTTTCCTGTTCAATTCAACAAAGCGATTGTTGGAAAAAATGCTTTTGCACATGAGTCAGGTATTCATCAAGATGGAATGTTAAAAAATAGAAATACTTATGAAATTATGACGCCAGAAAGTGTCGGGGTAAAACAAACATCCTTAGTAATGGGAAAGCACTCAGGTAGACATGCTTTTAAAGATAAATTAATCAGTCTTGGATATGCGGATTTAACTGATGATGTAATAGAAAATGCATTTGGAAAATTTAAAATTTTAGCAGATAAGAAGAAACATGTATATGATGAAGATATAATTGCACTAGTTGATGATAGTTTAGTTATTGATAATAAAGCTAATACTATAGTACTAAAATCTTTAAAAGTTTTTGCAGGAACTGGTGAACCTCAAAAAGCTGAAATGAAGTTAGAGGTAAATGGACAAATCAAATCAGCATCAGAAACTGGAGATGGACCTGTAGACGCTATTTTTAAATGTATAAAGAATTTGTATCCACATGATGTTAATCTTCAACTGTATCAAGTGCACGCTGTTACAGAAGGAACTGATGCTCAAGCAACAGTAAGTGTTCGTATTGAGGAAAATGGTAAAACAACTGTTGGCCAAGCGGCAGATACAGATACATTAGTAGCTTCAGCAAATGCTTATATTGCTGCTTTGAATAAAATGATAATTAAAAGAGAAAAGACTGCCCCCATGATGGAGCAAGAAAATAAAAAAATGAGAGGAATTTAAAGATGGGTTTGTTTGATAAGATTAAAAAAGTTTGGAGCCAAGATATGGCAATTGATTTAGGAACAGCAAATACATTAGTTGTTGTTAAAGGCCAAGGAGTTGTTCTAAATGAGCCCTCAGTTGTAGCAATAGTAGATCAAGCTGGAAAAAAACAGGTTTTAGCTGTAGGTGATGAGGCAAAAACGATGTTAGGAAGAACACCAGGAAATATTCAAGCTATAAGACCTTTAAGAGATGGTGTAATTGCAGATTTTATAGTTACAGAGGAAATGATAAAACATTTTATTAAAAAAGTTCACAAAGGAAGTTCGTTCGCTAATCCAAGGATTTTAATTTGTGTTCCTACTGGCTCAACACCTGTTGAAAGGAAAGCTATTCAGGATAGTGCTTTAGCTGCTGGAGCAAGAAGAGTTCAATTAATTGAGGAACCAATAGCAGCTGCAATTGGAGCAAATCTTCCAATATCTGAAGCAACAGGATCTATGGTTGTAGACATCGGTGGAGGAACAAGTGAAATTGCAGTAATGTCTTTAGGTGGGTTAGTTTATTCTAAATCATTAAGAGTTGCAGGAGATGCAATGGATGGTGCTATGGTAAATTATATGAGAAAAGAATATAATTTAATGATTGGTGATAGTACTGCAGAAAAAATTAAAAAAGAAATTGGCACTGCAATACCTACTAATAATAATACATATGCTGTTAAAGGAAGAGATCTTAGATCTGGAACACCAAAAGAAGTTAACATAACTGAGGAAGATACAGCTGAAGCGCTAAATGACATTATAAAAGATATGGTCAATGGAATTAAAGATGCTCTTGAAAGTACACCACCAGAACTATCTGCAGATTTAGTGGATATGGGTTTAACTTTAACTGGGGGAGGAGCTTTGTTAAAAAATATTGATAAAAGATTTTCTAAAGAAACAGGTCTGCCGGTTCATATTGCAGATGATCCATTATCGTGTGTTGCTATTGGGACAGGAAAAGCTCTAGACCAAGAACAAACATTCTCGACTATGTTGACTGAATACTAAGAGCGATGGCCTCAAGTAGAGATGATTTTATAATCGCCATCAGATCTGCTTTCTTAAAAAAAAGTACCAAACAAAAGTTCTCTTTATTAACCTTGGTATTTATTTCTATGTTTATAATTTTATTATCAAGCTTAGATTTTAAAGTTATAAGATATCTTAAAATTGGCATAAATGAACTAGTTTACAGATCTGCGTTTGTTGTTTCGATACCTGAAAACTTTATAAAAAATACTTTTTTTGAAGTAAAAGATTACACAACCTATTTTAGAGAATTTAAAAAAAATAAAGATGAGCTGAATAAACTAAAATCCAAAAATATTTCAAGCGAGATTATACAGTTTGAAAATAAAGAGTTGAAAGAATTAATAAATGACTATGTTTCAACTTCAGACAAAATTTTAGCCAAAATAATAGTTGATCAAGACAGCCCTTTTTTAAAAAGTATAATCATTAATAAAGGAAGTAAAGATAATATAAAAATTGGTACAAATATTTATGATCAATCTTATTTGGTGGGCAGAGTAATAGAAGTTAATTACAAAACAGCCCGAGTATTATTATTATCTGATTTAAATTCTAATGTTCCAGTAAGTATAGCCCCACAAAATATTCAAGCAATTATAACTGGCTCAGGAGATAAGCATGGTCAAATTAAATACATTAAATCAGGAATTGAAAATAAATTTAATGAAAAAAGCATAGTTTATACTTCTGGAACTGGAGCAATTTTTAAAAGTGGAATCCCAATTGGTATATTGAAATTTGATAATAATGAAACATCAGGCAAATTTTATGTCGAATTTTATAGTGATTTTTCTCAACTTAAATATGTTTTTGCAGAAGTAATCATCAAAACTGAAGTTGATAAAGATACTTCAGAAACATCTCAGAATGAAAATGAAAATGAAAATGAAAATGAAAATAAAAATCCAATAGAAGCAAAATTAAAGATACTTGAAGATGAGATTAAAATTATTGAGGATACTAACATCAAATTTAAAGAAGAAAATGATAATTTAAGAACTTATATAAATAGTCTTAATAGCAAGATTTATAATTTAGATAACAAAATTATTTCTCAAAAAGAAGAAATAAGTAAATTTAACTTAGATACTGAAGAAATGGAATTTTTACAGATGAATTTATATTATGGGCATAAATGCAGAAGATCATTTTTTAACACCAAAGGATTTTCTACTGGTACTCCAGAGTACAAGAAATGCGTATTGAACAAAGGTAGGAAAAATTAATGGTTAGTTTCAAAACAAAAGGTACTTTTTTTAGATTATATTCTTGGTTGCCAATAATAGTCTTAATTGTATCAGTGCTGAATGAATTTGATTTTAATTATTTAGAATTGAAATATTTTTCATTTAATTTTCCATTTATATTAATTTTTTTTTTCACATTAAAAGACTCTAAACATTTTGATTATCTTTTAGTTTTTCTAGCTGGGTTAATTAATGATACAGTTGTTGGGTTACCTTTAGGAATAAGTAGTTTATCCTATATGTTACTTTGTATTGCGACATCTTATTTTAGAAATATCACAATAAGACCTAATCCAATCAAAGATTGGTTTTACTTTTTTTTTATTATTAGTCTTATCAATTCAATTAATTACTCAATTTTAACTTTGTTTTTTTCATTTAATCTTATTCTAATGGACTATTTAGTTAATACTTTTTTTACATTTTTATTTTATATAATTTTTGTATCAATATTTAAATATTATCTTAAGGGGTTAAATGATTAGTTCTTCAAGTGAAAATGTAACAAAACTTAATTCAATTAATCGAAGAATGTTTATTACTGGATCATTAAAATTATTTATAATGATTGGACTTGTGAGTAGATTATTTTTTTTACAGGTTAAAGAAAATAAAAAATATTTAACTCTTTCAGATAAAAATAGAATAAGAGAATGGAAATTGGCTCCAGTGAGAGGTGAATTTCATGATTATTTTGGAAATGTAATTGCTGGAAATTTTGAAGCTTATCAACTTCATATTATTCCAGAGCAAGTAGAGGATTTTAGGTATGTAATTTATAGAATTAAAGATTTGTTAGAATTATCTGAAAGAGAATTTAAAAAAATAATAAAAAAGAAAAATGAAATAAAACCATGGGAAACACTAATTGTATCAGATAATTTAGACTGGACAAAATTTTCAAAAATTAATAATCATTTATATGATTTAAATGGTGTAAAACCAGTCATATCAATTTCAAGAAATTATCCCTTTAAAGATAATTTCACTCATGTTTTAGGATATGTCAGTCAAGCAAATGAAATGGATATTGAAAAAAATGAGTCAATAAAGAAAAATTTTGTTCCTGGATTAAAAGTTGGCAAGACAGGTTTAGAAAAATCTTTAGAAGAAAAACTCATAGGTACTAACGATATAGAAAGATATGAAGTAAACGCTTACGGCAGAAGAATTAGTCAATTAGAATTTCAAAAAGGTAAAAAGGGAAAAACTTTAAGACTTACAATAGATACAAAAGTCCAACAATTAGCTAATGAATTATTAAAAGATCAGGCTGGATCAATATGCGTTATGGATATTTATACTGGTTCAGTAATTGCTATGCATTCTTCACCTTCATTTGATCCAAATTTATTTGTTTTTGGAATAAGTCAAGATGATTGGCAAATAATTCGAAATGATCCAATGAAACCATTAGTTAATAAAACTTTACAAGGAAACTATTCACCAGGATCAACCATTAAACCAATAGTAGCTTTGTCTGCTTTAGAAAATGGAATAATTAATACAAATTTTACTGTCAATTGTAGAGGACATAAGAACCCTTTAGAATTATATGGTCAGACCTATCATTGTTGGAAAAAACAGGGACATGGATTTATGAATTTGAGAAATGCTATGAAACAATCTTGTGACACATATTTTTATGAAGTTGCTCGTAGACTGGGGGTAGATAAACTAAGTGAAACAGCTAAAAAATTTGGATTAGGAAAAGAAGTTTTTGGTGATTTATTTAATATTGAGAAAAAAGGTTTAATTCCAAATACACAATGGAAGAAAAATGCTCTAGGACAGAGTTGGTTATTAGGAGAAACTATAATAACTGGAATTGGTCAAGGTTATATTCAAACAACCCCAATCCAATTATGTTTGATGACCGCTCAAATTGCTAATGGGGGTCACAAAATTTATCCACAAATAGTGGTTGATGAAAACAATAAAGAATCTCAGAATGATAAATTTACAACTTTGTATGAAAATCCGAAAAATATTAAGATTGTTCAAGAGGCAATGTATGCTTCCACAAATGAAGTAAGAGGAACTTCATATAAATCTAGAATTGATGATCCAAAATATCAATTCGCCGGAAAAACTGGAACTGCTCAGGTTAAAAAAATTACTAAAAGAGATAGAGAGCTAGATTTAAAGACTTTTGAAATACCTTATGAGGAAAGAGATCATGCTTTATACGTTGCTTTTGGTCCATATAGAAATCCAAGATATGCTGTGAGTATAATTGTTGAGCATGGAGGAAATGGAAGTACAACAGCAGCACCTATGGCAAAAAAACTATTCAAATTAATTATTGATAGACACTCAAAAAGAGACTCAATAAATGATAAAAAATATATGGATATTTAAATGTATCAACATACAAGATTAAACAAAAACAGTTTTGGCTTTTTTCAAAAATTTAAAAATTTTGATTATATTTTGTTAGCATGTATCATTATATTAGGCTTTATTAGCCTGATGACCATGTACTCCACAGATGGTGGTAAAATATTATTTCATACCAAAAGTCATTTTATAAAACTAATTATTTTTACTTTTATGATGGTAATAATTTCTTTTATAAATATAAAATTTTGGTTTTTGATTGGGTATGTTTTTTATATTGCGGTGATTGGACTTTTAGTATGGACATATCTTTTTGGAATACAATCCTCAGGATCACAAAGATGGATTGATTTATATTTTATTAATTTACAACCATCTGAATTGATGAAAATTTGTATAATTTTATGTTTAGCTAAATATTTCCATAGAATGAAACTCGAAAATGTAAATTCATTATATACAATTTTGACTTCACTAATAATTATCTTATTACCAATGGGATTGGTGATTGTACAGCCTGATTTAGGAACTTCACTCCTTATTGCAATTAGTGGAATAGCTGTTTTATGGTTTGCAGGAATAAATCATAAATATTTTATTTATACGATGTTGGGATTTTTAATTTCATTACCTTTTATAATTTCATTTTTAAAACCTTATCAAAAGTTGAGAGTTTTAACCTTTCTAAATCCAGATAGAGACCCATTAGGAGCCGGTTATCAAATTATTCAATCCAAAATCGCTGTTGGTTCAGGAGGTATTTTTGGTAAAGGTTTTTTAAAAGGTACACAAAGTTATTTAGAATTTTTACCTGAAAAACATACAGACTTTATTTTTACACTTTTTTCTGAAGAATTTGGTTTTGTTGGCTCAGCTTTACTTCTTTTAATTTATGCGATTATTATTTATCGAATAGTTGTAATTGGTGCTGCTTCAAGAAGTTTTTTTGCAAAATTATTTTGTTATAGTTTTGGAGCAGCTATTTTTGTTTATATTACAATTAATATGAGTATGGTTTTAGGTTTGCTACCAATAGTCGGCTCTCCTTTGCCAATTATGTCATATGGAGGCTCTTCAATGTTAGCAACTATGATTGGTTTTGGAGTTGTAATGAGCGCTAGAGTTCATAGTCAGCAATCTATTGCGTAAGTATAATTTGTCGCTTAAATTATTTTAAAGATTAATTGTATATATTCCTATGAACAATTTAAAAATAGGTATAGTTGGTGCTGGTATTCAGGGTATTTCGAATGCTTTATTCCTTCAGAAAAAAGGTTTTGATGTAACAATTTTTGATAAAGATGAACCTGGAAGTCCAGCTGCATCCTATGGAAATGCAGGCCACTTTTCTCCATATGCCTCATTATCATTAAATAGAACAGATGTACTCGCAGACGTGCCTGCAATGTTATTAAGTTCAACAGGACCATTGGCATTGAAATGGAACTATGTGCCTAAAATGATTCCATGGTTTGTTAAATTCATTTTAAATACGAGTAAAAAGAAAATGATGCATACAGCAAAAAATATGCATCAAATTTTAGATTTAGCATTACCAGCTTACGATGAATTGTTTGATGAAATTAACCTTGAAGGTTTAGTTGAAAATAAAGGTATTCTTTATATTTGGAATAATAAAGATTTAAAAAGTCGTGATCTAGAAATTAAAGTAAGAGATGAACTAGGTGTTAAACAGCAGTTGGTTAATAAACATGAAATTCATGACTTAGAACCTCATATTAAACCATTTTATCATGCTGGTGTTTATTATCCATACGCAAGACATGCAAAAAATCCAAAAAAAATTTTGTTAAAATTTTTTGAATTGTTTTTAAAGAAAGGTGGTAAATTTAATAAAACACTAATAAAAAATATTCAATTTAATGAAGATAAACCTATTTTTATAACAGATGATCAAAAATTTGCTTTTGACAAAGTAGTAATTGCATGTGGTGCATTTTCAAAAAAATTAACAGACAAACTTGATGAAAAAATTCCTCTTGATACAGAGAGAGGATATCATGTGCATTTTAAAAATTGTGATCATCTTCTGAGCAGGCCAGTAATTTTTTCTAATAGAGGTTTCGGAATTACACCAATGGAGCAAGGACTAAGAGTCGTTGGTACTGTAGAATTTGGTGGTTTAGATAATCCTTTGTCTAAATCAAGAATCAAAAATTTAATTAATAATGCAAAATACATGTTAGGTGAATTACCAGAACATGAAGATGAATGGCTTGGCTTCAGACCAACTCTACCCGATTTCTTACCAGTTATGGGGCCCTCTAAAAATCATAAAAATGTATTTTATTGTTTTGGCCATCATCATTTGGGATGGACATTAGGACCAATATCTGGAAAGATTGTTTCTGGAATGATAGCTAAAGAAAATACTAATTTAAATCTAGACCCTTATAGCTCAACAAGATTTAATTAATTCATGCAAAATACCAAGGCATATTTTATGTTGGTTTGTGCAACATTATTTTGGTCTGGTAATTTTATAGTAGGAAAATTTGCTTTTTT
>JBJLDX010000007.1:0-19604 GCA_045566175.1 Candidatus Pelagibacter sp. | reverse complement strand
AAAGATTAAGCTTACAATATCATGAAAAATATTAAAAAACTCAAAGTCTCTATTGTTATGGGTAGTCAATCTGACTATAAAACTATGAAATTAGCTGCTAAAATCCTTAAAAACTTAGGTATTAAATTTGAAACAAAAATAATATCAGCTCACCGAACCCCAAATAGAATGTTTGAATATGCAAGTTCTGCAGATAGAAATAATATTGGTGTAATAATTGCTGGTGCAGGTGGATCTGCTCATCTTCCAGGAATGATTTCAGCTTTAACTACGATTCCTGTTTTAGGTGTTCCAATTGAGAGTAAAAAACTCAAAGGTCTAGATAGCCTCTTATCTATTGCCCAAATGCCAAAAGGTATCCCTGTGGGAACTTTAGCAATAGGAGAAGATGGAGCAATTAATGCTGCTTTATTAGCTGCCTCAATTCTCGCAAATAGTAATGCGGTTGTTAAGAAAAAATTAAAAAATTGGCGGTTATCTCAAACCAAGTCAGTAAAGAAAAATCCAAAATAATAAAAGGATGACAGTAAAAAATCTTGGAATCATTGGTGGAGGTCAATTAGGTAGCATGCTGTCATCAGCAGCAAAAAAATTAGATATTAAAACAGTCGTTTATTCAGATGATAAAGATGCTCCAGCTCAGAATTTCTGTAATGATTTTATTTTTGGTAAATATGATGACAAACAAAAAATTCAAGAATTTATTCAAAAAGTTGATTTAATAACTTATGAATTTGAAAATATTCCTTATGAGACTTTAAATGAAATGAATAAATTAAAACCTGTTTTACCAAAACCATCAGTTAATAGATTAATCCAACATAGAATTGCCGAAAAAGATTTTATTAACAAACTTAATATAAGAACAACCAGATACGTCTCTGTAGACAAAAAATCTGATATTGAAACTTTGGAAGATTTTCTTCCTGGAATTTTAAAAACTACAACTATGGGCTATGATGGAAAAGGACAGTATCCAATCACAAAAAAAGAAGATGTGAATTCTCTTAATATAAATTTTTCTAAAGGTTATATACTTGAAAAATTAGTAAAACTTAAAAAAGAAATTTCAGTTATAGTGACAAGATTTGGTATTAATAGTTTTGAAATTTATGAGCCAATTGAAAATACGCATCAAGATCAAATACTTAAGCACTCAGTTATACCAGCTGAAATTAGTAACAAAATATGTGATCAATCAAAAAATTGGGCGATGCGAATAGCTGAAGAATTGAAATACATTGGAACGCTTTGTGTTGAATTTTTTATTGACAGAAATGAAAATTTATATGTGAATGAAATAGCGCCAAGAGTTCATAATTCTGGTCATTTAACTATCAATGCATACAATATAAGTCAATTTGAAAATCATGTAAGAGCTATTTGTTCCTTAAAAAAAATTCCATTAAAAAAAATATCAAATGCAAAAATGGTAAATCTTATAGGAAATCAAATTGAAACTTATAGGCAAAATATAAAATTAAATGACAACGAATTTTTCTTTGATTATCTCAAAATAGAGACTAAAGAAAAAAGAAAAATGGGTCATATAACAACTTTAATCTAAATGCTTAAATCAATAGAAGGAAATTTTGATCATCCAGATGTAAATAAACTTCTAATGAAGCATTTTATTGAGTTAAGATCTGCTTCCCCTGAGGGAAGTGCTCATGTTCTTGATATTCCTGGATTAAAAGTTTCCTCTATAAAATTTTGGAGTTTCTGGAAAAAAGAAAAAATATTTGGTTGTGGAGCTTTAAAATTTTTAGACAAACATCATGGTGAATTTAAATCAATTAGAATTCATGATGACTTTAGAAATAAAGGTAATGGTATCAAAATAATAAAAAACTTAATTGAGGAAGCTAAAAAACTTAATATTAATAGAATAAGTCTAGAAACTGGAGCAGGAAAATTTTTTGATCCAGCAAGAAAATTATTCAAAAAATGTGATTTTAAGCCCTGTGTACCATTTGCTCATTATAAAGAAGATGTAAATTCAATATATTTGACAAAACTTATAAACAACGATTAATATAAAAATGTCTCTAACGTTATCAATTTAGTTGACAAAACCTTATAAATTATAAAGAAAGCGTAATTACTTAATTATAAGTAATAAATTAATACAACTAAGGTAAGAAGAAACATATGAGTCTACAAGGAAAAGTAAAGTGGTTCAATCCAACTAAGGGTTTTGGTTTTATTGAGCGAGAAGATAAAGAAAAAGATGTGTTTGTACATGTTTCAGCAGTAAGAGATGCTGGTATGAACGGTTTAGATGAGGGTCAAGCTTTGACTTTCGATGTTGAAGATGGTCCTAAAGGTCCTTCAGCAGTTAACTTAAAAACTGCATAATTTTCACACTATTAATTATTGGCTATAATCTATTTTAATTCTTGATTAAAGAATTGATTTATTTTTATAGCCAATAAACTATTCTTTTATTTAATGGATAAAAGAAAAAAAGATTAAAATATGATTGGTATTTTAGGAGGAATGGGCACGCAGGCAGGCCTTGATTTTTGTAATAAATTAGCAATTTTATATAGAGGTAAAATTGATCAAGAGTACCCTTTATTTCTACTCTATAATAAATCTAATATTCCAGGACGGCCAGAGTCTATAGGTGTACAAACTAAAAATCTATCTGATCAACTTTCTAATAAAAAAAGTAAAAAAAAATATTCTTTAGTTTTAAAAAGTTTGCTTGAAGGTTGTAAAGTTCTAAAAAAAAGTAAATGTAAATTTATTGTCATACCCTGCAATACTGCGCACTATTGGTACGATGATTTAAAGAAAAAGGTTAATATTCCTATAATAAATATGCCCAAAGAAGTTTTTAATCATACAATTAAAAAATGTAAAAAAAATTCATTAATAGGTTTGCTTGCTACTGAGGGAACTTTGAAAACTGGGGTTTACAAAAAGTTTTTTGATAAAAAATTTAATCTCATTTATCCAAATACTAATACTCAAAAAAATTCAGTCAACAAAGCTATTAAACTTGTTAAAATGGGTAAAGTCAAAAATGCAAGTAAAATTATAAAACCAGCTATTGATTATTTGATTAAGAAAAAATGTAAAAAAATAATTTTAGGATGTACTGAATTACCAATAGCTATATTTGCCTTTAAATCATTTAAAACAATTAAATCATCTAAGATATTTTTGGACCCTAATTTGATTTTAGCTAATGCTGCTATGAAAAAGTATCAAAGTAAATAATGGGATCAAAAGAGAAACCTTATATATTATTAGTTGCAGAATTAATATATTCAAAAATATGCAAAATTAAAAAAAAAAATCCAGAATTTTCTAATATCAACTCAATTGAATCTTTTATTGGTACAGAAACTTATCAAGAAATAAGTAGTGGTAAATTTCATGATGAACTATTTAAAAAATTAGAAAAAAATAATTATATAGATAAAAAAACTAAAAAAAAAATTCCTGAAGAAACAATAAAATTACTTCATATTCAAAAGGATTTAATGATTAAACAATTAATTAAATTTCCGGAATTGTATTATACTAAAAGCCATTTCCCACTTGAAATATCTCAGCGAGCCTTTGATCATTTATGGAGAATGTGTGAAAGTTATGAGCTTTGGTGCAAGGAAACTAACCAAACTAAGTTAATTATTCTAAGCATTATTGACTAAAGGATTTAAGTATACCCCTAGTTTTTTCTATTTTATTCTGAACTAAAATATAAAAATCTTCACTCTCTAAAGTCTTTTTTTGAAAATTCTTTTTATCAACTTCTGCAATTTCTTGGATATTTTCAATTGGAGTTTTACCAGTATACATAGTAACTAATTCACCAGATCCATAGGTAAATCCAGCTTGAAAAGGACTTCCTGTTGAGGTGAGTGTGTAAGCTGGGCCTAACATGGCTGTTGGTGAAGCGCATGCTCCTAAAAAACAAAATAAAAATGATCCTAAAATTAATTTTTTGTGAATCATAAGATTTAAGAATCTTAAGCATTTAGAGATACAACTCAAGGTAGTATTAACTTTTTCTCTAAAAGTCTTAATTTTCATAGACAAATTTAACTAAATTTGAGAGTCAATTGTAAGCTCAATTTATTTATAAAACCTAAAATGATCAGAATTTATCCATTCATTTTTATTCTTTTATGGTCGTCTGCTTTCATCACAACAAAGCCAATTGTAGATAATAGTGATCCATTTTCTGCTTTAGCATTTAGATTTTTTTTTGTAGCTATAGGTTTTTATTTGTTTTCTCTTTATTCAAACCATTCAATAATTGTAAAAAAAAGAAATATAATTGAATCCTTTTTTAGTGGAGTTTTATTTCATGGACTTTACTTAGGGGGGGTATTTTACTCTATCTCGATTGGCATGCCTACAGGTATAGCTGCTTTAATAGTAACACTGCAACCTATACTAACTAATGCATTAAGTGGACCTATGCTAGGTGAGAAAGTAACTGTAAAACAATGGATTGGAGTTTTGTTTGGATTTATAGGTTCAGCATTAGTTTTGGGTTTTGAAGTTGGGTCAGAAATACCTTTGATGGGATTGATTGCAACAATAGTAGCATTAATTTCAATTACAATATCAACTATCTGGCAAAAAAAATTAAGTAATAATTTACCTTTGTCAGTAAGTAATTTTTATCAAGCTGTTGGTGGGTGCTTATTTCATTTAGTGGTAATAATCTTTTTCATTGAACCATATATTGATCTTACTAAAACATTCATTATTGCAATGAGTCATCAAATATTTTTAGTATCATTTGGAGCTTTTACAATACTAATGCTATTAATTAAAAAAAATTCAGCAAGCAAAACTGTTTCTATTTTTTTTCTAATTCCAGCTACATCCGCATTTATGGCTTGGCTTTTTTTAAATGAAGAATTAACAAATTTAGATTTAATTGGTTTTTTAGTAGCATCAGTAGGTGTATATATTGCTACAAGAGATTGAGGATTTTTATATTGATTTAAAACCAAACTCTAGAGATGCATCAGTAATAGAGTGATAAAAAGACTCACCAAAACTTCTTAGTGTAAGCAGTCTTGCTCTATTTGGGTTATTATCAATCATATCCACAGTAAATGCTATACCGCTATAAGTAGAATTTATTGAGTTATTTTTTTCTAAATTATTAAAATTAAAAGGACAACCTTTCTTTAAAACTTCTTTTACATTTTCTCCTTCTATTTCAATTATAGCTTTTGAATGAGACAAATCAGTTACAGCAAAATCTTGTTCATTAAAATTTTGTGAAATATTTTTAATTAAATCTTTTTTTTTTGAAACCAAAAGCCAATTTCTTGGTCCATTCCATAATATTCTTGTATCACTATTATTAACTACACTTATTGGCACATTTTTTAATTTTAAGCCGTCAATATTGATATTTTCAATTGAAACTACAGAGTTTTTATATTGAACAATTTGAACTATTAGTAAATTTTTTATCTCTGATATTTTTAAAAGATCTTTTTCATTTTTACCTTCATGATCTCCAAACTGTCCTACTAAATGAATATTTGCTAAAGCTGATATTGAACTCATGATCTTACCCTTTCACCTTTTGGATCAACATAATGAGAAGAGACTATTTCAACTGGAATTACTTTATTTTTAAGTGGAGACATTACAAATAACTTTTTACCAATCATATTTTTTCCATCCTTTAGTATAGCTAAAGAAAATGGATTATCATGCTCAACACTCCAACACGAAGCTGAAATATAACCTAATTTTGGATTTGGTAATGGTGCATTTGAGTCTTTAACTAAATGTGATCCTTCAGGAATACTGGTTTTTTTGTCTAAAGGAACAACGCCAACGACTTTTTGTCTGTCTTCAGCTGTAAATGCTTCTCTAGTTAAAGATCTTTTACCAATAAAATCTTTTTTTTTACTCAATAATCCCTCAAGTGAATTATCATATGGTATTGTTCTTCCATCAAGTTCAGATCCTGCAACATGGCCCATTTCAATTCGGAGAGTTGATAATGCCTCTGTTCCATATGGTTGAATTTTAAATTCTTGACCAGATTCAATGATTTTTTCCCACATAAAATTTCCATTATCAGACTCAACGTTCACTTCATAGGCAAGTTCACCTGAAAATGAAATTCTGAAGATTCTAGCTTTTACTCCAAATAAATCCCCTTCCA
Source organism: Candidatus Pelagibacter sp. (assembly GCA_045566175.1). Classification (GTDB taxonomy): domain Bacteria; phylum Pseudomonadota; class Alphaproteobacteria; order Pelagibacterales; family Pelagibacteraceae; genus Pelagibacter. The sequence goes on along the minus strand of JBJLDX010000007.1, from coordinate 13,444 downwards.
TATAACCCATAAAAGGTAACCCTTCATTGGATACATCAGAATTCGGAAATAATTTTTTTAGTAAATCTCTTGATTTTGGTCCTGCAATTGCGGCTCCAGCCCATTGTTCTGTAGCTGAAACTACATTTACATTCAATTCTGGCCAGACTAATTGCAAGTAGTATTCCAAATGAGAAAGAACATTAGCGGCTTGAGCGGTAGTAGTGGTCATGTGATAATGATTTTCAGAAATTCTTGTTGTTGTTCCATCATCCATAACAATTCCGTCCTCTCTTAACATTACACCATACCTTGCTTTTCCAACTGGTAACTTTAACCAAGCATTTGTGTATACTCTATTAAGTAGTTCTGCTGAGTCTGGTCCCTTGATATCAATTTTACCTAGTGTAGTTACATCACAAACCCCTACATTTACTCTAACATTTTTTGCTTCTCTTTTTGATCCTTCAAATAAATTTTCATTTCCTTGTTTGTAATATCTTGGTCTCAACCAAACTCCAGCATCAACAAATACTGCATTATTTTTTTCATGCCATGAATGCATTGGAGATTTCCTTGTAGGTTTTGAATGTTTTCCGACTTCTCTTCCAACAATTGCTCCTATAGAAACTGGTGTATATGGTGGTCTAAAAGTGGTGTGGCCAACATTTGGTACTACTTTATTTTCTATTTTAGAAACTAATTGCAAACCATTAAGATTACTTGTTTTGCCTTGGTCAGTTGCCATTCCAAGAGTTGTATACCTTTTTACGTGTTCGATTGATCTATAGCCCTCTTTAAGAGCAATCTCAATATCGGAAACTGCTACATCATTTTGAAAATCTAAAAATCTTTTATAATTTTTTCCTTTAGGTAATGGCACACACCAAAATTTATCATGAACAGTAGATTTTTTTTCAAAAACATTTGGAAAAGAAACTTTGTTATTATTTTTAGTAATTTTTTTTGATAACTCATATCCAGCTTCAAATGAGCTTTTTAAAGTTTCGTCTAAAGTATAAACCCCATTTGCGGCACCTAGCGTTTTTTCATTTTGTTTGGATATTCCTGGAACAAATGCATCAATATCTTCATTAAATTTTGTTTTATTTCCAGATTGTGAGGCTAGATGAATTGTTGGTGTCCAAAAACCTGAAACACATATACAATCACATTTAATATTTTCTATTACTCCAAGCTGTTCTTTGTTATTTGAAATCTTGGATATATCAGCTGATTTTACTTTTTTGTAACCTTGTGCAGCTACTACCACATAAGAAAATTTAATTTTAATTCCCAAATTTTTTGCTTCATCAACTATTTCAGATTGAGGATCTTCTCTAGTATCTAAAATAACTGAATCAACACCATTTTTCTTAAACTCAATCGCTGTTTCATAACCGCTATCATTATTAGTAAATATTAAAGGATTTTTTCCAACTAAAACTCCATAAACTTTTAGATACTCTTTTGCAGCTGATGATAACATAACACCTGGTGTATCATTGTTCCCAAAAACTATTGGTCTTTCAATTGATCCTGATGAAATTAAAACTTCTTTAGCTCTGATATACCAAAGTCTTTGTTTTGGATGAAATTTTTTTGTTTTTGGCAAATGATCACCAATTCTTTCAGACATTACCAACATATTATGATCATAATAACCAAACACCTGCGATCTATTTTTAACAGTTACGTTTGGCATTTCTTTTAGTTCTGTGATAATTCCTTCAGCCCATTCTTTGCCTGATTTATTTCCAATATTAACCTCGCCTGTAAGCAAAGTTCCACCAAATCTAGCTTTATCTTCAGCCAAAATAACTCTTGCTCCATTCTTTGCTGCAGCATATGCGCTTGCTAAACCAGATGGTCCTGAACCCGCTATTAATAAATCACAATATTCGTATTTATGATCATATCTTTCTTTATCGTGTTTTGTTGAAGCGACCCCTAGACCTGCTGCTTTTCTAATGAAAGGCTCATAGACTTTATACCAAAAGCTTTTTGGCCACATAAACGTTTTGTAATAAAAGCCTGCAGGAAGAAATATTTTTAAAAAATTATTGATTGCTCCTATGTCAAAATTGACACTTGGCCAACAATTTACACTTGTTGCCTCAAGGCCTTCAAAAAGTTCTTGTTCTGTGGCTTTAACATTTGGTTCAGTCTCACCATCTCTATATAATTGAACAATTGCATAAGGTTCATCAACTCCTGCTCCAAAGAAGCCTCTGGGTCTATGATATTTAAAACTTCTACCAACTAAATGAACACCATTGGCAATTAAAGCAGATGCAAGTGTATCTCCTTCGAATCCATAATAAGTTTTACCATTAAATTTAAATGAAATTTTTTTATTTCTATTGATTAGCCCAATACTATCAAGTCTAAAACTCTGAGACATTACGAGATTTCCTCACTGGCTTTAAGTGTATTAAAAATTTCATGAGTTGCTGTATCTCTTTGAACTTTTACCCATTGTCGGCAACCTGATAAGTGTTGCCACAGCTCCCAATGTTTTCCTCTTAAACTTTTTCTATTGTAAACAAAATTATCCCAGTCTTGATCAGAAACTTCTTTATTTAGGTCAGGTCGTTTAATGTTTGCATCGCCACCATAAGAAAATTCATTTTGTGATCTTATTCCACAGTGTGGACATTTAATATAAAGCATTTATGAAATCCAAGTTTTTGTACCAAGTCCCTTTTCATCAAGTAAGTGACCTGTATTAAATCTATTTAAACTGTATCCTGCATTTAATTCATGAACTCTATCTTGTGCAATAGTATGAGCAAAAGTCCATCCAGATGCTGGAGTTGCTTTAAAACCACCATAACACCAACCACAATTTAAATATAATCCATTAATATGTGTTTTGTCTATAATTGGTGAACCATCCATAGACATGTCCATTATTCCACCCCAGGTTCTAAGCATTTTTAATTTACTTAAGAATGGCATCATTGCAATTCCTTCTGTTAGTACGTGCTGTAGTGTAGGAAGATTTCCTCTTTGTGCATAACTATTATAACCATCTAAATCTCCACCCATAACCATTTCACCTTTGTCTGATTGGCTTATGTAAAAATGTCCAGCACCAAAAGTAACAACTCTATCTAAAACTGGTTTTACTGGTTCAGAAACACATGCTTGTAAAAGATGAGTTTCAATAGGCAATGTCATATTCAATTTTTCTGCTAAAATATTTGTGCTACCTGCAACACATAATCCAATTTTTTTTGATTTAATATCTCCACGAGAAGTTCTTACTCCATTTATTTTTCCACCTGACACATCAAACCCAATTACTTCACAATTTTGAATTATATCAACACCCATCGAGTCTGCTTGACGAGCATAACCCCATGCAACTGCATCATGTCTTGCTGTTCCAGCGCTCGGCTGCATAAGTCCGCCAAAAATTGGGAATCTGACATTCTCAGAAAAATCTGCCATTGGAATAATTTCTCTTACTTGTTCTCTATTTAATAAAACTGCATCAATTCCATTCAACCGCATAGAGTTTCCTCTTCTAGCATAAACATTCATTTGTGCATCTGAATGTGCAAGGTTGATAATTCCTCTTGGAGAAAACATTACATTGTAATTTAAATCTTGGCTCATCCTTCTCCATAAATCCATTCCAAATTCACTGAATAAAGCATTGTCATCATGCATATAGTTTGATCTTATTATCGTTGTATTACGACCAACATTTCCTCCTCCTATCCAACCTTTTTCAATTATAGCTACATTTGTTATATTATGCTCTTTTGCTAGATAATACGCAGTTGCTAGACCGTGACCACCTCCTCCAATAATCACAACGTCATATTCTTTCTTTGGAGTTGGATCTTTCCAGGCTAAATCCCAATTTTCATGATTAGAAAAAGCATTTTTGACTAGATTAAATATTGAATATTTTTGCATAATTAAATTTTATAATAATGAATATAAATAGTTCATATTTTTTTTATATATAATTTTTAGATATTTCCAAAGGCTCTAAAAAGAGATACTAATCGACCAACTTTTTTATATTTATATAGAACCTTTAATGAGCGAAGTAAAATCAGATATACAGATAGCAAGAGAAGCTAAAATGGAACCTATTAAAGACATTTTGGCTAAAATTAATGTGCCAGATGAAAGTTCGGCATTTAGTCCTATGGGCAGACATATTGCCAAAATTAATTTGGAATATCTAAATACACTAAAAAAAAAAGATGGTAATTTAATATTAGTTACAGCTATAACTCCTACTCCAGCAGGTGAGGGCAAAACTACAACTTCCGTTGGATTAAATGATGGATTAAATAAAATTGGAAAAAAATCAATTGTATGCTTAAGAGAACCTAGCCTAGGCCCCTCTTTCGGAATGAAAGGTGGCGCTGCTGGTGGCGGGTATGCTCAAGTTGTTCCGATGGAACAAATAAATTTACATTTTACTGGTGATTTTCATGCAATAACTTCTGCACATAATTTGCTATCGGCTTTAATTGATAATCATATTTATTGGGGCAATAAATTAAACATTGATGTTAGAAGAGTAGTTTGGAAAAGGGTAATGGATATGAATGACAGATCACTAAGATCTATAGTTGTTGATCTTGGAGGTGTTGCGAACGGTTACCCAAGACAAGATGGTTTTGACATAACTGTTGCTTCAGAAATTATGGCAATCTTTTGCTTGGCTACTGATTTAAAAGATTTAGAAACAAGAATTGGTAATATAACAATTGGATACACTAGAGATAAAAAAGCAATTTGTGCAAAAGATTTAAATGCCCATGGCCCAATGACTGTTTTATTGAAAGAGGCAATACGGCCAAATGTTACCCAAACCTTGGAAAATAATCCTGCAATAATTCATGGTGGTCCTTTTGCAAATATAGCTCATGGATGTAATTCAGTGATTGCAACTAGAGCTGGATTAAAACTAGCAGATTATGTTGTTACAGAAGCAGGTTTTGGTGCAGATTTAGGAGCTGAAAAATTTTTAGATATTAAATGTAGAAAGTCGGGAATTAAACCAGATTGTGTAGTTATTGTTGCAACTATAAGAGCTTTGAAAATGCATGGTGGAGTAGCTAAAGAAGAATTAAAAAATGAGAACATTAATGCTCTTAAAAAAGGTTTGGTGAATTTAGAAAGACATATAAATAATATTAGAAAATTTGGTTTACCAGTTACTATTGCTGTCAATCATTTTATAACGGATACAGATAAAGAAATGAATACATTGCTTGATTTTTGTAAAACACAAGGAGTTAAAGCTTCGAAATGTACACATTGGTCAAACGGTGGTGAGGGTACTAAAGAGTTAGCAAAAAATGTTGTCGAGCTATGTGAAGACAAGAAAAATACTTTTAAATACTTGTATGAGGATAACTTACCTTTATTTAAGAAGATTGAAAAAATTGCACAAGAAATCTATCATGCAAGAGAAGTTGTGGCAGATACAAAGGTGAGACAACAATTAAAAGATTTTGAGGAAAAAGGATATGGAAAACTTCCAGTCTGTATTGCAAAGACACAATATAGTTTCTCAACAGACCCGAATTTAAAGGGTGCGCCTACTGGACATGTTCTTCCTGTCAGAGAAGTAAGGTTATCTTCAGGAGCTGAGTTTATAGTAGTTGTCTGTGGAGAAATAATGACAATGCCAGGATTACCAAGAGTTCCAGCAGCTGACTCGATTAAGCTAAATAAAGAAGGTGAAATAGAAGGTTTATTTTAAACTTTAATTTTAAGTTTTTTGTTACTTATTATCGTTCTTAATAAATTTATCATTAATGGTATCTTTTCTTTATCAATTTTTTTAAATATAAAAGGTGCAATTTCTCTTGCAAGCTGTTCTCCTTCCACAGTGTCATTCGGCATAAATCTTTTTTTTGCTGTTTTAAAAGTAAATCCTTTACCTAAATAACTCCCCATTTTACTGTTTCTTCCTCCAGCTGCACTGACATATAAGTCACCAACTCCAGCAAGACCCAAAGTTGTTTCTTCTCTGCCTTTAAAATATTTGGTCAAATATCTCATTTCTATAACCGATTTTTGAAATAAATTTGATGAAGCGTTCAAACTTTGGCCAGCTCCAATAATCATTGAATATATATTTTTTATCGCTGAGCAAACTTCCACTCCTTTAATATCCCTAGAAAATTCTGTTAAATAGTATTTGGTAGAGATCATTTTACCAATTTTTTTAGCTGTATTAATATTTTTACTTGCAACAATTACACTTGTTTGATTTTTCCTTGCTAGTTCCTTAGCTAAACATGGTCCTTTTAGAATAGAAATGTTAGATACATTATAATTTTTTTTAAGCTGTTCTGAAATTGTCAAAATTCTCTTAGTTTTTTTTTCATATTTTAGTCCTTTGGTTAGAACTAAAACTGGAGTTTTAACATTTAGGCTTTTCAATTGATTGCCAATAAAATTAATTCCTGAAAGACTTAAAGCAATCACAATTAAATCAAACTTCTCTCTCAATAAATCATTCGAAAATTTTCTAAATTTTAATTTTTTTGGAAGATTTATTTTTAAAGCTGAGTGAAATTTATTATTTGATGATAGGTTTCTAATAAATACTTTGCTGTATGGTTCTGTAATTGTAACACTATTATTGTTTTCTAAACATGGAATCGTAAATGCAGAGCCCATAGCTCCTCCACCAATTACTAAAATTTTTTTCATAATAAATTATTAATTTATTGCTATTTTCATCATTTTGTTAGTAAAATACAGATATAAATTTATTTCGAATGGAGATTACTTTATGACAAAAGTAGCAATTATCGGTGCTGGACCTTGTGGTTTGTCTATGTTGAGATCTTTCGAACATGCTGAAAAAAAAGGTGAAAAAATTCCTGAAATAGTTTGTTTCGATAAACAGGAGGATTGGGGAGGCTTGTGGAATTATAGTTGGAGAACAGGATCTGATCAATATGGCGACCCCGTTCCAAATAGCATGTATAGATATCTTTGGTCAAATGGTCCTAAGGAATGTCTAGAATTTGCTGATTATTCTTTTGATGAACATTTTGGAAAACCTATTCCATCCTTTCCACCTAGAGAAGTTCTACATGACTACATCTTAGGTAGAGTTAAAAAAGGAAATTTAAAAAGTAAGATTAAATTTAATACTTCTGTTACCAATGTTTCTTACGATGGTAAAAGTTTTGAGGTAACATATCGAGATAAAAAAAATGACAAAGTTTCGAGAGAAATATTTGATTATGTGATCGTATCAACTGGTCATTTCTCTGTCCCTTTCGTTCCAGAATATCCTGGAATGAAATCGTTTCCAGGCAGAATAATGCACTCTCATGATTTTAGGGATGCAGAAGAATTTAGAGGAAAGAATGTTGTTGTTTTAGGAAGCAGCTATTCTGCAGAAGATGTTGCTCTTCAATGTCATAAATATGGAGCAAAAAGTGTTACTATAGGTTATCGACATAATCCAATGGGATTTAAGTGGCCTAAAGGAATGAAAGAAGTCTATCACTTAGACAGACTTGAGGGAAACAAGGCAATTTTTAAAGATGATCATCAGCAAGAAATAGATGCTATAATTCTTTGTACGGGATATCTTCACAGTTTTCCTTTTATATCTGAAGATTTAAGACTAAAAACAACAAATAGATTATATCCACCTAAATTGTATAAAGGTGTAGTTTGGCAGAATAATCACAAACTTATGTACCTCGGTATGCAAGATCAATTCCATACTTTTAACATGTTTGATTGTCAGGCTTGGTTTGCAAGAGACGTAATAATGGGAAAAATTCAAATCCCAAATGACTCAGACATAGAAAAAGATATTATTAAATGGGTTTCAATGGAGGAAAAATTAGAAAACCCTGATCAAATGATTGATTTTCAAACTGAATATACAAAAGAGTTACATTCTTTATCTGATTATCCAAAAATTGATTTTGAGTTAATTAGAAAACATTTTAAAGAATGGGAACATCATAAAGTTGAAGATATCATGACCTATAGAAATAAATCTTTTTCATCACCAGTAACAGGTTCTATTGGTCCAGTACACCACACGCCGTGGGAATCTGCGATGGATGATTCTTTAAAAGCTTTTTTGGATCAGCCAAAAAAATAATTATAATTTAATGATATTTGTAAAAAATCTTGAGTCTATTTCTAAACAAGAATGGTCTACAACTGACAAATATCCTGGAGTAAGGTGGAAATTTTTAATTGACTCAGATTATACAAAAAGTTGCGGACTTTCACTTGGTTTTGCTGAAATCGATCCAGGTGGTGATTTAATTCTTCACTATCATTCCCCTGATGAAATATATGTGGTTACAGATGGTGTAGGAACACTAAATAAATCTGGTGAACTTGAGAAAATTAAGAAAGGTGATGTTGTATACATAGCTGGAAATGAAAAACACGCATTAAAAAATAATGGAAAAGAAGTTTTAAAGTTTTATTGGATTTTTCCAACAGATAGTTTTTCAGAAGTAGATTATTTTTACTAATCTATACCAAGATGTTTTTTTCTTTTATCAACCCAAGTTCGAATTAAATTATCAAAAATTAGACCTATAAACGCCACACAAATACCTAGAGTTAATCCAATACCTGCACCTTTTTTATCAGATAACGCTTTTAAAATGTATTGGCCTAAGTCCTCAGTGCCTATAAATGCTCCTATGATTACCATAAACAAAGCAAACACTATTGTTTGATTAAGGCCAAGCATCATATGTGGAAAAGCTAAAGGAAATTCTATTTTTGTAAGTCTTTGAAATTTATTTACACCTGACATTGTTGCTGCATCATGTAAACCAACTGGTACACTTCTTAAACCTTCAATTGTATATCTTGTAGCTGGAATTGTAGCATAAACTATAACTGCAATTAATACTGAAGTATCAGTAATACCAAAAAGCATCATAACAGGAATCAGATATACAAAAGATGGAAAGGTTTGAAAAATATCACAAACACCTAACATAAAGTTAGCTGAATGTTTGTTTTGAAAACATAAAGTTCCCACTGTAAATCCAATAATACAAGATACAATAACTCCAAAAGTAGCCATGTATGTTGTCACTAAAGCTCTGTCCCACCATGGACTTAATGCAATAAATAACGTCAGTGCACAAACCACTAAAGCTGAACGAATTCCACCAATTAAATATCCAGCTCCAACAACTAAGACAATTGTAGCAACAGCAGGCATCCTTAAATACAAGGCTCTCATTGGTTGAAGAACTTCTACAATTAACCATGTATTAAAAGCTTTTATATATACAAAGAATGTATCAAAAATCCAATCTACTCCTTTGTTCCAAAAATCTGCAGTTGATATTCCTTTATTATGTGGAACTTCAAATAAATAATTATAACCTTCCTCAAAATAAAAAGATCCAAAAACAGCAAACATAATTCCCAATATTGCTGCTACAGCAAAAAATAATGTATTCTTATTGCGTTGAAAAAAAGTTAAGTTACCAAAATAATCTACTTGTTGATTAGCCCATGCTAAAGACATCTTGTCTAATAATATTGCAATTAAACTGATGCAAAGACCTGCTTCTAATGCTAATCCAATATTCAACTGATTTAATGCTAATAATAGATTAAATCCTAATCCTTTTGCTCCAATAAAGGCTGAAATAACTGCCATAGAAAAACAGACCATAATGACTTGGTTTACCCCAATTAAAATATCTCTTCTCGCGGTTGGAATTAATACTTTAAACATTAATTGCCAATTATTACATCCGCTCATTCGACCTGCTTCAATAACTTCAGGGGGTATTGCTCTTAAACCTAATAAGGTCAATAATATCATTGGAGGAACAGCGACTATCATTGTAATAATCACTGCAGCATGATCACCAACTCCAAATAAAACAAGTGCAGGAACTAACACAGCATATTGAGGCATAGTCTGCATAACTAAAAGTATTGGATATAAAGCTTTCTCTACTCGTTTACTTTTAAATGCTGAAATACCTAAACCTAATCCAAAGATAAAAGAAAGTGGAGCTGCTACTAATATAAATGAAAGAGTTTGCATTGAGGGCTTCCATTGACCAAATATGGAAATATAAATCATAACTAGTCCAGCAAACAAAGCTAGACCTTTGCCACTTAGTTTGTAAGCCAGTATTGCAGAACCAGCGGCTACGATAGTCCATGGTAAACCTGGCAACTCAGCCCAAGGATTTGCATCAATCCAATCCCAACTAGTAAATACAACAACAGTTTCTAATCCACCTAACAATGTCTCTCTAATTAACTGTATTAAAAAAGTCATAAAAGCAGTTAAATTTCTAGTAATTTGTAAGACTACAGGACGACTTTTAAATTCTTGAGTATCCTCATTCCAAACTTCAATTGGCATCCATTCATTCATTAAAAAGAATAATGAGTCATTTATCCAAATAGGTAACCACCCAAGCAATGGCGGCAATCTCCAAAATACATCAAATGCATAATATCTAACTTCTTTGCCTAAAAAAACATAACTACTTTGATTAGGATCTTTAATAAATTCAGCTTGACCCCTAATAAATTTGTATGTTTCAGGCACTTCTATTGCAAAGCATAATGCAAAAAATATGACTAATAAAAATAACCATTGAAATAATCCAGGATATTTCTTTAAAAGTTTCATGTTTTAACTATTATTTTTTCTTCCTCCAAAAACTGTATTTATTATTTTCGTTGGATTAATTGAACCTACAACTTTATTGTTTGTGTCTATCACAGCTACAGATTTTTCTTGGGTAAGAATATTTTCAGCAACATTTTCGATAGTTTCATCTTTTAAAACTTTTAAATCACCCAAATCATTAGTAGAAGCATCCATCACATCTTCTATAAGTAAAACTTTTTCTCTAGGAACTTCCTCTGTAAATTTTCTTACATATTCGGTTGCTGGATTTAAAACAATATTAGCAGGTGTATCTAACTGTTCAATTATTCCATCTTTCATAATTGCAATACGATCAGCAAGTTTCAAAGCCTCATCAAAATCATGAGTAATAAACATAATTGTTTTCTGAAGTTTTTCCTGAAGTCTTAAAAACTCATCTTGCATTTCTTTTCTAATTAAAGGATCTAGAGCTGAAAATGGTTCATCCAAAAACCATATGTCAGGTTCAACAGCTAAAGATCTTGCAATCCCTACTCTTTGTTGTTGACCACCTGACAATTCTCTAGGAAAATAGTTTTCTCTGCCGTCAAGGCCAACTAATTTGACCATATCCATAGCCTTACTTATACTTTCTTCAGTATTAATTCCTTTTATTTGAAGAGGAAAAGCAATGTTTTCAACAACAGTTTTATGAGGCAACAAAGCAAAGCTTTGAAAAACCATTCCCATTTTATTTCTTCTAAGATTAATTAATTCTTTATTGTTTAATTTAAGTAAATCTTGCCCTTCTATAAAAATCTTTCCCCCAGTAGCATCTGTCAATCTAGAAATACATCTTAACAAAGTAGATTTGCCTGAGCCAGATAATCCCATTACAACTAGCATTTCTCCTTTCAAAACCTCAAAAGAAGCATTATTAACACCTACAATACATCCATTTTCTTGAAAAGTTTTAGCATCAACATTACCATTTGAGTCTTGAAGCATTTTTTTGGCATTTGCTCCAAAAATTTTATAAACGTTTTCACATTTAATTACTGGTTCAGACATAAAATTTTAAATAAGTTATATGAAATTTAGATAAAATAAAATCTATATAATAATTATTTGCCCCCCCCTTTAAAAATTTTTGATAAAATAAACCCTTGTATCAATTCCAGTGCTTAAAAAACTTAATGCTTCACCTGAAACAGTAACTGACTCATTAACACCCACATTGTCTCCACTAACTGTAAAGCCTGCAAAACACTTGTTTTTTTCTTTATCCCATTTAACAAATGTCTCATCAATTTTATTTCCATTAATAGTATAAATTTCATGAGCTCTAAAATTTAGAAAATTAGCACCCATAATCGCACGTTGTGGTATAAGTTTAGTTGCTTTGCAAACCTGCTCATATACTTCGTTTGTTAATTTATAATGATCAGAGCCATCAAACGTCACTAATATTCCTGAAGGAAGTTTTGATATTAATTCACTTAATTTTTTTTCTTGTGCTATTCTTTCTTCCTCTAATTTCATTTTTTTAACTAATTCATCACCTTCTCCAAACATTATATTTAATACAAAAAAAGATAAGATTACAGTCAGAATCATAATTACTAATCCACCAAATTGTTTAATGTGCTCTGGTAACTCTTTAATTCTATCTAAATAATTTTCTTTAAACATTATTCCTGTAACTTCCCATTTTTCCAAATTCCTAACTTTTGTTTTCCATCAGACCAGGTAAAAGTTCCTTTGCCATTCATGAATCCTGTAGCCCATTCACCTTCATAAGTTGACCCATCAGGAAAAGTTAGAACGCCTATCCCACTCCATTCACTATTTTTAAATTCGCCTTTGTAAATATATCCATTAGGCCAAGTTTCTACTCCTTGACCATTTTTCTTTGTTCCAACCCATTCTCCTTCGTAAGTAGTTTTATCTGTATAAACCCATTTACCGTAACCATTTTCACAATTTCCTTCTTTACATCCTGTGCTACGTGCAAAAGCATTGGAATTGATTAACAAAAACAAAATTATGATGAAGAAATATTTTTTCATTACAATATTTTACACAAAATTAATTAAAAAAAAATCAGACTTTTTCATCATGTCTATTACACGAATAAAAAGTAATATCCTTTTCAGATTTTTCACTTTTTATATTTCTTGTGATTTCGTGGATTAATTCGCCCGTTTTTCTATTGATAATACCTGACTCAGAGTAGTTATTTTTTGAGTCTATAGATTTAAATAAAACTACATCTTTATTTACAACTTTAACATCTAATTTATTGGACTCGGAAAGAAAAGGCGTTAGGCCATAAATTAAAAGAGTTTCAGGTTGTTTTGATTGAATTTCAAATTTTTCTAAACCTTTTTCACTCAAATCTTTAGCCAAAAATGTTTGATAATTATATTCTGAATTTTTTATTATTTTTTTTTCTAAATTACAAATAAATTTAAGATCTATATTTTCTAGAATATTAATATCTTTAGCCAATGAAAAATTGGAAATCAATAAACTAAAAAATATTACTAATAAAAATTTCATCATTATTAAAAAAAAATCTCCCCCAACTGAGTTGGGAGAGATTCAAAATTAAAAAGCTTTATCCTTATTTAGTAAAAGCTTTCCAAACTTTTTTATTCTTTTTTAACCATGCTTTCGCAGCATCTTCATGAGTCATTTTATCAATGTCTACTAAAGCTGCCATCGCACCAATTTGACTTGTTGAGAATGACATCTTTTTAAACGCTGCTGCTGCTGCAGGATGAGTTTTTGGAAAATCAGCGTTAACTGCTTTTTTCAAATAACCATCTGGTGAACCACATTTTC
>JBJLDX010000006.1:0-20936 GCA_045566175.1 Candidatus Pelagibacter sp. | reverse complement strand
GTTTTCCAGCGTTCATTGTTACCAATAGAACCGGTGTGCTCTTACCACACCTTTTCACCCTTGCCATGTTATGGCGGTTTATTTTCTGTGGCACTGTCCCTAGGGTCGCCCCCGCCAGGCGTTACCTGGCACTGTATCCTTGTAGAGTCCGGACTTTCCTCTTTTAACCATTAAAGCGATAAGTCGTTCATCTGGCAAATTCAATTTACAATTTAATCTAAGAATTTCAACAATAATAATTTACGATTTTAATAAATTTTTGCTTATTAATAAGCATTCTTCATCAATTTTACCATTAATCAAATCTTGTCTAAATTTTCTTTGAAAAGCTTTTACAATATTATTCTTTATATTTAAGGCACTTTTTTCAAAAATTTTTGTATATCCAATTTTATTTAAATTTTTATAAAAGATTTTTTTATCTCTATACTCAATTTTTATATTTCTTAAATTCTTTATTTTTTTTTCATTTAAGTCATGCCATTTACACAAGTTTTTTTGAGCCAATTTTTTCCAAGGAAACTTTTCCCCAGGATCTTTTTTACGATTTGGAGATATATCTGAATGTCCTAGAACATTCTTTTTTTTAATTTTATATTTTTTTATCAAATATTTTAATAATCTCATTAATGAATTAATTTGTTTCGAGGAGAATTTTTTATATTTGTAGCTATGGCCTGGATTATTTATTTCAATCCCGATTGAATACTTATTTAATGAGTTATAATTGTTCCAATAAGAAATTCCTGCGTGCCATGCTTTATATAAATCTGGAACCATATTTAATACATCTCCATTATTCTTAATAAAATAATGTGAGCTCACCTTGGATTTAGGGTCACAAAGTCTTTTAATTGCATTAATTTCTTTTTTCATCCCTGTGTAGTGAATAATTATAAATTTAATTGATTGCTTTTTTCTTTTTTGTAAATCAAAATTAATCGAGTAATTCTTGGTCAAATTTAGGCCTATTTTTAAGCTCATTTTAATTAAATAGTTAATTTACTTTGTTAATTTATATAATATAAGAACTACAATGATAAAGAAATTTGCAGTAATTATAATTACAACCCTTGCGCTAACTTTAAATGTTAACGCAGGAACTGATGGCGAGCTTTTGCTAAAAAAGAATGAACCTTCAGAAGTTAAAGAATGTTTTGAGAAATTAAATAGAGCTACATTTGCATTTAACAAAACTTTAGATGGAGTAATTATTAAACCGTTAGCAAGTGTTTACAAAGCGCTTCCTTCTCCCGTTAAAACAGGTGTAAGCAATTCGCTAGATAATCTCTCAAATCTTGTCACTATTCCGAATAATATTCTTCAAGGCGATTTTGCTAAAGCAGGAGATAATACTTTGAGATTTGTAGTTAATACTACAGTCGGAATTTTAGGTTTGTTCGATGTAGCAGAATCTATGGGTCTTTCAGAATACGAAAAAGAAGATTATGGTCAGTCATTAGCTAGTTGGGGCGTAGGACCAGGTTGTTATGTAGTTTTACCTATCTTAGGACCAAGCACAGCAAGAGACGCTATAAGCTCAGCTGCAAGCTTTCTAGGTGGTGATGCCTGGTATAATGTAACAGTCAAAAATGATACTCAATATTTTAATGAAGCTGATTACTACATATCAAAAATAACTTATGGTGTTGATTTTAGAGCCAAAAATTATGAGTCAATTGAAAATCTTGAAAAAAATTTCAATAGATTTTTATGCGTCAGTAAAGAGTTTGTACTTACAAGACAGGCAACAAAAAATATTAAACTCTGATACAATAGTCGATACCCAGGATGATAGCGACTGGGAAGAAATTGAAACTCAATAATTTAGATCCATTAAATGATTAAAAAGAAAAAATCTTTAATATTATTTATATTATTATATTTTTTTTACCACAGTAATGTCCTCGCAATTGATCCTGAAATTTTTGTACAATCTACAGTTAATAGAGCATCTAAAATCCTTGCTGAAGATATTTCTAAACAAAAAAAAATGCAAGAGTTACAAAATATTGCTAGAGATACGGTTGATATAAAAGGAATTGGTTTTTATACTTTAGGGCCTGTTAGAAAAACCTTAAATGATTCAGAAAAATCAAAATACGCCTCATTATTTGAGCAATATTTTTTAAAAAGCTTTTCTAGTAGATTGGCAGAATATACCAACCCTGAAATAGATGTGGTAAGTAAAGAAGTTTTAAATGATAAATATACTATTGTTAATAGCATTTTGAAAAGCACTAAAGATAGACCAGAAATAAAAATTGATTGGAGAATTTATACAAAAAATCCTGATAAACCTCTAATAAGAGATCTCATAATTGAAGGTTTAAGTTTGGCAAGAACTCAAAAAGAAGAATTTAATTCTGTTTTGCAAAGTAATGATAATAATATAGAAAAACTTTTTGAAACACTTGTGTTATTTATAAAGTCTGAATAATAAAAAAAATTTTAAAATTTTGGTGGGCCCGCCAGGACTCGAACCTGGGACCAATACATTATGAGTGTACTGCTCTAACCAACTGAGCTACAGGCCCTACTCAATTAGTAAGGTTCTACAACGACTTTAAGAGTTAGGCAAGAACATTTGTTTTTATTACTTTTTTATTAGTTGTTTTTTTGTTAAGTATTCTCGCGGATGTATTTTAATAAAAACAACAATTTTTTTCACGGGATTATGTTTCATCACTTTCACAGTGATTCTGGAATACATACGAAAAATCAAGGATCTATAGACAAAGATGATTTATATAAAATGATAAATTTTATAGGAAGAGATAATATTTTAGATGCTAATGTATTTTTTGAAAAATTTAAAAAAAATAAACTCAAAGAGAAAGACGTTTGTTTAACTTTTGATGATGCTGTTAAGTCTCAAATAGATATCGCTCTACCTATTTTAGAAGATCTAAAAATTAAAAGTTTTTTTTTTGTATATACTTCTATATTTGATGGAAAACCAGATAATTTAGAATTTTTTAGATATTTTAGAATGAATTTTTTTAATAATATTGATGAATTTTATAATGATTTCTACCAAGTTTTAGATAAAGATCTAAAAAAATTTTTTGAAATAAGTAATGATAAAATTGCTTATATAAAAACCAAATCTCCTTATTATTCAATAGAAGATATTAAATTTAGACTAGTTCGAGATTATTTTTTAAAGAAAAGTCAGTATGAAAAAATAATGTTTATAATGTTTGATGAAAAAAAATTTAATTATAATGAATTTTTCAAAAAACTTTACTTTCAAAAAGATGATTTAATTAAACTCGATAATTTGGGACATTTAATTGGTTTACATTCACACAATCATCCAACATCATTAAAAAATTTAAGTTATGATGAACAAAAAAATGAATTTGAAAAATGTTTATCTTCAATTTCTCATATTTTAAATAAATCAAAAAATGAAATAAAATATATGTCACATCCTTGTGGAAGCTATAATGATTATACATTAGAAATTTTAAAAACACTTGGTATAGAGTTGGGTTTTAAAGAAACTATGACTATAGACTCAAACAAAAAAATTAATAATTCTTTTTTAGAAATAGCAAGACAAAACCATGCTCAAATATTAAAATCCATAAATTCATGAGGATTATAACTTTTTCATTCAATAAAAATAAGCAAACTAATTTAAATAATATTAATATCGGTTATTCTTATTCAATTAACTATTAAAATATGTATAAAGAATAATGTGTGGAATTGTAGGTCAATTAAATTTTAATAAAAAAGAAATTAATATTAAAAAATTTAAACTTCTTACAAATGTAATTTCACATCGTGGCCCAGATGACATCGGTGTTTACACAGAGCCGAATTTTGCACTTGGAAATGTAAGATTATCAATTTTTGATTTATCAACTAATGGTCATATGCCAATGGTCTCAAAAGATGGAAGGTATATAATATCGTATAATGGTGAAATATATAATTGGAAAGAAATAAGAAAAAGACTTAAATTTTGTGACTGGAAATCTAATTCAGATACAGAAACTATTTTGTATTCTTATATAGAAATGGGCCCAAAGTGTTTGGATTTACTTAAAGGTATGTTTGCTATTTCTATCTGGGATAAGAAAAAAAAAGAATTATTTCTTGCACGTGATAGAGAGGCTATTAAGCCTTTATTTTATTCAAGAGATAAGAATAATTTTTTTTTCTCCTCAGAAATAAAAAGTTTAATGCTAGCAGGAATTAATCGAGAAATAAATTATGAAAAAATCAATGATTTTTTGCAATGGGGACTAATTGATCATTCTAAAGATACCCTTTATAGGAATATTTTTCAAATTGAACCTGGTCAGTACTTTATAATTGATAAATTAGGTAAAATTAAAACTAAACAGTATTATTATAAACTTAAAGATAATTTATTAGATTATAGTTCAAAAAATCAAAAAGAAATATCTGATCTTTATTTGGATAAATTAAATAGGACTGTAAAACTTTATTCTCGTTCAGATGTCAAAATTGGAACGCTATTAAGTAGCGGAGTCGACTCATCCATTATTACTGCATTAACTGCTCAAAACTTTAGAGAAGATATTGAAACTTTTACATATGATTTTACAAATAATAATACAACAAATTATGGTGAGTCAAAGTTAGCAAAAAAATTTTCTGATAAATTGAATATCAAAAATAACACATGTTTTTTAAGTGCTGAAGAAGTACCAAAACTTTTTGATGAAATGATATATTTTCAAGAGCTACCTATTACTTCCCTAAGAGTGCTTGCTGATCACAAATTATTTAAATTTGCTAAACAAAAAGGTTTTTCAGTATTAATTAGTGGTGATGGTGGAGATCAAGTTGCTGGTGGTTTTGAATACTACTGGATAACAATTATTTTAGATACAATTAGAAATAAAGGGATTTATCAAGGAGAAAAGTTATTAAAAAAATACATTAAACATTTTGGTGTTAAAAAAAAAGATCTTCTAAAAAAAATTTTAAATACATTTTCTGCTACATTGAACCCTGGGACGAGCACAACTGATGGAACTCCATATTATGACAATGAATTTTTTAATAGTGATTTCATTAAAAAATTTAGATCTTCCAAATTTCAATTTAATAAACCTTTTGATACAGATTACCTAAATTTTCAATACATAGATTTTAAATATCATAATTTACCGAGGGTTTTAAGGATGAAAGACAGAGCCTCCATGGCTACTGGCTTAGAGATAAGAGTTCCATTATTAGATACCAGTATAGTTGAGTTTGGATTTAGTACACCTCAAGAGTCAAGAGTTAGCGGAATAGAACAAAGACATTATATGGTTAATGCTGCTAATAAATATTTAAAAAAAATAAAAATACCTAAACACAAAACAAGTATTGTTGATAACCAAAGAGAATGGTTAAAAAATGAACTCAGAGATTGGGCTGGAGATATAATTAATAGTGCTGCTTTAAAAGAAATAGGAATTTTTAACGTACCAAGTATTAAAAAAAAATTTGATATTTATTGTAAAAACAAAGTAAATGATACTAGCTACAATCTTTTTCAGATAATTAATATTGGATATTGGTACCACAATGTATTCAAAAAGAAAATCTTCTGAATATAAAAAATACTAAATAGCCTCTGTTTGAAAAAATCTATATCTATTTAAAGAAATATTTTTTTTTATCAATTTTTTAAATAAAATATTGAATTCCCAATGTTTATTGAATCTCTCTTTTTTAAAAAATTTTTTAATCTTATCTAAAATGCTTATCTTAATACGTATTTTCTGACAATTTTCTTTTTTAGCAAGATGTATAATTGAGTTTAGTAATAATTTTTTATAAGATAAATTATTTGAACAAAATTCAAAAATTTCTAATCTTAAAGAATTATCTCTCATTTTTGTTTTTCCAACTAGGGCATAATGATATCTATTTTTAGACTCCTTTAATAATAATATTTTAAATTTATATTCTTGATTGTAATAATGATTTTTAAGATTAAACCAAAAACTCGAATCTCTTTTTTTATAACCATTATATGATTTGTTGTTGTTCTCAAATGTTTTATTAAGTATTTTTCCTTTTTTTTTAAATGAATTAAAAGTACCTAATAATTCGTAGTTAGGTTTAATAATATTTGACCCACTTATTTTCTTTTCAAAAGATAAAATCCTAGAAACTATTTTAAATCCATTTTTTTTGTACCATCTGTGAGCCTTACTACCGCTATCCTCCCTCATAACAAAAATATATTTGAATTTTTTAACAAAAATTTTTTCTGAGAACTTTAAAATTTTAGTTCCAAGTTTTTGGTTTCTATATTTTGGAAGCAAATATAATGCAGATATCCATAAAACTTTTTCAAATTTGTTATTAACTTTTAAATGAATTTTTTCAAAAGGAAGAACTCCAATAATTTTATTTCCATCTTTAACATTTACACTTGTCATATTGTTTTTAATCCAAGTATTTTTTGTCCTTTTAGTCATCTTGCTTTTTTTTATGAATTTCAAAATTTGAGGTAAAATATTTTTATTATATTTAAGAACCTTTATATTACTCATACCTATAATTTCTGGTTAATCATTTTAATCATAACATTTATTTGTTTTAAGCCAAAGATAATAGATTATGGTGGGCCGTGTTGGTTACGCTCCAACTACCCCTGCAATGTCAATGCAGTACTCTACTATTGAGCTAACGGCCCGTGAAATTTAAAACCTAAAGATTTTTTATCTATTGCCATTTTCACTAAAAATATTCAAGTTTTGATTTGAGCTATAAAAAATTGATAAATTTATCATAAATATAGTAAGCATATAATCACCAAAAAAAGCTCCTCCTGGTAACAATGGGAGAAAGACTATTATAAGGTATATAAAACTACCTAATTGTACATAATTATTTTTTTTTAAAATTTTAAAAAATTTAGAAAAAATTAATTGATAAAAAACAAAAAATAAAAAAATTGAACCAATAAGACCATGTTCAGACAAAAACTCAAAGTAAATTTGATGAGGATGAGTTGTGCAATAATAATCTTTTTTTAAATTTATTTCGGTTTTATCAATCCTGCATGTCTCTACTCGATAGTTTTTATTTCCTACACCAAATAACTTATAATTATTAAATACCTCATAACCTGATTTATAAATGTCAAAATATAAATTATTTGATGTAAAAGAGGTTTTAATTTGACCAATAAAACGAACCTTTAAGTATTCAGAATTTAAAACTAATGTTGAAAAAATAATTATAGCCGAAGTAAAAAAAATAATTTTTTTTTTAAGATCAAATTCTTTTAAAATAAGATAAAAAATAGATATTGCCAAAAATGCTTTTATAGTATTTGATCTTTCACCAGTTAAAATTATAGCTGCTAAAAAGATTATTGAAAATAATATAATTAAATTTTTTCTTTGATTAAATTCATAAAATAAAAAACCCAAAATAATCAAATAAAAACTATAAATGTAACCTCCTACGATTGGTTCATCTTTAAAAAAACTTACTATTCTATCCCCATAGGTGTCTCCTCCAAAACCCAGAATATTCTTATCAAAATAGCTCTCATAAAAAACATCACATAAAATAATAGTTATTACTAAGGTCCATATCAATAATGTATTTTTCAAAAAAGTTTTCTGTTCAAAGAAATAATTAAAAGCAACAAACAATATTATAAATCTTATAAAACCTAAATTTCTTGCCAATCCAATTTCATAATCAATTGAGATGAATGAATTAAATATTAAATATAGATATAATATCAAAAAATATTTAATTGTTTTAGACTTTAAAAAATCAAAATCTTTTCTACATAAAATTAAAACTATAAATGAAATATCAATTAATAAAATATTTGCTAAAGATATAGAGGAGCCAGCTATGATTGAGATTGGCAATATGCAAAATAAAAGTAAAAAATAGTTATTTATTTTTTTATTTAACACAATTTAAAATTTTTTAGCTCTCTAAAAAACTTTTTAACTGCTTAGATCTACTTGGATGTTTGAGCTTTCTAAGAGCTTTAGCCTCTATTTGTCTTATTCTTTCTCTGGTAACTGAAAATTGTAAACCAACTTCTTCTAAAGTATGATCAGTGTTCATTCCTACTCCAAATCTCATTCTCAAAACTCTCTCTTCTCTAGGTGTTAAAGTAGAAAGTATTTTTGTAGTAGCCTCTCCTAAATTTGATTTTATTGCTTGCTCTAAAGGAGCAAGAGCTTTTGTGTCTTCAATAAAATCTCCTAAACTGCTATCTTCTTCATCTCCAACTGGTTTTTCAAGTGACACTGGTTCTTTGGAAATCTTTAATACTTTGCGAACTTTGTCCAATGGCATTCTTAACTTTTTTGCAAGTTCCTCTGGTGTAGCCTCTCTACCAAATTCACTCAAAATTAGTCTTTGAGTTCTTACAATTTTATTAATTGTTTCGATCATATGAACAGGTATTCTTATGGTTCTTGCTTGATCAGCTATTGATCTAGTTATTGCTTGTCTTATCCACCAAGTAGCATATGTAGAAAATTTATAACCCCTTCTATATTCAAACTTGTCAACTGCTTTCATTAAACCGATATTTCCTTCTTGAATTAGATCTAAGAACTGCAATCCTCTATTAGTGTATTTTTTTGCAATAGATATAACTAATCTTAGGTTTGCTTCAACCATCTCTTTTTTTGCTATTCTTGATTCTTTTTCTCCCTTTTGAACTCTACTAACTAGTTTTTTGAAATCCGTAACAGACATTCCAAGTTTAATGCTCATTTCAACTAATCTCTCTCGAATATTTTTAAATTCATTTTTATTTTTAGCAAAAAATTGTTTCCAAACAGAATTTGTATCTAAAAATTTTTTTAAATTTGGATTTATCTCATTACCAATATAAAATTTAATAAATTCATTTCTTGATATCTTATGATCCATAGCTAACCTCAAAAGATTTCCTTCTAAAGATAAAATCCTTTTATTTTCAACATAGTGTTTTTGAACCAATTCCTCTAATACTGAAGGAGATAACTGAAGAGATTTTATATTATTTAAAATATCATTAACAATTTTTTCATAGCTTTTTTCTTTTGATGAAGAAAAATTTTGGGAATTCAAAACACATTCTAATTTTTCTTTTTGGTATTTAATTAATTTATTATATTCTTTAGTAAGAGTATTAACTGTTTTTAAAACTTTTGGTTTAATTTCAGTCTCCATTGCAGCTAGTGTAGGATTAAACTCTTCGTCATCATTTTCATTGGAACTAGAATTTTCGTCTTTTTCAACTTCTCCAGAGTTTTTTTGTTTTGCACTTGGACCGGTGGACTCATCTTCCATATAATTTGTATCAATATCAATTATTTCCCTCACCAAAATCTCATCTTTTTGTAGTTTTTCATTCCATTCAAAAAATTGTTGAGCGGTAATAGGACTTTGAGTAAGAGCAATTAACATAACATCCTTCCCTGCCTCAATTCTTTTTGCTATTGCAATTTCACCCTCTCTAGAAAGTAATTCGACACCACCCATTTCTCTTAAATACATTCTTATTGGATCATCACTTTTCTCTATAGTTTTACCTTCTTCTTTTGATGAGCTCTCTTTCTTTCTTAAAACTTTATAATCAGATTTTTTTTCTACCAGAGTAATATTTCCATCAAGAATGTGTATAAAAGCTTGAGATAAATTTTCATCTGAAAGATTTCTTTTACCTAAGGATTTACTTAACTCTTCATAGGTAATGAAACCTCTATGAGTTCCACGTCCCATTAATCTTGCGAATGATTTTGTAATTATTCTTTCCACAGCTATTAATTTTGAAGAGTCTTATATAATGTCAAATTTATAAAAATCCATTAATAAATTAAGAAGATTAATTGATATTTTGCTTTTTTTTGAGCTCTTTTAGCTCATTAAATGTTGTCTCACTTAAATCCTTAGAAAATTTCGATTCTAATTCTTGAATTCTAAACTCCAAATCATAGTTATTTAGATCTCGTGTAATATCGTCAAGTAGCTCTATAATTTCATGTTCATTTCCAGATTTATTTTTTAAAATATGTTTTATGGGTGCAAATTTATTTATTTTTTCGATTAGTTGATTGTCTATTTCTAAATCATTGATTGAAATTTCGTATTCTAAATTAAGCTTCGAAATAATCTTTTCAAAAATTTGTAAGTTTACCTGGGTAAATAATTTAACATTTTCAACCAAATGAATATTATTTTTTATTAAATTTAGGTTGTTCATAATTAAATATAATAATGAAAATTCCTTTAATTCAACGCCTGTTAAAGATTGGCTCTCATTAAAATGTTTTTTAGTCACTTCTAAGGATCTGATTTTTTTAACGTAAAAATTTTTTTTATTTTGACTAGTATGAGGTGTAAGTTCTGAAATTTTTTCCAGAAAATATTCTAAAACATATTTTTTTATGTAATCATCTTTAATGGTATTAGCTATAGATCTTAATCTTTTATCAAAAGTAGCCATAGACGAAGGGTTATTTTCAGTTTGTTTTTTATAATGGCTAAAAATAAATTGATGTACAGATATTTTGTTTTGTTTTGAAAAATCCGTGAAATAATTTTTACCATTCTTATTTACAAAACTATCTGGATCTTCTTTGTCAGGTAAAAATAAAAATGAAATTTGTTTCTCTGGTTTTAAATCTTTTAGAGAATTTTCGGCTGCTCTAACTGCAGCTTTGTAGCCACTCTCATCTCCATCGAAACAAATAATGATGTCATCAAAAAACTGATTTAAAGTTAGTATTTGTCTATCAGTTAAAGAGGTTCCTAAATTTGCCACTGCATTTTCTATACCATTCTTACTTAAACCAACAACATCCATATAACCTTCGACTAAATAAATACTATCTAATTTATTTGATAACTTTCTAGCTAAATCTAAATTATACAAATTCGAGCCCTTTTTAAAAAAATTTGTCTCAGGAGAATTAATATATTTTGCAAGATAATCACTTTTTTCTATTATTCTTCCACCAAGTGCTATTGGCATACCTGAAATATTATTTATAGGAAAAATTAAACGACCTCTAAATCTTTCAACATATTTATTCTTTTTTTCATCTAAATAAAAAAGTCCAGTCTCTACTAGAGCTTCTAAACTGTAATCATCTTTTAGATTTTCAAAAAAATTTGAATTTTTCTCAATATAACCTATCTTGAATTTTTTTACCTCTTCCTTAGTTAAAGATCTATTCTTAAGATAATCTCTAACTTTAGAATAAGAAATATTTTTGAGAAGTTGGCTATGATAAAAATCAACATACTTTATAAAAATTGAAGAATAGTCCTTCCATTTTTTTTCTCTTTCTTCATCTTTTTTTGAAAACATATAAGGCTGCATTCCAGCAAGGTTTGCTAAATGTTTTACAGCTTCACCAAATCTTAAATTTTGTGTTTTCATAATAAAATCAAAAATATTTCCATGCTCAGATGTTGCAAAACAATGATAAAATTCCTTTTCATCATTTACTGTGAAAGAAGGTGTTTTTTCATTCTTAAATGGGGAAAGACCCACATATTCTTTTCCTCTTTTTTTTAAAGTTACAACTTTAGATACGACTGTAGAAACTTTCAACCTAGTCTTAATTTCATCAAGATATTCTTTAGGGTATTTCATTATTATTTATTCAATAGTTGCTTTAGCAATGCTCCTGCTTTTGCAAAATCAATTTTATCAGCATATTGTTTTTTCAGCTCACCCATAACTTTTCCCATATCCTTTATAGAGGAAGAGCCTAGTTTAGAAATTATTTCTTCACATATTTTTTTAGTTTCCCATTCACTTAACTGCTGAGGTAAAAAACTTGTTATAATTTCATGCTCATTTTGCTCTACCTCCAAGAGATCAGATCGATTATTTTTTTTATAAATCTCTATTGATTCGGCTCTTTGTTTTGCCATTTTTTTAAATAATTTTTTGATATCCTCATCATCAGTCTCTTTTTTATTAGGACCCGACCTGTTCGAAATATCCAAATCTTTTATTGATGATAAAATTAACCTATAAGTTGATATTTTTGTTTTATCTTTTGATTTTAAAGCACTTTTGTATTCAGTTTCGATTGTTTCTTTTAGTGGCATAATTTTTAATCTACTTTAAAGAAAAATTCTTCAAAAGAAAAATTGTTTTTTTACAATTTTATATTACATCTCTGTTGCGATTATAAACCATTTATTGTATTAACCTTTAACTTATGAGTTGTAATTGATCAAAAAAGCAAAAAAAACTAACTCAAAAAATTATCAAATTAACACAGGTGTTTTAGTTCTTGAAAACAAAAAGGTTTTTAAGGGCATTGGAATTGGACACCAGGGCGAAGCTACAGGTGAGGTTTGTTTTAATACATCTTTAACTGGATACCAAGAAATTATATCTGATCCTTCTTATGCGGGTCAAATTATTAATTTTACCTTTCCACATATTGGAAATGTTGGGACAAACAAAGAGGACCATGAATCTGATAAGATTTGGACCAGAGGAGTAATTTTTAATTCTGAAATTACTGATCCTTCTAATTATAGATCATTTTTACATTTAGACTCTTGGCTTAAAAAAAATAAAGTTGTTGGAATTACTGGATTAGATACAAGAAGTCTTACGAATTTTATTAGAGACAAAGGAGCACCGAAAGGAACAATTAGTTATTCAAAAAGTGGTAAATTTAACATTAAAAAATTAACAAATTCTACTATTAAGTGGAGTGGATTAAAAAGTTTAGATCTTGCAGAAATAGTAACAACTCCAAAAGATTATATTTGGAAAGGTCTGAAAACTTGGAAAAAAAAATTTGGTTTCAAAAAAAATAATAAAAGACACTTTCATGTCGTTGCAATAGATTATGGAATAAAAAAAAATATCCTAAGATATTTTTCCGACTTTAATTGCAAAGTAACTGTTGTTTCATGCAAGACCTCAGCCCAAAAAATACTAAGTCTTAAACCAAATGGAGTATTTTTATCAAATGGTCCTGGTGATCCTGCGGCTACCGGAAGGTATGCTATCAGAATAGTTAAAGAGCTTATTAAAAAAAACTTACCCATATTTGGTATTTGTTTGGGTCATCAAATCCTCGCATTAGCACTTGGTGGTAAAACAAAAAAAATGAAATTGGGTCATAGAGGTGCAAACCATCCAGTTAAAAATTTAATTTACGACAATGTTGAAATAACAAGTCAAAATCATGGTTTTGAAGTGGTCAAACAAACTTTGCCAAAAAATATTAAAGTTACTCATGAGTCTTTGTTTGATAAAAGTATTGAAGGTATAAAATTAAAAGATAAGCCTGTATTTTCTGTTCAGTACCATCCTGAGTCAAATCCAGGTCCACAAGATAGTATCTATTTATTTCAAGAATTTATTAACAACATGGAAAAAAATGCCAAAAAGAAAAGATATTAAAAAAATATTAGTTGTTGGAGCTGGTCCAATCATTATTGGACAAGCATGTGAATTTGACTATTCAGGAACCCAAGCTTGTAAAGCTCTAAAAGATGAAGGTTATGAAGTAATTTTAATTAACTCGAACCCTGCAACAATTATGACAGACCCCGATGTTGCTGACAAAACTTACATTGAGCCAATAACTTTAGATATATTAGAAAAAATTCTAAAAAAAGAAAAGCCAGATGCAATCCTTCCAACAATGGGTGGTCAAACTGCTCTTAATCTTGCAATGGAAGCAGAGAAAAAAGGAATTTTAAAAAAATATAGAATAGAATTAATTGGAGCAAACTCAAAAGCAATTTCCAATGCTGAGGATAGAAAGAAATTTAGAAAAAATATGATAGATATTGGTTTGGATTTACCAAAGTCTGAAATTCTTAATAATAATAATCAAGCATTAAAAGTATTAAAAAAAATTGGTTTACCAGCAATCATCAGGCCTGCATTTACGCTTGGAGGACTCGGGGGTGGAATAGCCAAAACAAAAAAAGATTACCTTAAAATTGTAAAAAGTGGATTACACGAGTCACCGGTTAGCCAAGTTTTGGTTGAAGAATGCTTAGAGGGGTGGAAAGAATTTGAAATGGAGGTTGTAAGAGATAAAAAAGACAATTGTATAATTATCTGTTCAATTGAAAATATAGATCCAATGGGAATACATACGGGAGACTCTATAACTGTAGCGCCATCACTTACTTTAACTGATAAAGAATACCAGGTAATGAGAAATGCATCTATTGCCTGTTTGAGAAAAATTGGAGTCGAAACAGGTGGATCTAATGTTCAGTTTGCAATCAATCCAAAAAATGGACGAATGGTTATAATAGAAATGAACCCTAGAGTATCAAGATCATCAGCCCTTGCTTCAAAAGCAACTGGATTTCCCATTGCTAAAGTTGCTGCTAAACTCGCTATTGGATATACATTAGATGAACTTAAAAATGAAATTACAAAAGTAACCCCTGCTTCATTTGAACCAAGTATCGATTATGTGGTAACAAAAATTCCAAGATTTACTTTTGAAAAATTTTCTACTTCTCCAGCAATTTTAGGAACCTCAATGAAATCAGTTGGTGAAGCAATGGCAATTGGAAGAAATTTCAAAGAGTCTCTTCAAAAGGCTTTAATTTCTCTTGAAACTGGTTTTTCAGGATTAGATCGAATATTTGATCTAAATAAAAAACAAATTGAAAAAAAACTTAAAGAAAATATCCCAAATAAAATCTTACTTATCGCAGAAGCTTTTAGAAAAAAAATTGATTTGAAAAAAATATTTGCATTATCTAAAATCGATCCATGGTTCCTAGAACAAATTAAAGAGATTGTGATAGATGAAACAAAGATTAAAAATAAAGGTATACCTAAAGATTTCAACGAATTTAATAGAATCAAATCTATTGGTTTTTCAGACAAAAAAATTTCCGAGTTAACTAATACTTCTGAAGATATCGTTAGAAGAAAAAGAACTGCTCTTCAAATATTACCAGTATTTAAAAAGGTGGATACGTGTGCTGCTGAATTTAAATCCTTTACACCATACATGTATTCAACTTATCAACGAAATTTTTCTATAAACTCTGAATGTGAAGCTGATCCATCAGCTAGAAAAAAAATTATAATATTAGGTGGAGGTCCTAACAGAATAGGACAAGGAATAGAATTTGACTATTGTTGCTGTCAGGCAAGTTTCTCATTAAAGAATGCTGGATTTGAAACTATCATGGTTAATTGTAACCCTGAAACTGTATCAACAGATTATGATACTAGTGATCGATTATACTTTGAGCCTTTAAAAGAAGAGTATGTGTTTAATATAATTAAAAAAGAAAAAGAAAAAGGAAATTTAGTTGGTGTAATTGCTCAATTTGGTGGTCAAACTCCAATTAAACTTGCTAAATTTTTACATGAAAACAAACTTCCAATTTTAGGAACTCAGTATACGTCGATTGATTTAGCAGAAGATAGAGATCGATTTAGAAATCTTCTTAATAAATTAAAACTTAAACAAGCTGAAAGTGGAATTGCAAAAACATTCAAACAAGCTATTCAAATAGCAGAAAGGATTGGTTTACCATTAATGGTAAGACCTTCGTATGTTCTGGGAGGAAGGGCAATGGAAATTGTTCATGAAAAAAGTCAACTTAAAAACTTCGTTGAAGAGGCGTTTAAAGCTGCTGAAGAAAACCCTATTTTAATTGATAAATTTATTGATCATGCAATGGAAGTTGATGTTGATGCAATATCAGATGGTGAAAAAGTTTTTGTTGCTGGTATCATGCAGCATATTGAAGAAGCTGGAATTCACTCAGGAGACTCCGCCTGTAGTCTGCCCCCAGTATCAATTAAACCTTTTTTGATTAAAGAAATTGAGAACCAAACTAAAGAATTAGCTTTAGCACTAAAAGTTAAGGGTTTTATGAATATTCAATTTGCTATTAAAAAAGATGAAATTTACGTAATTGAAGTAAACCCTAGAGCTAGTAGGACAGTTCCATTTGTATCAAAAGCAAAAGGTCTACCGCTTGCCAAAATTGCATCACGTGTGATGGCTGGTGAAAAATTATCCAAGTTTAATTTAAAGGATAAATCTAAAGGTATGTTTGCAGTCAAAGAAGCAGTATTTCCTTTTAATAAATTTCCTAATAGTGATTTACTTTTAGGTCCTGAAATGAAATCAACTGGCGAAGTAATGGGATTTGACAAAAACTTTGGTATGGCATTTGCGAAAAGCCAAATAGCTTCATCAAACTCATTACCAAAACAAGGGCTTGCTTTCATATCTTTAAAAGACTCTCATAAAGATGAGGGTATAGATTTAGCTAAAGAACTTATTAAATTGAATTTTACACTATGTGGAACAAAAGGGACTGCAGAGTATGTAAGAAAACATGGAATGAAGTGTAAAATTATAAACAAAGTAAGTAGTGGATCTCCTCACATAGTGGACATTTTAGATTCAAAAAAAATTGCTCTTGTTATTAATACTGGTGGAGGAAATACTGAGCACAGATTAAATGATGCGATTGCTCTAAGAAGGGCAACACTTAAAAATAAAGTTCCTTACTGCACAAATATGTCAACTGCACAAGCATGTCTTGAAGCAATCAAATCACTT
The DNA here is from genome assembly GCA_045566175.1 of Candidatus Pelagibacter sp. Classification (GTDB taxonomy): domain Bacteria; phylum Pseudomonadota; class Alphaproteobacteria; order Pelagibacterales; family Pelagibacteraceae; genus Pelagibacter. Next base: position 4,380 of record JBJLDX010000006.1, on the reverse strand, counting down.
AAGACGAAAAAACTTGAAGTTACCTCTCTTCAAAATATTAAGTAAAATATTTATTCAATTGAAAGTTGATTTACTTAGTACATCTTAAAGTTGTAAAATTAAATAAAAATTTCATTATCTTTAACTTCAATTGATTAGTAGATTGACGTAAAATAAAACTTAATTTTATATTATTAAATTTCTTATATGAGTTCAGAACTACATAAATATATTGAAACAGCAATTGAAAAAAAAGAAAAATTACATAACGCCGAAGTTATCAATTTTCCCAACGATAAAAAAATGAACGATTATAACAATCTTAGAGGACAAAAATTTAGTTTTTGGAGTATAAAAGATAAATCAAATATTGATCAATTAAGAGCTATAGTTGGAGTTTGTTTTATGATTTTTGCTTTGATTATTATGGGTTTATATTCAAATTTTATTTAAAAATAAATCATTCTACCTTCCAATCAGTTTGAAAAGTAACGTAATTTACCTGAATACATCGTCTTTCTTTCACAATTTTTTTTTTTTCCATCCCATGCCATGTGTTTGGACCACTTGAAAATAAGTATCCATAATTATTTCTATAGGGAACAGTTTTAACTTTCTCTAACTTTTCATTATAAAAATCTGTTCCTAAATCTTCTGACTCCTTTTCGTTATTTATAAAAATAAGACCTGACATTAATTTTTCTTTTATATCACAATGTGGTTTCAGCCAAAATCCTTCTCTATCACATATAACCTCAACTCTTACATATGAGTTAGATAAATCTTTTTTAATCATTTTTGAAATTACCTGGCAGGTTTCTTTTGATTGTAATTCATTAATAAATTTTACAAGATTAGGAAATTCTGATGCATTTTTTTTAGTAATAAAACATCTAAATTTTATAGCTTTACCTCCTGACTCTATTCCTTTTCTGAATTCAGCCGCTCCACCGTCAATAGCTCTCGTTCCATCATAAGATAAGTTATGCTTGCTAACATCTGGTATGTCTGCACCTATTATTTCTTGAATAGCCTCTTCACTCAAGGCATTATTATATTCCCAATGATCAAATGGAAAATCATGTTTTTTTGATTGATTTAAAATAGAATTAAGAAATGTCATAATTTTTAAATTTATCTTTTATATAGCTTGATATTTTATCAGTTTCATTAAGTTTATCATAATTCCAATTTTCTACTGTATTTTCTAATTCTTTAATTATGTTTAAAGATTTAAATAATTCAAAAAATTTATTAAATCTATCGTTTCTTTTAATCGGAGGAATCTGTGCTACATAAATTGGTTTTCCGGTCATTGCAGCCTCTGAAATCATTGAGGTAGAGTCGCAGGTTACAACAACATAATCTGTCAATGCTAATGAGGAAAGATAGGCTTTTTTATCAACTTCATTTATAATTATTTGATTTTCATCAAAATAATCTTTTGCTAAATCAATTGTTTTTTTTGGTGTTCTCATAGAGGGAATAAATATTAATTGAAAACCATTGTTTATAAAATTATTCTTAATTTTAGAAAATATCTTAATTATTGATTTTTCATCGTAGTGATAATATTTATTTGGACCCCCAACAATTAATGAAACTATTTTTTCTTTTTTAATTTGAGATTTTAGATAATTTATATTTTTATTTAATTCATCACTCCTCAAATAGTGAATCGCTCCTTTGCTGATCAATACATTATCTCCTTTTAATCCATCATGAGCTGGAGCCACAACAAAATCAAAATTATTTAATGACACTTTTGGGTCCTGAATATGAATATTAATAATTTTATTTTTATATTTATTTTTTAGATAAATAGATGGAATTACACTTTTCCTTCCACATGAAATTACAATATCAAAATTTTTATCTATTTTATTTTTAAAAACAGAATCATGAACTGGGGTAATTTTTGGTGGTATCAATTTCCAAAAATTATTAAGTTCAATTTTTTCGTGTATAAATTCTAAATCTAAAGCCTTAGCTAGACCTTCCACTTGGCTTATCATTCCGTGCATTCCCTCGGTCAATAATATCCCTTTTAATTTAGTCATTAATCACTATATAGCTTCCATATGAGTCAAAATCCAACTAAACACACAAAAGTGTTAATAATTGGATCTGGTCCTGCCGGATACACTGCTGCTGTTTATGCGGCACGAGCTATGTTAAATCCTATTCTAGTATATGGATCTGAACCAGGTGGACAATTAACTACAACAACTGACGTTGAAAACTATCCTGGTTTTTCAGAAGTAATTCAAGGCCCGTGGTTAATGGATCAAATGAAAGAACAGGCTAAAGCAGTCGGTACAGAAATGATTGAAGATCATATAGGGTCTGTAAATTTAAAATCTACACCTTTCGAAGCTATTGGAGATAGTGGTCAAAAATATACTGCTGACAGCATTATAATTTCTACAGGTGCACAAGCAAGATGGCTAAATATAAAATCAGAACAAGAATTTAGAGGTTTTGGTGTTTCAGCATGTGCTACGTGTGATGGATTTTTCTTTAAAGAAAAAGAAGTTGCAGTTGTTGGTGGTGGGAATGCTGCGGTAGAGGAAGCAATGTTTCTTACAAAATTTGCATCAAAAGTAAAATTAATTCATAGGCGGGATAATTTAAGAGCTGAAAAAATGCTTCAAAAAAAATTAATGGAAAACAAAAAAATTGAAATTATTTGGGATACTGTAATTGAAGACGTGATAGGTGATAAAGAACCTAAAAATGTCAAAGGTATTAAAGTAAAAAATGTAAAAACAAATAAAATTGAAGAAATCAAAGTTGATGGTTTATTTGTTGCAATTGGCCATGATCCAGCAACTTCTCTATTCAAAGATCAATTAAAAATGGATAATGAAGGATATTTAATTACCAAACCAGATTCTACTGAAACTAACGTTCCTGGAGTTTATGCTGCAGGTGACGTGAAGGACAAAACATTTAGACAAGCTGTAACTGCTGCTGGTATGGGATGTATGGCTGCTCTTGAGGCAGAAAAACATCTTTCACACAAGTAAAGTGAAAAATAACTTACACGTCTTTTTAGGAGCAACTGTAGCTGACGCAGCAGCTAGACCATTACATTGGGTTTATAATCAGAAAAAACTTCTAAATTTTATTAAAGGAAAAAAAGATTTTACTTTCCTAAAAAAAAATAAAAGTCCTTTTTACAACATTAAAACTGGCAAAGTTTCTGGTTATAATGAAGTTGGTCAAGTCATGTTCAAAACTTTAGTTGAAGGTCATCAAAGTATAGAAGAAAGATTTAAAAAAAATATTACAAAAAATTTTGGTCCAGGAAGTATTTACTGGAAAAATTTAAATCTAAGGGCAAAATACAGAAAAGTTAGAGACTGGCGAGGAATAATTAAAGGACCTTGGATCCATCAGAATATCATTGAAACTGTAAGAAATATTAGATCTAAAAAAAAGTTAACTGGAGGTAAAAAGGTAAACGAATCTGATGGTTATTGTGCTGCTCTTCCATATTTTTTGTATGGCTATAATTTTAAAGATGTAAAAAAAATTATTTCTACAGTAACTGTTTCAAAAATAAGTCTCAAATATGCTTTAGCAAAATTTTATCTAATAGATTTAGCGCTCAAAGGTTGCAAAGATCCTATAAATGAATTCATGAAGATATTCAAAAAAAATTCATATTTCAAAAGTGTTGTTGAAGATATTAAAAAAGTTAAAAGATTAAAATCAAAACCTCACTCTCTAGTGGTTAAAAAATTGGGTATGGCTTGTAGCTATCCAGGAACATTTAATAGCTCAATTCATTCAATTATTAATTCCACAAATTATAAAGGGGCTATTTTAAAAACTATTAAAGCTGGAGGCTGTAACTGTTCTAGAGTTAATTTTATTGGAGCTTATTTTGCTGCTTTAAAAGGAATAGGCACTATCCCAAAATCTTGGATAAGAAAAACCGATTTAGCTAAAAAAATATTAGACCAAAAATAAAATTATTTATTCTAAACTTTCACAAAAAGATTTAATTCTATCCATAGCTTTTTTTAAATTCTTCATTGAAGTTGCATAAGAAATTCTAAAATATCCAGCTAAGCCAAATGCTGATCCCTGAACCACTGCAACATTAGATTTTTGAAGCAACTTTTGAACAAAATCAGTATCAGTTTTTAATTTTGTTTTTTTATTTAATAAGCCTTTGCAGCTTGGAAAAACATAAAATGCTCCATTTGGTTTTAGGCAACTAATTCCTTTGATGTTATTTAAACTTTTAACTACAAAATCTCTTCTTTGTTTAAATGCGTTAGATCTCTTTTTAATAAAATCCTGTTTTCCATTCAATGCTTCAACAGCAGCTGCTTGACTTATAGAAGAGGGGTTTGAGGTGGATTGTGATTGAATTTTACCAATCGCTTT
>JBJLDX010000005.1:0-27135 GCA_045566175.1 Candidatus Pelagibacter sp. | reverse complement strand
TTTAAATCCATTGCCATTATGTACTCATAAAATTTGTTAACCAATTAGTATTATAAGATTTTAATTCGTCAATTGTAAGCTTTGTCTTTTCATTAATAATCACATCTTTATCAATAATAACTCCCAATTTTTCATGATGAACTGAATTTTTATCTAGAATTTTGATGACTTCATTTAAATCATTGGGTCTAATCTCAATTATGTATCTACCTTGATCTTCAGCAAAGAAATACTCAATTTCATTAATTAAATTTTTTAATCTATTTAATTTAATGCCTTTATTTCCTTTTATAGACATTTTACTTATAGCTGTATAATCCCTCCTAAAGAAATGTCATGAGCACTTTTAATATACTCTTTTTCAATTAAGCTTAATAACGACTCACCGTTATTTTTTTCATTAAATAAATTTATCTCTGGAGGAGGGCCTTTTTTCTCATCCAGAATAGTTCTTGCAAATAAACTTTGATCAATATGACCTTCTGTTTTTCCGATTATTAGAACTAGGTTATTTATTTCTTTAAAATCCATTGTTACCATTTTTTTATAATCTTTAATTAAACCTACACCACCGATAGATGGCGTAGGTTTAATTCCAATCTCTTTTGTTTGATTATAAAAAGATACATTTCCCGAAACTACAGGAAAATTTAAATATTTGCTTGCTTCTCCAATTCCTTGAACACATTCAACAAACTCTCCCATATTATCTTCATTCTCAGGACTTCCAAAATTCAAACAGTTTGTTATCGCTATGGGTGTGGCTCCAACAGAAATTAAATTTCTCCAACTCTCAGCTACTACTTGCTTACCACCTGTAAGTGGATGAGCCCAACAATAAACTGCTGAAGAGTCAACCGAAGCAGCAATCGCTTTATTAGTTCCATGAACTTTAACTACACCGGAGTTTCCCCCTGGTTTTTGAATAGTATCACCCATTACAGTGTGATCGTATTGTTGCCAAATCCATTCTTTACTACAAATATTAGGATCTGATAAAATTTTTTTAAGAACATCTTTAATTTTTAATTTTTTATATATTTCTTTTTTAATTTTATTTTTTTTTGGCAATTTAGCTTTTTTCCATTTTCGATCATACATTGGAGAATTTTCAACCAATGTGTTTACAGGTATATTTGCTACTTGTTCATTATTAAAAAATAATTCTATATTTTTTGAATTTGTTGTTTTTCCAATTACAGCAAAATCTAAATTCCATTTATCAAATATTTTTTTTGCCAATTCTTCTTTGCCACTTTCTAAAACTATCAACATTCTCTCTTGACTTTCTGAAAGCATAATTTCATATGGATTCATTTTTGCTTCTCTACAAGGAACTTTGTCTAAATTAATTTCAATTCCTAAATTGCCTTTTGAAGCCATTTCAATACTGGATGAAGTTAAGCCAGCAGCTCCCATATCCTGAATAGCAATAATAGAGTCTCCAGCCATTAATTCTAAACAAGCTTCAAGAAGAAGCTTTTCTGTAAACGGATCTCCAACTTGTACAGTTGGTTTTTTTTCTTCAATTTTTTCATCAAAACTAGCGGAGGCCATACTTGCTCCATGGATACCATCTCTACCAGTTTTTGATCCCACATATATTACTGGTTTATCTAATCCTGCAGCTTTTGAATAAAATATTTTATTTTTTTTAACAAGTCCTAAGGTCATAGCATTAACTAAGATATTTCCATTATACGAGCTATCAAATGATGTTTGACCTGCAATTGTGGGAACACCCATACAATTACCATAGCCACCAATACCATGAACGACACCCCTTAAAAGATTTTTTGTTTTTTTATGTTGTGGAGATCCAAAGTGAATTGAATTTAAATTAGCGATTGGTCTAGCACCCATTGTAAAAACATCTCGCATGATTCCACCAACACCGGTCGCCGCTCCTTGGTACGGTTCAATAAAAGATGGATGATTATGACTTTCAATTTTAAATACTATTGCATCTCCATCTTCTATATCAATTACTCCAGCATTTTCACCAGGCCCTTGAATAACTTTTTTTCCTGAGGTAGGTAGTTTTTTTAAATGTAGCCTGGAAGATTTATAAGAACAGTGTTCATTCCACATTGCTGAAAAGATACCAAGTTCAGTTAAATTTGGTGTTCTATTTAAGAGTTCACAGATTTTTTTATATTCATCTGCCTTAAGACCATGCTCTATTGCTACTTTTTTGTTAATTAACATTATTTAATATTATTGATTAAATTTTTAAAAAATAAAGATCCATCCTCTCCAGATAAACTTTGATCAATCATTCTTTCAGGATGAGGCATCATCCCTAAAACATTTTTTTCTTTATTAAAAATTCCTGCGATATTTTTTAATGACCCATTAGGATTAAATTGTTGGTCTTTTTGACCTTTGCTATCACAATAATATATTGCAACCTGTTTATTGTCTTCTATTTCTTTTAGTTGATCTTTTGTACAAAAATAATTTCCTTCGTTGTGTGCTATATGAAGTTCTAGTATTTCTTTATCAAGATTTTTGAAATATGAATTTTCATTGTTTTCCACTTTCACAAAAACATTTTTGCAGATGAACTCTAAATATTTATTTCTTAATAAAACACCTGGAAGTAATCCTGACTCAACTAATATCTGAAAGCCATTACAAATTCCCATCACCATTCCACCAGATTTTGCAAAATTAATAACAGATAGCATTATTTTAGATTTTGAAGCCATACTTCCACATCTTAAGTAGTCTCCATAAGAAAAACCACCAGGCAATACTACCAAATCACTCTTTGGTAATTCATTATCATTATGCCAAACCATTTTATTTTTGAACCCAAATTTTTTTAGAGCAACATCCATGTCTCTATCACAATTAGAACCAGGAAAGGTTATTACAGCTGATTTCATTAATTATTGTGTCTCAATAATTTTATAATTTTCTATAACAAGATTAGCTAAAAGTTTTTTACACATATCTTCAACTATACCCTTGGCTTTTATTGGATCACTTTCTTTAACATCAATTTCAAAATATTTACCTTGCCTAACTTCATTAATGTCTTTAAATCCCATTCCATCTAATGTTTGATAAATGACCTTACCTTGAGGGTCTAAAACATCTTTTTTAAGTGTAATTATTGCTGAAACTTTCATTTATTATTTTTTTTGATTGATGATAACTTTGTTACATTTACCGCGGATACATTTGATTGTTCGTGAAGAATACCCAACCTTTTTGCAACTTCTGTGTAGGCAGGAATTAAATCTCCTAAATCTTTTCTAAATCTATCTTTATCAAGTTTTTTGTCAGTTATAGAGTCCCACAATCTGCAAGTATCTGGGCTAATCTCATCAGCTAAAATTACCTCATTTTTTCCATTAATTTTGAGCCTTCCGAATTCTAATTTAAAATCAATTAATTTAATACCAATTCCTCTGAACATCCCAATCATAAAATCATTTATTCTTAAAATCATTTTTTTAACTTTTTCAATTTCTTTTTTATTTGCCCACTCAAAAGCATAAATATGCTCTTCAGCAATTAATGGATCCCCTAAAGCATCATCTTTTAAACAGTATTCAATTAAAGGTTCTTTTAAAACAGTTCCATCTTCTATCCCTAATCTTTTTGTAATTGATCCAGTTGCAACATTCCTTACAATGAATTCAATTGGAATAATTTCAACTAGTTTGATCACTTGTTCTCTCATGTTGAGACGTTTAACTAAATGATTTTTAATTCCTATTTGAGACAAGTTTGAGAGAATATGTTCAGAAATTCTATTATTTAAAACTCCCTTACCTTCTATTGTAGTTTTTTTTTGATTATTAAATGCTGTAGCATCATCTTTAAAGTATTGAATAACTAAATTTTTATCAGTTGTTGCATAGATAACTTTAGCTTTTCCTTCATACAACTTTTTACCTTTTTTCATTATTTAAATACTCTTCTAAAAATTAAATTAACATTTTTAAAATGTTTTGAATAACTAAAGATAGACTTTAATCTTTGTTGAGAAATGTTACTCATTATATAACTGTCAGATTGAACCACATTTAACAAATCTAAATTTTCAGCAAAACATTTTTTTGCATGGCTTTGAACCATCTTATATGATTTTTCTCTACTTAAGCCAGATTTAGTAAGCTCTAACATTAACTCTTGAGAAAAAATTAATCCTTTCGTTAAATTTAAATTTTCTAACATTTTTTTTGGATAAACAATCATATTATCCAAAATATTTGTCAATCTTACTAAAGCAAAATCTAAAGTTATGTTGGCATCAGGCCCTATATTTCTTTCAACACTTGAATGTGAAATATCTCTTTCATGCCACAAAGCAATGTTTTCAAGGGCAGGGACTACAGCACTTCTTACCATTCTTGCAAGTCCTGTTAAATTTTCACTTAATATTGGATTTTTTTTATGTGGCATTGCCGATGAGCCTTTTTGATTTTTTGAGAAATATTCTTGCATTTCATAAACTTCAGTTCTTTGCAAATGTCTGATTTCAATCGCGACTCTCTCAATTGAACCTGCAATTATTCCTAATATTGAGAAGTAAAACGCGTGACGATCTCTTGGAATAACTTGTGTTGAAATAGGTTCGACTTTTAATCCAAGTTTTTTAGCCACATATTTTTCTACATTAGGATTAATATTTGCAAATGTTCCAACTGCACCTGAAATGGCACAAGTAGAGACCTCATCAATCGCACTAATCAATCTTTTTCTATTCCTTTTAAACTCTTCGTAAAAAGAAGCTAATTTCAAACCGAAAGTGATTGGTTCTGCATGAATACCATGACTTCTACCCATACATGGAGTGAACTTATATTTATTTGCTTGTTTTTTTAGCACCTTTAACATTTGATCTAAATCTTTGAGTATAATTTTTCCAGATTGAACTAATTGAATATTAAAACTTGTGTCCAAAACATCTGAGGAAGTCATACCTTGATGAAGGTATCTTGCTTTAATTCCAGCTTTTTCAGTAACAGAAGTTAAAAAAGCAATCACATCATGCTTAACTTGGCTTTCAATTTGATGAATTCTTTTTACGTTTATTCTTGCTTTTTTTCTTACCACAGATGAAACGCCCCTAGGAATTTGACCAAGCTTCTCCATAGCTTGTGCAGCAGCAATTTCGACATCTAGCCAAATTTTGTATTTATTTTCTTCTGACCAAATATCAGTAAGTTCTTTTCGCGAGTATCTTTTTATCATTAATTATAAGTAAGGGGGCTTTGAATAACCTTTAGCAGATTCTGTAAAGATTTCATAACCATTTTCTGTAATTCCTAATGTATGTTCAAATTGTGCTGATAAAGATTTGTCTTTTGTTACTGCTGTCCATCCATCATTGAGCATTTTTACACCAAATTTACCTGCATTAATCATTGGTTCAATAGTAAAAGTCATCCCAGGTTTTATTTCCATTCCAGTATTTTTAGATCCATAATGTAAAATATTTGGTGGCTCGTGAAAAGTTGTGCTAATCCCATGACCACAAAAATCTCTTACAACTGAAAAGCCTTTTTCTTCAACATAAGACTGAATTTCATGACCAATATCTCCAAGTTTAATTCCAGGTTTTAAAATACCTATTGCTCTCATCATAGACTCATAAGTTGCATCAATTAAATTATTTAATTTAATTGGAGTTTTTCCAATACAAAACATTCTACTAGTATCGCCATAGTGTTCATTTATAATTGCAGTAACATCAACATTCACAGCATCTCCTTCTTCTAATATTCTATCATCAGATGGTATCCCGTGACATACAACATGGTTAAGTGAGGTGCATAATGATTTTTTAAATCCTCTATAAAATAATGGAGCTGAATATCCACCATTATCTCTTATAAACTCATATCCAAGTTTATCTATATAAGCAGTAGAAACACCTTCTTTGATATTATTTGTAAGCATGTCTAATGTTTGAGCGGCAAGCTTACCTGCTATTCTCATTTTCTCAAATTTTTCTAAATAATTACTCATTAATAATCTTTAATTTTTTTTCTATAAAAATTTCTTTTGAATCTATCTTACATCTATAAGCCAAAAAATTAACCCCCGCTTTTTTTGCAGTGAGATAATTTTCATAATATTCATTATCTATATCACTAGCTATTTTAAAATTTTCCATATTTTGAATTTGAACCAGAAATATTATGTAAGATTTATAACCTTTTTTTATGGCATCAATAAGGGTAAGTAGATGTTTTGAGCCTCTAGAAGTAACTGCATCAGGAAATTCAGCAGTTTTATCATCTCTAAATAGAGTAACATTTTTCACCTCAACAAAAGATTTCTGCTTATTTTTTTCAATTAAAAAGTCAAATCGTGTCTCTTTATTAAAAAAAACCTCAGGTTTAATTATGTCATTATCTTTAAGCTCATTAATTAAATTATTTTTTAGTCCATGATTGACAATTTTATTAGCCATGTGTGTATTAACACCGACCAATTTTTTTTGCGCTTTAATTATCTCTAAACCATATTTTAATTTTCTTTTAGGATCATCATGTTTGAGTAAGTAAACATCATTTCCTTGATCAAGAAGACCTTTCATAGAGCCAGTATTTGGACAATGTGCTGTAACAGTTTCTTTATCTAATTTAACATCAACAAAAAAACGTTTATATCTTTTGATTAATTTGCCTTTTATTAAAGACTTGGTAAATTTCATATTCAAACTATATATATAAAATGACAAAAAAAACAAAAGTAAATGCAGCAATTCTAATTATTGGAAATGAAATTCTTTCAGGAAGAACTCAAGACACCAATACTAGCACATTAGCTACATGGTTAAATTCAATTGGTGTTAAGGTTAATGAGGTAAGGGTTATACCTGATATAGAAAAAACAATAGTTGATACTTTAAATGTATTGAGAAAAACGAATAATTATGTCTTTACAACTGGTGGTATTGGCCCAACACACGATGACATAACAGCTGAGTCTGTTTCAAAAGTTTTTAATCTTAAATATGAAATACATAAAGAAGCATTCAAAATTTTAGAGGCATATTATAAACCAGGTGAATTTAATGAAGGTAGACAAAAAATGGTTAGGATGCCAGAAAATGCAGAATTAATATTAAATCCAACCAGTGGTGCTCCAGGATTTAGTGTTGAAAATGTTTTCTGTCTTCCAGGTGTACCTTCAATTTTGAAATCAATGCTTGGTGGTTTAAAAAATAGAATAGTAGGGGGAGAACCCATTTTAAGTTATACGATAAGCTTACGAACAGTTGAAAGTGAAATTGCAAATTCTTTAACTAAAGTGCAGGACCTAAACAAAGATGTTGAAATAGGAAGCTATCCTTTTTTTCATGCCGGTAAACTTGGTGTATCAATTGTCCTTCGTTCAGAAAATCAAAGTAAAATTGATAATTGTAATTTACAAATATTGAAGTTTGTTAAAGAAAAAAAAATTGAAGTAGTAGATCGTTAAATGCTTTATTTTGCTTATGGAAGTAATCTTAACCATTTTCAGATGAAAAGACGATGCAAAGACAGTGTATTTATTAAAAAAATTAATCTTAAGAATTTTAGATTAACTTTTAGAAGTAAATATAGAGCTGCAGACATTGAGCCCAAAAGAAATTCAATTGTCCCCGGAGGATTATTTGAAATATCTAAAAGCGATGAAAAAAAATTAGATGTTTACGAAGATTTTCCTCAGCTTTATAAAAAGTTTTATTTTAATTATTATAAAAAAAAAATAATGGCTTACACTATGGTAAAAAAAACTCCTTTTAAATTTCCAACTGAGAGATATTTAAAAGTTGTTAAAAGAGGTTATAAAGATTGTGATCTCGATATTAAATTTCTTAAAAAGGCATTAGCAAATAAATATAGGTAATATTAATTATCTTTTAGACAAGTTATTAAATAACTTGCTATTTGTACGTTATTAGGTTTTTCGGGTATCGGAGTGTTACATTGAACATTATTTTTTATTAAACTAAAAATTTGCCTTCTATTCCCGTATTTGATTTCAGAAATTTTTGACATCTCCCAACTGTGATCTGATTGAAAAATCACCATTGCTTTCTTATCAAATTTTTCAATTACTTTAATTATATTGGTAATATTTTTAATCACACATAAATAAGAATTTTTATATCCTTCAAAATTTGTATTTCCTGGGAAATTTTTATAGTTACATTGTTCATCATGTTTGTAGGGCCAATGAGGATGCATATGATGAATAAAGTAAAAAGTTGTTTTTGTTTCAACATAATCCTTATTTGAAACAAGAAATTTTTTAAGTTTTCCGATTGCATCACCACGTTGATTAATTCTTAAATATTTTTGTATAACACCCGGCTCAGTAAGTTTATTGAAAATTTGTACTAAAGGTGTTTTTTCTAAAAATGCTTGTAGAAGATATAAATCAATATATTCCTCTTTTTTATCAGAAATACAATATCTATAATTATATTTTGAACATGCTGCAAAACTGTTACCTATCCATTTGAATTCATACCCTAAAGCATTTAGCTCAGAAATTAACACAGGATTATATTTATGACTTAATAATCCAGGAAACTTTTTATAAATATTAGACTTTAAATTATTGTTTTCATAATTATTATCCTCAACAAAAATTTTATCTAAAAAAAATAGAGATGTTAAAGTATCAGTGGTGTCAGGATAAAAATTTAATGTATCATTATAGTAAATATATTCTTTTTGATTATAAAAATCTTCAAAGTTTGACAAATCTTTTTTGTAATAACTTTTAAATTCATTTAGCGGCATCATACCGTCAAGAATAAAAAAATAAATATTTGGTCTTTTATCATTATTAATGAGATAAATCTTATTATCATCTTCATTATTTATGTTTTTCTTTTGAGAATAAAATTCTTTAGTAAATTGGATTAAAGTAAAAAGAAGGTTAAACGCTAAAAAAAATAAAAAAAAATTGGTATAAAATTTATTTTTTTTGATAAGAGTAAAAAATAAATAAACAAGAAATATAACAACAACCAATGCTATTTCAGATGAATATTCATTAAATATTCTCAAGTTTTGTAAAAAATCATTAATATTACTTTTTAAAAAGTTGTGCTGAAATAAAATCCATATTGAAATCGCAATAAATGAGATTAACGAGTATTTCTTTAGAGAAGTAAATTTGTTTAAAATTAAATAAAATAAAACAACAATAAAGAAGTATAAAATTATAAGAATGATTAGATTGTCGTTAAATATAAAATCTAATTCATTTAAGTTTGTATTGATGAATTCTATCCATGGAATTAAGCTCAATGATAAAAGGACTAATAACAAAAAAACCTTTTGAAAATATTTATTGAAATTTTCAACCTTTAATATATTCATCCGATAGTGAAAAAAACTTTAATTTATTTAATTTTTAATACTATAGCAATTTTTTTGATTGTTACTAATGCTTATGCATATTTAGACCCAGGCACTGGTAGCTTTATTCTTCAGGCTATAATTGGATTTTTAGCAGCTTTATCTGCTGGTTTTTTATATTATTGGACAAAAGTTAAAAATTTTTTCTTAAAATTATTTAAGAAAAATAATAATGATGAAAAAACTGACAATAGATGATGGGTCGTTTAGAGATCCAGATGCAAGAGTAGCTTATTTAAATGACTCTGTTTACAGAATTGTATATCCAAATGGATTTAGAAAATTTGAATTAATAAAAAAAGTTTTACAAATTAAATCAATAGCAGAATATTTAATAGATACAGTAGAAATAGATAAAGAAGAATTAAGATTATTAGAATTAGAAAATGATGAAAATGTTAAGGTATTTAAGCATAAAAAAATAGATTATATTTCTTATCCTTATGAATGGAGCTTTCATAGATTAAAGGATGCTGCGCTTCATCATCTTAATTTACACATTAATCTTCTTAAAAATGATGCAACATTAATTGATGCTTACAGTTACAACATTCAATTCAATAATTATTCACCCATATTTATCGATCTGATGTCTATAAAGGAATATTCAGAGGGAGAATTTTGGACAGGTCATAAACAATTCTGTGAAAGTTTTTTAAATCCACTTGTTTTAAAATCCAAATTAGGAATAAATTATAATAATTGGTTTAAAGGTAATTTAGAAGGAATTGATACTGGTGAATTATCAAAATTACTTAAATTTAGACATATGTTTTCATGGAATATTTTTTACAACATATTTCTTTTAAATTATTTTGAGAAAAAATATAAAAAAAGTGGTGATTTAAAAATAACAAAGAATAAGAAATTAAAAAAAAACTATTATTTATCAATTTTAACTAATTTAGTTAATTTCATACAAAGTTTAAAACCAAAAAAAGAAGCTAGTGTTTGGGGCGAATATTCAAGAGATAACACCTATAACGAAGAGGAAAGAAAAAATAAATACGATTTTATTTCAAATTATTTTAACAAAATAAAATCAAATAAAGTTTTAGACTTAGGCTGTAATAATGGAGAATATTCTAAACTTGCTCTTAATTCTGGTTGCAAAAGTGTCATCGGTCTTGATTATGATTTAAATGCCATTGATGAGGCTTATCTGATATCAAAAAAAGAAAAATTAAATTTTTTACCATTATATTTTGATGTTTCGAATCCAAGTTCAAATATTGGATGGTACCAAAAAGAAAGAAAAGGTTTTATGGAAAGATTAAATTTTGACTCTGTAATGGCTCTTGCTTTTGAGCATCATTTGGCTATCGCAAAAAACATACCTCTTGAAGATGTGGTAAAATGGATAACATCTTTAGCACCCAAAGGTATAATAGAATTTGTTCCTAAAAATGATAGTACAATCCAATCAATGATTAAATTAAAAGGTGATATTTTTCCAAATTATAATTTAGAAAATTTTAAAAAATTACTATCAAATACGGCTAGAATAACTTCAGAAAAAACTGTCAGTAAATCTGGTAGAACTTTATTTTCTTTTGAAAAATAATCACATTTATTAGTGCATTAATTTATTTTTTGGTCTAAAAGATCATTTAATTAATGCCCTCGTGGTGAAATTGGTAGACACAAAGGACTTAAAATCCTTGCCGCTTGCGGAGTGCCAGTTCGAGTCTGGCCGAGGGCACCAAACTTATAATTTTAATTTATTAAATCTTTTACTTTTATTTTTCCAAATCCCATACTTTTAAGTTTTTTGGAATTAGCATATTTAATATCTGTATGCTCGATTAGACAATAGTCTAAAATATTTTTATCTTTTTCAAAAGGTATCATCAGTTTATTAAAAAATCCTTGAGGTACATTTAAAAAAGCATGCGAGATGTTTAATTGTTCCTTTATTGGAGCCTTTGATTTTAAAAAATTATTTGTAAAACTAAAATCAAATTTTACAGCATTACTATTAAGATATTCTCTCATTAATTCTCTATCCATTAAGTACATTGCAGAATAAGGAAATCTTGGATTTATAAAGCCAGAATTTCCATTTATAGTTTGAATTTTGGGGCATTTATTTAAAAATATTTTTTTTGGGTAATCTACAGCATAAAAATTACCTTTATAATTTTCATATCTTAAAAAGCCTGGAGATAGATTAAATTTTTTTAAAATTTTTCTAAAATAAACCCAGTAACATATATTTTTTGAACTTACTAAAATATCATCTTCTATAAACATAAAATGTGAAATTGATTTATTATGATATTTTTTTTTCATTACATTGATGGAATACCATGGTAGTAAATCTGTATCGGGCATTTCTTCGGTTTCATGAATGCTATAATTTTTAATTTTATTTTTAATTAACTTTTTTAGAATTTTTTTTTGTTTAATTTTAAGCTGGTTTGTGATTATTGTTAAATCGATTTTAAAATTATAAGAATTTATCTTTTGAATTGTCTTTTTTAAGATATCAATTTTTTTTGGATTAAAATAGAAACAAACAACAACTGCAAGTTTTTTAGGATAATTTTTTCTTCGCTTTAACTGAATGGAAAGATTTTTAAAGTCATTATCTTTTATAGAGAATTTTCCTGTATTGTGCTTATTTTTTTTATCTATGAGTATTAGTTCGTCTACTATCTTATTTTCTAATTTTCCTATTGATTTAAATAGTTTTCTTAGTTTTTTTAAAAAAAAAATAATCATTTATTACTTAATATATATAATTAATCAAAATATTATGTAAATAATAGTATTCAAAATATTTAATTTTTTATAATGAACAACATAAAAGCACACATTATTTTCGATAAAAATTTAAAATCAGTTAAGATTAAAAATAATTTATATAAAAAGTTAAAATTATATCGATTGACAGAAGCGAACCTAATTATTGTGATTGGGGGAGATGGATTTATGCTTCAAACTTTAAAAAAGTATAGAAAATTAAACAAATTTTTTTATGGAGTGAATTCTGGAAATTATGGTTTTTTAATGAATAAATTTTCACCAAAAAATATGATTAAAAATTTATCAAAAGCAAATATGATATCTATTTCTCCATTAGAAATGATTGTAAAAAATAATCAGAATCAAACAAAAAAATATTTTGCGATAAATGAAGTTTCAATTTTACGCCAAAGCAGACAAGCAGCATCTTTATCTATAAAACATGGATCTAAACAAATAATTAAGAAATTAGTATCAGATGGTGTTCTTGTATCAACACCTGCTGGCAGCACTGCTTACAACCTTTCAGTACATGGACCAATTTTAAGTTTGAATTCAAAAAAATTATCAATCTCACCTATAAGTCCTTTTAGACCAAGAAGATGGAAGGGTAAAATAGTAAGTGATAAATTAAAGATAATTATTAAAAATTTAAATCCATCAAAGAGACCAATTAGTGCTGTTGCAGATAATATAGAAGTAAGAAATGCAAAAATTATATCTGTTAAAACTAATCAAAAGATAAAATTTAATCTTCTATACGATCCAAACAGAAGTCTTCAAAAAAAAATAAAAGTAGAACAATTAAGAAATGAAACAAAATAGTTTTTTATTTTAGTTTATGAAAAGATTTATAGTTCTATATCTATCTTCGAAGTATACAAAAATTATTAATCTTAAAAACTTTGTCTCAAATTATAAGAAATTCAAACCTGGACTAAAACATGAGTTGATTATTTGTTTTAAAAATCTTGAATTAAATGAACTAAAAAAAAGAAAAAAAATTTTAAAACAAATTAAATATAGAGAATATATTGATCCTTCCAAAAAAAATGATCATGAATGGGGCAGTATTGGACGTGTATCACAAGAATTTAATCCAAGCATAATTTTCTATATGAATGATTATTCGTATCCTATTAAAAAAAATTGGTTAAAAATAATTACCTCAAAATATAAAAAAAATAGAATAATTGGTTGTTCAGGGTCTATGTCCAGTTGGGCCACTAATTCTTATTACAGAAATCATACTGACAATTATTTAATTTATTTTTACAAATATTTATATTTTAATCTATTCATTCCTAAATTTCCAAATCCACACTTACGAGCAAATGGATTGTTATTTCATTCATTAGATTATTTAAGTTTTATTAAAAACAAAACCATAGAAACAAAAAAAAATTCTTTAACTTTAGAAAGTGGCCATAAAAGTTTTACTAATTTTTTTAAAAATAAGAAATATGAAGTTTTAGTTGTTAATAGCGATGGAAAATTATTTGATGAAAAAAATTGGAAAAACTCAAATACATTTGCATATAAAAATCAAGAAAAGTTATTAATTTCAGATAAAGATACAAGAGATTACTTAAATTTAGATATTCAAAAAAAAAACAAAAAACAAGTTATGCATTGGGGAAACTCTTGATAACTATATTTGGTCATTCAGGTTTTATTGGAACAAATTTAAAAAAATATTGTTTTAATAGGAACATCAGAGTTTTTTTACCCAAAAAAAAACAACTCAGATTTAAAAAAAATCTTGGACATGTTGTTTATTGTATTGGAACTGGTGAGGCAAAAAAAAAACCATTAAAAGCAGTAAAAGCTAACTATGAGATATTGAGAGAAATATTAGAAAATAATAGCTTTAAATCCTTAACCTATCTTTCGACAACAAGAGTTTATCTGCATAATAAAAAAACTTCAGAAAAAGATGAAATCATAAATAATCTTAATGATGATAGTATTTTGTTTAGTTTAATAAAACTTTCAGCTGAACAATTATGTCTTAATAATAGAAATAAGAATATCAGAGTTATAAGACTAACGAATACCTATGGACATCATTTTACAAAACAACTCTATTTGTTACCAGCTCTAATAAGAAGTGCAAAAAAGAGTAAGAAAATAAATATAACTATAAACAAAGATTCATTAAAAAATTATTTACATATTGAGGAAGCTATACCAATAATTTTAGACATTACCTTAAAAGGTAGAGAGCGACTTTATAATTTAGCTGGAAAAAAAAGATTTAGATTTATTGATATAGCTAAAAAAATTCAAAAAAAATTAAATTGTAAAATTATACTTTCAAACCAAAACATAGTTTTAAATGATCCAATGATAGATATAAGTAAAGTTAGGAAGGAATTTAAATTTAATCCAAAAAGAGATCTTATAAAAGATCTGGATAATATAATTGATAATCTTAGTTAATTTTGAAGATATTGTCTTACTTTCATATCGTAAATCATTTGATTATAATAGTAAGAATATCTTTTACTTTTAATTAACTTGAAAATCTCATTAATATAATTTGTAAAAACATCATCTGAAAAAATTTTGTGTTTTATTTTATTTTTGTTTAACTCTAAAACTTTTAGATTTTCAAGTGCAGGAGGTGAAAAAACTCTTGATAGTTTAAAAGTTTTATTTTTAAAGTAAACTTCTATGAAATTTTTATAATCATCATTATGACTAAATTTCCCTAAAAGGTAGGAGTCTTTATAAATAAAAAGCACTTCAATTTTTGAACTTATCTTATTTTTAAGAATTACATTTTTAATCATTTTTTTTGGCATTGTTTTAAAAAATAATCTTGAAACTGCAGCTATATATGGACCCATGTCCATTATAACTCCACCTTTGAGTTTTTTTGAAGAAAGAATACTTTTTTTATCAGGTTTGGGGATTGAAAAATTTGCATTTAATCTAATAATTTTATCTTTCTTAATTTTATTTAATACAGTTTTTGTTTGAATATGGTAATTAAAGAATATCGCTTCAGAAAAAATTTTTTTTCTTTTTTTTGCAATTTTAATTAACCTATAAAGTTGTTTTAAATTTATTGTTGCAGGTTTGTCTACTAACGTATGAAATCCTTTATTTAAAGCTCTCATCGACCAAATAAAATGAAGAGAATTAGGTAAGGAGATATATACTATTTTAGCATCTGAATTGTTTAATGCTTTAGAATAACCATGATACCAATTTTCAGCATTAAAGTCTTTTTGTTTTCTTGATCTTGAGGCAACATCATAAGGAATATTATTTCTTATCAATGAAGATATAATCCTTCTTTTAACTAGACTTGAATAACCTATTATTAATATTTTAGTCATTATAAAGTTTTGTCAAAATTAAAACATGTAAAGAGCAATCTTGCCTCTATATCTACCATTCTTTGCTGGATTAAACTTAAAAATTGATTGTGGGAAATCCATATAAATTTAGTATTTAGTTTTTTACTTAATTTATTATCGACATTTACAACCACTCTTTTAATTTGTGTTTGGTAAAATCGACCACCTTCATCTGAATGAGTATTGTTATATACGTATTTATTCTTTTTAAAAAAATATTTGATAATTTTTTTCTCATATGAAGGGATATTCAAGTTATTCTTAAAATCTTTAATATCTGAAAAGTTTGCACTACAGGAAATCTTTCCTCCTTTAAGTCCAGGCTTAAGTATAAATCTACAAAGGTAATGTATTGTTCCATTGTGATTTTTAGTTATAAATCCGGCAAAACCAAGTTTTTTACCGGCTATTATTGGCTGATCCCATTCTTTAACTTCTCTACAGTTAGATTTAATATTAAGACCTATAATTGAAAAATGTCTTTTTTTAAAATTTGAAAAAATATTATTTTTTATTTTCCAATCTTTAATATCCTTTATATTAATTCTTTTATAAGTAATTTTAAATTTTTTGTTTTGTTGGTGGAACCATTTTCTTATTTTTTCGTTATTATTTATCAATTTTTCATTTTTATTTTTTTTGATGGCACATGAAAACACTGAGATAGTATCCATATTTATTAAATTTTTTTGTTTAATTAAATAATTTAATTCTCGTTTTGAAAACCATTTAAAATTTTTTGGTAATTTTAATTTTTTTTTTATTTCAACTAGATAGTTTGTATTAAATTTATTGAGATATCTTAAACCTTGTTCAGATTGCTTTGATTTGATTATAAAGTTTTTTTTTAGAAAAAATTCTAAAAATCGTGTTTTTTTACCACCATGAACTCTTTTATAATTACTTTCCGTTGCTTGAACTGTAGGTGATAGTTGTAAATGATTTATATTTCCTGGTTCAAGTTTAGCTTGAAGAAGATATTTGTAATCATTATTAAATTTTCTTCTAATTATACCTAGAATACCATTTTCATTTTGAACCATTATTGGCTGATCCCAAGTTTTTTTATTAAAATTACTTAAAACTCTAATTCCTATGATTTGAAAAAATTTTCTTGTTTTATGGTAAATTTCTTTATCTGATACTACCCAATTTTTAAGATTATCTAGCTTTTTTTTTTTAATATAAATCTTTCCTATTTTTTTTTGATCTGAAATCCATTTTTTTAAATGTTTCATTTTATTATATAATTTGCACTTTTGGGGTGTGAGTAATAAATTTTCCACCTCTTTTTATAAAATTTTTCTCTTTTTTAAGAATTTCTTTTTTAAAGTTCCAGGCTCCGAGATAAGCGTAATCAACAGTTTCATTAAAACCAATTTCGGGCTTAATTATTTTAATATGTTGACCAGGGGTAAATTTGCCCTGTTTGTTTTTAGTAGTGTCAATTACATAATCGATATATCTGTTTAGATTACAGTAGTTAAAAATTGTTGTTGATTTGTAAGTTGCACCATAACTAATAATCTTTTTCTTTTTTTTCCTAAGATTTTTTAGAAGTAGCACCAAATCTTTTTTTGATTTTTTTACTCTTGATGCAAATTTTAAATACGTAGAAAATTTATTCATTCGAGCGTTGACTTCTTTTTTAATTTGTTTTCTTAATCTTAAAGTATTTTTATAATTACTGTCTTTTTTACAAATGAAATACCTAATAGATCCACCATGAACTGATGAGATATCAACATCAAATAGTCTTAAATTAAACTTTTCTGATATTTTTGTAATAGCTAAAACTGAAAAAACATAAACATGTTCATCATAAAATTGATCATAAGTATTATTTTTTATTACTTCTAATAATGAGGGATCCTCAATAACAAAAACTCCATTATCTGACAAAATATTGTTTATTGCCTCAAATGTCTCATTCAAATTTGGTATATGGGAAATAGTATTTGCTGAATAAATTAAATTAATGGAGCCGTGTTTTTTTAATATTCTTTTTGAAATTTTTTTATCCCAAAACTTAGGGTAAGTTGTAAATCCTGCTTTTTTTGTAATTTTTGCTAAATTTAAGCAAGGTTCTATTGATATTATCTTATCTTTTTTAAAATTTCTAATGAAGACCCCATCATTGCTTCCTATTTCCATTGTTAATTTTGGTTTAAATCTTTTTTTTAAATTTATTGCTACTATCCTAAATGCTTTTCTCATTGTTTTTGATTCTGAAGCTCTATGAGCATAAAATTTAGTATATTGTTTTTTGGGATTTACAGTTTTCATTAACGATACTAAAAAATTATTAGTATCGAAACCTATTGATAAATTATACTTAAATTCTTTGTTATTTTTAGATTTTAAAAAGGAGTTAGCAATAGGTTGGAGTCCTAAATTAAGAAATTTTTTTTTCATTAAGATATCTGATAATTATTCATTAGACACATACCAGTCTTCAAATTTAGAAATTTTTGTAAATTTTCTTTTGTAGCCATTTTTAGTTAGTAGATTATAAATTTTATCTCTATTTTTATTAAAATTATGTTCACATGTAATTACTTTAAATTTATAATTATTAAAATCAAAATTTTTTAAAATTTCGAATTCACTCCCCTCTGTATCAATTGAAAGATAATCTATTAATTTTGGTGCATTATATTTTATTAATAAATCATTAAGAGAGATTGTATTTACAATGTATTGACTTCCACTTTTTCTTAATTCTTTATGCTGGTCAGCTGAAGAAAATTGATCTACTGTTGAAAGTTTAGCATCATTAACTTCATTAAAAGGTAATTCTTCTCCTGTTACACTCCAAACACAACTTTTATCTATGTTTACTTTTCTATTTTTTATTAGTTCAGAATGCCATTTTTTGGCAGGTTCAGCCAAAATTCCTTTCCAATTAAATTTAGTTTCAAGTAAATAACTATTAGAAATATCAAAACCATTTGTTGCTCCAAAATCTACAAAAAATCCATTTTCTTTAAATTCTAATTCGCATAAAACAAATAGATCTTGTCGTAGTTGAGATTTTGAAAAATCCAAATTTTCGATAAAGTTTGATCTTTGATTTTTTTCTATTTTTTTTAACATTTCTAAATCTGTTAATTGATTTCGTAAAAGTTTTTCCAAAAAAGTTTTCTTTATAATTTGGACATTAAAAACATCTAAAAATTTATTTAGAAAATTTATAATTAATTTGTTAAATTTCATAATATTTAAAACAATTCATATAATTCGTAATTGTTTCCAAAAACGAGATTTTCATTTATACCATTTCCATGGCTAACATAGCGAAACATTTTTCTCAGATTTTCAAAATAAATCTTATTATTATCCTCTTCATAGTAGACACTTTTTCTATTAAAATTATTTTTAATAAAATCTTTAATTAAAATATCATCAGTTTTATTATCAATGACGATAAATTTATAATTTTTTTTTATTTCATTAAAAAAATAATCAAAATTGTTTATATCCAAAGAACCAGTGTCAAAAACATGAAAATCTTTTTTTAAATTTTTAGAAATAATTAAATTTTCATTTTTGTTTTTAATTTTATTTATCTTATTTAAAACTGAGTCGACTGAATATTTTTTATGAATATTGGCCTTAATCAAATCTTTTTCATGTAAATCTTTATATAATAAAAGTGTTTGAAGATTGCTTCTCAAAAAAAAATCATTTGAAATATATAATGTTGAATTGTTAATTTCATTATTTGAGAGATAAAAATTATAAAATGAATGATTGTTCTTAGCAATTTTAGATAATCTATTATGATCAATTGATTTTGAGAAAGCTAAAAAAACATTAAAAATAAAAAAAATAGTGATGATCTTTTTAAAATTATTTTTATTTAAAAGATCATTTATAATCAAAGCTAGAAGTATATACATTAAGCATATTAAGCCTGAAAGATATCTTAATTGAATTATGACATCTGCTGAAATTGAAAAAATCAATATGGGTTCTAAAAATAATATAGACATGATTATAAAATTATTTTTATTTTGAAAATTATTAAATAAGTAAAATATTGATAAAATAATAAATAATATAAATATAATTTCCGTGTAGCTGATGATCTGAAAGCTTAACAAGATTTTATTTAAAAAAGTTATTACAAATTCATTTATTGAAAAATCTCCTCCAGCCGAAGTTCCAAAAATATGACCAAATGGACCTCTCATTTCACCAAATTCAGAATTAAGAAAATAGTTTGGTAAAAAACCCAAAACAATAAAAATTAGCATGAAATAAATAACAAATTTTAAATTATCAAATTTGTATTTTTTATAATGAAGAACAAGAATTCCATAAAATGAAATTATAGATGACCAGTAATTTGTTCCATAAGCTAAAGAAGCTAATATAGCAAAGATAAGATAACTCTTTAAATTGAATTTATCTAAATTATCTAAATATTTAATTAGATAGTAAAGTTGAATTAAAAAAAATAGTAAATAATAGGAATTTTTTCCATTGACAATAGATATATCAGTTAAAAAAAGTGAGAATAACAACGATATAAAAATAGAAAAATAAACATAAAAATTTATTTTTAATTTTTTGAATATTAAATAAAGTATTGTTAATGAAATTGTTGATATTATCAAACTAGATATTCTTCCATAATAAATAAGCAATTCAGGATTTAAATATATCTTGTCTTTAAGTTGCATTAATGAAAGTGAATTAAGAATAATTTCATTTAAAAACGCTAAATTTAAAATAAGAATAATGTTTAAAAGTGGAGAAACAATTGGATCTATAATCCTGTACTCAATATTAGTTATAAAGCTTATATATGAGATACTGCTAGTAAGATAAGCTATTTCATCTGAATTTGTAAAAAAGGGGAGAGCGTAATTGATATTCCTAAAATTTAATAAAAAAAAAATAATTAATATACTTATGAAGAATATTTTTTGAATATTTTTTGCTGAAATCACTTAGTTTACCTTATAATTTATATTCAAGATTTTGCCTACAAAAATTTATTATAATTTCATTCCATAGGTATTGTTCATGCTCATACTTTCCATCAAGATATTCATTATATCTTTTATTAAAGAAATCTAAATTTAGAATTAAATTTTTATTAATGACTTTTAAAATAAGATCTTTATTTCTTAAAATCAAATTTTTATTAAATGCAAAGCCATGTTTTTTCATATTAAAATCTTTATTAATTAAGTCAGAAAAAATTAATTTCATTAATTTTCTACTTTTAAAAAAACTGAAATTTTTGTTTGAAGTTAGGTCTACAGAATAGTTTAATAAATCTTTGGTTAAATAAGGAGAACGGCATTCTATGGAATTTAACATACTTGAAAAATCTACTTTTAAAAGAATATTTGGTAAAAAATATTTAATAAAATAAAATTGTGCAAATTTCATATCATCAGAACTCTTATTGTATAAATTTTTAATTTTATTAAGATGTTTAGATTTAGGTATGGTTTTGTTTTTAAAATAAGCTTTATAATCAGAATCTGCAAAATTAGATATCCACAAATTATTGATTAAAAATAATTCTTTATCAATATGTTCAAAAAAAAATTTAATTTTTTTTGTCCAACTTAGATAATCTGTCGAGATTTTAATCATTTTAAAAGGTAATCTTATAATTCGAAGTAAAAAATTTGGAAAAATCTTTTTTAGTATACTAGTAATATAAAAACCTTTAAAGGCAACGTAACCATAAAAAATTTCATCACCACCATCTCCACCAATTACAGCATTTGTCCTTTTTTTAATTAAATTAAATAATTCAAATGTCGGCAAAATTGATGAGTCTCCAATAGGAAAAAAAATATTTTTTCTAATTAAATGAAAAGTTTTAATTAAATCTTTTTGGCTAAGTATCTTTTTTTTATTATCATCATTTGGAGTTTTTTTAATTTTTTTTGACTCATCATAAGTTTGGTCTTTAAAACCAATTGTAAAAGATTTGATTTTTTTTTCTTTTTTTAAGATAACTTTTTTTAAAATATTTGAGTCAAAACCACTACTTAAACAAAGACCAACTTTCTGATCTGCAATTAAAAAATTTGAAGTCGTTTTTTGAAAAACTTTACTAATTTCATGAGTTTTTCTTTTTGGAAAAAAAAGATTATAATCTCCACCATTTTCAACTTTCCAATATTTTTTGCTATTAATCCTATTATTTCTAAATTCTATTATCTCTCCAGGGCAAACTTGATTTATATTTTGGTATAATGTCTCTGGAGCTGGGAAATGATTAAACCTTAAAAAATTACCATAATTTTTTTTTGATATATGAAATTTGTTATCGTATTGAAATATTCCATTTAGTTGACTTGAAAATATTACTATCTCTTTTTTTTTATAATAAAATAGTGGTTTTTGACCAACATAATCTCTTGATAAAATCATTCTTTTTTTTTTAAAATCAAAGATGCTGGCAGCCCACATACCATCAAAATAATTAAAACTTTTATTTCCCCAGTAACTATATGAATTAATTAATACTTCGGTATCAGATTGAGTTTTAAAAGAAATTTTTTTTTCTAGAAATTTTTTGATTTCTTTAAAATTATAAATTGTTCCGTTAAATACTAAAAGAAATCTTTTATCATGTGAAAACATAGGCTGATATCCACTTTTTTTATCAATAACAGCTAACCTGTTCATTCCAAAAGAAACTTTTAATTTTTTATTATTAAAAAAAGTTTGACTATCAGGTCCACGATATAACTGACATTTGGACATTTTCCTTAATAGTCCAATATCTGATTTTCCAATTATTCCGAAAATTGCGCACATATAAAAAAAAAATATTATATAGTTAAATTTTGTACTATAAACTCAATATTAATGAAATTTTCAATAGTAATACCTTTATATAATGAGGCCGATAATATTAATCAGCTAAATTCTGAACTTTTAAATGCAATAAATGATTCAAATAATAATAATGAATTCGAGATAATTTATGTTGAAGATGGTTCTTCAGATAAAACTCTGGATCATTTAAAGAAATTAAATAATAAAATAAAAACAATAATTGTTAAAAATGATTCAAATTTAGCTCAATCCAAATCTATTCTTAACGGAATTGAAGTATCTAATTTTAATAATATAATTTTATTAGATGGTGATCTTCAAAATGATCCAAAAGATATTAATAAGATGATAGAAATTTACAATAACAAAGAAAATATTTTAGTTCATGGTTTTAGAAAAAATAGAAATGATCCATATCTGACCAAAATTCTTCCCAGTAAAATTGCAAATTTTATTGTTAGAAAATTTACAAATTCTAAAATATTAGATCATGGCTGCTCGTTAAAAATATTTGACAAAAGAATGATTGATACTAATGATTTTTTTGGTGATTTTCATAGATTATTTGCTGCACAAATTAGTAAAGATATAGAAGTAATTGAAATTGAAGTAAATCATAGACCCAGGATCAAAGGTAAGAGTAACTATGGATTTGAAAGAGTTATAAGAGTTTTAATAGATTTAATTTTTATGAATTTTTCAAAAAAAGAAAGATCATCTTTTTATACTTTGGGTACATTAGGTTTAATTTCTTTTTTTTTCTCATTTGTTTCTTTAATTTATATGTTTTTTTTGAAGATTATTGAGAATAAATCATTTATAGAAACCCCATTACCTATGGTATTTGTTTTTTTTACGCTTAGTGGATTTATCTTTTTTTCATTAAATTTAGTATTGGAAACAATGAAGAAAATTATAAATTCTAACTCCAAGGGAATCAAAACTTATAAAATAGTAAAATAAATTTATGTGTGGTATTTCCGGTCTAATTTCTTTGGGGAGTGAATTAAATGATCATGATTATTCTACTGTGAAAAGGATGAGTGACTCGATAAGCCATAGGGGTCCTGATCAACAAAAAATTCAAAAATTCAAAAAAATCATCCTAGCTAATAATAGATTAAAAATAATGGATCTTAATGATAGATCTTCATTACCGATGGCATCAGAAGATGGATCTGTTTGGATTTGTTATAATGGTGAAATATCAAATTTTATAGAATTAAAGAATAAGTATAAGCTCTCAGAAAAATATAATTTTAAAGGTACTTCAGATACTGAAGTAATGATTTATCTATATAAAGAATTAGGAATATCTTTTGTAAATGAGCTATCAGGTATGTTTGCATTTTGTTTGGTTGATTTAAAAAAGAAAAAAACATGGTTAGTAAGAGATTTTTTTGGAATAATTCCGTTATTTTACAGAATTAAAGAAAATAAGATTTATTTTGCATCTGAAATTAAAGCATTTTATGAAATCAATTCTTTGGAAAAATCATTAGATTATCACTCGATTTATCATTTTTTCACATTGGCATATATTCCAGGAAAAAATACTCCATTTAAAGAAATTAGTGAAATGAGAGGTGGTCAACTAATTGAAATTGATAATGAAAAAAATACTTATTTTTTAAAAAAATATTATAGCGTAAAATATCCTATTGATCATTCAATAACTGAAAAAGAAGCTGCGAAAAATGCCTACGATTTAATGTTGGATTCAGTAAGACGAAACATTCAAAGTGATGCACCTATAGGAACAACTCTTTCAGGAGGGATAGACACTAGTGCAATAACTTGTTTGATAAAAGATCTTGGTAAAAGTAAAAATTTTCATACTTATTCTCTAAAAATGGGTGAAAAAAGTTTTGATGAGTCAAAATATCAAAGATTAATTGCTGACTATTGTCAGACAAACCATCATGAGATTTTAGTCAATCAAGAAGATGTTTTAAATTCAATATATACACATATGGCTCACATTGATGAACCAAATGGAAATGGTGCAGCTATTCCAAGCTTTATTTTAGCTAAAGAAGCAAAGAAAGAAGTTTCAGTTTTACTTAATGGTGAAGGTGGTGATGAAACTTTTAGTGCATATTCAATTTACGGAGCATATAGAGCAAAAAATCTGTATACTAAGTTTGCGCCAAAATTATTAAGAAAACTTATTCATAATTTGGTTCATAAATTACCAGCATCATACAAAAAATTAAGTTTAGATTTTCAGTTAAAAAGATTTACAGAAGGTGCAGAATTGCACCCAGCATCAGCACATATTTATTGGAGACATGTACTCACGGATAGTGAAAAGGAAGATACAATACTTAATCGTCAAGGATATGAAAAAAACTGAAAAAGTGATGATAGATCTATTTGAAAGTCTTGACTATTCTGATGATTTTAACAAGATTAATTTTTTAGACATAGAACATTTTTTTTATAGACGATTTGTTAGTTAAAAATGATAGAATGTTTCTCGCAAATGCTGTTGAAATCTCGTTTTCCTTTTATGGATAGAATTTTATTTGAGTATATGGCAAAAATTCCACCAAATATGAGAATTGAAAGGGATAACAAAAAGAAGGCATATAGAAAAATTAGCAATGAAAGATTCAGTACCTAAAGAAATTTTAGGGAGAGGTAATTTTTGGATTAGAAATGCCACATTCAATCTGGTTTTTTTGATAATTTAAAACCACTTTTAAAAAAATATTTAAGTGAGGAAATGATTAAAAAAAACGGAATATTTGAACTATGAAAAAGTTGATAAATTACTTCAAATGCATTTCTCTAAAAAAAAAGATTACGGAAGAGCACTATGGTGTATTTTAATGTATCAAATGTGGCATGAAATGTTTATTGAAAAAAATAATTATAAAGATTATTTAGTTAGGTGAATAAAAAAATTTTCAACCATAGTTTCATTTTTTTATAAGCTTTTTATTTCTTTATTTGTCAATTAAAGATATTAACTTTAGTGATTTATTTAATCAGAAAATAAAATTAAATTATTTTTATATTTTTTTTAGCATCTGTTATTCTTTATTTTTCTATCTATATTAAAAGCTTACAGATTAAAGATTTTACTTAGAAACTATAGACAGTTTAATTTAAACACTTACACAAAACCTATTTTAATTCGACATTTTTTAAACGCCACTTTGCCTGGGAATTTAGGTGAAATTGCAAAACCATTTATACTTAAAGATTATCTTAAAAAAACCTTATTTTGAATGTTTGTCAATTACAATTATTGAAAGAGTATTCGATCTCATTATTATCTCATTAATTTTTTGGTGTAGGATTATTTTTTAATCAAATAGGTTTAGACTTTACTTATGTAGTTATTTATATGTTATTTTTTTTTACTTGGTTTAATCTTCTTTTTTTTTATTATTAACAATAACTTTGTAATAAAGATGTTACCTTTTAGTTTTTTAAAAGCAATTAAATGAAGGAGCATTTTATGCACTTAAAGATAAATATCAAATTATCAAAGTTTTATTAATTACAATTTTTTTGTGGTTTTTTTTATGTGCAGCAGATTTTTTTTTTATTTTCAAGTTTTGATATATTGAATGGTATTTTAACTATTCCTAATGTAATTTTTTTAACAGGTTTAACAGTTGTTGCTCAATTAATTCCTTCTGCCCCATCATCGATTGGAGTTTTTAATTATTTAATAATTGAAGCACTTGAATATTTTTTCAGGATAAATAATATTGATTTTGATGTAAGTTTAAAAGCTCAAATAACTTCTATATCATTTATTGTTTTGTTGATTTCTATTCTTCCAGACATTACATGGGGCTTTATTGTTTTTATGAAAAGAAACTGCTGTTAAACTTAAAGATCTTAAATCATTTGGTAAAAAAGGTTAGTTTAATTCATAATAAGTGATGGTGCCCCCCGCACGGATTCGAACCGCGGACCTATTGATTACAAATCGAGAGTCTTAATTCAAAAAGATAAATAGTATCAACGTTAATTGAAAGTTTTTAAAAATCTATACACACTATGAACACAGTGATAAAGTTTTCATCGTGAAATTAGAGTTTAAAAAAAGGATCAAAGTACTCAAGAAAAGATATTGGTTGGGTTTGCTTTCCAGACAAAGGAAGACCTGCTGGAGGTGATTGGGGACACAGGTTATGTGCGTGTTGAAGACAATTTAATAATTTTTATGAACATTGGTGTACCGGGAACAACAGAGCACGATTTTGATAATCATTATGATCATTCAAAGGGTGTTATTGTTTGGTACGGAAAACCAAAGTCGCATTCTCAACAGCCAACTTTTCAAAAGTTATTGTCGGGTGAAATGACGCCACACTTTTTTGCACGTTGGGATAATAAAGATCCTCAATTCGCTTATCTAGGCATTGGAAAAGTTGTTAGTTTTAAAGATGGTGTACCTTGTTTAGATGGAAATAAAAAAGAAGTTGAGACAATTGAATTAAAATTAACTGTAGAAGACTCGGGAGAGATAATTCCCATTCAAAATCAAACTAATGTTGACAAAGAAAAAGATCTTTTAATTGAAAATAATTTAGCTCCAAAATCTTCATTCTTATTAGAGAAGCATCTTGAGGATTATATTATTAGAAATTGGTCTAATATCGAACTGAATAAAGATTATGATATCCATAAAGAAAATAATAAACTTTGCACTCAATATTCAACAGGATCTGGACCTTTAGATATTTTAGCAATTAGCAAAGATAAAAAAGAATTTTTAGTTATAGAGTTGAAGAAGGGCAGAGCCAGCGATGTAGTTATGGGTCAGATACAAAGATATATGGGTCATATTAAAA
>JBJLDX010000004.1:0-28256 GCA_045566175.1 Candidatus Pelagibacter sp. | reverse complement strand
AAACTAAAAGCCATCCTTGGCTAGTCATCAGGGTTAGTTGCTTGAGCTTAAGAGTGATCTTAAGCCTAGACAAATGATAAGTTTAAATGACAGAACCCGGCTTACAGTTCATCTGGCAAATTTTCTCTAAAATTTTTCCAAACAAATGTTCACGTTTTGATTCACTTTTTGCATTAATAAATACCTAAAATAATCCCAAATTGTAGGTATTGACTCTATTATAAAAAACCCATAATGTCCCATATATTCCCAAATATGGGTATATAGAAATTATGGTTTATGTTTTTATCAAGTTACGAAAACAAATTGGACAAGAAAGGAAGGGTATCGGTGCCTGCAAGTTATAGGTCTTATTTATCTAACCTAGGATATAATGGTGTAATTTGTTATCCATCTTTCAATAACCAATCAATAGAGGCATGGCCACAAGATAGAATAGAAAAAATTTCAAACACAATTGATTCATTAAATCCTTTTGAAGAAAAAAGAGATTATTTTGCAACATCAATATTATCTGAAAGTATTAATTTACAGTTTGATAGTGAAGGAAGAATATCAATTACATCAAAATTACTTAAACATGCAAAAATTAAAAATAGCATGTTGTTTGTTGGCCAAGGAAAAACTTTCCAAATATGGGAACCAGCAATTTTTGAAAAATTTAGGGCTAATGCAAGAAAAAAAGCAAACATTAATCGTGCAGGCCTTAAATGGGAAAAACATTTAAATAATAAAGAGGGGGAATAAAATGACAATTAACTTTAAAACACCAGAAATAAAAGAGTTGCAACCGCGTCTTTTAGTAATGGGAGTTGGTGGAGCAGGTGGGAATGCTATCAATGAAATGATTGAAAATGGAATGCAAGGAGTTGAATTTATTGCGGTCAATACAGATGCACAAGATCTAAAACACAGTAAAGCAAAATCAAAAATTCAAATCGGTTTAAATTTAACCAAAGGTTTAGGTGCAGGCGCAAAACTAGATATTGGTCAAGCAGCGGCAGATGAATCTTTAAATGATATAGTCAATATCTTACAAGGTGCTAACATGGTTTTTATAGCTGCTGGAATGGGTGGTGGAACTGGAACTGGAGCAGCACACGTAATAGCTAGAGCCGCAAAAGAACTAAATATATTAACAGTTGGAGTTATAACTCTTCCGTTTTTATATGAAGGACCTTCAAGAATGAGAAGAGCTCAAATCGGTCTTGAGGAGTTAAGAAAACATGTTGATACAATTATTGTAATTCCAAATCAAAATTTATTTAAAATTGCAAATGAACAAACAACTTTTGAAGAGTCATTTAATCTGTCAAATAATGTTTTAATGCACGGAGTACAAAGTGTAACTGATTTAATGGTAAGACCAGGAATAATCAATTTAGATTTTGCAGATGTTGAAACTGTGATGGCATCAATGGGTAAGGCGATGATGGGAACAGGCGAAGCAGAAGGAGAAGGCAGAGCCATGAAAGCAACAGAAATGGCTATAAGCAATCCTTTAATTGATGATTATACATTAAAAGGCGCCAAAGGTTTATTGGTAAATATTACTGGTGGCAAAGACTTAAAACTTTTTGAAGTTGATGAAGTAGTAAATAAAATTAGATCTGAAGTTGAAGCTGATGCTGAAGTTATTATAGGTGCAATAACTGATCCTTTGCTAGAAGGTAGAATAAGAGTATCAATCGTTGCCACATCTTTAGATAATCAGCAACCAGAGTCGAAGTCAGTTGTTAATATGGTACATAGAATACAAAATCGAAATACAGGATATTCTGATTTTGGATCAAATGGGGCAACAGCTTCTTTTTCATTTTCAAATAACATTTCAAATCCAGTAACTCATGGAGCGAATGCTTTAAAACTTGAAAATGAAGTTGTTTCTGAAAATTTTAATGAGTCTGTTGATGATGTAAATAATCAGTATCATGAAGAGTTATTAAGAAATCAAGAGGCAGAAAGTGTTGTTGAAGATACATCTAATGAAAACGAAACTTCATTTTCAGAAGAGGCATTTTCACCATCAGAGCCTGAAAATGAAATTTCCAATGATTTAAAAGAATTTGGTGTAGATACTAATGAACCAGATTTATTTAATTCTGATAACGAAACCTCTAATACAGAAAACTTGTTAGGTTCCACAGAAGAAGAGACAGAAGATGATGATCTAGAGATTCCAGCATTTTTAAGAAGACAAAAAAATTAATGGTCTTCAAAAAAATAAATGAAAGCCACCATGGTATTGGATACTATAAAACACTATCCAGTACTGCTAAAAGAAATAATTAGCATTATTACCCCTCAGCATGGTGGCACATTTATTGATTGTACTTTTGGTCAAGGTGGATACACAAAAGAAATATTAAGCTTTAAAAATACAAATGTAATTGCTTTAGATAGAGATATTGAGAGCAAAAAGAAAGCAGATCAAATCTTTAACAAATTTCAAGATAGATTTATATTTAAAAATAAAAAATTCAGTCAATTAAATGATCTAAAAATAAAAAATGAAAATATTAAGGGAGTAATTTTCGATTTAGGATATTCTTACACACAAATAAAAGATCCTAACAAAGGTTTATCCTTCAATTCGATTGGTGATTTGAATATGAAAATGGGGATAAATGAATTTTCAGCAAAAGAGGTTATAAATAAACTAGACTCATCTGAACTTGAAAAGATTTTTAAATATTTTGGTGAGGAAAAAGAAGCAAAAAGAATTGCATCTAAAATAGTCAAAGAAAGAAAAATAAAAAAAATTGATACGCAAAATTTGGTTGAGATTATTGAAAAAACAAAAAAAAAGAAAAATTTTAAAACACATAGTGCTACTAAAATTTTTCAAGCCTTGAGAATTTTTGTTAATAAAGAAATAACAGAGTTAATCCATGGATTAATAGCTGCAGCAAAAGTTTTAAAAAAGGATGGAGTTTTAGCTGTTGTAACATTTCATTCACTTGAAGATAAAATAGTGAAATATTTTTTTAAAAGTTTATCGGAAAATAAAAGTGTTTCACGATACGTGCCTATATTAGAGCAGCCAGATACTTTATTTAAATTGATAAAAAAAAAACCTATAATTCCATCAGCAAAAGAAATAAAAGACAATGTTCCCTCTAGAACTGCAAAGCTTAGATATGTTGTCAAAAAGAGTAATTTTTTTGATTTTGAAACAGATATTAAAGATGAATTTGAAAATTTAATAAGAATAGAAAATTTTGGGAAGAAACTATGAAAAAATTTTTTGTCATCTTTTTAATTTTATTTTTAATTTTATTTACAGCTATAGTTAAAAATTCAACAAAAAGAATTGAGGATATGATTTTCGTAAAAGAGATAAATATTAGGGATTTAGGAAAAGATTTTGAAAATATAAAGTTAGAATATGATTATCTAAGCTCAACAGAAAAATTATTAGAATTTCAAAATTTATATTTTGATAATGAATTAATAAAAAAAGACATTAAAGAAATTAAAATAATAGAAAAAAAATTAAATAAGTTAAAAATTAAACAACTTAAATTTGTTAATGAATAATAGTAAATCTAAGATTTTTTTAGAAGATCAACAAAACCAATTTTCATATAAAAAAAGCAAATCAAATATTGAGATAACGTTCAATAGAATTTCTTTTATTTTTTTTATCTTTTTTATTGTTTTCTTAGTTTATTCAATTCATTTAATACATCTTGGATCCAGAAAATCAGATACAAAAATTAAAGATAAATTAAATTTGACTACAAATAATCTTTATAGAGCAGACATTGTTGACAGAAATAACAAATATTTAGTTAAAACAGTTAGCTCTATAGATATAGGAATAAGTACAAAAAAAGTTATTGATAAAAAGAAATTAATATTGAACTTAAAATATATTTTTCCTGATAAAGATTACTCAAAAATTAGATCAAAACTAGAAACTAAAAATTTTTTTTATTTCGAAAAAAAAATTTCAGAAGAAAATTATGAAAAAATAATGAAACTAGGTGATAAATCTATTCAGGCTGAGGAAAAATTAACTCGATTATATCCAGAAAAAAATTTATTTAGCCACATAATTGGTCAAATTGATAATGATAACAATGGAATATCTGGCCTAGAAAAATCTTTAGATCAAAAATTAAAGAATGTTCAAGAACCAATTAAATTAACAGTGGATAAAGATATCCAATACCTAATAAGAGAAGAATTATCAAAATTTAATGAAATTTTTAGAACAAAAGGTAGTGCTGCTATTTTAATGAATGTAAATAATGGTGAAATTTTATCATTAGTTTCATTGCCAGACTTTGATCCAAATAGGCGAGAAAACATCTCAGATATAAAGTTTATCAATAGAGCTACAAAAGGTGTTTATGAATTTGGTTCTGTTTTTAAGACGTTTACTTTGGCCGCAGCTTTTGATGAAAAAATTATTGAACCTCAAACAGAGTTTAATGATTTACCTAAAACACTTACTTGCGCTGGATTTCCAATAAGAGAGTACGACAATAATATACCTTCAAATTTAACAGCTGAACAAATTTTGGTAAGATCTGGGAACATTGGGTCAGTCAGAATTGGACAAAAAGTTGGAGAGGATAAATTAAGATTATTTTTATCAAAAATTGGTATTTTAGATGAGATTATTTTTGATATAGAGGAAGTTGGAAAACCTATAAAATTTAATTGGGGAAAATGTCCACTTGCAACAGCCTCTTTTGGACATGGTATTACAACTACATTAATTCAATTAGCAAAAGCGTATTCGATTATAGTCAATGGGGGATACAATATACGCCCAAAATTGATTGTGAATTCAAAAAAAAATAAAAAAGAAAAAATCTTAAATGAAGAGGTGTCTAGAAAGATTTTACCTATTTTAAGAAAAATAGTGACGACAAAAGAAGGAACTGCATCTCTAGCCAATGTAAATGGTTATGAAATTGGTGGAAAAACGGGAACTGCTCAAAAAAGTGTGGCTGGCAGCTATTCAAAAAAAAAAATTAATTCCTTTGTATCTATATTCCCAACATCTAAACCAAAATTTGTTTTAGCAGTAATGCTTGATGAGCCTAAAACTAATGAAAATTATATTTATCATTACAGGGACGGATCTAACATTAAATACAAAGGCACTCCTTTTAATACTTCAGGGTGGACAACAGTCGAAGCGACTGGTCAAATTGTGGAAAAAATTGGGCCTATTTTAGCCACAAAGTACAGTGAAGTTAATTAGAAAATGCAACTCAAAGATTACATTCCTAAAATTGATAAAAAAGTAGGTGAGACTTTTTTTTCAGGTTTCTCTTTTGATAGTTTGAAGGTTAAGAAAAATAATATTTTTTTTGCAATTCAAGGAGAAAAATTTGATGGAAATGATTATATCGATGAGGCTATTAAGAATGGTGCAAAAGTAATCATTTCTGAAAAAAAGAGATTAAAAAAAAAAGAAAATATAATTTTTTTACATTCTTCAAACATAAGAAAATTATTAGCCAATATTTCATATAAAGTTTTAGGAAAAAAACCAAAAAAAATTGTAGCTGTTACAGGTACCAATGGAAAGTCATCTATAGCAGACTTTTATTATCAAATATTAAACTTCAATTTAAAAAAAGTTGCATCAATTGGAACACTGGGTATTAAATATAAGGGTAAAAAAAAAAACTTAATAAATACAACTTTAGATCCAATTCAATTAAGCTCCATACTAAAGGGTATAAGAAAAAAAAAAATTGAATATGTGATAATGGAGGCCTCTAGTCACGGTTTAAACCAAAATAGATTAGACGGATTAGTGTTTGATGTGGGAATATTTACAAACCTATCCCATGATCATTTAGATTATCACAAAAATATGAAGAATTATTTTAAATCAAAATTATATTTATTTGAAAAGTTAATTAAAAAAGGAGGAAACATAATCACTGATGCAAATATTCCTGAAAGCAAGAAAATAATCGGTATTTCGAAAAAAAAAAAATTAAACTTAGACCTCATTTTCAAAAAAAAGGGTATCGAGTTAATTTCTCATAAATTTTTGAAAGAAAAACAAATTTTGGAAATAAAATACTATAATAGAAAATATTTAATTGAACTTAATTTAATAGGTAAGATACAAATAAAAAATATATTAATGGCAATTTTAGCCGCTAATAAAAGTGGTCTAAAATTTGAAAAAATTATTAATGTAATTCATAAATTGAAATCTGTTGAAGGTCGGCTTGAAAAAATAGGAAAGATCAACAATAATAGTAAGGTAATTTTAGATTATGCTCATACTCCAGAAGCATTAAAACTTGCCTTGCTAAATCTCAAAGAACAATTTCCTATGAGCAAGATTAGTTTAGTCTTTGGTTGTGGCGGAAATAGAGATCTTAAAAAAAGATCTATAATGGGCAAGATAGCAGAAAAATATTCTGATAAAATTTATTTAACCGATGACAATCCTAGATACGAAAATCCAACAAAAATTAGGAAAGATATCAAAAAAGGAATCAATAAATCTAAAATTCTAGAGATTTCTAATAGAAAAAAAGCAATTCAAGAAGCCATAATGAATCTCGAAACAGGAAATTTGTTATTAGTTGCAGGTAAAGGACATGAAAAAATCCAAGATTATGGAAAAAGAAAATTATTTTTTTCTGACAAGGAAATAATATTAAAGTCAATTAAATTAAAAAATAAATATTTATCAAGTGACCTAAAGTTAAATATCATTAAAGAAGAGTCTAATTCGGAAATATCAAACAAAATCAATATTAAAGATATTTCTATCAATTCTAAGACAATTAAAAAAAATGATGTTTTTTTTGCAATCAAGGGAAAAAATGCTGATGGAAATAAATTTATCTCTGAAGTTTTGAAAAAAAAATCAAGTTTTGCAGTAGTCAGCAAAATAAATAGAAATTTTCCATTGTCTAAACAAGTTAAGGTTAAAAATACTCTTAATTTTTTATCCAAATGCTCCTCTATCTTTAGAGAAAATATTAATACAAAAATAATCTCGATTACTGGAAGCTGTGGAAAAACAACTTTAAAAGAGATGATAGGGTTTACACTTAGTAAAATATCAAAAACATCTTATTCACCAAAATCTTATAATAATAAATATGGAGTTCCTTTAAGTTTATTTAATATAAAAAATAATGATGAATTTGGTGTCTTGGAGGTAGGTATGGATAAAAAGGGTGAGATAGATAACTTAACAAAAATCATTAAACCAGATTTAGGAATTATAACAAATATAAGCTATGCCCATTCT
This sequence comes from Candidatus Pelagibacter sp., assembly GCA_045566175.1. Taxonomy (GTDB): domain Bacteria; phylum Pseudomonadota; class Alphaproteobacteria; order Pelagibacterales; family Pelagibacteraceae; genus Pelagibacter. The sequence continues at coordinate 21,007 of JBJLDX010000004.1, read as the reverse complement.
AAAAATTTTGAAAATATAAATCAAATATCAGACGCTAAAGCTGAAATTATGAATAATATAAAAAAGGGTGGAACAATTGTTTTAAATAAAGACGATAAATTTTACAATTTTCATAAAAATTTGGCTCTGAAAAGAAAATTAAAAGTTGTCTCTTTTGGTATCAGGGATAAATCTTCAAACATAAAATTAAATAAAATTAAAAAGGTAAAGAATAAATATAAACTATTTATAAAGATAAATTCTATATCTTTGGCTTTTTATTCTCATAGTGATAATAAAAGTAATTTATATAATATTTTAGCAACTCTTGCTTCAATAGATTTATTATCTGATATTACAAAATTAAAAAAAGACATTTTTTTATATTTTAAGACACCTATCGGAAGAGGCGATATTTTGAAATTAAAACTTCAGAAGAAGCAATTTTTTTTAGTTGATGAAACATATAATTCAAATCCGCTATCACTTAAAACTGCAATTGAAAATTACGACAATATTAAATCGAAAAATTCAAAAAATATTTAGTGTTAGGGGACATGCTTGAATTGGGAAAACATTCTTTAAAGCAGCACAAATTAATAAGCAATATCCTTAATAAAACTAAAATTAATTATATATATGTTATTGGAAACCATATTAAAGAGACATTCAAGGGATTAAAAATAAGTAAAAAAGCTGAAATATTAAAAGATAAATTTGATATAATTAATTTGATTAATAAGAATTTAAATAATAATGATTATTTAATGATCAAAGGATCTCATTCTACAGACCTTCATGAAATAATAGCTAATTTAAAACAAAGAAGTTCTCATGTTATATGAATTTTTATTAAGTTATGTTGAGTCATTTACTTTTTTAAATGTTTTTAAGTATATTACTTTTAGAACTGGATTAGCTTTTTTTACATCACTTTTGATTGCCCTTTTAATTGGTGAACCATTTATCAAATTATTCTCTAACAGAAAAATTTTTAATCCCATTAGAGATGATGGGCCATCCGAACATATTGTAAAAAAAATTGGAACACCAACAATGGGTGGTGTAATTATTTTATTAGGTATAATTATTTCAATTTTACTTTGGGCTGATCTCAAAAATATTTATATTTTATTTTGTTTATATATTGTTTCATCTTTTGGTCTTTTAGGTGCCTATGATGATTATAAAAAAATTAAAAATAATAGTTCTTCAGGAATTTCATCCAGACTTAAGATCATTTTACAAATTTTTCTAGCTATATTAGGATTAGTTGTTTTGACTAACTTTGTAGAATATGAAGAATTTAAAAACCTTTATTTTCCATTTTTAAAAAATTTAATAATTAACCTCGGATGGTTTTTTATCCCTTTTTCAGTATTTGTTATTGTGGGCTCTTCTAATGCGGTAAATTTAACTGATGGTTTAGATGGTTTAGCTACAGTTCCAGTAATATTAGTTGCAGGTTGTTTTGCTTTCATAAGTTATGTCACTGGCAATATAGTTTTTTCTGAATACCTTCAAATTTTATATATTGAGGGGGCAGGTGAAATATCTATTTTTTGTGGCGCAATTATTGGTGCATGTCTTGGATTCTTGTGGTTCAATGCTCCGCCAGCAAAAATATTCATGGGAGACACAGGTTCATTATCATTAGGAGGATCTTTAGGCGCAGTAGGAATCATCACTAAGCATGAAATAGTTTTAGCAATTACGGGGGGTTTATTTGTTCTTGAGGCTTTATCAGTAATGGTACAAGTAATTTCTTTTAAACTTACTGGTAAAAGAATATTTAAAATGGCACCAATTCATCATCATTTTGAAAAAAAAGGTTGGCCAGAGTCCACTGTAGTTATTAGGTTCTGGATTATTTCAATTATTCTAGCAATGATTGGACTAGCCACACTAAAATTAAGATAAAGGGCATTGGCTTGAGTATCTTTTTAAATAAGAAAATATTAATTTATGGCCTTGGAAAAAGTGGTTTATCTTCATTTCAATTTCTAAAAAAAAAGAACAATATTTTTCTTTACGATGATCATAAAGTAAAAAATAAAAATTTAGATATAAAAAAAAATTTGATAAATTATAAAGATTTATTAAATGTTAAAATTGATCAAATTATTTTAAGTCCAGGAATTGATATTAATAAATGTAAATTATCTAAATTTTTAAAAAAGAATCGAAATAAAATTTATACTGATTTAGATGTGTTTTATTCATTTTATAAAAATGACTGTATTACAATTACTGGTACAAATGGAAAGTCTACAACTTGTCAACTAATGTATGAGGTTTTGTATGACCAAAAATTTGATGTTAAATTAGTTGGCAATATAGGAAATCCAATATTATCTGCTAGAGGTGTTAAAAAAAAAACAATTTTTGTTTTAGAAGCCTCTTCCTATCAATTGGAATATAGTAAAATTTTCAAGTCTAAATATGCGGCAATATTAAATTTATCACCAGATCACTTAGAAAGACACAAAACTCTAAATAAATATATTAAAGCTAAATTTAAATTGTTAAAAAATCAATCTAGAGAAAGTTTAGCATTTGTAAATAAAAATGATTTGTTAATTAATAAAGAATTAAAATCAAAGAGTTTTAATAGTAAAATAATCAAGGTAAATACTAAAAAAAAATATAATAATTTTTTGAAAAATATTGATAATGAATATTTTATTTCTGAAACAAATAAAGAAAACTTATCATTTATTTTAGAAATCTCAAAAAAGTTGAATTTAAAAAATAATCTAATATCTCAAACAATAAAAAAATTTAGTGGATTAAAATATCGTCAACAAATTATTTTTAAAAAAAATAATTTAACAGTTATTAATGATTCAAAATCTACAAGTTTTTCCTCATCAATTGGTCTTCTAAAATCAAATCAAAATATTTATTGGATATTAGGAGGCATTTATAAAAGAGGAGATAAGCTTAATCTATCTAAAAAATATTTTAGTAATATCAAAGCTTTTATATATGGAAAAAATAAAAAACCTTTTATTAATCAATTAAGAGGTAAGATCGCATATAAAAATTTTGATAATCTTAAAACAGCATTAAAAGAAATTTTTGTTATTATTAAGAAAAAAAAATTTATTAACAAAACAATTTTGTTTAGTCCATGCGCAGCATCATTTGATAGTTTTAAAAATTTTGAAGATAGAGGATTATTTTTTAATAATCTAATTAGAAAGCATTTAAATGAATTATAAATTCATACATGATTTATATTATGAATGGTGGAAAAATATTGATAAATTTATATTTTCCCTGATCATTTTATTGTTTGCAATTGGATTGTTTTTTTCTTTAGTATCAACATCTTTATTAGTATCAGATAAATTAAATACTAACGATTATGCATTTTTTTTTAAGCACTTATCTTTTGTTGTTTTAGGCATATTGATAATTTTTGTATTATCCTCAATTGATGATAAAAAGTTATTTAAGATATCTCCAATAATTTTTTCACTCTCCTTACTTTTTTTATTTCTAGTTCCTATAATAGGTATTGAGGTGAATAGTGCTCAAAGATGGATAGATTTATATTTGCTTCCACGATTTCAACCAATAGAACTTGTAAAACCTTTTTTGATAGTTTTAATTAGTTTAATTTTAAGTAGCGATAAATATACAAATATTTATTTTAAGTACTTATTTTCTTTCCTTATAACCTTAATAATTGCTTTGTTATTAGCTGCTCAACCAGATATTGGACAAACATTGCTAGTTTTTTTTAGTTGGTCAGTTTTAATTTTTATTTCGGGAATAAATGCTATTTTTTTGATAGCCTCGTGTTTAACTTTGTCTGTGGCACTTTATTTTTCAATTAGTTTTGTTCCAAAGTTTGCTTATATTAAAAATAGATTGCTATCTTTTTTTAACACTGAAACTGGTACGCATAATGCACAATCTGAAAAGGCAATAGACTCAATTACTAGTGGAGGATATTTTGGAAAAGGAATTGGTGAAGGAACTCTGAAGAATCGAGTACCTGAAGCTCACACAGATTATATCATATCAGTTATTTCAGAAGAATTTGGTGTTATTGCCATAATTTTAATTTTATTAATATTTTTGATATTTATTTATTCTGTTTTTAAAAAAGTTTATTTAGTAAATGAGGAAAGAACAAAATTAGTTTTAGTAGGATGTGCAAGTCTTATTTTGTTACAAGCAATGATACATATTGGAGTTAATATTAGATTATTTCCAACAACAGGAATGACTCTCCCTTTCATTAGTTATGGAGGGTCTTCTATAATAAGTATCTCAATTTTATCTGGAATAATTTTAAATTTAACAAAAAGAAAAATCTTATAAAATGAAAAAAAATTTTTTAATAACCACTGGTGGCTCTGGAGGACATGTAATGCCCGCAACAATACTTTATGAACATTTGTCAAAGAAAACAAATGTTACTATATCTACTGATAAAAGAGGCTTAAAATACTTAGATAAAGATGTTTATCAATTTGAAATTATTGACACTCCAAAATTAGATAATATTTTTTATTTACCTCTAAACTTAACTAAGATTTTATTTCTTACCTTTAAATCATTTTTTTTATTAAAAAGAAAAAAAATTGAAAAAGTTTTTTCTACAGGTGGATATATGTCATTGCCTTTAATTTTAGCTGCAAGAATTTTGAAATTGAATATTTATTTAATAGAACCAAACCATGTTTTAGGTCGTGCAAATCGATATTTTTTGAATTTTTGTAGAAAAATTTTTTGTTACACAAAGAATATTCAAAATTTTCCCAATATACATAAAAGTAAAATGATAGTCATTGATCCATTAGTAAAAAAGGATATTTATGATTTAAGTACAAGCATCAAAGATAAGACATATTTTACTATATTGATTGTAGGAGGCAGTCAAGGTGCTAATATTTTTGACAAAAATTTAAAAAATATAATAATTGAAATATCAAAAAAATTTTCAATTAAAGTAATACAACAAACAAATAAAAAAAATATATCATTCTTGAGTGATTTTTATTCAAAAAATAATATAAAAAATAAAATTTTCAGTTTTGATAAAAATTTTTCTGATTATATGCAGAAAGCAGATCTTTGTATCACAAGAGCTGGAGCCTCAACTTTGGCTGAACTGTCAGTGTTAAATATTCCATTTTTAGCAGTTCCATTACCAACATCTAAAGATAATCATCAGTTTGAAAACGCCAATTTTTATAAAGAGATGAATTGTTGTTGGATAATTGATCAAAATTATTTTAATGAGAGAATCGACGAACTATTAAATAATATTTTGAATGATAAGACTGATTATTTAAAAAAAAAGGATAATTTAAAAAAATTAAATTATCAAAATACTTGGATTAATGTTAATCAAAAAATATTAGATAATGTAAATGAAAATTGAATTAGCAAAAACTGAAATTATTCACTTTATCGGAATTGGTGGAATAGGAATGAGTGGTCTCTCACTAATAATGAGAGGCAAAGGGTTTAAAGTTCAAGGTAGTGATTTATCTATTAACAAAAATATAGAGAGATTAAAAAAAGAAAAAATTAAAGTTTTTATAGGTCAAAAAAAGCAAAATCTTAGAAAGGCAACAATCGTTGTAATTTCATCAGCTATTAAACAGAATAATCCAGAAATTATTGAAGCAAAAAGAAAAAAATTACCAATAATTTCCAGAGGTAAAATGTTAGCTCATATTGTTTCGTTAATGAAAAATATTGTTGTTGCTGGTTCACACGGTAAAACAACAACAACTTCTTTAATAGCTTCAATTTTTCAAAAAACTAAACTAGATCCAACCATAATTAATGGAGGAGTAATTAATTCAATTAAAAATACAGCTAAACTTGGAAAAAGTGATTGGTCAATTTTAGAAGCAGATGAGTCTGACGGTAGTTTTACTCATATTCCACCAACATATTCAATAATTACAAATATTGATAGAGAACATATGGATTTTTATAAATCTCTGAATGCTCTAAAAAAATATTTTATTGAATTTCTTGAGAAAGTTCCTTCTTTTGGAAAATCATTTATTTGTTTAGATGATAAAATTAATAGTGAAATTATTAAAAAATTAAAAAATCAAAATTTTTATACTTATGGAACAAATTCAAAATCAAACTTCCTGATAAAAAATATAAAACAAAGTATAGGATTTACTGAGTACGATTTATCAGTCAATCTTCCAAATAAAAAAAAACTATCTATTAAAAAAATAAAAATTCCATTAATTGGGATCCATAATGTAAGAAATTCAGTTGCAGCAACATCCGTTGCTTTAACTATTGGTATATCAGTTGCAGATATCAAAAAAGGTTTATTAAATTTTAAAGGAGTTCAAAGACGATTTAATAAAATATTTACATACAATGACATAGATTTTTATGATGATTATGCTCATCATCCAACTGAAATAAGTATGGTGATGGAAGGTGTGAATAAAGTTTATAAGGGTTATGAAAAAGTATGTGTGTTTCAACCTCATCGTATTTCAAGATTAAAAGATTTGAGAAGAGACTTTTCTTTTGCTTTTCAGAATGCCGATTTAGTAATCTTATGCCCGATATATTCAGCTGGGGAAAAAATTAAGTTAGGATTTAATTATTTAGATTTTGCAAAAGAAATTATTAAAAATTCTAAAGTAAAATTGTTTTTAGTTGAAAATAATTTCCAATTAGCAAAATTTATAAAAAAGAATATGTATGGAAAAAAAATTGTAATCGGGATGGGTGCCGGAACTATTTCCAATTGGATGAGAAAACTTCCTGAATTAATGTAATGAAATTAGATCAATTAAAAATCTTATTAAGTGAATTTGGTGACAAAGTAAAATTTGAACATGACCTTAAAAAAAAAAATTGGTTTAATATCGGTGGAAAAGCTAAAGTTTTTTATAAATCAGATAACTTAAAAGAATTAATAAATTTTTTAAAGAAATTAAATAATAAAGAAAAAATATTTATTCTTGGAGCGGGCTCTAATACTTTAATGACTGATGAGCTGTTTGATGGTGTGGTTATAAAATTAAGTAAAAATTTTAATAATATTTCTTTACTTGGTAACAATGTAATAATTGCAGGAAGTGGGGTTTTGGATAAATCACTCTCAGATTTTGCTATGAATAATAATTTAAGCGGTTTTGAGTTTTTATCATGTATACCTGGTACTATTGGTGGAGGAATAAAAATGAATGCTGGTTGCTTTGGAAAAGAATTTAAAGACATTCTATTGTCAGTTCAATCAATTGACAAAGTTGGTAATATAATAACAATTCCATCAAAAGATATTAACTTTGAATACAGAAAAAATAACTTATCAGATGATCTAATTTTTTTAAGTGCCTCTTTTAGAGGTAAAAAAGGTATAGCTTTAGAAATAAATGATAAAATTAGTGAGCTCAAGTCTAAAAAAGAAAAAAATCAACCAACCAAAATAAAAACGAGTGGAAGTACTTTTAAAAACCCAACATCTCAAACTGATAAAAAAGTTTGGGAGCTTATCAAAGATTCTGTACCTTTAGATAAAAGTTTTGGCGATGCATGTATTTCTGAAAAGCACTGTAATTTTTTTGTTAATAAAGGCCAAGCATCGTTTAAAGATATGAAAAATTTAATTGATTTTGTAGCTAAAAACGTTTTAGAAAAAACAGGAATTAGTTTAGAAAAAGAAATTAAAATTTTGGAATAATTTGAAAAAAAAAATATTAATCATTTCAGGAGGTATATCTAAAGAGCGAGAAATAAGTCTCGATACTGGAAAGCAAGTAAAAAAGGAATTAGTTAAAAATGGTTATAATGTTAAAATTTCAGAACCAGATTATAAATTACTTGAGGTTATTAAATTATTTAAACCTAATATAATTTTTAATGGGCTGCACGGTCAGTTTGGTGAAGATGGTTATATACAAACTATTTTAGAAAGTACAAAAATTCCATATACACATTCTGGCGTAATGTCTTCGGCCATAGCAATGGATAAGGAATTATCAAAGAGGATCTTCATTGAAAACAACATACTTACCCCAAAATATATTTTATATTCTTATAATAAATCCAAAGCTAATTTAATTAAGATTATTGAAAAAAAATTTAAATTTCCGGTTGTAATAAAACCATTAAATGAAGGCTCAAGTGTAAATGTTTTTATTTGTAGTAAAACAAATATTATCAAAAAATTGAAATTATTAAAAAATTATAAAAAAATAATTATAGAGGAATTCATTGCTGGAAGAGAAATCCAAGCTGCAATTATTGGATCAAAAAAACTTGGAGCTATTGAATTAATACCCAAAAGAAAATTTTATGATTATCAAGCAAAATATGATGTCAAAGCAAAAACCAAACATATTATCCCTGTAGATTTAAAAAAAAATGAATATAAAAAATTGATGAATATCGCTTTTAGAGCTCACAAATTAATTGGATGTCGAGGTGTAACTCGTTCGGATTTTAAATTTTTTAAGGGGAAATTCTATCTGTTAGAATTAAATACTCAACCGGGTATGACGAGCCTTTCTTTAGTGCCAGAGATAGCAGCTTATTATGGAATTAACTTTATAAAACTCATTGAATTAATTTTAAAAGATGCCTCAACAAAAAAGTAGAAAAATTTTAATATACATTTTTTTATTTTTGATAATTGGAACCCTTAATAATAAAGATTTAACAAAGTCAAATTTTATTAAATTAAATACAATTACAGTCTCAGGTTTAAAAGAAAAAAATAACATTGATTTAGTTAATAAGCTTAATTTTTTAAAATTTGATAATCTAATGTTTTTAGATAAATCTCAAATTGTTGACATAATAAATTCCAACACACTTGTTGAAAAATTTTTTGTTATTAAAAAATACCCCTCAACATTGAATATTGAAATTCAAAAAACTGAATTTTTAGCGCAGACTAAAAAAGAAAACAAAAACTTTTTTTTAGGCTCAAATGGTAAACTGACAAGAGTAGACAATTTTAGATCAGACATACCGTATATTTTTGGAGAATTTAAAAACAAAGATTTTTTTGAATTAAAAGAAGCAGTTGATGAGTCAAATTTTAGATATAATCAAATTAAAAGATTATTTTTTTATAAATCAGGCAGATGGGATATAGAAATGAATAATGGATTATTAATAAAGCTACCCAGAAAAGAAGTCAAAGAGTCATTAAAACTGTTAATTATTTTTTTGGATCATAATAAGAAAAAAAACATTAAAGAGGTAGATTTACGCCAAAATAAACAAATTATTATAAATGATTGATTATTTAAATTTTGAAACATATCTATTTTTAAGTCCAAACAAATTTATTATTTCTGTCACTAAAGATAATAATGAAAAAATTTATGAAAAAGAATTACCGATAGATTCAAAAACACAAGACTTAGATTTAAATAAAATAGACCAATTTCTTAATGACAATATCTTTAAAATTGAAAAAATTTTAAACAACTTTGTAAAGAATATTCACTTAATTATTGATTCTCGTAAATTCTTTTCAGTTAAAATGTCGATTAAAAAAAATAATTATGGTGAATTAATAACTTCAAAAAGTTTGAATTACATATTAAACGAAGCAAGAGATTATTGTTCAAATACTCTAGAAAATAAAAAATTAATTCATGTTTTAATTGATGATTATTTTATTGATGATAAAAAATATTCAGATCTTCCTGTTAATTTAAGATGTAATAATTATTCATTAAATATTAATTTTATTTGTTTACCTTTAAATTATTTGAAAAATTTAGAGGACATTATTAAAAAATATCAGATCTCACTTAATCGATTAATTAGTATGGAATATTTAAAAACCTATTTTATTGATGAAAAAATTAACTTAGATGAAATGGCTAAAAAAATTATTAATGGTCACAACCTAAATGAGGTTGTATTAACAACAAAAAAAACTGAAAATAAGACGTTTTTTGAGAAATTCTTCCATTTTTTTAGTTAGTTTGTATTTTACAGTAACATTTGTTGTTTTCTTTTTTTTTTAAATTAGCCCTAAATACTGTTGTGTCTTATTTAAACCAAAAAACAATTAACTCCCCTATAACATTGGAAGGTATAGGTCTTCATAGTGGAAAAAATGTAAAAATTTGTGTTAAGCCAGCAGAACCTAACACTGGGATAATTTTCAAAAGAGTAGACTTAAAAATTAATAATATTGTTTATCCAAACTTCAATAACGTAACAAACACATCTTTAAATACTACAATTTCGAATGAGTATGGTGTAACAGTTTCAACTATAGAACATTTGATGGGAGCATTGTTTGGCTTAGGAATTGATAATGTAATTATTGAAATTGATAATGAAGAAGTTCCAATTCTTGATGGATCAGCAAAAGAATTTGTCTCAAAAATATTTAAAGTAGGAATTAAATCAAGCGAAACTCCAATAAAGATTATTAAAATAAATAAAAAAGTTGAGTTTCATGACGGCAAAAGATTTATTTCAATAGAACCATCAAAATTAAGTTTAGATATAGAATTTGAATTAAAATATAATAATTCGGTTATTGGTAATCAAAAAAATAAAGTAAAAGTTTATGAAGATGATTTAACACATATATATAATTCTAGAACTTTCTGTTTATTTGAAGATATCGAAAAAATTAAAGCACTAGGTTTGGCTAAAGGTGGAAGTCTAGAGAATGCTATAGTGGTAAAGGATAAAGAAATTTTAAATAAAGATGGTTTAAGAAATAAAAAAGAGTTTGTGAATCACAAAATTTTAGATTGCATTGGTGATTTATACACATGTGGATATAGGATGTTAGCAAATATAAAATGTTCTCAAGGAGGGCATTATTTGACCAATGAATTACTTAGAAAGGTATTTCACAATCAAGAGAATTTTGCAGTTCTAGAAATACACGAAAAAAGTCTACCCCATACATTTATCCAAAAGAATCTGCTTAAATCAATAGCATAAAATATTTTTTCATTTAATAATAAAACTTATGAAATTTATTTTCATTTTATTAATTTTAATAACGTTTCTTTTTTCACCAGGGTGCAAATCTAAAAAAGAAGAACAAATTGTTTTAGATAGTAAAGATTTGGAATCTCAGATGACTGAAGCTTACAATAAAGGATTGAAAGCTTTGGAGGATGGAGATGTTTTATTTGCAGCAAAAAATTTTAATATTGTAGAAAATATATATCCTCAATCAATTTGGGCGCCAAGATCAATTTTGATGGCAGCATATTCTTATTACACCCAAGATTATTATGGAGACTCAATTTCAGAATTAAAAAGATTTTTACAGAATTATCCTGAAAATGAGAGTACTCCATATGCCTATTTTCTATTAGCAACATGTTATTATGAACTAATTGTGGATGAAAAAAAAGATCTCTCTTCAATATCCCAATCTAAGAAATACTTCAATTTGATATTAAAAAAATATCCAAACACTGATTTTGCTTTGGATGCAAAATTCAAATTACTTTTGATTAATAACATACTTGCCTCTAAAGAAGTTTATTTAGGAAAATATTATATATCTAAAAAAAAATGGATTCCAGCGATGAATAGATTTAAAAATGTTATTACCGATTATGATGAGACCGAATATGTGGAAGAAGCAATTCATAGATTAGTTGAAATAAATTATATTTTAGGATTAGAAGAAGAGGCAAAAAAATATGCAGTATTATTGGGTTACAATTATCAGAGCAGCGAATGGTATAAAGAGTCATACAAAGTATTTAATAAAAAATATACAAACCCTATTCTTAAAATTAAAAAAGATGAAGGAAGTAAAATTATAAAGAAATTTAAAGAACTTTTTAAATAATATGAGTAATGAGGAAATAAAAAAAGATTATTTAAAAAAAATTAAAAAAATTACAAAATTCAATGAGAGTTATTATAATAAAAATACCCCTTTGGTTTCTGATGGTGAATATGATCTTTTAAAAAAAAAAATTATTTCTTTAGAGCAAGAATATGATTTTTTAGACCATAAAGATTCACCTTCAAAAAATGTTGGATTTAAACCTTCAAAAAACTTCAAAAAAATTGACCATAAAGTGCCGATGCTATCTCTTGCAAATGCTTTCTCAGAAGAAGATTTAATAAACTTTGAAAAAAAAATTATTAATTACTTAGATGAAAAAAAAAATTTTATTATTGAATATAGTGCAGAACCAAAGATTGACGGGATATCAGCATCTTTAATTTATAAAAATAAAAAGCTTGTAACGGGATTGTCAAGAGGTGATGGTCAAACAGGAGAGGATATAACTGCTAATTTGAAAACTATCGGTGATATACCTCAAAATATTTCTGCAAAAGACTTTCCTGAAGAAATTGATATTAGAGGAGAAGTATTCATACAAAATAGTGATTTTAAAAAATTAGCAGATAAGTTTGCTAACCCAAGAAATGCTGCTTCAGGATCACTAAGACAAAAAAATCCTAATGACACTAAAAAAATTCCATTAAAATTTATTGCATATACTTTTGGATTTGCGAAAGGGATGAAAGTAAAAAATCAAAAAGATTTTTTAAAAAAATTAAGTGATTGGGGATTTAAAACTAATCATTTAAACAAAATTATCGATGGGACTAAAAATCTAATGCAAAATTATAATCAAATAGAAAAAAAAAGAGGTGATTTAGATTTTGATATAGATGGTATAGTTTATAAAATTAATAATTTTCAAATACAAAAACGATTAGGATTTGTAGCTAATGCTCCAAGATGGGCTATTGCACATAAATTTTCAGCAAATAGTGGAATTTCAAAAATATTAGACATTGATATTCAAATAGGAAGAACAGGGGCACTGACTCCAGTGGCTAAAATTAATCCTGTTAATATAGGTGGAGTTGTAGTTTCTAATGCAACATTACATAACGAAGATGAAATTAATAGAAAAGATATAAGAGTTGGGGATACTGTAAAAATTGAAAGAGCAGGTGATGTAATTCCACATATAATTTCAGTAGATTTAAAAAAAAGGGATAAAAGCTATGGTAAATTTATATTTCCATCAAAATGTCCCTCTTGTGGTTCTAAAACAGTTAAAGAATATAATTTAATTACTAAAAAAAAAGATGCTGTAAGAAGATGTTCTAGTGAAGGCTTTGAATGTGAAAAAATTGCGATTGAAAAGATTAAACATTTTGTTTCAAAAGAAGCATTTAATATAGATGGTTTTGGAAAAAAAATAGTTGAGAATTTTTGGAAAAAAAACTTGATAAAATTACCTCAAGATATTTTTAATTTGGATTATAAAAAGATTGAGAATATGGATGGATGGGGCAAACAATCAATTTCAAATTTGAGATATTCAATTGATTTACGTAAGAACATATCTTTTGAGAGATTTATTTATGCACTTGGTATAAGACATATTGGTTTTGAAAATGCCAAACTAATATCAAAAAATTTAAAATCTTCCAAAAACTTTATAAATTTATCAAAATCAAATACTTTTGATGAATTATTAAATTTAGATGGAATGGGGGAAACTCAAATTAATTCAATTAAAAATTTTTTCTTAAATAAAACTAATGTAAAAGTTTTAACAGAACTCAATAATATTCTTTCAATCAAAGATAATATTGAGACAAAAAAAAGTGGTCCTCTAAAAGACAAAACATTTATGTTAACAGGTAAACTTGATGGCATGAGTAGAGCAGAGGCCAAATCACTAATTGAGCAAAACTCTGGCTCTATAATAAGTAATGTTTCCAAAAAGCTTGATTATTTAATTACAGGCGATAAGCCAACAAAAAGAAAAGTTGATATGGCCAAAGATATGAATATCAAAATTTTAAGTCAGGATGATTGGATGAAAATGTTAAATAAAACTGGCTAACCATTTTTTTTCAGGTTTTGTAAGAAATTTTGAAATTTTCATGTAAACATTTAAATGATATTTGAATAAGTATTCTTTCTCTTTTTTATCTAATTTTTCATAATTAATTAAATTTTTTTCAATAGGTGCCAAAGTTAAGTTTTCAAACATTAATTTTTTTTTGAATTTTTTTACGTAAACTAAATTTTCAATTCTTATACCAAATTTACCTTTTTTATAATATCCTGGTTCATTACTCAAAATCATACCTTCATGAATTTTGATATTATTAAATTTAGATATTGCTTGAGGCCCTTCATGAACATTTAAAAAAAAACCAACCCCATGACCAGTTCCATGTTCATAATCTAGTCCCTCTAGCTTAAGATATTTTCTAGCGAGTGGGTCAATTAATTTTCCATTAGAATATTTGGAAAGATTAGCTGTAACAACAGCGATATGGCCCTTTAATACTTTTGTGAAAATATTTTTTATATAATTTTTTGGTTTTGAAAAACAGATAGTTCTTGTTACATCAGTAGTTCCATACCGATATTGCCCACCAGAATCACACAAAAAAATATCTTCTTTATTTATTATTTTAGTCTTTTTCTTGCTTGCTCTGTAATGAACGATTGCTCCATTGCTTCCTGTGCCAGCAATAGTATTAAAACTGGGAAAAAGATAATTATTATTTTTTTTTCTAAAATTTTCCAATTTGTTTTGAGCATCAAACTCAGTAATTTTATTTTTATTAACTTTTTGTATCCAGTATAAAAATTTAGAGAGAGCAACACCATCCAAAATATGACTATTAATCATATTTTTAATCTCTTGCTTATTTTTTATCGATTTTAAAAAATATATTGGATCTTCATCTTTATAGATTTTAAAATTTTTTTTAAATAAGTTTTCGTAAAAAATAGAGCAGCTTTTCCTGTCAAGAATAATTTTCTTATTTTTAAATTTATTTAAAAATACCTTAAGATTTTTAGGTTCAATTATTTGTTGTTTCTTAATTTTTTTTTCTTTAACCAATTTTTTTGAATTTTTAAATTCTGATATAAAATAAATCTTATTTTCATCATTTATTAAAAGTCTACAATTTGGAATAGGGCTATTGGGATTATCAAAACCTCTTATATTTAATAACCAAGCAACATTTTCTGGTGCACTAACAAATAAAAATTTTTTTTTATTTCTTTTTAAATAATTGGATACTTTCTTTATTTTTGATAAATGACTTTCCCCTGTAATGTTTTCATGTAATGAAAAAAAAGGTTTTGATTTAATTGGATATTTATTATGTAGATCGTCAATCAAATTTTTTTCGATTTCCTTAATTTTGTTATATTTTTTAAAACTGTTTAATAACAAGTGAGATGTGAAAAGTTTAGGATCAACTCCTAAAATTAAGCCTTTAAACAATCTACAATTTAAAATTTTTTCATATTTCATAATTTTAAATTGTTTTCCAGATTCTAACTCTGCTTGAAGTGTATATCTACCATCTACAAATAAATAATTTTTATTTTTAATAATGACTGCAAAACCAGCAGAACCTGTAAAATTTGAAATTGTTCTTAATCTATCTTTTGATGCATATTCAGAAAAAAATTCGTCATTTTTTGGTATAATATAGCCGTCAATTCCAAACTCTTTAAAATTAACTTTTAGTTGTTCTATCCTTTTTTTTATCATTTGATTCTTTTTTGGTATCTTATCCAACCAGGACTTCTGACATTATCATCTTCATCAAAATCTTGGTTAAATTCGAAATCATCTAATTCATCTTTAGTTTCATCAAAAAAAGAATTTTTTTCTAAATATTTTTCAGGTAATTCATCAATAAATCTCGAAGCCATGCTATCAATCCAATCCCCTTGATAAAATCTGTTCATTGAAAAGGAAACTACCGCTTTTTTTTTTGCTCTTGTTATACCAACATATGCAAGCCTTCTCTCTTCTTCTAGACCTTTTTGCCCTTTTTCTTCGATAGATTTTTGATGGGGAAAAAGTCCTTCTTCCCATCCAGGTAAAAAAACTGCATCAAATTCTAAACCTTTAGATG
This sequence comes from Candidatus Pelagibacter sp., assembly GCA_045566175.1. GTDB lineage: Bacteria > Pseudomonadota > Alphaproteobacteria > Pelagibacterales > Pelagibacteraceae > Pelagibacter. Next base: position 5,140 of record JBJLDX010000004.1, on the reverse strand, counting down.
CATGCATTGTCATCATATTAATCTTTTCACCATCCCATTCTTGATCGATGGATGTGGCCAATGAAACGTGTTCTAAAAAACTTTCCAATGTATCAAATTCTTTCATTGCACTTAAAAGCTCTTTGATATTTTCAAGTCTATTTTCATTTTCTAAATCTTTCTTATTTTTAAGCATTGCAGAGTACCCTGACTCATCTAAAATAATTTGTAATAATTTCACATGATTCAATTTTTTAACTTTTAAGTCATTTCTCCATTTCATTATTAGATCTAAAAATAAAACTAAGCCAATTTTTGCTTTAGGTTTAATTAAGTTATCTTGAATCATATTTTTTGATGATAATTCTAAATTCGTTGAATTTTTTTTAGAATATTCATGAATAGTTTTTAAAGTGTTGTCACCAATTGATCTTTTTGGATTATTTACAATTCTTTCAAAAGCTAAATCATCTTTTTCTTGGTAAATTAATCTTAAATAAGCTACACAATCTTTAATTTCTGCTCTTTCATAAAATTTAGTACCACCCAAGATTCGATAAGGCATGCCAATTTTCAAAAATCTTTCTTCAAATTCTCTAGTTTGAAAAATTGCCCTGACAAGAATTGCAATGTTATTTAGTGAAAAATTTTTTTTTATTTTTTCAATTTCATCAGAAATACCTATTGCCTCATCTTTACCATTCTTAAAACAATTTAATTTGACTAAATCTCCATCTTCCATATCTGTTTTAAGGGTTTTGCCAACTCTATTTTGATTGTTTGAAATTAAATTAGAAGCTATAGACAGAATATTTTGAGTTGATCTATAATTTTGTTCTAATCTTATAATTTTTGTATTTTCATAAACTTGATCAAATTCTAAAAAATTTTTAATTTCTGCACCACGCCAACTATAAATTGATTGATCATCATCCCCAACACAGCAGATATTTTTATTTTGTTCTGCTAGAAGATTTAACCATGTACTTTGTATGTAATTTGTATCTTGATATTCATCTACGAGTATATATTTAAAATTTTTTGAATAAATTTCTCTAATATCATTATTTTTTTCAAAAATTTTTACCATATGCAAAATTAAATCTCCAAAATCACAAGAGTTTAATTCAATAAGTTTTTGCTGATATATTTTATAAATTGGTAATATAGTTTTTTCATAAATATCTTTTTGATTAATGATAACTTCACCTGGATAAAATCCTTTATTTTTCCAGCGATCTATTATTGCAAGGATATATCTTGGGGCTAGTTGTTTAACATCTATATTTTCAGCTTTACAAATATTTTTAATTAATCTGATTTGATCATCCGTATCAATAATAGTAAAATTGGAATTTAGATTAGCTGCTGATGCGTGTTTTCTTAAAAGTTTTGCACATATAGAATGAAAAGTTCCTAACCAGGAAAGTCCTGTAGCACCTGAACCAAGTATTTTACTAACTCTAGACTGCATTTCTTTGGCGGCTTTGTTTGTAAAAGTCACTGCAAGAATCTGATTAGGAAAAGCTTTTTTTTCTTTAATAATATTTGCAATTCTACTAGTTAATACTTTTGTTTTACCCGAACCAGCACCCGCCACTATTAATAAAGGTCCTTCAAGATGCATTACTGCCTCTTTTTGGGCTTTATTTAAATTTTTTAAATATTCAGAGTTTACCATTTAAAATAATTAATTATAAGTTGAGCAATCAAATATGCAAAAACATAATTTATTAGCTAAAAAACTAAAGAAACAGATTCTATCCATAAATGTTTCAATAGAAAGCTATTTTAATAAATTAAAAAATTTTAACTTAAAAAATATTAAAGCTATATTTGATAGTAATTATAAACTATTTTGGGGTATTGGTGCATTTGTCATTTTGACCATTAGCTATTTTTTATCTCCAACAGCCTATGACAAGCCAACAACCAAACAAATGATTAAGAATCAAATTCTCAATAGGTATAACTTTGATATAAAATTTAATGAAAAGATAACTTATGCATTATTGCCTAGGCCACATTTTAAATCAAAAAATTTATCAATATTAGAGAATGATAAAATTATAGGAAACGTAAAAAACTTTAAAATATTCATTTCCATAGACAAATTATTTTCTTTTAATAAATTTGAAACTAAAGATTTAGTTTTAGATAAAACAGAATTTTCATTATTGAATAATGATTTTAATTTTTTTTCGAAACTTTTAGAGACAGAACCAAGTAAAAATGAAATAGTAATTAAAGATAGTGAAATTTTTTTTAAAGATAATAGTGATGATGTAATATTTATTTGTAAAATTTTAAATGGTAAATTTTATTACGACTCAAACAATCTTCAAAATGTCTTTTCTTCAAAAAATGAGATTTTTAAAATACCTTTTAAGATAACAATTAAAAATGATAAATTTAATAAAATAATATTTTCTAAATTAAATTCAAGAAAAATTAGATTAAATATAGAAAATAGAATTGACTATACCGACTCAATAAAAAAAGGTTTGTTGGAGGTATTAGTAATAAACAAAAGTACAAAATTACAATACGAATTAGATAAAGATAGTTTAAGATTTAATTCCAAAAATATAAATAACCCATATCAAGGATTGATTGATTTTAAGCCATTTTATTTATCTACTGAATTTAATTACGCAGGTTTAAATTTGAAGTATTTGTTTAAAGATGACTCAATTTTTACTGAATTAATAAAGAATGAAATATTTACTAACAAAAATTTAAATTCAAACATAAGTTTAAATGTTAAAGATATTACAAACATTGATGAATTAAATAATCTATCCTTAAAAATTAATCTTCAAGAGGGAATTATAGACCTATCAAAAACAAATATAATGTGGAAAGATGATTTAAAAATTGAGCTGCCTGAAAGTTTATTGCTTTATGATGAAAATCAAATTAATTTAGTTGGAAAAGTGGTTCTAAATTTTGAAAATATTGATGACTTTTATAAGTCATTTCAAATTAAAAAAAATGCTAGAAAAAAAATTGATGAGATCCAATTAGATTTTAACTACAATTTTGACAAAAGAAAAATTAGTTTTGATAATGTAAAAATTGATAATAAACCAAATTTAAAAATTCAAAAATTTATTGATAAATTTAATTCTAATGAAAATAAAATGCTTAATAAAATTTTATTTAAAAACTTTGTTAGTAGTTTTTTCGTTACTTATGCGGGGTAAATCATTTTTTTAGGATCGACAATTTTGTCATAATCCTTTTCATTGATAAGGCCTGTTTTAAGAGCTTCCTCTTTTAAAGTGGTATTATTCTTTAGTGCAGTTTTAGCAATTCTTGCAGAATTATCATAGCCAATGTGTGGCGCCAGTGCAGTAACTAGCATTAATGAGTTGTCCAAAAATTTTTTAATTTTTATTCTATCAGCCTTTATTCCTCTTATGCAATAAAGTGAAAAATTCTTAGTACTATCTGCAAGCAAATCTATTGATTGCAAAATATTATGTGCAATGAGTGGTTTAAAGACATTTAATTCAAAGTGTCCATGTGAACCAGCCATTGTAATACCATTATGGTTTCCAATTACCTTCACACAGACCATAGTAACAGCCTCTGATTGAGTTGGATTTACTTTTCCTGGCATGATTGAAGAGCCAGGCTCATTAGCTGGTAAAATAATTTCTCCATAACCCGCCCTCGGACCAGAACCCAAAAACCTAATATCATTTGCAATTTTCATTAAACAGACTGCAGCAGTGTTTAATGTACCCGAAAAGTTTACAATTTCGTCATGTGCAGCCAATGCTGCAAACTTATTTTTTGTTGGTTTAAAAGGTAGTTTGGTAATCTTTTTTATTTCATTGATAATTTTTTTATCAAAACCTTTTTTGCTATTAATTCCAGTCCCAACTGCAGTACCACCTTGAGCTAATGAGTAAATTTCATTTAAAGCATTTTTTATTCTACTAATACAATCCTCTATCTGAGATTGGTATCCAGAAAATTCTTGTCCTAAAGATAATGGTGTTGCATCTTGCAAGTGAGTTCTGCCTACTTTAATTATATTTTTGAACTGAGAAACTTTTTTTTTTAACTCTTTATTCAATAGCTCCAAAGAGGGCAATAGTTTATTTTTTGTTTCTATTGCAATAGCAATATGCATCGCAGTGGGAAATACATCATTAGTAGATTGAGATTTATTGACATGATCATTTGGGTGAACAGGTTTTTTAGAACCTTTTTTGCCACCTAAAATTTCAATTGCTCTATTGGCAATAACTTCATTTACATTCATATTTGTTTGAGTACCAGATCCTGTTTGCCAAACCTTTAAAGGGAAGTGATCATCTAATTTTCCTGATATTACTTCATTAGAGGCTTTGATAATAGCTTTAGAGATATGAGGTAGAATTTGCTTATCTTTGCTATGCACAACAGCAGCAGCTCTTTTAATAATTGCAATAGATTTGATTAAAATTGGTCTTACTAAAAATTCACCAATATCAAAATATTTTTTTGATCTTTGAGTTGAAGCACCCCAATATTTGTCATTTGGCACATTGATTGATCCAATACTGTCGAATTCTTTTCTTAATTTCATTGATTAATAAGTTATTAATAAATTATTATAATAATACATCAAATATATAAAACTTACAGGAGCAATATGTCAAATTTTAGTAAGGTTGGAATTTTTATGAAAACTTTTGGACAAGAAGTTAAAGATAAACCTTCATTTAGTACAGATAAGATCAATAAATTAAGGATCGATCTAATTAAAGAAGAACTTGAAGAACTTACAGAAGCCATGAATAATAATGATTTACTAGAGGTAGCAGATGCACTTACAGACATTTTGTATGTAACTTATGGAGCAGGGCATGCATTTGGCATTGATTTAGACAAGTGTTTTGAGGAGGTTCAAAACTCTAATATGAGTAAATTGGATCAAAACGGAAAACCAATTTATAATGAGTCAGGCAAAGTTATGAAAGGTCCCAAGTACTTTAAACCTGATCTTTCAAAATTTGTTAACTAAATTTCTAATTTAAGATCTACAGCTGGAGCACTATGAGTGATGCTTCCAACTGAAATTCTATCTACTCCGGTTGCAGCAACTATTTTAACAGTTTTGAGATTTATATTTCCTGAAGCTTCAGTTTCATAATATTTCTTTGCA
>JBJLDX010000003.1:0-29717 GCA_045566175.1 Candidatus Pelagibacter sp. | reverse complement strand
ATGGAATTAGATCTTTGGTTAAAAAATATTTGAATGAAAATGGTTATTTAGTTACAACTGCAAATAATGCAGAAGATGCAAACGACAAAATCAATTTAATCAAATTTGATTTGATTATTTTGGATATAATGATGCCAGGAAAAAGTGGTTTAGAATTCATTCAAGAAAACAAAAAAAAATTAGATACACCAATAATTTTGCTTACTGCTAAGGGAGAAGCTAATGAAAGAATAGAGGGATTAGAAATTGGGGCAGATGACTATTTACCAAAACCTTTCGAACCAAAAGAACTAACTTTAAGAATTCAAAATATAATAAACAAAACTAAAAGAAGCGATCAAAAAAGAGTTATAGAATTTGAAAATATAAAAATTGATCTTAATAAAAAATTAATTTTTAAAAATAATTATGAATTTAAGATCAATAATACTGAAAAGACAATTCTTGAAAAAATGATTAACAATCCAGGTAAAACATTTTCTAGAGAAGAAATAGGTATTTTAATTGATTTAGATAAAGAAAGATCAATCGATGTAATTATTACCAGATTAAGAAAAAAAATTGAAATTGATCCAAAAAATCCAAAATTTTTGCAAACAATAAGAGGAACTGGTTATGTTTTGTGGATTGAATAAATTTATAAAAAACTTACTCCCCAAAAGATTATTTTATCGGGCATTATTAATTGTAGCAGTTCCAGTAATTGTTTTACAGATAGTAATTTCATTTGTTTTTTTTGACAGTCTTTGGATCAAGACAAATAAAGGAATGACGAGAGCGCTAGTAAATGAAATCAATACGTTTATTAAAGTTTATAACGATGAAATTTTTGATAAAAATGAAATAACTAATCTCTTTTCTGTATATCAAGATTTAAATATAAACTTAATTGAAAACGATGATTTCAATTATAATTATCAAGAAAGATGGTTTAGCCCAATCGATAGAACTCTTAGAAGGGAATTAAAATCTAGATTCGGTCCAGAAAAGTTTTGGTTTGATACAACAACCTATAATGAGTTAATTGATATTAGGGTGAAATATCAATCTGGTTATTTCAAATTTTTAGTTTCAAAAGATAGAGTGACAAGTTCCTCGGCAAGAATATTCGCACTCTGGATTACAGTGCCGGCATTTATTATGGTTTTTATCTCATTAATCTTTTTGAAAAACCAAACAAGGCCAATTACAAACCTGGCAAAAGTTGCACAAAAATTTGGTAAAGGTGAAGAAATCGAAGAATTCAAACCCTCAGGTGCATCTGAGATAAGACAAGCAGGTTATGAATTTGACAAAATGAGAAAAAGAATTCTTAGACATCTCAATCAAAGATCAGAAATGCTTTCTGGAATAAGCCATGACTTAAGAACGCCTCTAACAAGAATGAAACTTCAAATAGCTTTTATTAATGATAAAGAATTAGCTACTAAACTTACTGAGGATATAAATGAAATGGAAAAAATGCTTAATGAGTATCTTCAATTTACAAGTTCTTCTTATTTGGAAAAAAACGAAAAGTTTAATCTCAGTAATTTAATAAGTGAAATAATCATCAAATATAACAATAAAAGTATAACTTCAAAAATTTCTACCGATATTATTATTAATGGAAGAAAAAATTTAATTAAAAGATGTATCAATAATTTAATAGACAACGGTATAAAATATGGAGATAGAGTAAACGTAGAACTAAGTAAAAGTACAAATAATTTATTTATTAAAATTGAGGATAATGGGCCTGGAATACCTGAAAAAGAATATGAGAATGTATTTAAACCTTTTTATAAAATTGATAAAGGAAGAGCTGAGTCAAAATCTAGTGTTGGTTTAGGACTTTCTATAGCATCAGACATAATAAGATCTCATGGTGGAAATATAAAATTAGAAAGATCTACAATGAATGGTCTTGGAGTTAAGATTTTCTTACCTGTTTAGTTTTTTTCTTTTTTTTGACTTTTAATTGAGCAATAGTTTTTTCCAAATTTTCAACTCTTTTTGATAAAATATCAAATTCATCTTTACTTGTTAACTTCATTCTAAAAACTATTTCATCTCGTTTTGATTTCAAAATTGTCATTATTTCATTTGCTAAATCTTTTGAGGATATTAACCCTTGCTCAAATAACCTTGCTAACTTATCAAGAACAAACTTTGAATTTTTCATATCTTTATATAATAACTTATTATAGTTTTAGTTTATAATTATAATTTAAGATGTTCATTAATAATTTTGACCCAGTTGCTATTCAAATTTTTTCGCTCGAAATAAGGTGGTATTCGCTGGCCTATATTGTGGGTATTTTACTTGGATGGATTTTATGTAAAAAAATTTTTATATCAAATGAAGATTTAAAAGGAAAATTTGATGATTTTATAACATACCTGGTTTTAGGAATAATTTTAGGCGGTCGTTTGGGGTATGTGATATTTTATAATTTTGATTATTACTTAAATAATTTTCTTGATATCTTTAAAATTTGGCAAGGTGGGATGTCATTTCATGGGGGTTTAATTGGGATTATTTTTGTGAGTATCTGGTTTTCAAAAAAAAATAATCATAGTCCTTACCAATATTTAGATATCGTTTCTATAGTTGCACCAATAGGAATTTTTTTTGGTAGGATAGCGAATTTTATTAATTCTGAATTATATGGGACAGAAACAAGTGTTTCTTGGGCAGTAAAATTTGTAAAAGTAGACGAACAATTTCGACATCCTTCTCAATTATATGAGGCATTTTTTGAGGGGATAGTGTTATTTTTAATTCTAATTTATTTTAGAAACAAAGGCTTTATGAAAAAACCCGGTTTGATATCTGGTTTATTTTTAATATTTTATTCAATTTTTAGATTTTTAATTGAATTTGTCAGAGTTCCAGATGAACAATTAGGATATTTGCTTTTTAACTTAACAATGGGGCAAATAATCAGTTTTATATTTTTTTTAATTGGAATTTATTTAATTATTGTCAAAAATGAAATTAAAAAAAAAACATAATTTATCCTTAGATAAATTTATAGATTTTTCTCTTTACAACAAAGCTAATGGTTACTACATGAAAAAAAATCTATTTGGAAAAGAGGGAGATTTTATTACCGCCCCAAATATTTCTAGACTTTTTTCAGAAATGATAGCTATTTGGATTATGAGTTTTTGGCAAAGCTTAGGTTCCCCAAAAAAATTCAATTTAATAGAATTAGGAGCTGGAAATGGTGAAATGATGAAAATACTTATAGAAAGTTTTCAAAATTTTTCAACTTTTTTAAATTCATGTAATTTTTTAATTCACGAAAAAAGTCCATCTTTAATCAAGATTCAAAAAAAAAAACTTAATAAAAATAAAATAACATGGATTTCAAAAATAAATAAAATAGATAAAAACCCAAGTATATTTATTGCTAATGAGTTTTTTGATGCAATGGCAATAAAGCAATTTAAAAAAAAGGAAAATTCGTGGTTTGAAAAGTTTGTAAATCTAAAAACCCCAAAAAAGGCTTCCTTTTTTGAGAGAAAAATTGATATTAAAAAAATTGAAAAAAAAATTAATTTTAAAATTTCAAAAAATCAAAATTTTATAGAATGCTCAGAACTTGGATTAATCTATTTAAAAAATATTTCCAATACAATTAAGAAAAACAATGGTGGATTATTACTTATAGATTATGGATATAAAAGTAAAAAAATGAAAAATACACTTCAAGGTATATCTAAACATAAATTCGCCAATATTTTAAATAATATAGGGGATGTAGATATTACACATAATATAAATTTTGACCTATTTCAAAAGTACACAAAAAAGCTTGGTGGATTGACAAACAACTTAACAACACAAAAAAAATTTTTAGTAAAAATGGGTATCAAACACAGAGCGGAAATAATATCAAAAAATCAAAATTTTTTAAAAAAAGCTGATATTTATTATCGTCTGAATAGACTTATTGATGAAAAACATATGGGAAAATTATTTAAGGTAATGCTTGTTAAAAATAAAAAAAATAAATTTAAATTAGGATTCTAAAATTGATCATTTCAAAAAAACTTTTAAATCAAAAGAAAATTAGTCACGGTTTTTTTAATAGAAATGGTGGTAAATCGGTTGGTATATTTAAAAGCTTAAATTGTGGACTGGGTTCAAAAGATAAAAGAAATAAAGTTAATGCAAATCTAAAAATTGTAAAATATAAAATTGATAAAACTTCCAAAAATATTTTTTTACTAAATCAAATTCACAGTAAAAAATTTATCTATATTAATAAAAATTCAAAAATATATCGAAAAAAGATAAAAGCAGATGCAATAATCACTGATCAAGCAAAACTCCCAATAGCTGTATTATCTGCAGACTGTGTTCCAATTTTATTATATGATAAAAAAAAACAAATGATCGCTGCAATACATGCGGGTTGGAAAGGTGCTCTTAAAGGAATAATTAATAGTGTAATAAAATTTATGTACAAGAAAGGCTGTATTCAAAATAATATTATTGCTGCAATAGGACCGTGTATTGGAAAAGAAAGTTACAATGTAAAAGAAGATTTAAAAAAAAAATTTCTTAAAAAAAGTAAAAAAAATAGAATTTTTTTTAAGAATAAAAAAAATATCATTTATTTTGACTTACCTAATTATGTTAAATCTCAGCTAAAATTAAACAAAATCACAAAAATTGATATGAAAAATGTTGATACTTTCATAAGAAAAAATAATTTTTTCAGTGCAAGACGAGCTTTAAAATTAGGACATGATGATTATGGTAGAAATATTTCAATAATTATGATTAATTAAACTTTTCAATGAAATTATTAACAGGAAATAGCAATAAAATTTTAAGTAAAAATATTTCTAAATATTTAAAAACAAAACTTGTAAATTCGAGTATCAGAAAATTTGCTGACGGTGAAATATACGTTGAAATAAATGAAAATATTAGAGGAAATAGTATTTTTATTATTCAGTCTGTTTCATCACCTGCAAATGATAACTTAATGGAATTATTACTTTGCATTGATGCTCTTAAAAGATCTTCTGCTAAAAATATAACAGCCGTAATTCCATATTTTGGATATGCAAGACAAGACAGAAAAGTAGTTCCAAGAACATCTATATCTGCAAAATTAGTCTCAAATTTAATTACAAATGCTGGTGCTGATAGAATTGTAACTGTTGATTTGCATGCAGGCCAAATTCAAGGTTTTTTTGACATTCCGGTAGACAACCTTTTTGCAACACCAATTTTTGCAAGACATGCTAGAAAAAAAATAAAAAGTAAAAAAATTATTTGTGTGGCTCCTGATGTTGGTGGTACTGAAAGAGCTAGAGCTCTTGGAAAACTTCTTAATGTTGGTCTTGCCATTGTTGATAAAAGAAGACCAAAACCTGGTCAATCTCAAGTTATGAATGTTATTGGAGATGTTAAAAATCAAACTTGTATTATTGTTGACGATATCATTGATTCAGGTGGAACGATCGTTAATGCAGCCAAAGCTTTAAAAGAAAGGGGAGCAAAAGAAGTTTACGTTTATATTACACATGGTGTTCTTAGTGGTGATGCTGTAAAAAAAATTAAAAATTCTGTTATCAAAAATTTAGTAATTACAGATACAATTGATAATGGTGAAAAAACCAAAAATGTTAAAAATATAGAAGTTTTACCTATTTCAGCACTAATGGGTGAAGCAATAAAAAGAATATCTAATTCAACGTCAGTATCAGATTTGTTTAAATAAAAAACTTGATTATTTGTAAACATGGGTTAAAAAACTCTGTTTTATGAATTCTTTAGACGCAAACATCAGAGATAACAAATCTAAGGGGCAGTTAAATGCTATTAGAAACAATGGAGGTGTCCCAGCGATTGTTTATGGTGGAAAAGATAAAAATCAAAAAATTTCTATATCAAAAAAATTGCTTAAAGTTTTAATTGAAAAAGAAAATTTTTTATCAAATATAATTACTTTAAATGTTGATGGTAAACCTCAGAATGTTTTACCAAGAGAAGTAAAATATCACATTATAAGTGATGAGCCTACTCATGTTGATTTTTTAAGAGTACTACCTGGTGTAAAAATTAAAATTGAAGTTCCAGTTAACTTTATTAACCATGAAAACTCTCCAGGTCTTAAAAGAGGTGGGGTGTTAAATATTGTTAGAAGAAAAGTTGAACTAAAATGTCCAAGTGAAAAAATACCTGAAAGTTTAACATTAGACCTTGATGGTATTGATATTGGTGAAAGTTTTAAAATTTCATCAATAAAACTTGATCCTGAGGTAACACCTACTATTCAAGGTAGAGATTTTGTAATCGCAACTCTTGCAGCTCCTACTGTTATGAAAGAACCTGAAAAACCAGCAGAAGCAGAGACTACTGAAGGTGAAGAAGGTGGCGAAGGAGCCGAAGCAGCAGCAGCACCAGCAGATGGAGAGAAACCAGCAACAGATGGATCCAAAGGTGATAAAAAAGAAGGTGATGATAAAAAATCTGCTGATAAAAAACCTGCTGAAGAAAAAAAATAATTATTTAATTTTGAAAATTTAATCCATAAAATTATGCTTTTATTCGTAGGATTAGGTAATCCAACTCCTGACAGTGAAAACAACAGGCATAATGTTGGTTTTAAAACTATAGACTCCATAAATAAAAAATTTGGGCTTTCAAAACAAAAACCAAAATTTAAAGGTTTATTAACTACTGGAAATATTGGTAAAGAAAAAATTTATGCTATCAAACCTTTAACTTTTATGAATAATTCAGGAATTTGTATAAGGGAATTAATAGAATATTTTAAGATAGATGTAGAGAATGTAATAGTGTTTCATGATGACCTTGACGTAGAACTAGGAAAAATAAAAGCTAAATTTGGTGGATCAAGTGCAGGTCATAATGGAATAGCCTCTATAGATAAATTCATAGGTAAAGATTATTCAAGAGTGAGAATTGGCATTGGAAAGCCAAAAAATAATATAGAAGTTGCTGACTTTGTGTTACAGAATTTTGATGAAGATGAAAATATTGGCATTGAAAAAATTTTAAAAGACATAACAGACTCAATTTCAATTCTTGTTGAAAAAAAATTAGATTTGTTTTCTAGCACAGTAAATAATAAATAATGAGTTTCAAGTGTGGAATAGTTGGGCTTCCAAATGTTGGTAAATCTACACTTTTCAATGCTTTAACAAATTCAAGCAAAGCTCAGGCAGCAAATTTCCCATTTTGCACAATTGATCCGAACATAGGGATTGTTCCTGTGCCTGACAACAGATTAGAAAGTTTGTCTAAAATTTCAAAGTCAAAAAAGATTATTAATACAACTATTTCTTTTGTTGATATTGCTGGTTTGGTTAAAGGTGCGTCAAAGGGTGAGGGCTTAGGTAATAAGTTTTTGTCACACATTAGAGAAGTTGATGCAATTATACATATGATACGATGTTTTGACTCAGATGATATTCAAAATGTAAATTCAACAGTTGATCCTGTAAGAGACTTAGAAATCATTGAGACAGAAATGATGCTTGCAGATCTGGAGTCTATACAAAAAAGACTTGAAAAAAATAATAAAAAGAATGTTGATGAAGAGAAACTAAAAATTCTTGAAATAACTCTGAATTACATAAATAATGATAGGGACCTATCTATTTTAAAATCTCAATTTGACAAAAAACAACTCAATCAAAGTGGATTATTATCTCTAAAACCTAAAATATTTGTTTGTAATGTAGATGAACAAAGTGTTCAAAATGGTAATAATTACACAAAAGCATTTATAAATAAGTTTGGTTATGAAAATACCATAATTGTTTCTGCAGACATAGAAAATCAAATAAATGAATTAGATAATAAAGAAAAGAAAAACTATATGGAAATGATTGGCTTAAAAGAAACAGGATTAAATATGTTAATCCAAAAAGGTTATAATATTCTTGAATTAGACACTTACTTTACTTCAGGACCCGAAGAAACACGGGCATGGACTATCCAAAAAAATTGCACAGCCCCTAAGGCTGCTGGTGAAATCCATACTGACTTTGAGAAGGGGTTTATTAGAGCTGAAACAATCTCATATAATGATTTCATTGCTAATGATGGTTGGGTAAATTCTAAAACAAATGGCAAAATGAGATTAGAGGGTAAAGATTATATTGTAAAAGATGGAGATGTTTTAAACTTCCGTTTCAACACGTGACCATATTCTTTTCATACTAAAATAAACTAAAATAGTCAGAATGATTAAGTAAACAATAGCTTTAAAACCCATTTGATGTCGTGACTCTAGATGAGGTTCTGCTGCCCACATTAAAAATGTTGTTACATCTTTAGACATCTGCTCAACAGTTGAATTTGTTCCATCAACATACTCAACTAAACCATCTGAAAGTTGATTAGCCATTTTAATTTTATTACCATACATGTACTTATTGTAATAAACTCCGTCATCCAAGCTAACTCCAATTGGTGGATCTTCATACCCTTGAAGAAGAGAGTAAATGTAATCTACCCCTCCCCCTCTTGCTTTTACTAAAACAGACATATCTGGGGGATATGCACCACCATTAGCAGCTTGAGCTGCTTTAACGTTATCATATGGCATAACAAATTTATCAGATAATTTTCCTGGTCTTGTGAACATTTCACCATCCGCATTTGGTCCATCCTTAACCTCAAATGATGCAGCTATCGCTTTTGCTTGTAACTCATCAAACTCTGGTCCTCCTTTTTCTGATAAGTTTCTATAACTCAGATATTTCATTGAATGACAAGATGAACACACTTCGGTGTATACCTGATATCCTCTTTGAAGAGCACTTCTATCAAACTTTCCAAATAGTCCTTTGAAGCTCCAATCAGTTTTGAGATACTCAACTTTTTCAGCAGCATTACTGTTCAATGGTGAACATATCAGGACAATTAGGGATAATAATCTAAAAAAACTTTTCACTTATTTATTTAAACTTTCTTTATTTTTTGCCGTTGCTAAATTTGGAGATCCTCCCATAATTGGCTCTGTTATGCTCAGAGGAATAGGTAAAGTTTTCTCCTTGAAGCCTAAAACTGGAAGAATAACTAAAAAATGTAAAAAATAATAAGCTGTCGCTATTCGAGCTACCAATAAATATAACCCCTCTGCTGGCATAGCGCCCACGTAACCTAAAATTAAAACGTCAGCAACAAGTATCCAGTAAAACTGTTTATACAATGGTCTAAATACTGCAGATCTAATCTTAGATGTGTCTAACCAGGGAAGAGCTGCTAAAATCAATATAGCTGAGAGCATAGCAACAACTCCTAGCAGTTTGTCCGGAACTGATCTTAAAATTGCGTAAAAAGGTAACAAATACCACTCTGGTACTATGTGTGCTGGAGTTACTAACGGGTCAGCTTCAATGTAATTGTCTGCATGGCCTAAAATATTTGGTGTGTAGAAAACAAAGAATGCAAAAACAATCATAAACATCAATAAAGCAAATCCATCTTTAATTACTATGTAAGGATGAAATGGAACTGTATCTTTTGATGGTTTTTTTATATCAATTCCAACTGGATTATTATTTCCAGGAACATGTAAGGCCCAAATATGTAAAACAACTAAACCTAAAATTAAAAATGGTATTAAATAATGAAGTGTAAAAAATCTTGTTAATGTTGGATTATCAACTGAGTAACCTCCCCATAACCAGGTAACAATACCCTCGCCCACTAAAGGAATAGCACTAAATAAATTTGTAATTACAGTTGCGCCCCAAAAACTCATTTGTCCCCATGGAAGTACATACCCCATAAATGCAGCCGCCATCATTAAAAGATAAATTATAATACCTATAATCCATATTATTTCTCTTGGGGATTTATAAGAACCATAAAATAGAGATCTAAATATATGAATGTAAACAGCTAAAAAAAACATTGATGCACCATTGGCATGAATGTATCTAATTAACCATCCATAATTAACATCTCTCATTATATGTTCAACACTATCAAAAGCCATATCAGCGTGTGCGATGTAATGCATTGCTAATACTAAACCTGTCACAATTTGTGTAATTAAACAAAAGGTTAGAATTCCACCAAACGTCCACCAGTAATTTAAATTTTTTGGAGTTGGATAATCAGTTAAATGATTAGCAAGCGTTAATAAAGGTAGACGGTCGTTGAACCATTTTCCAACTTTTGATTTCGGAGTATACTCGTGATCACTCATAATAATATTTATCCAATTTTAATTGTATTAGCATCAACAAATTCATATTTAGGAATTTCCATATTTGTAGGTGCAGGGCCTTTTCTAATTCTTCCTGATGTATCATAATGTGATCCGTGACAGGGACAGAACCAACCATTATAATCTCCTTTTTGATCTAATGGAACACAGCCAAGATGAGTACACACTCCTAGCATGACTAGCCACTCAGGGTCTCTAGCTCGATCCTCATCAGTCTCTGGATCTTTCAATTCTTCTAGTTTCACAGCTCTTGCTTCTGTTATCTCTTCTTGAGTTCTTCTTCGAATAAAAACTGGTTTACCTCTCCATAAAACTGTTATTGTTTTCCCAGGGCTAACTGCACTTATATCTACTTCCGTACTCGCTAACGCTTTCACTGAAGCATCCGGATTCATTTGGTCAATCATGGGCCAAATTGTTGCTCCTACTCCAACTGCTCCTACAGCATATGTTGCTGTAAATAAGAAGTCTCTTCTATCTGTTTTTTTTTCTGACATTAATTTGCTTATTTTAATATACTCAATATAGATTATTTCCACTTAATATATGATTTCATATAATATAAAATAGCAAATTTACTACTGAAACAATGACACACAATTCAACAAATCAAGGGCCTAAAATTGCATTATTTGAACCAGATATTCCTCAAAATACTGCGGCAATAATTAGAACTTGCTCTTGTCTGGGTGTAAAATTAGAGATTATAGAACCTTGTGGATTTTTATTAAGTGATAAAAGGTTCAAACGAGTCGTGCTGGACTACATGGACAAAGAAGAAATCAAATTTTATAAGAGTGCAAAAGATTTTTTTAATTCTAAAAAAAATCATAGAATTATATTGATGACAACTAAAGCATCTATATCTTACGCAGAATTTAAATTTGATAAAAATGATACAATTTTATTTGGTAGAGAAAGTGCTGGTGTTCCAGAAGATATTCATAAACTTGTCAAGAATAGATTAAAAATACCCATGAAAAATAATAAGCGTTCACTTAATATTGCCTCATCAGTTGCAATCATCTTGGCAGAAAGTTTAAAACAAACTAAATTAATCTAAAATGGACTTAGAAATTAAAAAAGATTTAGCAAGTAATTGGTTTAAAATGTTACAAGAGTCTATTTGTCATAGTATAGATTCTTTAGAAAGCAGTCATATTAAATTTGAGTCAACAAATTGGAAAAGAAGTTTAAAAAAGGATGAGGGTGGTGGAGAATTCAGAATACTAAAAAATGGAAAAATTTTTGATAAAGTTGGAGTAAACTTTTCAAAAGTTTATGGAAAGTTTCCTAAACAATTTCAAAAAAGTATTCCAGGTACAAAGAAAGATCCAAAATTCTGGGCATCAGGAATTTCAGTAGTAATGCATATGAAAAATCCCCTGATCCCAGCTATGCATTTCAATACCAGATATATTTGCACAACTTATGATTGGTTTGGTGGAGGTATGGATGTAACACCTTCAAAAAAAGATGATAATGAAAAAAAAGAATTTCATAAAATTCTTAAAAATATGTGTAATCGACATAATAAAAATTATTACTCAAGATACAAACAATGGTGTGATGATTATTTCTATTTATCTCACAGAAAAGAACCTAGAGGTATTGGAGGGATTTTTTTTGATTATAAAAAAAATAATTTTGAAAAAGATTTTAAGTTTGTTCGAGATGTAGGAATAACTTTTCAATTAATTTTTGAAAAGATTATTAGAAAAAAAATTAACAAAAAGTGGACTATTAAAGATAAAGAAATGCAATATATTAAAAGAGGAAGGTATGTGGAGTTTAATTTGTTATATGATCGAGGAACAAAATTTGGATTACAAACAGGAGGAAATACAGAGGGTATCCTAATGTCATTACCTCCATTAGCAAAGTGGAAATAATATGGACAAGGAACCAATTACATTGAATGGTTTAAATATACTTAAAGATGAACTGATATATTTAAAAGAAAAAAAGAGACCAGAGATAGTTGCTGCGATCGCTGAGGCAAGATCTCATGGTGATCTTAAAGAAAATGCTGAGTACCACGCAGCCAAGGAAGAACAATCTCACAATGAAGGTCGAATAACTGAAATAAATGACTTAATAGCTAGAGCAAATGTAATTGATGTAACAAAATTAAATAATGATGGAAAAGTAATTTTTGGATCTACTGTATATCTTGAAAATTTAGATAATGGAGAAAAAATCAATTATAAGATTGTTGGAAAGGATGAAGCAGACCTTAAACAAAAACTAATTTATTTTCAATCACCTATTGGCAAAGGTTTAATTGGAAAAAATAAAAATGATTTAGTTGAAATTAATACTCCAGCTGGAATTAAAAGTTTTGAAATTAAAGATGTTAAATATACTTAGTTATTAATAATATTTTCAACTTGCTGTTCGGAAATTTGAAAATTATTATTTACCCATTCTTCTTCTATCAATTTTAGCTTTGATCCCAGATATTTGCCTTCTGTTATTTGATATTTAGTCATTATTTCCTCAGCTTTGATTGGCATAGTGGGTACAATTTTGTTCTTATAAAGTTCAATAAGATCTAATAAATTTTTATCATACTTTTTAGATTTAATTATCCTAAAATTTAAAATATCAATAGTTGCTTGCTTCCCATTATAATAAAAAAATTTATTCATATTAATTTCTGTAAAAGTTTTTAGATTTATTTTCTCTTTATAAAAAGAATCGATGTTTTTAATTCTATTTTGATCTTTTTTAGAAATATTATACTTATATAAAAAATACTCTGCGTTATCTGTTTCATCTATTATCATCAAGGATAAAAACAAAATAAAATCAGCTTCTTTAAGAATATTTGTTTGGTATTTACTTAATTTAGAAAAAATTTTTATATGACGAAGCTCTGGAAAAATCATTAAAACTAACTCAAAACACAATTTATCCTTTGATAATTTTTCCAATAAATTCAATTTTATTATTTTTTTCAATTCATTTAAAAGCCTTTCTTTAGAAAGTTTGCGCACCCCACCGATATTAATTTTCAGTTTTCTGATCACATTGAAATCATGAGGATGTTTTGAAAAGTCTAAAAAAAATCTTATGTATCTTAATATTCTTAGATAATCTTCCTTAATTCTCTTATCAGTTTCTCCAATAAATTTGATGTAGCCTTTTTCTAAATCATTTTTACCATCATATGGATCGAATAGATTTCCTTTACTATCTGCATATATTGAATTAATTGTAAAATCTCTTCTCGAAGCATCTTCTTTCCAATTTTTAGAAAACTCAACCTTGGCATGTCTTCCATCAGTCGATATATCTTTCCTTAAACTGGTTATTTCAAATTTATAATCATCGATTATTGCTGTAATTGTTCCATGCTCAATACCAGTTTCAAAATAATTAATATTCTCTTTTTTTAAAACTTCACAAACTTCTTTTGGACTAAGATTTGTTGCTAAATCTATATCCTCAACTTTTTCCCTATTAATAATTTTTCTTAAACAACCTCCCACATATCTAATTTCACTTTCAGGATTATGTAGATTAACTGCATCAAAAATTTTAAAGGCCAAGGTTTTTTCTGTAATTTCTTTAATACCTTGACTAATATAATCTAAATTATTAGATCTAAAAAAAATTTTATCTAAAAAGTTTCTCATATTTGGCTGGGGCGCTAGGATTCGAACCTAGGATGCAGGTACCAAAAACCCGTGCCTTACCACTTGGCTACGCCCCAATATTAAAATCGTATAACACAAAAAAATAAAATTTATATAGTTTTTGAAGCTATACACCAGTAATTTTTATATTTTTTCTCAAATTTTTTTTTCGCATTTTCACATTTTTCTTTTGATTGATAATATGCGACTAAAGCAGATCCTGAACCAGTCATTCTCACAAAAAGTGGTTTATTAACATTCGTTAAAAATGATTTAATTAATCGTAACTTTGGATACTTTGAAAAAGCTATTGGTTCAAGCTGATTTGTCATTTTTTTTAAGAAATTTACCCTTAACATTTTTTTACTTGGTTTATTGAATTTAGGCTTGTAAAATTTTTTTACCTTTGAGTATATTTCTTTTGTAGCACACCCAAAATTAGGTTTTACAATTAAGACATTGAACTTTTTAACATTTTGGAAATAACTTATTTTATTTTTTGAAGTCAAAATAGAATTAGTAGAATTAAGACCTAACACCACATCTGAGCCAATTAGTTTACAAATTTTTGATGTTTCCTTTTTATTAATTTTAATTAACTTTTTATTAATAAAATATTTTAGAATATTTGCTGCATCCATGGAGCCACCACCTAAACCTGCTTTGCTAGGAATTTTTTTATCAATATAAATCATAAATTTTTGATTTGTAAGAAACTTTTTTTTTTCCAGAATCTTTAACAATTCAGATATTGTGTTTTTTTTACCAATTCTTCCAGAAAATTTTCCAAAAAATTTAATGTTGTGTTTTTTTGACTTTATTTTTTTGATGAAAATTTTATCATATAATGACGCAAACATAATAAGACTTTCAATTTTATGAATAGAAGAAGTTTTACCAGTAATATTTAATGCAAGATTAATTTTAGCATATGATTTAATCTTATCAAAAACCATATTAAGAATTTGTAAGTCCTTCAGCCAACTTAATATTAATTTTTTCTAGCATTTCTTTTTCAGTGTCATCCATATCTAAAACATTATTCCAAAAATATCTTGCTTGAATTTTTCTATTTAGTTTCCATAAAATATCTCCATAATGATCATTAACAATAGGATCATCTGGCATTAACTCCACTGCTCTCTTTAAATATTTCTCAGCTTTTATGTAGTCCTTAGTAAGATAATAGCCCCACCCAATTGAATCAATTATGTAAGGATCATTGCTTTTTGAGGCATAAGCATTTTCTAACATTTGAATTGCTTCATTGATTTTATAATTTCTTTCTAACCATGAGTAGGCAAGATAATTCAAAACATAGGCATTATCTGGATTTATTTTCAATGACAGAAGTAAATCTTTGTCTGCATTTTCATAATCACCAATCCTCTCATAACTCCCACCTCTTCGATATAGTATGTCTGATTTGATATTAAAATTACTTATAGAATTTATAATTAGAGAATAATATTCAATGGCTTTTTCATATTCTTTTGAATTTTTATAGAAATTAGCAATATCAAATAAAAACTTATTGTTGGGTTGAGGAATTTTTTTAAATTCTGCAGTGATATAATTAAGTGCTTCTTTTTTATTTCTTTGCTTTGTAATTATCTGAGCCTCTTTTTTTACTCGGAACCAATAATAAAATTTATTTTCTCTTTTAAAATTCTTTAGAGTTTTTTTAGCCTTTTTATATTCTCCATTAAAATATTGATTTTCAGCAACTAGAGATAAATTAAATATAAATTTAGGATTTAAAAAATTTGAGAGATTCAAGTAAAAATTGGATTTTTCAAAATTATCTTGTGAAGAATAAAGATTTGAAATTAAAAACAAAAATTCACTTATTATATCATTATAATTTTTGCATGAAAAAAATTTTGTGAATTTTTTAAAGTCATCATCTTCTATCCAGTCTTTTGCTTGCGACAACAAGAGTGTCGTATTAATATAATTAATATCTTCAGATAATAATCTAGCTTCATTCAATTTATCATTCTCAATCAAGTAACTAAAATAAAAAAAGAGATATCGTGAATAATCTGATTGAATATCACTAATTAAATTTGAAAAATATTTATCAGTTTTTTTATCATTTAAAAAACATCTTTGAAATGTTTCTGAAATAATTGAAAGTTTACCAAAATTTTTTTTATCGTTTAGAATTTTTTTTTCTTTAAATACATAAATATACTGATTTAAACTTTCTACTATTGTGGAATTGAGTCTATCTTTTTTAGCTAAAATATTAGAAGATATTAAATAACTTTGCGCCTTATCCAAATCATTCTTTTTTAAACTATCTATGACTAATAACAGATAAGCATCAAAAAATTTGGTATTTTTTTTATCTTTGTTATTCTTGATTATAGTTATTGCTTGTGAAACTTTATTTTCTAAAACTAAGGAATGAATATATCTTTGTAAATAAGGATCATGTCTATCTATTAAAATTTTTGATGAATTAAAAAAATCTAAAGCTAATGAATTGTCTTTGTTCTCAAAAGCCACAATTCCTGAAAAATATTTTGATAAATCTTTTGAGTCAAAATCGTTAAAACTATTGCTTTTAGAAAACAACGGAGTTTGATAAAGTAAAAACAAAATTAAAATGAAATTTATTTTTTTAACAAACATTGCTATATTTTATGTCTAAAAAGGTCTTAAATCAAAATTCCAAATATGTACAAGAATTAATAGATATAATTGAACCTGACTTTACTTTTAGTGATAAGCCTATCAAAAGATTAAGAATTATCGAAAAAAATGATGGCATAACTAATAAAGATAAAAGAGATAGATTGTTAGAATTAAAAAAACGAATAGATTCAATTGAAAATTGTACTATAAAAAATAATTCAAAAAATCTTGTAATGGGTGATGGTGATATCAATAGTTCTATTATGTTGATTGGTGAAACACCCAGTGAATTAGAGGATAGTTCAAGTTATTCTTTTCAAGGAGAAGTTGGATCTCTTTTGAATAAAATGTTTTCTGCAATTAAGATTGAACGAAAAAAAATCTACTCAACATACTCTATAAACTTCAGGCCCCCAGGTGACAGAAAGCCTACTAGTTCAGAAATAAAAAGATATTCAATATTTTTAAAAGAACACATATCAATAATTAACCCAAAAATTATAATTTTGATGGGAAGTACTGCAATGGAGGCTGCAACAGGATTAAACTCTAAAATTTCAAGTGAAAGAGGAAATTGGAAAGAATTAATACTAAAAAATAAAACTTTTCCTCTTATAATTACTTTTAGTCCATCTTACTTGATTAGATATCCTGAAAATAAGAAACATGCTTGGGAAGATTTAAAGAAAATTAGACAAAAAATACTGGAATTAAAAATCTTAATTTGATGAAAATTATTGCTGGAATTGATGAGGTTGGAAGAGGAAGTTTAGTTGGGCCTGTTTATGCTGCTGCGGTAATTTTGAATAAATCAATTAATAAGAAATTATTAAAAGATTCAAAAACTTTAACAAAATCAAGAAGAGAAATCTTATCAAAATATGTAAAAAAGAATTCAATATGGGCACTGGGGAGAGCTTCAGTTAAAGAAATTGAAAGAATTAACATATTGAATGCTAGTTTGTTAGCAATGAAAAGAGCTGTAAAAAAACTTAAAAAAAAACCAATACTTGTGTTGGTTGACGGAAATAAATCTCCTCAAATAAAAAATTATAAATTTAAAACTATCATCAAAGGTGATCAAAAAATTCCATCAATTTCAGCAGCATCAATAATTGCTAAAGTTGCCCGTGATAAAATGATAACAAACTTAGGAAAAAAATTTATAGGATATCGATGGGATCTAAATTTTGGATATGGAACAAAACAACATTTAAGAGCAATAAAGAATTTAGGAGTTACTGCGCACCATAGAAAAACTTTTTCCCCTATTAATAAATAGGTTTCACGTAGAAACACAAGATCTTGTTGTTATAAAAAAAATTTACACAAATCGAATTCAAATAATTCAATCCTAGGTTGACCCAGGAATCTTTTTAGAGTCTAATTTATTTATATAAATGAAATTAAATTTTAAAAATAAATTAATTAATGGTGATAGCTTAAGAGAATTAAAAAAAATTCCTGATGAGTCTTTTGATTTAATTTTTGCAGATCCACCTTACAATCTTCAATTAAAAGGCGAATTAACTAGACCAGATAGATCTAAAGTTAAAGCAGTTAATGATAAGTGGGATCAATTTGAAAGCTTTAAAAAATACGATGATTTCACTTATGCTTGGTTAAGTGAATGCAAAAGAATTTTAAAAAAAGATGGAGCTATTTGGGTAATTGGCAGTTATCACAATATTTTTAGAGTTGGTACTGCAATTCAAAATTTAGGTTTTTGGATTTTAAATGATGTTATTTGGAATAAAAAAAATCCAATGCCAAATTTTAGAGGAACACGTTTCACTAATGCCCATGAGACATTAATCTGGGCATCAAAATCTGAAAAATCAAAATACACTTTTAATTATCAATCTTTAAAATGCTTGAATGATGATCTTCAAATGAGATCTAATTGGGATCTACCAATTTGTAGTGGAACAGAAAGACTAAAAAAGAATGGTAAAAAAGTTCACTCAACCCAAAAACCTGAAGCATTACTTCATAGAATTTTATTAGCAACTTCAAATAAAAATGATTTAGTCTTAGATCCTTTCTTAGGTTCTGGAACGACAGCAACAGTTGCCAAAAAATTAAGTAGAAATTATTTTGGTATAGAAAAAGAAAAAGCTTATTTCAAAGTAGCTACACAAAGATTAAAGGACACAAAAGTAATAGAGGATGATTATCTTGACACACTTAAAAATAATAGATCTAAACCGAGAATACCTTTTGGTTCATTGGTAGAATTGGGGATAATTAAACCAGGTACAACTATTTTTGATAACAAAAAGAAAATTAGTGCAAAAATTATGGCTGATGGCAGTATTAAACATGCTCAAACAGAGGGATCAATTCATAAAGTGGCAGCAACAATCTTGGGTGCCGAAAGTTGTAATGGGTGGACTTATTGGCATTACAATTTAAACGGTTTGGTAGTTCCGATTGATCGTTTAAGACAAAGATTGATTAATAATAGCTAATTCTTATAAATTTTTCCCAAATAAGACTCTAAAAACTTTTTATTTCTTATAAATTTTCTTAAAAAAATATTTCTGACAAATGTGGTTAAAGGATTAGATAAATGAAAAGCAAACTGATTAATTTTTGATCTGGTATTAACCATTTTTATTTTTTTAACTCTATTTTTAAAAAAATTATTTTCAGTATTATTTTCAATACTTTTGAATAATTCATAAGCACCTTCTATTGACTGTGAGGCACCCTGAGCAAATGATGGTGGTAAAGCAAAAAAAGCATCACCAATCAAATGAATATTATCATTTTGTAATTTATAGAAATCATGACTAACAAATACTGGAAATATTTTTAATTCTTTTAGATCATTTAAAAAATCTATATCTTTAAGAGGAGTCTTTTCTAAAACTTTTTTGATAAAAGAGTTGTCACTAAATAATGAATAATTTTTTTGCTCCTCTACAGACAGTTGATATTTCATTATAGCTATAAAATTTAAGTCTCCACTTTGATTTGTTGGATAAATTACTTGATGAAAATCTGAACCAAAAAATAAATTAATATTTTTATTATCAATTTTTTTAGGGGATTTGGTTAAGATACCCCTAATTGCTATAGTGTCATTATATTTTGGTTTAGTTTTGTTATTTGAAATAAGACTTTTACTTTTTGAAAAAACTCCATCAGATACAATTAGATAATCACACTCTTTAGTTTCACTATTTTCAAAAGAAAGTTTAATCTTTTTAGCTTCATGGTCTATTTTTGAAATATTGTGATCAGTTTTTATCAGATCCTCCAAATCTTTTTTTAAAAAGTTGATCAAAGCAGATCTTTTTAAAGTGGTATATTTACAATTTTCTGAATTAAAATCTGAGATATCCAATTCACATATTTTATCGGAGTTTTTATTTGAATAAAAATTAATTTTTTCAGGGGTAAATTTTTTATCATTTTTTAATTTTTCAAACCCAATTTCATTTAAAAACTTAATACTATTTACCGATAATTGAATGCCATACCCATTGTCTAAATTAATTAAATTATTTTTTTCATAAATAGTTACTTGATAATTTGAATTTTTTTTAAATAGATTAGCAATGAATAGTCCAGATATTCCTGCTCCAATGATAACTATTCTTTTCATTAATTGCTTTCCAAATATTTCACGACCTTTTTTGTAAATGTTGGTAACATATAATTTTTCATTTCTTTTTTTTCTATCCAATAAGTTGAAGGGAATTGTTTATAATTTTTTTTGTACTGAATTTTAATACTCATATTCATATTGGATAATTTTAAATTTAAATTTTCATCAAAATTTTTTGGTTTAGATAGTTCTTCCATGGGAAATATCTTTAAATTTTTTAAGAAATTAAATTTAGTATTTTTAATTAACAAATATCTTTGATTCTTTTTATAAACTTTTAAAAGAAAGTACTTGTCTATCATCTTTTTATTATTCTTTACTAAATCAAAATCCCTCTTTTGTAATGACTTGCACTTTTTTGAAAGAGGACATTGATTACACAAAGGATTTATTGGTTTACAAATTAACGCTCCTAACTCCATCAATGCTTGTGCATAATCGCTAGATCTTAACGACTTTCCAAATATAGACTTTTTTTTGATAAGATTATCTTTTTGAATATCTTTCTCTTTTTTTAGATATAAATATCGTTTTAAAACTCTCTCTATATTTCCATCCAATGGAATATATTGCTTATTAAAAGCTATAGCTAAAATTGCACTTGCTGTATAACTTCCTACGCCTGGTAGCGATAATAAATCTTTATAGTTATCAGGGATTCTTCCCTTAAAATTTTTAGTAACAACTTGCGCAGTTTTTTTTAGATTTTTTGCCCTAGAATAATATCCAAGACCTTCCCAAAGTTTTAGAAGTTTACTATTTTGAACATTGGCTAGTGATTTTAGGGTTGGGATGTTTTTTATAAATGTATTAAAATAAGGAATTACTGTTGCAACCTGAGTTTGTTGTAACATAAATTCACTTATTAAAGTGTAATATTGCTTTTTTTGTAAGGAAACATTTTTTCGCCATGGCAATACTCTTTTATTTAAATCATACCAATTAAGAATTTTTTTTGTTACTAATTGTTCTTTCATATGCAATTTAAAAAATATACTAAGCAGAGAAATGGAAGCATTCAAGGCCTAAGATCTTTTAAAGACACTTTGCCAAAAAACATCAAAAAAGTAATCTATAAAAGAGGTCATGTTTATTCTGAAACTCTTAATAATTGGAAATATATTGTAGGTGAAGATCTATTTAAGATTTGTTATCCAAAATCATTTAAAAATTCCAATAAGTTTGGAGTAGGTACTTTGTTGATAATGGTAAAAAGAGGTCATGAAATTGAATTAGAATATTCCAAAAAAATAATTATGGATCGAATGAATAGTTTTTTTAAAAACATGGTTATAGAAAGGATAAAATTATTAAGTTTTGATGATGAAATATTAGAAAAAAAAGAGAATATATCAAAGGATAATGTGACAAATAATAAATTTAAAAATAAAATTAATGATATAAAAAATGAAAAAATTAAAAAATCTTTAATTGAATTAACTAAAGTATTTAAACAAAAATGAAAAAATATCTTATAATCTTATTTTTATTTCTAAGCTTAACTTCAAATGTTTCAGCGGAAACAAAGCGGATAATTGTAGGTAATCAAGATGCCAAAATAACAATTATTGCCTATGAGTCTTTAACATGTAATCATTGTGCAAATTTTCATGAAGAGGTTTATCCTAAACTTAAAAAAGATTATATTGATACAGGGCTTGCTAAAATAGAGTTTAGACATTTTCCTTTAGATCTGGCGGCATTAAATGCAGCAAAGATTTCTCAATGCAAAAATAATCAAAGTTTAAAAATTCTCGAGAGCTTATATTCAAATCAACAAACTTGGGTAAAAGGAAATACAATTGAAGAAGTTAATGAAAGTCTTAAAAAATTTATTCAAAATGAGGGTTTTAAAATAGATTTTGAAAAATGTATTCAAAACAAAGAAATTGAAGATTTTGTTTTAAATGATCGAATCGAAGGAGCTAAAGATTTTAAAGTAAATGCTACTCCTACGATAATAATTAATAATGAAAAGTTCGAAAAATCCCTTAATTATAAAAATTTAAAAAAAACTCTTGAAAAACTGATATAAGTAAACCTATGGAGTTTAAAAAAATCCATCTCAACGGATTTAAATCTTTTGCAGATAAAACCAACTTCTTAATTGAGGATGGTTTAACAGGTATAGTTGGGCCAAATGGATGCGGAAAATCAAATATTGTTGAGTCTCTTAGATGGGTTATGGGAGAAACATCAGCAAAAAGTATGCGTGGATCTGGAATGGAAGATGTCATATTTTCAGGTACTTCAAACAAACCTTCTAAAAATATTGCTGAAGTTTCTGTGACTGTAGAAAATAATAACAACGAAGGTCCAATTCAATTTAGGGAACTAGATGAAATAAATGTCAGGCGGAAAATCGAAAAAGATAAAGGTTCAAAATTTTACATTAATGATAAAGAGGTAAGAGCAAGAGATGCTCAAATGTTTTTTGCAGATTTATCTACGGGTGCTCACTCGCCCTCAATGATAAGTCAAGGTCGTATTGGTGCACTGGTTACAGCGAAACCTACTGATAGAAGAGCAATTCTTGAAGAAGCCGCTGGTATTTCAGGGTTACACGTCAGAAGACATGAAGCAGAGCTTAGATTGGGTGCTGCTGAAAATAATCTTAAAAGAGCAGATGAATTGAGAAGACAACAAGAAAAACAGTTGGCTAATCTTCAAAAGCAAGCAGAGGAAGCTACAAAATATAAAAATATTTCTGATGAGATTAAAAAAATAGAAGCAGGTTTATATTACTTAAAATTGATAGAAATTGATAAAGAAATTACAGTTGAAAATGAAATCAATATCGAGGCAGAAAGTGAAGTTGGTGGTTTTAATGACAAGATTTCAGAGCTTGAGAATTTAATTAAATCTGAAACTGAAAAAGTTACACCTTTAAGAGAAAAAAATATTGAAAATTTATCAAAAATACAAAGACTTAATTTAGAATTACAAAATCTAGATGAAGAAAATAATAGAATACATGATGAAATTGAAAATATAAAAAAATCTCTTCAAACCTTTGATGATGATATTAATAGAGAAAAAGGAATTATTATTGATGCTAATTCAAATGAAAAAAGACTTAAAGAGGAAAAAAGTGAACTTATTGAAATCGACTCAAAATATTATGAAACAGAAAAAAGATCTAACCAAGACTTAGATAGTTCCAAAAATAAATTAAATATTGAAATAGATAAAGTTAAAGAATTAATTAATCTAAATAAAAATACTGAAGCAATAGATATTCTTAATAATTGTAAAATAATTATCGAAGAATATGCTGATAGCTATAGCAAAAATCAAAATATCAAAAAAGAGTCGATAAAAAGAAATGAAAGAATAAATATAATTGATAAAGAAATTGAAAGCTGGAAAAATCTATTATCAAATTCAAATAAAATGGTGGCGGAACTTACCGAAAGAAAAAATAGATTAAACCTACAATTAGAAAAATTAGACAATCAACCTAAATTACAGGCTGAAAAAAAAGGACAAATTTCAGAAGGATTACGGATTTCTGAACAAGAAAAAGTAGAAAATGAAACTGTAATAAATTCAACTGACCAAAAAATAGAAAGTTTGAGATCCCAATTAAATGAAATTCAAGAACAATCAATACAAATTAGAGAGAGAAAAGCCAGTTCTGGGGCTACAATTGAAGGGCTTAAAAAAAGAAAAAATGATTTAGTTGATAGAATTTATTCAGAACTAAATTTAACAGAAAATAATATTTTAGAAAATTCTAATTTATTTGGTGCAGAAGAAATTCCAGATGCAGTAAATCAAGAAGATTTACTCGATAAAAAAAAACAAGAAAGAGAAAGATTGGGTTCTGTAAATTTAAAAGCTGATGAGGAAACAAATAAGTATGAAAATGAAATTAAAAAAATGGAGCAAGATAGAGCAGATTTAGTTACAGCTATTGTAAAACTAAAAGATAGCATTAATGAACTAAACCAAAAAGGAAGAGAAAGATTAATAGATGCTTTTGATAAAGTTAATAGAAAGTTTAATGAGGTTTACACAAAATTATTTAACGGCGGAAATGCTAAGCTTGAATTAGTAGATTCAGATGACCCTCTTGAAGCAGGTTTAGAGATGCTAGTTAGTCCTCCTGGTAAAAGACTTCAGTCAATAACTTTATTGTCTGGAGGTGAACAAGCTTTGACTGCTCTTTCACTAATTTTTGCAGTTTTCTTGTCTAATCCATCGCCAATCTGTGTTCTTGATGAAGTTGATGCACCTTTAGATGACGCAAATGTAACCAGATTTTGTAGTTTATTAGAAGAGCTTATAAAAATTACAAACACTAAATTTATAATTGTTACCCATCATGCTTTAACGATGTCTAAAATGAATAGACTATATGGTGTCACGATGCCAGAGAAAGGTATAAGTCAATTAGTTGCTGTTGATTTACAAAAAGCAGAGAGTATGGTTGCTTAAAAAAGATATTAAAAATGTCTAAAGATCCATTTAAAACTCGCTTAGAGATTGCAAAAAAGAAGATCTCAAAGAGAAATTTAATCACTAAAAATCATAATCCATCCCCTATTGGCACTGCTTTTAAGCTTAGTACAGAATTAGTATCTGCTGTTGCTGTAGGGACAATTATTGGGTTTATTTTAGACAAGACCTTTGGTACTAAACCCTGGTTAATTTTAATATTTTTTTTTGTAGGGGTAGTTGCTGGAATAACCAATGTAATTAAATCTGCAAAAAATATGCAAAAATAGATATAGATAAAATTTATGGCAGCAAACCCAATGACACAATTCGAAGTTTATAGAATTGGTCCAGAAATTAAAATAGGTGCACTTGATATTTCATTTACTAATGCAAGTTTGTTTATGGTTATAAGTTCTTTAGCAATTTTAATCATTTTTAATCTTGGCTCCAAAAAAAATTCTATGTTACCAAATAAAATTCAGCTTCTAGCAGAATTAAGTTATACCTTTGTCTCTAAAATGATTAGTGATACAGCCGGATCTAAAGCAAAACCTTATTTTTCTTTTATATTTTCGTTATTTATGTTTGTACTTTTCTGTAACATGTTTGGGATGATCCCTTATACGTTTACTGTTACAAGTCATATTATTGTAACATTTGTTCTTGCAGCATTTATTTTTATTGGGGTAACAGTAATTGGTTTTATTAAACATGGATTTGGATATTTAAAATTATTTGTACCAAGTGGAGTACCAATTGTTTTACTTCCACTAATAGTAGTAATTGAAATTATTTCATATTTAAGTCGGCCTATAAGTTTGTCTGTTAGACTTTTTGCAAATATGATGGCTGGTCACACTATGATGAAAGTTTTCGGAGGCTTTGTAATAAGTCTTGGAATAATTGGTGGATGGCTTCCACTGACTTTTTCGGTTGCTTTAACTGGTTTGGAGATCTTGGTTGCTTTTCTTCAAGCATATGTTTTTGCAATCTTAACATGCATCTATTTAAATGATGCATTAAACTTACACCATTAATTAACATAGGAGGATATAATGGAATTAGAAGCAGCAAAAATGATAGGAGCAGGTTTGGCAGCTATTGCTCTTGCTGGTGCCGGTGTTGGTATCGGAATAATTTTTGGAAACTATTTGTCTGGAGCGATGAGAAATCCATCGGCCGCACAAAAACAGTTTCCAAATTTACTTTTGGGCTTTGCTCTTGCAGAGGCAACTGGTTTGTTTGGTTTAGTAGTTGCGTTAATCATTCTTTTTGCATTTTAAATTGATGATTAAAAAAATATTTTTTCAGTCGATATTTTTCAATTTCTTTTTTTTAAAAGAAGTTTTTGCAGCTGAAAGTGCAGGTATGCCTCAATTGAATCCTGAATTTTGGATTTCTCAAATATTTTGGCTCACTCTTACTTTTGGTATTTTATATATTATTTTATCAAAATTAATATTACCAAAGATAAGTTCAAATTTAGAATTGAGAAAATCTCAAATACAAGAAAACATTGAAGCAGCCGAGAAACAAAGAAAAGAAAGTGAGTTTAAGCTTCAAGAGTATGAAGAAATGATTCTTCAAAGCAAATTAGAGGCAAAAAATATCTTTAAAGAAAAAAGAGAGAAAGCTCTCAAAGATATTAATTCTAAGAAAGAAATTTTAGAAAATCAAATTGATGAAGAAATCAAAAAAGCAGAGGATGAAATTAATACTCTTAAAAGTTCTGCTCCAGAAAAAATCAATAAAATTGCAATCGAAACATCTTCTGAAATTTTAAAGAGCTTAATCGGTGAAGAAGTGAATAACAGTAGTATTTCAGCAATAGTTGATGATCTTTCTAAAAGAAGTGGGAATAAGTATTATGGAAATTGACTCAACATTTTGGGTAGCGGTTTCATTTTTTATATTTTTCGGTGTACTTGTATATTTAAAAGTGCCACAAAAAATAAATGAAATACTTAATAAACTTATTTTAGATATCAAAAATGAAATAGATGAAAGTGAAAAATTAAGAACAGAAGCTAAGATGTTGTTAGATAATGCTCAAAAAAAACTTAATACTGCTCAATCAGTAGGTAATGAAATTTTAGAACAAGCAAAAAAAGATGGTGATAAATTGATAATAGAATTAAACGATAAGTTTCATAAATCCTCTGAAATTAAAAAAAATTCTGCTGAAATAAAAATTTCTCAAATGAAAGATAATGCAATAAAAGAGATTAAAAATACCTCAGTTAAAATTGCTGTTGATTCTGTGAAAAAAATTATTACCACTTCTGTTGATAAATCTAAATTAGATACTCTGTTTGAAAAGAACTTAAATGAAACTAAGGAAGAGTTAAAAAAAATTAACTCATAATCCTCTTACAATTTTTTTAAAATAACTATAAATTATCATAATGGATTCTGTTGTAATTGGTTCAGGCTTTGGGGGTATGGCTGCTGCCCTTCGCCTAAAAGCAAAAGGCCATAAAGTCACTTTAATTGAAAAACACCAAGATCTTGGTGGTAGAGCAAGAGTCTTTAGAAAAAATGGTTTTATATATGATGGTGGTCCTACAGTAATTACTGCACCCTATTTAATCAACGAATTATTCGAACTATTTAAAAAAAATCCAAAAGATTATATTGAACTTTCTCCACTAAAAATTTGGTATCAGTTTGTTTTTGAAGACAACTCAAAATTTAATTATTCAGGTGATGAAACTGAAATGAAAAAACAAATTGAAAAAATTAATAAAGATGACGTTGAAGGTTATGAAAAATTAGTAAATTTTACAAAAAAAATTTTTGACAAAGGGTTTACAGAGCTTGCAGATGTGCCATTTGATAAACCTTTTGTAATGATGCAACAGTTGCCAGCACTATTAAAACTAAAAAGTTATAAATCAGTTTACTCACTAGTTTCATCTTACATAAAAAATGAAAAA
Source organism: Candidatus Pelagibacter sp. (assembly GCA_045566175.1). Lineage (GTDB taxonomy): Bacteria > Pseudomonadota > Alphaproteobacteria > Pelagibacterales > Pelagibacteraceae > Pelagibacter. The sequence goes on along the minus strand of JBJLDX010000003.1, from coordinate 2,221 downwards.
CTTAGAAGAATGTTTAGTATGCATCCACTTTTGGTTGGAGGTAATCCTTTTACCACAACATCTATTTATGGACTAATATTATATTTGGAAAAAAAATGGGGAATACATTATTCGATGGGGGGAACGGGAAATATTATCAAAGGGTTTGAAAAATTAATGAATGAAGTTGATATAGAAATAATAAAAGGTCATGAGGTAAAAAAAATTATTTCTAATGATAATAAAATAACTAGTGTTCAGTTGGATAACCAAACTATTATCGAAACTAATAATGTAATTTGTAATGCAGACCCACCAGCCGTTTATGAAAAAATGTTAAATGGAAATAAAAATAAATCACTCATGTTTAAATGGAAAAAAAATAGAATGGAATACTCTATGGGATTATTTGTTTATTATTTTGGAACCAAAAAAACTTATAGAGACGTAGAGCATCATACAATAAAATTTGGTGAAAAATATAAAGAACATCTTGATGATATATTTGAAAATAAAAAATTAAATAATGATATAAGCTATTATCTTCATAGACCATCTGCTACGGACAAATCTATGGCTCCTCAAGGACAAGATTGTTTTTATGTTTTGGTCCCAGTACCAAATAATCAGTCAAAAATTAATTGGTCTATTGAAGGTGAAAAATTGAAAAATTTAGTAATAGATAAAATGGAAAAAGATTTAATGCCAAATCTTAGAGAAAACATTGTTGAAGATTTTTATTTAACACCAGATTATTTCGAAAAAGACTTGAACACTAAATATGGTTCTGGTTTTTCAATTCAACCAAAATTTACACAATCAGCGTATTTTAGATTTCATAATAAATCTGAAATATATGATGGACTTTATTTTGTAGGAGCCGGTACTCATCCAGGCGCTGGAGTACCTGGAGTACTTTCTTCAGCAAAAGTATTAGATAAAATTTTATAATGTCTAATAAAAGCTATTTATCTGTTTATGCTAAGTCATTTAGTTGGGCAGGTTATTTTTTACCTAAAGAAGCGTATAAAAAATGTTCAGCTTTATATGATTTTTGCAGAGTTGCAGACAATATTGCAGATGATGATGGTGAAATAGAAAGTAAAAAAAAAAAATTTGACCAATTTGTAAATGATTTTAACCAAAAAAAATTTGATGATCCCATTATAAAAAATATGTGGAGCCTCATTGAAGAGTTCCAGATATCTTTGAAAATTGTTCAAGATTTATTAATTGGAATTAAGTCAGACATTAGAGATAAAGTTAAATTAAACTCTAAAAAAGATCTTTTAGTTTACTCATACAGGGTAGCAGGAACTGTTGGATTAATGATGGCTAAAATTCTAAAAGTTAATAAAAAAAGTTCACTAAATTCTGCTATTGACCTAGGAATTGCAATGCAGCTTACTAATATTTCAAGAGATGTAATTGAAGATTCAAAAAATAATCGTTTTTATATAAATGAAAATTTTGATGAAATTTCATCAACTATTTATCTTGCTGATACTTTTTATAAAAATTCATTTTATTCCATTAAACATATACCGATAACTTTTCGTTTTTCTATTTTGGTTGCTAGAAGAGTTTATAGAAAAATAGGGTATAAGATTTTAAGTAAAAAAAATTTAGAGAATTATCAAAATTCAGGAAAGATATATGTTTCAAATATAGAAAAGACCTTAGAGACTTTTCTTTCAATTTTTGACTTAATTAAACTATTATTCAGTTATAAAAATGATGACCAAATACAACATGATCATAATTTAATAAATGAAGAGATAAATTTAGATGAAAGAATTTGATTATATTATTATTGGTGGTGGTTGCGCAGGATTATCGCTCGCATATGAACTTGAAATAAATGAAAAGCTTAAAGATAAAACTTTAGCTATTATAGAGCCAAGAACAGAATATAAAAAAGATAAAACTTGGTCTTTTTGGAAAGTGGCTACTCATAACTTTGATGATTGTGTTAAGAAAAGTTGGAAAAATTTTACAATTAATATTCCAAAAAAAACTAATCATTTAAAATGTGATGATTATCCATACCAATGTATTGATAGTGGCTTATTCTATGAAAAAATTAATAATAAATTAAAAGAAAACAAAAATATTTCTTTATTTAAAGATATAAGTGAAATTAATTCAAAAAATTCTTTTGTTTTTAATAGTGTTCCATCGATTAAAAAAGATCATCGTAACCTTTGGCAACATTTTTGTGGGGTGGAAATTGAATCTCAAA
>JBJLDX010000002.1:0-30440 GCA_045566175.1 Candidatus Pelagibacter sp. | reverse complement strand
GTAGCTCAGGAGTAGAGCAGAGCCCTGAAAAGGCTTGTGTCGGAGGTGCGAATCCTTCCCGAGGCACCACCATCAACTTTTCATCTTGAAATTATTAAAAAATCAAATTAGCTTTATAGAATAATAAACAACATAAGGACTAAGAATAAGATGAGTACATTAAAAGGAACCGTTAAGTGGTTTAATGGAAAAAAGGTTTTGGGTTCATTGAACGAGAGGATAAAGAGAAAGATGCATTTGTGCATGCCTCAGCCGTTAAAGCGGCCGGAATGAGGTACTTAAACGAGGGTGATAAGCTTGAGTTTACTCTGGAAGATGGACCAAAAGGACCTTCAGCAGTTAATTTAAAAAAAATAGATTAATCTCAAAAATTCTAAAAGGACGTTTTTTCAATAAATTGGAATACGTCCTTTTTCTTTTATGGGTTGAATAATTTTGATTTTTGACTAAAAAGGCTTCCATGATTATAAATTTTACAATTAATGTTACTGCAATCAGATTACACAAAATCTGTTTCCATAGCCTATAGGCTATTTATTTATAATATAATTTTAATCCACACAAAAATAATATAAAAACAAGGAACGCCTGGGTGGTGTAACGGTTAGCACGAAAGTTTGTGGAACTTTAAGTTTGAGTTCGATTCTCAGCCCGGGTACCAAAAAAATGAACAAAGAAAATAAATTAGTTCCTGGATTACCTTCAGGATTTGAAGATCGTTGGGGTAAAAAAGTTCTTCTTAAAAAAAAGCTTTTAAAAGCTATTGAGAATAATTTTATAAAATTTGGAGCAGAAGCTCTCGAAACTCCTTCGTTTGAAATTGCAGAAAATATTGGATCTTTTTTGGCAGAAGATGAGGCTAATCCTATGTCTGATGTATTCTCATTTGAAGATGGTGAAAAAAACATAACTCTTCGTTATGATCTTTCAAGCCCACTTGCGAGATTTTATGCTCTAAACAACCAAGAACTTCCATCAATCTTTAAGCGATATCAAATTCAAAATGTATTTAGAAACGAAAAAGCAGGAAACGGTCGATATAGAGAATTTATGCAAGCAGATTTTGATATTGTTGGAAATGTTAATCCTGCCCAAGCAAATGCAGAGCTTTGTAATTTAATATCAAGTACATTATCAGATTGTGGATTAAACAAGGATCAATTTACCATTAATGTAAGTAATAGAAAAATTGTCCAAGGACTAATTAATGAATTAAAAGTTTCTGAAGAAAAACAATCTAAAGTCATTCGAGCTATAGATAAACTCGATAAACCTGGATTTGGCCTAAAAGGAGTTGAAGATTTACTCAAAAAAGAGAGAAAAGATAAAAGTGGTGCTATTACTAAAGGAGCTGAGTTATCAGATGATCAAGTAGTACAAATATTAAATTTTTTAAAAATAAAAGATTTAAAAGAATTAAAAGAAACTTTAAAAAACCCCATTTCTCAAGAAGGAATAAAAGAATTAGAAGATGTATTTGAAATTCTAGGATACGGATTGAATTTAAAACAAGTTAAAACAAATTTTACGATAGTTAGGGGTCTCGCTTATTATTCAGATTTTATTGTAGAGACCAACTTAAATTTTAAAGTTACCAATAACAAAGGTAAGGAAATAGAGTTGGGTAGCATCTGCTCAGGAGGTTCGTATGCCAAACTTATTTCAAGGTTTAGAGGGGTTGATGTTCCTGGAACAGGAATTAGTTTTGGAGTTGATCGATTATTATTTGCATTGATGCAGCTGGATCAAATTAAAGTAGAGGATCAAAAACCAGTTTTGGTTTGTGTAATGGATCAAAAATTTTTGAAGAACTATTATGAGATCGTCGATTTATTGAGAGAAGATAATATAAATGCTGAAGTATTTTTAAATACTAAAAAAAATCTTGGAAAGCAGCTTGAACTAGCTAACAAGCGCGAATTATCTGTCGCAATCATTTGTGGAGAAAATGAGTTTAATGACAATACTATAACAATTAAAAACCTCAAAGGTGTTAAGGGTGAGAATAGTCAAACAATTCCTAAATCAAATTTAATAAATGAAATTAAAAAACTTATCTGAAAAAATTCTTAAATCTGTAAAGACCAAAGGATTTAAGTATATTGAATTGCCATCGGTAGTTGAAACAAACCATATTGTACAAAGATCAGGTGAGAATTTTAGAAAATTTATTTTTTCATTTACTGATCATAATGGAAATGAGCTATGTTTACGTCCTGATTTAACAATTGTCTCATGCCTTAGATATTTAGAAAATAATTTCAAAGGAAAGGAAAAAATTTTTTATAGCGGTCAGGCCTATAGAAAATCAAATAATAAAAAAGACTCAATAATTAGAGATCAAATAGGATTTGAAATTATTGGTTCAAAAAATGAAAAGACCGATGATAAAGAAATAATAAATACATCTTTAAATTCTTTAAAAAATTTAAAATATTCATCAGGAAAATTAACTATTGGAAATGTAGAAATCTTTAATCTTTTAATTTCAAAATTAGATATTCCAAAAAGGTGGAAGTTAAGACTTTATAGACACTTTTGGAGAGAAGATTATTTTAACGATTTATTAAAAAGATTAGAGACAAATTCAGATGTAGACCCAACTATAGTTGAAATTGATAAAAAACGTTATCTTAAAATGTTAAAGGAAGATAAATCATCAATCATAGCTGGTAGATCTATCGAAGAAATTTTAAGTAGATTTAATAATAAAATTAAAGATCCAAGACGTGCGAGTAAAGGGAAAAATGTATCTAAAATTATTAAAGAGTTTTTAAAAATTAAGTGTCCAATAAATAAAGCTGCTAAGGAATTAAATAAATTTTTTAAAAAAAGCCAAATTAATTTGGCAGTAGATCAAAAATATTTTCCAATATCAAACAATAGTGTGTCAAAACTAAATGTAGTTTTTTCAACTTCTTTTGGAAGACAACTTGAATATTACACAGGAATGGTTTTTAAAATTGATATTAAATCTAATAATAAAATTAAGAATATTATTAATGGTGGTAGATATGATCAACTAATATCTGATCTAGGTTCTAAAACACAGGTTTCTGCAGTAGGAGCTGCCTTTAATTTAAATTATTAATAATGGATAATATAATAAACATAGGAATTCCCAGCAAAGGCAGATTAAGAAAAGATGTTTTAAATATTTTTAAAAAGAAAAAATTGATCATTATCTCAGAAAGAGGAGAAAGGGATTTAATTGCCTCAATCAAAAATAAAATAAATGTAAAAATATTGTACCTACATGCAAGAGAAATTATAGAGAGACTTGGTGACAATTCTTTGGATATTGGTTTTTCAGGGTTCGATTTATATAGAGAGAGTCAAATAAATAATCAAAAAAAGATTAATGTTGTAAAAAAATTTAATTTTGGAAAAGCTAATCTGGTCGTTGCTATCCCTGATCCTTGGATCGATGTACAAACAATAGCTGACCTTGAGGAAATTGCATTCGAATTTAGAGATAAAAAGAAAAAAAGATTACGGGTAGCTACTAAATATCCAAATTTAACAAGAGAATTTTTATTTTCAAAAGGTGTTACACAATTCAGATTAGTTGATAGCCTTGGGGCAACCGAGGCATACCCTTTTACTGGATCTGCAGAATTAATTACTGATATCAGTTCTTCTGGTGAAACATTAAAAGCAAACAATTTGAGAATTTTAAAAGATGGTGAAATTTTAAAATCTCAAGCATGTATTTTTTTATCAAAGAAAAATTCAAAAAAAAAGGGATTAAAAAACTTAATTAATTTACTTTCCAAATAATTTGTCTTTAAAATAAACAAGTATTATTTTGATAATATCTAAATTCCTTAATATTGCATAAAGAGTTACCAAAACTCCTATTATAAATATAATTTTCAAAATTAGATATAATTCCATTAAAAACCCTTATAATACAACTTACGAATCATGGACACAATTTTATTAACTATCTTGGTTTTATTGCTATTAACATCTGTAGTAATTTTATATCTAAATATTAGATCTAAACCAAAGGACGAAAGAAAAGGTGCTGAGGAAATAGCAAACTTGAATGCTGAAATAGTTCGATTAAAAGAAAGTTTAAATAATACAATCAATACATCTCTAGGATCAATGTCGACCTCATTTAACGCACTTTCAACTGGTGTAACAAAAGACATGACTGAAGCTTTAACAAAGGTTGATGAAAAAGTTGGTAATTTTAATCAACAAGTGCAACTATTAAATCAAAGCCAAGAGGGTATTACTAAAATTTTAGCAGGGGTTAAAAAATATGGCACTCTTGCAGAGTATTCTTTAGACGCCCTAATAAAAGATTTATTGCCCGCATCTCAATTTATGACCAATGTTAAGATGAAAGAGGATACAAGTGAAAATGTAGAATTTGCTATTAAACTTCAAGGGGATGTCTTAGTTCCAGTAGACTCTCATTTTCCAGTAGAAAAATTTAAAGCAATCACAGATGCTTATGATGCAGATGATAAAAAAACTGTTGCTGATGCTAGAACAAAATTAGCAAGTGCATTTAAGGTTAAAGCAAAAAGTGTTATGGAAAAATATATTGTTCCACCTAAAACTACTGATTTTGCAATAGTGTATGCGCCAACGGAAAGTCTTTATAAAGAATTAACAGAATATCAAGATCCAAGCACTAAAGAATTATTAACTCAAGAATTAATGAAAAAATATAAAATAGTAATTTGTGGGCCTAACACTTTGTCTGCTTATTTACAATCCTTACATATGGGTTTTCAATCATTGAAAGTTCAAAAGGGTGCTACAGAAATATATAATCATCTTAAAACTATCACTACTAGATTTGGAAAACATTTTGATAATATAATTACACTTAGAAAAAAATTAGAAGAAGCAATGAGTGTGGTAGACAAGTTTGGTACTGACGCAAGATCAATAAGCAGAACATTAGAAAATATAAAAGATCCCGAGCAGGTTGAGAAAGCTGTTCAAACTGAAAATGTAGAAAAATTTGTTGAAAGAAATAAACAGCTCAAAAATTAATTTCTTTTTTCCAAAAATACCAATTATAAGAAATCACATGCAGTGGAATAAAAAATATAATTATCCGACGTCATCAAGAGCAACAGAAGATGGAATAAGAAGATATTTATTAGGAGAAGAAAAATTACCAAGTGTCACATCAATTCTTGATGTCACAAAATCAGAGGAAGATAAAGCAGCATTAGCTAATTGGAGAGAAAGAACAGGCCATAAAGAAGCTGAAGCGATTACAAAAGCTGCAAGTAGCAGAGGTTCACAGATGCATAATTATTTGGAGTCATTCTTGTTAGGACGAGAAAATTTAAGTTTTTTTGATGATAAGGAACAATACAAGATGATGGCCAAAGAAATAATTGAAAAAGGTTTAAAAAATAGACTAGAAGAAATATATGGAACTGAGTGCACTCTTTATTACCCAGGAAAGTATGCGGGTACTGCTGATTGTATTGGTGTATATGAAGGAAAAGAAACAATAATTGATTTTAAACAATCCAACAAACCTAAAAAAGTTGAATACATAGATTCTTGGTTACTACAAACTGCAGCTTATTCTTTAGCCCATAATGTTGTGTATAAGTCCAATATAACTGCTTGTGTTATACTTGTTTGCACAGTAGAAAATTTGTTTCAAGAATTTAAAATTCAAGGCTCAGAGCTAATAACTTACCAAAATTTATTTTTGGGAAGATTGAAAAAATTTAATGAAATGAATAATTAAGATTAATAAAAAATGGATAAAATTGTTATTTACGATACAGAAACAACCAATAGTACTATTTGGGGCTCTATAATTGAGGTTGGGGCAGTTGTAGTTGATAAAAATCTGAAAGAGATAGGAAAATTAAATATCAGAGGCAGAATGCCAGAGGGTGAGGTGCCAAGTGCTAAGGCTTTATTAGTAAATTCAACCAGTGTTGATTTACTTACCAAGGGAAATTATTCACATTATGACTTTTTAGGAGCTGTTGAGAATTTTTTTTCTAAATGTGCACCAGCAATGTTTATGGGTTGGTCAAATTTAAATTTTGATAGAAGAATGTTTCATTTTAATTTTTTTAAAGGAAATCGATACCCGTATGCTACCCATTCATCACCTAACCAAGAACATGATGGTCTTCATATTGCAAGAGCAGCTCAAACATTAAATCCTGAGACTTTAAAAACTGAATTAACAGAAGCAGGTAACCCAAGTCTTGCATTGGAGTCATTGTCTCGTATGCAGGGTTTTGATACCTCAGCAAGTCATACAGCTTATGTTGATGCTCTAAATTCATTACGTGTTCTGAGAATTATAAAAGACAAGCACAAAGAAAATTGGGAAAGATTTTTAAAAACATCAACAAAAGCGAGCGTCGAAACACTTTTAACAAATGAAGGTATTTATTCTATATTTGAAAATGTAAAGGGAAGAAATATGATGTATCTAGTCTCTACTTTACACCCAAAACATTCTTTTCATCCCTCTTATGCATCGTGGGGATATCTTTGGGATTTAAGAAGAGATCCAGAACCTTTATTAAATCTACCAGTTGATCAATTAAGAGACACATTAAAAAAAATCAGCCCAAAAGCGTTGAGAGTTTTAAAAACAAATAAAGCACCAGTGGTTTTGGATAAAGAGTTTGCTTTAAAACAAAAACCTTATTCAGATTTAGATTTAGAGATAATTAAAAAGAGAGCACATTTAGTGAGAAATAGTGAAAACTTTTGTAAAAATATTCAAACTATAAATAGGGAGGTCGCAGAGGAAAAAGAACAAACAAAAACTCAAGAGGATTTGTTACCTGAGGAAACTTTATATGAAAAATTTATTCCAAACAAAGATACAGCTTTATTCAAAACATGGCATAGCTCATCGTGGGAAGACAAATTGAGATTATTAGATAAATTTCAAGATAAAAGATGTAGTTGGTTTGGACAAAAAATTATTTACCAAGAAGCTCCACAAATTTTACCCCCTGATTTATATAAAAATATCAAAAGCGAAATTGCTCGAAGAATTTTAAGTAAAAATAAGGAGAAATGGCAAACAGTAAATATGGCTTATACTGAAATAGATTATTTAAGAGACCAAGCTTCAAATAGAGATGACGAAGAAGAATTGAAAAAATTGGATGAAATAAATCAATTTATTATGTCAATTGAAAAAAAATATGAAATTGCATAGTTGACATTAATAATAATAATTATAAATAACCATTATGCTAATAGATTTTAAAGATGAAGATTTTGATAATAAAATCAAAAATGAAAATGTTTCAGTAATCCAATTTAGTGCTGCATGGTGTGGTCCATGCAAAGCCTTAAAACCAGTTATGGATAAATTAGCAGGTGAATATAAAGATAAAGCTGGTTTCTATTATGCAGATATTGAAGATGGAGGAATTAATACCGGAAGTGTTGCAGGAATAAGAGGTGTGCCAACAGTAATAATTTATAAAAAAGGTGTTGAAGTAGACAGGAAAGTTGGTGGGGTTCCTGAAAGTAATATGAAAGAATTCTTAGAGAAAAATATCTAATTTAAATTTAAAATTTCACCAGCTAAATATAAAGATCCAGTTATAATCACTAAATCATTTCCTTTTAATGGTATGGATTTAATTGCTTGTTCAATACTTTCTTTATATTGAACATTCGGCATACTTTTAAATTTTTCTTTTAAGTCTTTTCCGCTTATAGAATTTGGTTGCCCAGGAATGTCTATAGTTATTAATGAAGAAATGTCTTTAAAATAACTTATATATTTTTCATGAGCTTTGTTAGCCATCATTCCCAAAACAACATGCTTATTACAATCTAGAGTTTGAAGATATTCATTTAAAACTCTTGCACCATCCTCATTGTGACTTCCATCTAGTAATAATTGATTATTTTTTACTAATTTTTTTAATCTTCCAGATTTTATCTCCTGTAATCTGGCAACGCTTTCAATTTTTGTTATTCCATTTTTGATATCATCATCTTTGATATCAATATTTAATAATCTCAGAGTTGCAATTGCGGTGGATATATTTTCTAGTTGAAACTGTCCCAAAATGTTTGGCAAAGGAAGTTTTAAACTACCAAATTTATCCTCATAGTAAAAAAATCCATTTTCAACATTAGAATAACTAAAATTCTCATTAAAAAATAATTTATTTGATGAATTATTCAAGATTGTTTTTTTTATAGTTTCTTTAGTGCTTACTAAATTTTGTTTAGATACAATTATATTTGATTTTAATAGTGAAGATGTTTTTTCATAAACAATTTTTTCAATTGTTTGCTCATTTTTTGGGAGCCAATCTAAATGATCTTTACTAATTGATGTTACAACACTTGCGAGGTTTTTTTTCAAAATATTAGTAGCATCAAATCTATGAAATAAACCCGCTTCAATTAAATTTATATTTTCTGGGTATTGTGCTGCTTCATAAAAATAACATGCCGTTAATATTTCAAAAAATGTTATTGGTTGATTGTCATTAATTTTTTCAACTTCTTCAAATAAAAAAGCTAATTTTTCATCTTTCAACTCCTGATTATTAAAGATAAACCTTTCATTAATTCTTTGAACATGTGGGCTTGAATAAACATTACATCTCATTTTTGCTTCTTTTAAAATTGAAAAAATTGCATTTATAGTAGATTGTTTACCATTAGTGCCTACTACTGATATCGCTTTAATTTTATCTTGCGGATTACCTAATTTTTCACAGAGAAGTTTAATACGATCTAAGCTAAGATCTATTTCTTTAGGATGCAGCTTTTGTAAGCGATTGACTATTTTCTGAAGTTTCATTTTCCTCAGAATTTATAACAGAATTTTTCTTTAACAGTATTGATAATAAAGTTCCTATCTTTTCAGCCAGATCTTTTCTTTCAACAATTAAGTCTACAAAACCAGTTTTTTCTACATACTCACTTTTTTGGAAGCCTTCAGGTAATTCTTCTTTAACAGTTCCTCTTATTACTCTAGCTCCTGCGAACGCGATTAGAGCACCTGGTTCAGCAATATGAATATCACCTAACATTGCATATGAAGCAGTTATACCACCAGCTGTTGGATCAGTAATACAAACGATGTAAGGTAAGTTATTTTTTTTAAGTTCATTAATTGCTAGTGTTGTTCTAGTCATTTGTGATAAAGAAATTAGACTTTCCATCATTCTCATACCACCACCAGCACTAATACATAAAAAAGGTGTTTGGTTTTCAATGGCATGTTGAATACCGTATAAAAAAGCTTCACCTTCTGCTGCTGCCATTGAGGCACCCAAGAAATCAAAATCAGATGCTACAGCAGTAATTTTTATATTATTTAATGATCCGCTTACAACCATAATTCCACAGTCCAAACCAGTTTTTTTTCTGGCACTTTTTAATCTATCTTTGTAAGGTTTTGAGTCTGTCCAATTCAAAGGATCATCCTTTGGTATTGGTGTTTTAAATATTTCATAGTTATTTTTTCCAAATAAAATATCGAATCTATTTTTTGGTTTAATTCGGTGATGCTTATTACAATCTGGGCAAACCCAAAGATTTTCCTCTAAATTTTTTTTCAAAATTGGGCCCTTACAGCAAGAAGTCCAATCACTATTCGCCATATCTTCTTTAGTTGCTCTTTTATGAATGGCAGATTTAATTTTTTCACCTGCTTTAATTATTTTTGTTATCCAGTTCATCTAATTTTATTTTTTAATCTTCTCACTACATTAGTAACATTTGTGACAGTATTTTGTCCTTTTTTAATTGAGGTCGTTATTTCTTTACAAATTGCACTTCCAACAACTAGTCCATCAGCTTTTTTAAGTGAATTTATTGTTTTTTCAGTTATTCCGAATCCAATAACCACATTTTTTATTGGGTTTTGCTTTTTTATTTTTGAATATTCCTCTAATATTTTTTTAGAAGAAACTTTTAGCTTTCCTCCAGTTGTAGACAGCATACTTATATAATAAATCATATCATGAGAATTCTTCACTATTTGTTTTAATCGTTTTTTTGAAGTTGTAGGTGAAATAAGTTGGATAAAACTTATATTTTTTTTTTTACATTTTGAAGCAAAAATTTTATTTTCAGGAAAAGGCAAATCTACAACAATTAATCCATCTACTTTTGATTTTTGACATTTTTCAATGAATCTATTTTCATTATATTGGTAAATCATATTGTAATAACCCATCAAAATAATTGGTTTATTTTTTTTGAATCTTTTAAATTCACTTACAATTGAAAAAACATCATTTATTCTAATTCCATTTTTAATAGCTCGATATGCACTAGTTTGAATTTGGCCACCATCAGCAATAGGAGTATTGTGAGGAAATCCTAACTCACATATATCTGCATATTTAGAAATTGATTTTAAAATTTCTAGTGATTTTTTTTTACTACTGTCACCAGCAACTGTATAAGTGATAAGAGCAGGTCTACTTTCATTCTTAACTAATTTAAATGTCTGATGAATTAAAGAATTACCCATTAATATTTTCCTAATCTTTGTTTTAATATATCTCGATCTTTTTTTGCATCTCCACATGAATTTACAATACAAATTGTATCTTTGCTTAATCTAGGAGCAATCTTTATTGCTTCTGCAAAAGCATGACAAGGTTCTAAACTGGGATTTAAATTTTCATATCTAGTTACCAATTTGTATGCATTTAAAGCCTCCTCATCAGCTGCATAAGTATATCTTGCTCTTTTGGTATCTTTTAAAAAACAATGAATTGGACTTACTCCAGGATAATCTAAACCAGCACTTATTGACTCTGTTTCATTAATTTGACCCTCACTGTTTTGACAAACATATGAAGCTGCACCATGTAAAATTCCAATTTTGGCATTATTACTTAAAGGAGCAGCATGTAATTTTGAATTTTTTGGACCACCTGCTTCAACACCAATTAATTCAATTTGTTTTTTGTTATAATCAATAAATTCACTCCAAAAACCATACGCAGAACTACCACCACCAACACAATTAATAAGTTTAATTTTTTTTGGCATATTTTTAAATTCTTTTGATAATTGGATTTTTAATTCTCTTGAAATTTGTGCTGTACTCCATCCACAAATTTTCACAAAAATATTTGGTCCAACAGTTGAACCTACACACATATGAGTGTTATCACAATTTGATACCCAATATCTCATACACTCGCTTACAGCATCAACTAAAGTTTGACTCCCAGAATAAACTGGTACAATTTCAGCACCATTCTTCCTCATTGCATCACAATTTGGCTTTTGTCTTTTGATATCCTTAGCACCCATAAAAATTTTACATTTTAAGCCAAATTTTTTAGCAGCCATACTTAACATTTTTCCTGCATACCCAGCCCCAGTATCTCCAACAATATATTTTTTACCCATTGCCTTACATATCAAAGCATGAACAGTAGCGTTGTATATCTTATGTGCTCCACCATTAGCCTCCGAAACTACCTTAGCCCAAATTTGTGCACCACCTAGATGATTAGATAAATTTTCTAATTTTATAAATGAAGTAGGAGCACCAATATAATTTTTGAAGTAAAAATCTCTTTTTTTTAAAAATTTTTTATCTTTTCTTAATTTTTCAAAATTATTTGTTAAATCCTCTATTGGTTTTTTTAAAGTTTCAGGAATATAGCTCCCACCAAATTTTCCTCCCCAAAATCCATATTTATCATGTTGATCAATCAGTGGAATTTTCTTTTTAAGTATCATTTTTCAAAATTTTAAATTTGTTTAAGAAAATTTCTATTTTGGAAATATCTTTTGATCCGGAGGTTTCTAAGCCACCAGATATATCAATAATATCTGCTATTTTTTGAAAATTTTCAAGATTATCATTAAATTGAATATTTCCTGCTAACATCACCTCTTTATTAAATTCTATATTTTCAATTAATGAGTGCCTAAATGATATACTTTTTTCGTACCCTTTACTATCAAACAAGTAAATATCAGCAATATCTTTATAGAGTTTATGTTGCTCAACATCTTTAGCATTTTGAATTGTAAATGCAGTAATAATTTTTTTTTTATATTTTTTTTTAATACTTTGAATTTCATAAGGACTGCAATCATAGACTTGATAATAGTCAAAATTTAAATCTTTTATTTTTTCCAATATTTCATCATCAGGTTTTACTAGTACTGCAACAAAATTCACATTTTTTTTATTTATCTTTAACAATTTTTTTAATTTCTCTATTTCAACATATCTTGGACTTTTTTTATAATTACAAATGAAACCAATAAATCTAGGTGGATGAGGATGTTCAATAATATAATTTAATGTATTAATATCAGAGACACCGCAGATTTTACAGCTTGTGATCATCAACTTAAGTGATCAATTAACTTTTTAATATTATTTTTAATATTGGAAGATGTTAATGAGCGCCCCATGACTATTGCTGAAACTTTGTTTCTGAAAGCATCTTTTGGTGTCATTATCCTTTTTTGATCGTTTGCTTTATCACCAGGTAGTCTTATTCCTGGGCTTACTATAAACAAATTTTTATATTTTTTTCTTATTATATTTGCCTCTTGCGCAGAGGCAACACAACCAGCAGCTCCACTTTTTTTAATTAATGCAACTTGATGTAAAACTAATTTATCAATTTTACTTTTAAAACCAATCTCTTTTACTGATTTAGTGTTTAAACTTGTAAGTATTGTTACTCCTAATACTTTGATGTTCTTGTTTATTTTTTTAGCTTTTTTTGAGACAGCTTTTAACATTTCGAGACCACCACTGGCATGCACTGTAATATATCTAAGTTTTTTTAAATCTCTTAGGCTATCCATTGCGGACATAGCTGTGTTTGGAACATCTGATATTTTTAAATCTAAAAAGTAAGGTTTTTTAAAATTTTCTAAAAACTTTCTCCCTTTTTTTGAATAAAAAAATTGTAGCCCAAATTTTGGAATAATCTTAAGTTTATTAGTTTTAGTTTGATTGATTATCTTTTTTATTTGATTTATGTTTGATGTATCACAAGCAACAAAAATAATTTTATTCTTCATTATTTAATTTTTTAAACAAATCTTTTGCCATTTTGAAGTGAATTGTTTTTTTTTCTGGGGTATTTACCTTTTCTCCTGTTTTTGGATTCCTGGAAATCCTTGCTTTTTGTATATTAGTAGAAAAAATACCAAATCCTCTAAGCTCTACTCTTTCACCTCTTTTTAGGGTTTGTTTAATTTCATCTAAAATTATATCAGAGAATTTTTCTAGGTCTTTTTTTAAAAAATTAGGGTAGTTCTTTGAAAGTTTTTTTATAAGCTTTGATTTTACAATAGCCAATTTAGATCTTCTTTGTGTTATTTATTTTTTTTTTCCTTTTTTTCTAAATCTTCAGATAATGAAGAAAATGGTAAATTTTTACCTGATCCCTCAGCACCATACTTTTCTAGAGCCTCTTTTTTTTCAATTTCTTCTAATAATTTAATGCTTAAACTCACTTTTCTTTTATCTAAGTCTAGTTCTGCAATAGCACAATCTATTCTTTCACCACCAGTAAATCTTGATGTTCTGGCGTCTGCAGAGTTTATAGCGATTTGAGATTTTTTAATATTAAAATCCATTTCACATTTTTCAGGTCTTACAATTAAACCTTTATTATCTGTTGAAATAATTTTGACTGTAATTGCTTGATTTATTTTTTTATCTTTAAACCAATCGAACGGATCTGGCTGGGTTTGACGTAAGCCCACTCTTATTTTTTGCTCTGAAGATTTTATTTCTAGAACTTTAACTTTTATCTTATCACCTTTTTTGTATTTCGTTAACTCTTCCTCTCCATTGTTTAAATAAGTTAAATCATTGCAGTGTAAAAATGCATCTACATCTAAATCTTGTACTTTTACAAATAAAGAATATTCATTTTTATTAACAATAACACCTTCCACAATTGTGTTTATTGGAAATTTTTTTTCAAATGTTTCATATGGATTTTCTGTAGTTAGTCTGTGTGAAATAGCCACTCTTCTTTTTTCTTTATCAATTTCAGTAATTACACAATCTATTTCATCACCAACTTTAAACATTTTTTTTGCAGATAAATTTTTCTTTGTCCAACTTAGTTCACTTGTATGTAACAAAGTTGTAAGACCGGGCTCTAGTTCACAAAAAGCTCCAAAGTCCATTAGCTTCATGACTTTTACTTTATAAACCTTATTTAATTCATAGTTTTCTATATGTTCAAAAGGATCTGGAGATAATTGTTTAATAGAACAGCCAACTTGTAACTTTTCCATGTCTACAGAAATAACTTTTAAGTCATGTTTTTCTCCTATATTAAACACTTCATCTGGATGGTTAACACGAGAATAGGAAATTTCTTGTAAATGAACTAAAACATCAAGTTCACCATTTACACTAAAAAAGCATCCAAATGTGCTGTAACCTTTAACCTCAGCTCCTTTTATAATATCTCCAATTTTATATTTTTCTATAATTTTTGCCTTATCTTCTTTTTTAAAGTTAGAAATTATTTCTCGTCTTGATACACAAGCATTTCCTCTTATTTTATCCAGCTTAATTAAAGCAAACTTTTGTGGTTCTCCCATTAAATGTGAAATATCTTTTAGTGGTTTATCACTTATTTGAGACCCAGGAAGAAACATTAGAGAGCCAGTTTCTATGTGTTCTACAATGCAACCACCCTTACATTTAGAAGTGATTTTACCCATTATAGGTTCATTTTTTTCATAGGCTTCAACAAGTTTATCCCAACCTTTAATTTTTTGTGCTTTACTTGCTGATACTAAAACTTCACCATTTTTATCTTCTATTTTTTCTAAAAGAACTGAAATAGTTTCACCTTCTTTGATTTTGTCGGCTAAACCCATACTTTTTAGCTCATTAATATCTAACACTGGTTCACTTTTTAAACCTTCAATAAATAAAAACACGAATTTTTCTGTTATTTTATTAATTTTACCTTCAATAATTTTACCTTCTTCAATATTAATCTTCGAAAGCTGGCTATTTAATAACTTATTGAACTCTTGTGAAGCGGGATTGTTTAAATCTTTGTATATTTCCATTAATTTTAAATAATTGTTTTTATAATTTTTTTAAAAACACGACCTTTTAGTTAAATTTACAACTATAATCAACACTCAATTTTAATTAAATTTTTTTTGAAATCATTGAATATTGTGGTTTTTATGCAAAATTTTAATTTAATCTTCCACCTAAACTTTTTATTTTGCTAATAAATGTTGGGAAAGACGTATTGATACTATCTTTAGAAGAAATTTTCCACTGACCACCTAAAGTGAGCCCAGCAACTACACTTGTCATAAATACCCTATGATCTTTCAAAAACTTATCAATTCTTATTTTCTTATCTACCTTTAGATTTGGGTTACCATATATTTTTATGCTATCTTTTTTCAAAACATTTTTAATTCCCATTTTGTTTAAAATTTTAGAACCCCAAATTAGCCTTGGACTTTCTTTTTTATTTAATTCTGATAAGTTTTTAAAATAAGATACACCTTTAGCTTTTGCAGCAACCAAAAAGATAAGTAAAAATTCATCTATCGCTGCCGAATTTAAACCTGTTGGGCAATTAATAGCTTTTAATTGTTTGTTACTTTTTACAGTTATATCTGCTATTTCTTCACCTTTGTATTTCTTATAATTTTGTAATCTTATGTTTACTCCCATTTTCTTTAATATCTTTAAAATTCCTATCCTAGTCGGATTTACATTTACATTTTTAATTTTTAATTTTGAGTTTTTTGACAAAACAGTTAGTACAATAAAAAAAGCACTTGAACTTATATCTGAAGGTATATTATAATTAAATGGTTTAATATTTCTTTTTCCCTTTATCTTAATCAAATCATAATTTTTTTTTTTATTTATTTTAATTTTAAGACCCAAATGTTTAAATAATAATTCTGAATGATTACGAGATTTTTTTGCTTTTATATAAGTGGTTCCACTAGTATTTAACGCTGCAAGCATAACTGCACTTTTACACTGTGCAGAGCCTTTATTTTCATGATATTTAATTGGTCTTGCATGATTTGTTCCCATTATACTTATTGGTAATTTTCCATTATTAGATTTAAATTTAGCTCCAAAATTTTTTAATGGATTTATAATTCTCATGAAATCTCTCTTAGAAAGACTTTTGTCACCAACAATCTTAATTTCATCTTTATAATGAACTAATAATCCCATTATTAATCTCCCAAGAGTTCCAGAATTGCCAGCATTAAGAGTTAAATTTTTTTTATGTGTAAAACTATTTAACCCTTTACCAATGATTTCACATGTATCATCTTTAGATTTAATTTTTACTCCTAGTTTTTTTAAACACTCGAGTGTATTCATCACATCTTCAGATTTTAATAAATTCGAAGATTTTGATTTACCTTCTGCTTGAGAAGCCATCAGTGCCCATCTAATTGATAAGCTTTTATCTCCCTCTACTTTTATTGATTTATTAAAGGGCTTTATAGTGTCAATTATTTTAATATAATTAGTCATTAAAAATAAAATTAACTAATTTTGAATGAGTCTCCAAAATATGCATTTCTTGCATCCACGTTTTGAATTAAGTTGGCTGGTGTACCTTGAGCCACAACTTTTCCATTATGAATAATTGCAGCAGTATCGACACAAGCCAATAGATCTCTAGCTTGATGGTCGCACAATATAACTGATATATTACTTGCACTTTGTAACCCAACTATTATCTCTTGAAGTGTTTTTATTGTCATTACATCTAAAGCTGCAAATGGCTCATCAAGTAAGAGTATTTTTGGGCTTGATATAAGTGCAATCGCTATTACTAATTTTTTTTTTTGACCGCCAGAAAGAAAATCTGCTTTTATATCTCTAATAGGATCTAATTCAAATTTAGATATCAATGAATTAATTTTTTCATCTCTAAAACTTACATTTGAGATTGTAATTTCAGCGATTGCTTTTAGATTTTCATAAACTGTAAGATCATGAAAATAACCCCCGTGCTGAGGAACAAATCCAATTTTATATTTTAGTGTTCTTTGGTAAATGGGATGGTTATTTACTTTTTGTCCATTTATTATTATCGATCCAAAATCAGGTGAAATTAAACCTGTTATAAGATTAAATATTGTAGTTTTTCCTACACCATTAGGACCTAACAAACCTAAAATTTGTCCATTGTTTAATCTAATAGATAAATTATCTAAAATAATTTTTCTACCAAATTTTAAAGAAATCTTTTCAAGTTGTAAAATTGATTTTTTTTCTTTAAAAGATTTAATTCTAAATTTTTTTATATTAGACATAAAAAATTATTCTGATTTTATTTTAACTTTATTTTCAGCATCATTCATAAAGATTTTCATTTCTTTAGTGATTAAGTTTAACTCAACATTATCAGCTTTGAGTTGACCTTGAATTCCTTCATATATAACATTATTTCTAATTGTAACAATATTTTCTTCAAAATTAAGATCCAAATTTTCAGAGTAAATTATACTGCCTAAATAAGTGACTTTTACATCATTTGAAAATTGAGTATTATAATTAGAGTTATTGTAAATAGCGTTATTTGACTCAATAACTAAAGGAATGTTTTCTTCATTAACAATTCTAGCAAAAACGATTTGCATCTCAACAAATTCAGATCCTTCCTGATAAAATATTTCACTAAGTTCAGCAGTTATGAAGTATTCAGTGTTATTATCAAAACTTACATTATACCGTAGATTTGTAATTAGATTATTTTGATTTTCTATCAAAGTCTCCTCTTTTTTTTCTTCACCAGCTTTTTTTGGATCTGTCTTGAAATAATTTATATAAAAAATTATTACTATTAAAATTAACAAAAAAAAAAGAAATAATTGAAAAAACTTTTTCATTCAAAAGTTATTTTAAACTTTTTAACAGGTTATGAATATGAATAACTCCAGTTGTTTTTCTTTTATTGCCTTGCCTATATACACATGCACTTGTAATTTTTTTTTTGTTCATTTGAGTTAAAATTTCTGTTGCTAGTACATTTTCTTCAACAATAAAGGGATTTTTTGTCATAAAGTTTTTAATTTTTGTATTTTCAATGGCTCTTTTTTTTTGTAATAATCTTTTCAAATCTCCATCAGTAAATATACCAACATTTAAATTTTGATTATTAATTATAACTAAAAATCCTAGTTTTTTTAAATTTAATATTTTTAAAGCTTTTCTCATTAAGTAATTTTCATTTACAAAGGGGATCTTATTTTTAGTTAGCATAATGTCTTTTGCAGTTTTAAGTTTATTTCCTAGGCTTCCTGAAGGGTGGAATTTTTTGAAATCAAGTTTACCAAAATTTTTCATTTTCATTAAAGCGATAGACAATGCATCCCCAAAGGCTAATTGGGCAGTAGTGCTAGAAGTAGGAACTATTCCATCACCAGACTCTACCACTTCTGGAATAAGTAATTTAATATTAGATGATTTATACAATATGGAGTTTTTATCTGAAACTATTCCTATAAGAAGAATTTTATTAGATTTAGCATATTTAATTATATTTTTTAATTCTAATGTATTTCCAGAGTAACTTATCAGTATAAGAATATCTTTATTTGTTATTCTGCCCAAATCTCCATGAGAACAATCACTAGCAGAAACAGCAAACGATGGAGTTCCTACAGATGATAAAGTCGCCGAAATTTTAGATGCAATGATTCCACTTTTTCCAACTCCACATACTACCACCTTTGATTTACATTTTTGAATTGATTTTACTGCTTGTTCAAAAGATTGATTAATAGAATTTTTTAATTTTCTTAAAGATTTAATTTGTAAATCAATAACATTTTTACCGATCTGATTAATTTCTTTTTTCATTTTTTTAATGTGACCATAAATCGTCTTTGAATAAAGCAAGATCAAGTTCAACTCTTGTTTTTAAAAACTTTAAACAATTTTTGTAAAGATCCACTCTATTTTCTCTAATTAGAATATTATTTAGTTCTTCATGAATTTTATGGAGATAGATGACATCATTTGCACAGTATTTTAATTGGTCAGACGACAATTCTCCTCCAAAATCAGAGTTTTGAAATTGTTTACTTACATCAATATTAACAAATTCTTTAATTAAGGTTTTTAACGAATGATTGTCCGAATATGATCTTGCAAGTTTTGATGCTATTTTAGTATCAAGAACATTATTAGTATCTGTTTTGAGGTAATATTTAATATGAGCCAAATCTGCTCTTCCATAGTGGAAAATTTTTGTAATTTTATCATTATGTAAAATTTTTACTAAATTGGGCGCATTATAATTTTTTCTATCAAACTGAACAATATGAGCGTCAGATTTTCCTGAGGAAATTTGAATTAAGCAAAGAGGATCTCGTCTTACATTTAAACCCATAAACTCTCCATCTATCGCTAATAGATTGCCTAAACTTAAATCATCTGGTAAGTCGTTTTTATGAAGCTTAATATTAATATTCATTTTAAGATATATATATGAAAGTAAAAAATTGTCTAATTTTTGGCGGTAGTGGTCAAATTGGTAGAAATTTAATTAGAAAGTTAACTAAAAACAACTATAGAGTTACTGTTGTTACAAGAAATATTCATCAAAATAGCTACAAAATTAAAACCCAAGCTAATGCTGGATACCTAGATATTGTGGAGTCAAGTATTTTTGATGAAAAAAAATTAAGAAATCTTTTTAAAAAAACTGATGTTTGTATAAATTTAGTAGGCATTTTGTATGAAAAAAAAAAAGGAAACACATTCAAAAATATTCATACAATTTTCCCCTCATTAATATCTAAATTGTGCAAAGAATATAATTTAAAACATTTTATTCATCTATCGGCTCTTGGTATAAATAATGCTGTAGACTCTAAATATGCTATTACAAAACTAGAGGGAGAAAACAGTATATTAAAAAATTTCCCTCTATCAACAATTTTAAGACCATCGATAGTTTATTCTGTTGATGATAATTTTACTACAAGTTTTATGACGTTATTAAATAGATTGCCTTTTTTCCCCCTATACTATTCAGGTAAAACAAAATTTATGCCAATTCACTGTTCAGATTTAACAGATGTAATTTTTCATGTAATTTCAAAAAACATAAACTCAAAAATAATAGAATGTGTTGGACCTGAGCAAATTTCTTTTAAAGAAATTTTAGAAAAGCTGACTAAGTTAATTGGAAAAAAAAGAATTTTGATACCATTTCCTCTGATGTTAGCAAAAATGTCTGCATTATTACTAGAACAACTTCCAAGTCCATTATTGACACAGGATCAACTTAAACTATTGAAACATGATAATGTTGTTTCTGGAAAGTACAAAACTAATTTTGACATAGGATCTCCAAGCACACGTTCATTTGAAGATGAGGTAAAAAAATACTGTTATATGTGGAGAGAGGGTGGGCAATTTTCAACAGAAAAATATAATCTCTAAATTTATACCCTTATGCTGATTTAATTTTTTTACTAATATATACCTTCTCTTCATCTTTATTTTCTGTTTCATCTTTTTTACCTTTAGGTTGGTATGCATAAAGAAGATGTAGTTTGCAATATGAGAAATCTTTTAGTGAAGATCTCCCACAAAAATAAAACGAGTCCTCATCGGGATGACCTATTGGCCATTTGCAAGAATTTTCATCAAGTTCCTCTAATTGTTTAGGATTTTCAGGCTCGAAGTCCTTTTCTATTAATAATGACTTAAACTTACTTCTTCTTCCACGATTAGATCTTAAACTTTTTTCATCTAAATTATCTTCAAAATTTTTATTTGATGTTGCGGTTCTAGTCTTAATTTTTGCAGATAAATTTAATCTATGAGCTTTACCAATGACAGCATTTCTGCTTATACCCCCTAATATTTCAGCAATTTGACTTGCTGTATTACCTTTGCCCCAAAGTTCTTTTAATTTATTAACTTTTTCTTCTGTCCAGCTCATTTATAACTACATTTTGTGTTATTTGTTTATATAAACACTATATACTGATATAGTATTTAATTAAACAACTGATTATTAAGAGTTATCAACAATTATTAAATAAGAAAAAAAAGAAAGGTATTCAATCCTAACTTGTATTAATTAAATTAATAAAAAGTTTTTTAAAAAAATATGAGCTACTTAGTTAAAAATTATAACAGAAAAAAAATTTCTTTTAGAAGTGGGAAAGGTAGCTACCTTTATTCAACTAAAGGTTCAAAATATCTTGATTTTTGTTCAGGAATTGCAGTTAATAGTTTAGGTCACGCAAATCCAAAATTAATAAAAGCTTTAAATACGCAAGCTAGGAAAGTGTGGCATGTATCAAATGCTTTTACAATACCTGAAGGTGAAGAACTTGCTAAAAAGTTAGTAAAAAAAACATTTGCAGACTTCGTTATGTTTCAAAACTCAGGGACAGAAGCAACAGAAGCAGCAATTAAGGCTGCTCGTAGATATTTTTATTCAATAGGTGAACCTCAAAAAAATAGAATTTTATGTTTAAAAAATTCATTCCATGGAAGAACAATCGCAGCAATTTATGCAAGTGGAAGTAAAAAAATGACTGAAGGTTTTGGACCTAAAGTTGATGGTTTTGATCATTTTAGTTTTGGTGATCACGAAGATCTTAAAAAAAAAATAGGTAATAGAACTGCTGCCATAATGATAGAACCAATTATGGGTGAGGGAGGTATTAAAGTAATACCTGATTGGTGTTTAAAAGAATTAAGAAAATTGTGTAATAAAAAGAAAATATTATTAATACTTGATGAGGTACAATGTGGAATTGGTAGAACTGGTGACTTTTTTGCTTTTGAAAAATCAAAAGTAAGACCTGATATTGTGCCAATTGCGAAAGGTATAGGTGGTGGTTTTCCCATTGGAGCTGTTTTGATGACAAAAAAAGTTGCAAATGCTATGAACCCTGGTTCTCATGGTTCTACATTTGGAGGAAATCCACTAGCAATGAAAATTGGTAGTGCTGTTATGGATATAGTAGGAAAAAAAAGTTTTTTAAATAATGTAAAAAAAAATTCTTATTATTTTCAAGAAAGATTAAAAAAACTTAAAAAAGAATTTCCTCAGATAATTAAAGAAATTAGAGGTAGAGGGTTGCTGATTGGTTTACAATTACATAAAGACCAAACAAACTTTATTAAAAAATTAACTCAAAATAAATTATTAACAATTCGAGCAGCAGAAAATGTTGTAAGGATTTTGCCACCATTAAATGTTAAAAAGAGTGAAATTGATATGGCAATCAAAATTATTAATAAAGTTTGTAGAAAATATTAGTGATGAGACATTTTATCAATTTAAAAGATGTACCAGCTAAAGATTTAAGAAAAATTTTATCTGATGCAAAAAATAGAAAAAAAAATAGAAAAAATCTAAGCAGTTTAGAAATTGATAAAGGTTGTCCTCTTAAAGGAAAATTATTAATTCAAATGTTTGAAAAATCTAGTTTAAGAACAAGATTAAGTTTTTATTTAGCAATTAAACAGCTTGGAGGGAGCACTCTAACGCTTAGACCAGATGAGCTCCATTTATCAAAAGGGGGGGAGAGTATAGAAGATACTGCTAAGATATTATCTAATTTTGGAAATGCTTTTATGTTAAGAACAGATGATGATAAAAAGTTAGAGGAATTTAAAAGATATTTAACAATCCCAGTTATTAATGGATTAAGTCCATCATCTCATCCTACTCAAATTTTATCTGATATCTTTACAGTTGAAGAAATAAAAAAAAAAAATATATCAAAATTAAATATTACCTGGATTGGAGATTCTAATAATGTTTTGAATTCATTAATTGCAGCTTCTATTAAATTTTCATTTAAATTAAATATAGGTTGTCCAAAAAAATATCAACCAAGAAAAACAATTTTAAAGTTTATAAAAATTAATAAAAATAGAATTACTATTTATGATGATCCAAAAAAAGCAGCATCGAAAGCTGATGTGATTTTTTCAGATAAAGTGATTTCAATGAATGATAATGTAAATAAAACAAAAAAACTTTATCATTTTAAGAAATTTAAAATTGATGAAAAATTAATGAGTTTTGCAAAGAAAGATTGTATTTTTCTTCATTGTTTGCCTAGAGGCTCAGAGGTGGATGAAAAAATTTTTTCCAGCAAAAAATCAAGGGTTTGGCAACAAGCTCTTAACAGAGTTCATGTGCAAAAATCTATACTACTTTATAGTTTTGGTAAATTAAGGTAACATTAATGGGTTGTCTGAATTTTTATTTAAATATAAAATTACAGACGCTCTATCTTTTTCTTTTCTTAGTCCAGCGAAAGCCATTTTAGTTCCTTTAATCCACTTAGCTGGTTTAATTAAGTAGCCATTCAATTCTTCAAAAGTCCATTCCTTTCCATATCCAGTGAGAGCTTTTGAATATTTATAGTCGTTTACAATTCCAACCTTTCTTCCAACAACATTATATAGAGCGGGACCAATATTATTTTTCCCTCCTTTGACAATAGAGTGACAAGCTGCACATTTTTTAAAAACTTTTTCACCAACAGCAAGATCTCCCATAGCCATTAATGCAGCTATATCAATTTTTTCCTCAACAGTTTCCGAATTAGCGTTGCTTGTAGTAATTGCTACCTCCACATCCACAGCATAGCCAGGAGTTTTAGGCTTTTCAACATAAAATATTACATCGGACAGCTTTCCAATACCAATTACAAGAAGCGCAACCATAAGTACTGCAGCTATTATTTTGTTTAATTCAAAAGAATCCATTTTATTAAAAATTATTTTGAACGTATAACACTATAAATCAAAAATTGCTTATATATTTTGATGTACAATTTTGCCTCTGTTTATATTGTAATAAAAAAATAAAAAAGACCAATGAAAACATTAATAATAATTCCTTCAAGATTATCAGCTACAAGATTGCCAGGTAAGCCATTGTTAAAAATTAATGGGTTATCAATGATTTCTCATGTTTTTAAGAAAGCTGAGGAAGCAAATATTGGAGGAGTGGTAGTCGCAACTCAAGACCAAGAAATAATGGATGATGTGAAAAAAAATGGTGGTCAAGCAATTTTGACCGAAAAAGAGCATCAAACAGGAACGGATAGAATTTATGAAGCCTTACAAAAACTAGATCATAAGAATATTGATTTGATAATGAATCTCCAAGGAGATGAACCTTTAATGAATATAGAGGATATTATAAACTTAAATGATCAAATGATTAAAAATCAATCTCAACTAGGAACTTTAGCTTCAAAAATAAATGATAAAGTATTATATGAAAATGAGAATATTGTTAAAGTTAATACTAAAGAATGCTTAGATGATCTAAATTTTCCAGAAGCAATAAGCTTTAAAAGAAAAATTTCAAAACAAGATAAAAATACTTATCATCATTTAGGTATATATTGTTATAAAAAAGAAACTCTTAAAGATTTTGTTTCATATAATCAATCTTCTAATGAGATTAAGAACAGACTCGAACAGCTTCGAGCACTGGACAACAATATTAGAATTAATGTTGCTCTTGCTAAGTCCTCTCCAATCGGAGTAGATACTGAGGAGGATTTTCTGGCTATAAAAAAAATAATGGAATATAAATCCTAATGAGTAAAATTTATTTTCAAGGTACTTTCGGAGCTTATTCTCATTTAGCAGCTTTATCCATTGAACCAAAGGCTGAAATCATTCCATGTAAAACTTTCGACGATTGTTTTTTGAAAGCCTCAAAAGATGTTAATTCAAAAATGATAATTCCTGAATCGAATAGAATTACTGGAAATATTGGTATTGAATACCTAATATTTCAATATAGACTTAATATCTATTCTGAATATTTCCAAAAAATTGAACATAATTTGCTAGGACTTCCAGGAGCAAAAATTTCTGATATCAAAAATGTTTACTCTCACGGACAAGCATTATCTCAATGTTCTAGTTTTATTAAATCACATAATTTGATAGAACATGTTAGAGCAGATACAGCAGGGTCTGCACAAATGGTTTCACAAGCACAAGATAAAACAAAAGCAGCAATTGCATCTTCTTTAAGTGCAGAAACATACAAATTAGAAGTAATTCAAAAAAATATAGAGAATGAAAAAGGCAATCTTACAAGATTTTTAGTGATGGGTAAAAATATTTCACAACCTAACTTTGAGAATAAAAAATATATAACTTCTTTTTTATTTAAATTAAAAAGTAAGCCAGCAGCTCTTTATCAATCATTAGGTGGATTTGCAATCAATGGAGTAAATTTAACAAAATTGCAAAGTTATCCAGAAAAGAATACATTCGATTCATTCTTTTTTTTGTGTGATCTTGATGGCCATATTGAAGATCCAAAAGTTCAAAAATCTTTAGAGGAACTAGGATTACATTGCCAAGATTTTCACGTCCTAGGTGTTTTTGAAGCTGACAAACAAAGAGAAAAATAATTTTTTAATCTTTTCTTGTAGATTAGAAATCATTACTGCTATAATAGTTCTTGGAGGCTAGAGGTGGGTGCTGCTTGAACCCGACCAGATCTTAACGGAAGCAGTCGTAAAGACAGTTATTCAGGTTCTAGTCTCCTAGAAAATAAAATGAACAAAAACTCAAAAGTATTAGCATTAAAATATAGACCACAAATATTTGAGGATTTAATTGGTCAAAATGTAGTCGCTGAAACAATTATTAATTCAATTAAATCAAATAAAACTCCTAACGCATACCTTTTTACAGGAATTAGAGGAATAGGCAAAACAACAATAGCAAGAATAGTTGCTAAATCTTTAAATTGTTTAAATGGTATTGAGAATATATGTAAAAAAAAGTTATGTGATAATTGTGAGGCTATTGCAAATTCAAACCATATTGATGTTTTAGAAATGGATGCCGCAAGCAAGACAGGCGTAGATGATGTTAGAGATTTGATAGAATTTTCAAGATATGGACCTACTTCCTCTAAATTTAAAATATTTATAATTGACGAAGTACATATGTTGAGCAAACAAGCATTTAATGCTTTATTGAAAACATTAGAAGAGCCACCAGAATATTTAAAATTTATTTTTGCAACTACAGAAATAAAAAAAATTCCTATAACAGTAGTTTCAAGATGTCAAAGATTTGATTTATCTAGAATAAAATCATTAGAATTATTTAATTTTTTAAAAGAAATAATAATAAAAGAAAATGGTAAAGCTTCGGATGATGCTTTAAGATTGATTGTAAAAATTTCAGAGGGATCAGTTAGGGATGCATTATCCTTGTTAGATAGAGGGCTACTGTCTTTAGAAAAAAATAAAGAACTAGATTTAAAAAAGGCTCAAGAAATATTTGGATATTTTGACAAATCAAAATTGATAGAAATTTTTCTTCTTATTTTAGAGGGTGAAGAAAAAAAGGTAATAACAGCATATAAAAAAATTTATGATCAAGGAATTGAACCAAAAATATTTATAAATGATTTCTTAGAGCTAATTTATTACTTCAAAAATATAGAAGCTTTAACTTTAGAAAGTACCAATTTTTCCTTAAATGATGAAGAATATTTAAAGATTAAAGAAATATCTAAAAATGTTGATAACAAGGATTTAATATTGTTTTGGCAGTTTACTTTAAGAACTATTGAGGAGCTTGATATTGTTTCTAATCAAAACTTATCAATTGAAATGTTTTTAGTGAGATTAGTTCATATTACGTCAGTAAAATCAGATAATTATGACACAAAAAATTATGACAACAAAATATCTGTTGAAAAAAAAAATATAGTTTCTGATTTCAAAAAAGATACTGTTGACCAAATTAAAAGTGTTACGCAAGAAAAAAAGATTACAAAAGAACTGCAAACAGAAGTTAAGGCAGAAAAAAATATTTTTATCGAGTCATTTGAGCAACTTTTAGAAATATGTATTCAAAATAAAGAAATAAAACTTAAATATGAGTTAGAGAAAAATGTTTATCTGGTTAGTTTTGAAAAAAATAGAATAGAAATATCCTTCAACGATGAACTTGACAAAAATTTTGTTAAAGATTTATCCCTTAAACTTTATGAGTGGACTGGTGAAAGATGGATTATAACTTTTAGTAAAATGAAAGGAGAAATATCAATTAAGGAAAAAGAGCAAAATAAAAAAAAAGAAATTTTTGAAAAAACAAAAGAATCCAAATTGTTTAAAAAGGTGTTAGAAACATTTCCGGATGCAAAGTTAATTGATGTAATTTCAAAAGATGATAAAGGCAAATAAATGACAGATTTTAACAAAATTTTAGACAAAGCAAAAGAACTTGAAGCCAAAATGAAGGAGAGTCAGGAAAATATAAAAAAAATTACTGCTGAGGGTGTTTCAGGGTCTAACTCAGTGAAAGTGATTTTAGATGGAGAAGGAGAAATGCAAAAAATAGAAATCTCAGATGAAATATTAAAAGAAAAAAAATCAATTATTGAAGATTTAATTGTTGCAGCTCATAACAATGCAAAAGCACAACTTAAAGTAAAAACAAACGAAGAAATTTCTAAAACAGCTGGTGGTTTTGGAATTCCAGGTTTTAAGTGGCCTCTTTAAACGATGCAAAATATAAATGAGATAGAAGACTTAATTAAATTAATTTCTAAACTTCCTGGATTGGGACCAAAATCGGCAAAAAGAATTGTTTTGAAATTAGTCAATAATAGAAATGAACTTGTAAAACCTTTAGCAAATACATTAGCTCAGGTTTATAAAAATGTAATAAGATGTAATTATTGTGGGTCCTTAAAATCTAATTTGGATGGATGTAATAATTGTGAAAAAAATAAAGAAAAATTTAAAAAAATTTGTGTCGTTGAAGATCTAGCTGATCAATGGTCTATTGAAAATTCAAATATTTTTCAGGGATACTTTCATATTCTAGGGGGAACGATTTCTTCTGTGGGTCAAAGAAAAGAAGATTTATTGATTAATTCTTTAGTTGAAAGAGTTCAAAGAGAAAAAATTGAGGAAGTCATTTTGGCCACAAGTGCAACAGTTGAAGGACAAACAACGGCTTATTACATCAAAGACAGCTTAAAAAATACCTTAGCTAAAGTGACAAAATTAGCTCAAGGATTACCAGTTGGTGGTGAGATCGAGAGTTTGGATGATGGAACTTTATTTTCTGCCTTTAAAAATAGGACTAATATAAACACTAATTCTGACTAATTTTTTTTTTTAATCGGTTTAAATGTAATAAAGGTTCTGTATAGCCAGAGGGCTGTTCTTTACCCTTAAAAATTAAATCACAAGCGGCATTAAAGGCAATTGAGTTATCAAAATCATCACTCATTTTAACATATTTTTTGTCACTTTCATTTTGTTTGTCTACAATTTTAGCCATTTGTTTCATTATTTCTATTACTTGGATTTTTGTAGTAATTCCGTGATGTAACCAATTTGCAATATGTTGAGATGAAATTCGAAGAGTGGCACGGTCTTCCATAAGAAATGTATTACTAATATCAGGAACTTTTGAACAACCAACGCCTTGATCTATCCATCTTACAACATATCCTAATAAAGTTTGTGCTGAATTTGAAATTTCTGAATTAATCTCATCCACTGACCAATTAGGTCTATTTGCTATAGGTATAGTTAAAAGATCATCCAATTTTGCTGGAGATCTGGATGCTATTTTTTTTTGTACATTAAAAACATCAACTTGATGATAATGTAGAGCGTGTAATGCTGCTGCAGTTGGAGAAGGGACCCATGCACAATTCGCACCAGCTTCCAGGTGTCCTATTTTTTCCTCTATCATTTTTTTCATTTCATCCGGTGCAGCCCACATCCCTTTACCAATTTGAGCCTTACCTGAAAATCCACATTTTAAACCTAAATCCATATTATTATTTTCATACGCTTGTATCCATTTAGAAGATTTCATATCTCCTTTTTTAATCATTGGGCCAGCCTCCATAGAAGTATGCATCTCATCTCCGGTGCGGTCGAGAAATCCCGTGTTAACAAAGAATACTCTATCTTTTAAGGCTCTAATACATTCTTTAAGATTAGCTGATGTTCTTCTTTCTTCATCCATAATGCCGACCTTAATAACATTTGGATCTAAAGTTAGTACTTCTTCAACTTTAGTAAAAATCAAATCTGTAAAAGCACATTCATCTGGTCCATGCATTTTTGGTTTTACAATATAAATAGATCCAGTTCTTGTATTTCTTTTTCTTTTTAAATCATATAAGGCAGCAGTTGAAGTGATAAATGCATCCATAATACCTTCAGGTACTTCACTTCCATCTTTTAAAAGAATAGAGGGGTTTGTCATTAGATGACCAACATTTCTTATTAATAATAAACTTCTTCCATGAAGTTTTAAACCTTTACCATCTTTTGAAATATAACTTCTATCAGGATTTAATTTTCTTTCTAAATTTTTACCATTTTTTTCAAATTGAATTTTCAGATCACCTTTCATTAATCCTAGCCAATTTCTGTAACAAGCAACTTTATCCTCAGCATCCACTGCTGCCACACTATCCTCATTATCACAAATAGTCGAAACTGCAGACTCGGCTATCACATCACTTATTCCTGCTATATCGTGTGCAGCACTAAATGCTCTAGGGTTAATGATTATTTCAAAGTGGAGATTATTATTTTTAAGTATTATTGCCTCAGGCTTAGATGCATCACCTCTATAACCTATAAATTTATTTTGATCTTTTAACTTATATTCGTAGACATCCTTAAATATGATTAATTCTTTTTTTATTACTTTTAAGCCAGTAATATTTTTCCAACTTGTTCCTTCAATTGGAATATACTTATCAAAAAATTCCCTTACATATTTAATTACCTCTTGACCACGATTTGGATCATATCTTTCACTACCACCTTCCTCAGACTGTATGATGTTTGTCCCATAAAGACTATCATATAAACTTACCCAACGTGCATTTGCTGCATTTAAAGCATATCTAGCATTCATAATTGGAACGACTAATTGAGGTCCTGCTATTTTTGCAATTTCGTCATCAACGTTTTTTGTCTCAATTTTAAAGTCAGACCCTTCATCTTTTAAATATCCTATTTTTTTTAAAAAATTTTTATATTCCTCAATTTTAATTTCGGTCCCCTTATTTTTAATATGCCAATCATCAATTTGATTTTGTAAATTATCTCTAGTTTTAATTAATTCTTTATTCTTTGGTGCTAATTCATGTACTGCTTTATCAAACCCTAACCAAAATTCCTTAGGATTAATATAAGTATCTTTTAATAACTCATCATTTACAAAAGATAATAATTTTTTTGAAATTTTTAAATTATTAACATTTTGATAATTAGCTAACATTGGTAGATTAGTAAAACCCCAATAAAACTAAGTCAAATAATTTATAGTAGCACTGACATTTTGTTGTCATTTTTCATACTTATATAATATCTATTTATATATGAAAAATTATCTTAATTTTGAAAATGATATAAAAAATTTAGAAAATGAATTAGAT
>JBJLDX010000001.1:0-153655 GCA_045566175.1 Candidatus Pelagibacter sp. | reverse complement strand
AGCCGTTGTGTTAGCAACTCCAGAAATAGCTGGATTACCATATGTAATCTCAGGTCTAGTTGCTGCTGGAGGTATGGCTGCTGCCATGTCAACAGCTGATGGTTTGATTCTAGCAATTGCAAACGCAATCTCACACGATGTTTACTATAAAATCATCGATCCAAAAGCTGAGACTGCTAAGAGACTAGTTGTTGCAAGGGTATTACTTGTAGTAATTGGTTTTGCTGGAGCAACTATTGCGGCGATGGAGATCCAAGGTATCTTAGGTTCAGTAATCTGGGCTTTTGACTTTGCGATGTCTGGATTATTCTTCCCACTAGTACTTGGTGTATGGTGGAAGAGAGCTAACAGAGAAGGTGCCATAGCTGGTATGTCTTTAGGTCTTCTTTCAGGATTAGGTTACCTAATTTGGGTACGTAATGGTGGAAGTGGATTCTTGGGTATTACACAGTTAACGTTTGGTATCTTTGGTGCAGCTGTCAGCTTAGTAGCTATGGTTGTAGTAAGTTTAATTACTTCAGAGCCTAGCGCTGCAACACAAAAAATGGTTGATGAGGTTCGAGTACCATCAGGTAGATCGATTCTTGGCAAACAATAAATAATATTTTTAAGGGGCGATTAATTTCGCCCCTTCTAACTTCTTAATTTATTTAATATAAATTCCATATGTCTGCTAACTTTCATCCTTTAGTTTATATAATTGATTATATTCTTGGGGTAATAATGTGGACTTTAATTGGAAGAGTTGCGATGAACATTTTTCAAAAAGAAGACTCTCAATTTTTTTTTATGAGAGTTTTTGTAAAATTCACCAATCCACTTATAAAAATATTTAGACCAATAACTCCATCGTTCATAATTCAACCAATAGTACCATTATATGTTGCTTGGTTTTTTTTCATGATTAGATTTTATTTAATGCCTTGGGTTTTAGGTTATTCTGTGATGGGTATGTTATCTTTTCCTCTGGAAAGTGAAATTTCGAGACAAATTTACCAATTTTTTAATTCAATTAAATTTTAAAAATTGATACTAGTATTACTAGTTATCAATGAAAAAAATACAAATTTCACCATCAATTCTATCAGCAGATTTTAGCCAGTTAGGTAATGAAATCAAAAAATTAGAAGATGGTGGAGCAGACATGATACATGTTGATGTAATGGATGGGCATTTTGTTCCAAACTTAACTATTGGACCACCAGTAATCAAAGCATTAAAAAAAAAAACAAATATGATTTTTGATGTTCATTTAATGATTTCCCCAGTACATAAATATATAGATGCATATTCAGATGCAGGTGCAGATATTATTACAATTCATCCAGAAGCAACTAATGATTTGAATTCTTCTATTTTAAAAATAAAACAATTAAAAAAGAAAGTTGGTGTATCTTTAAATCCAGAGACAAAAGTAGATACTATTAAAGAGTATTTGGAAAAAATTGATTTAGTTTTAATTATGAGTGTTAACCCAGGTTTTGGTGGTCAAAAGTTTATGCCTGAAGTTTTATCAAAAATAAAATTATTGAAAAAAATTCAGGAAGAAAAAAAATTGAATTTTGACATAGAAATCGATGGTGGAATTAATTTTGATAATTATAAATCAGCAATACAAGCTGGTGCCAATATATTGGTTTCTGGTACTACAGTTTTTAAAAGTAATAATGGAGATATTAAAAAAAATATTGAATTATTAAAATCAAAGTAATTTCATGATTTACATAAATCGATTTTTTTTTGGTATTTCAGATCAGCTAAGAAAATTTTATTTA
Organism: Candidatus Pelagibacter sp.; assembly: GCA_045566175.1. GTDB lineage: Bacteria > Pseudomonadota > Alphaproteobacteria > Pelagibacterales > Pelagibacteraceae > Pelagibacter. The sequence continues at coordinate 151,880 of JBJLDX010000001.1, read as the reverse complement.
AATTCTAATCTTTATGATAAAAAAATTTCAAAGGTAAATGAAGATGAACTACTCTATAAACCTAGTCCTTATTTACTGTCATCCTTAATTAAATATCAAAAAAAGAAATTTGATATTGAAGATTTTTCTATAAATGAAATTTGGAATAATAAAAATTTAAGAGATAAGAAATATAAAAATCTAAATAATTTTTATTGGTTTTTTAGCTTAGATTTAAAGTCATCAAAACAAGCTACTCAATCAATAATTACAAATTGGATTAACAATAATAAAAAATATAATAACAAAACTTGGGGTTTTGATTTAACTGCAAAAAGAATTATTGCTTGGCTATCTTGCCATAATCTTACTTATGATGAAAGTAATCAAAATTATAAAAATGAATTTAATAAAATGATTAAGAAACAAACGAATTATCTTATAAGTGAAATTAATAGATCTAAAATATTGGAAGACAAATTAATTGTATGTGCTTCAATAATTTTAGTTGGTCTTTGTTATCAAAATGAAAAAAAATATTTATCTTTTGGGTTAACTCTTTTAAAAAAAATATCAAAACTAGCCTTAGATAATTATGGATTCACTAAATCAAGAAATATAAAGCAATTAATTTTATTTCTTAAGTATTTTATTTTGATCAGAGAGTGGTTTAAAGAGTCTCAAATTAATATACCCGAACATATTGAGGAAACAATTTATTATCTTGGTCAAAGTTACGCTTTTATTTGGCAAAATGTAAAAGTAGATCTTTTATTTAATGGAAATAACTTATCTAATAATTTTGATTTTGACAATTATCTAAAAAGACTAGGGTATAAATTTAAAAATGACAATCAAGAATATGCTGGATACTTAATATTTAAAAATAAAAAAATCTGTTTAGCAATGGATGTCGGGTCATCTCCGAATACAAATTATACTAAAGATTATCAATCTGGGGCTCTATCTTTTGAAATTATTTCTAATGGACAAAAACTAATAAGTAATTGTGGATATCATAATAAAGTTAATACAAAACTTAATCAATTATCTAAATCATCTGCTGCTCAAAATACCCTTATAATTGATGACAATTCATCATGTAAATTTTTTAAAATTAATAACATTTGGTTAATAAAAAAAGGTTTAAAAATATTTAAAAAAAATAGTAGTTTTGAAAAAAATTATTGGATGATTAATGCTTCACATGATGGATATTTAAAAAAATATAACTCAATTCATGAGAGACAAATTGAATTTTTTCCTGAAAAAATGTCATTTATAGGACTAGACAAAATAATCAGAAAGAAAACAAATAATAATTATAAATTTGACATAAGATTTCATGTGGAGCCAAACGTCAAACTAATGAAAACTCAGGATAAAAAAACAATCTTGATAGAATTGAATGATGAAGGATGGAAATTTACATGTGAAAACTATGATATAAATATTGATAATGGTTTATACTTCGGTAATAAAAATTCATATACAGATAATCAAAATATTTTTATAACTGGAGTTTCTAATAATCAAATAGAAAATATTAAATGGGAAATTAAAAGAATATAATGAAAAAAATTAAAACTGCTCTTTTATCATTATCAAATAAATCAAATTTAAAACCACTTTTGAATATTTTAAAAAGATACAATATAAGATTGATAAGTTCGGGTGGTACTCATAAAAAAATAAAAAATCTAAAATTTAAATGTACCGAGGTGTCTGATTTTACTGGATTTAAAGAAATTCTTGGAGGGAGAGTTAAAACTTTACATCCAAAGATCCACTCCGGTATACTAAATATCAGGAATAATAAATCACATCTAAAAGATCTTAAAAATAATAATTTTCAAAACATCGACCTTGTTATAGTTAATTTTTATCCATTTGAAAAAACTTTATCTCTAACTAAAAATCATAAAAAAATTATAGAAAATATAGATGTAGGCGGACCAACAATGGTGCGTTCAGCAGCCAAAAATTACAATGATGTAACTGTAATCACCTCTAGTGAAAATTATTTAGATTTAATCGATGAGCTTAATACTCATAAAGGATCAACATCATTAGGGTTTAGAAAAAAGATGTCTGAGAAGGCTTTTACTGAAACAGCCTATTACGATGCAGTAATATCCAATTATCTTAATGACTCATCAAATACAATTTTTCCAAAAAAAAAAATTATTTATGGAAAATTAATAGAAAAATTAAGGTATGGTGAAAATCCTCATCAAGAAAGCGCAATATATTCACAAAATGATAATCTTAATATAAATAAAATTCAGGGTAAGCATTTAAGCTATAACAATTATAACGACATATTCTCAGCATTAACTATTTCAAAAACTTTACCTAAAAACAAAGGCACTGTAATAGTTAAACACACAAATCCTTGTGGTGTTTCAATACTTAAAAATAATTTAGATAGTTATAAATCCGCTTTAGCATGTGATCCAATAAGTGCTTTTGGTGGTATTGTTTCCTGTAATTATAAAATAAATCAAAAATTAGCACTGGAATTAAATAAAATTTTTTTAGAAGTAATCATTGCTAATGGTTTTGACAATAATGCTCTAAAAATACTGAAATCAAAAAAAAATTTAAGACTTATTGATGCCTCCAATTTTACTTTGAATGAAATCTTAAAATTTAATTCATTAAATAATTCAATACTCGTTCAATCTGAAGATAATAGAGAATTTAAAAGAAAAGATTTCAAAGTTGTTTCAAAAAGAAAACCTAGTAAATCACAACTTGATAATTTAATTTTTGCTTTTAATGTCTGCCGTTATGTAAAATCTAATGCTATTGTGCTTGCAGGTAATTATACTACCTTGGGAATAGGATCAGGGCAACCAAGTAGAATTGATAGCTGTAAAATTGCTATTGATAAAATGCGTAAATTTACAAGTCTCAAAAATGATATTGTTGCTGCATCTGATGCTTTTTTTCCTTTTACTGATGGGATTGAGAAACTTGTTCAATCAGGAATAACAGCTGTTATACAGCCAGCAGGATCAATAAGAGATAAAGAAATTATTAAATTTGCAAATGCAACAGATACTGTTTTAGTTTTTTCTAAAACAAGACATTTTAGACATTAAATGTATCATCTATCTTTGCTGCTAAAATAAAATCATTTTCAGACAAGCCTTCGATTGCATGAGTGGTTACTTTTATGTTCGCATATCCCCAACCAAATAAGATATCTGGATGATGTCCTTCTTCTTCAGATATTTTTCCAACTAGATTAACAAAATTTTGACTTTCTAAAAAATTTTTGAAACTAAATTTTTTTTCTAAAAAATAAATATTTTTTTCATTTTTTATAACATCCCATCCATCAACTTTTTTTTGATATTTGTGAATTTCTGAAATATCAAGTGGTACAGTTCCACCTTCACATGGGATACATTTTTTATTTGTTAAATCATTCATACAATTGGAGCGGGCAAAGGGGGTCGAACCCTCGACCTTCTCGTTGGCAACGAGACGCTCTACCACTGAGCTATGCCCGCTTATTTAAAAGTATTATAGATAGCGAGTTTTAGAAATGCAAGCAATAACAAATTTACAACAAATCTTTTTTTAACCAATTATATTTTTGTTCAAATTTTTTAATATGTTTTTTATATACTTCATATTTTTCGTTATTATATTTGTAAATTTTTTCTCTAATCTGAATATTACTTGCCGTTGTTGAAAATAAGTCCTTTCTTTTATGATATTCCAAGCTATTTTCACTCCATTCTAAATTGCAAAATTTAAAAACATCTTGGGAAATTTTTTTACTATTTAATGTTAAGTCTTCTAATTTTATTGAAAAAATTTTTTCTTTGAATCTTTTATTAAAAATAGTCATAACATTTAAATAATTATCAAAATATTTTATGATATCTTCAAGGGAATGTGTCCAACTCATTTTAGTTAAAAAATTTTGATATATTGCAAATATATTATCAACTTTATTCCTTTTACAGTGAATAAATTTTGCATTAGGAAATAATTCTAAAATTATATCTATAAAAAAAAAATTTTCTAAAGATTTGTCTGTAAAAAAAAGTTTATTATTTTTATTTAAGAGGTTAAGATTTTTATATTTACCAAGAATATCATTAATTATTTTATCTTTATCAATAATTATCTTATCTAAATTATCATTTAATAAATCTTTTCTATAATTTTTTGATAAAGCCCAATTTATTGTTGCTGTTTCACCACCATTTGGGATTTTTAGTTTACCAGACGAAATGATACTTTCTATTAAAGTTGATCCTGATCTTGGCATCCCAATTATAAAAATTGGATTAATTTTTAGATCTGGTTTTTTATTTTCATGCAAATTTGTAATTTCAATTTTGTCAAATTTTTTTGGTATTATATTTAACCAATAGTTATAATTTTGTTCATAAATTTTTTTTGTAATACTTTTGATAAAGTATTCATGACCTTTTTCTAAAAAACTTATCTCTTTATCAAAATTTTTTTTAATTTGTTGATTTTTTGCTAAGATAAAATATCCAGAAGCTTTGCTATAATCATTTATACTCTCATGGTGCATTGAATTCTCAATAAAATTAATCATACTTTTATCAAAATAACTAAAATCAATCCTAGATAAATTAAAATGTATTGCAAAATTGTATTTATCTAAAATAATAAGTTCTTTATAAATTTTTTTAGCTTCCTTTAGATTACCTAGATCGTGGTATAAAATAGCTAAATTTATTTTTGCAATTTTATATTTTGGGTTTGAATTAATTGCTTTTAGATAATACTTTATAGCTTTATCAAAATTTTTTGTTTCTTTGTGAACATTACCAATGTTATTTAGTGCTTTTTGATTATTAGGATCTATTTTTAAAATTTCATTTAAAAAATTTACTGTTGATGACCAATTGCCCTGCTCTTTACTTAATTGAGCTGACATAATTAGCTTATCAATTTTTTTATTTTGATTGTCATTCATAAATTATTATAAGAAAATTATACTCTTATATTCTACCTTGGTTATTTCAAAAATTTTTGTTAAAGTAAATTATGATAAATAAAAAAGATTTACCAAAAATAATACCTGTTTTTCCTTTATCAAACTTTATAATTTTTCCTAAAACTACAGTACCATTAAATATATTTGAACCTAGATACATTGATATGGTCAACGATAGTATGAAATTGGATAAATTCATTGGGATGATACAGCCAAAAAATACAAAAAAACAGCTAGCTGACGACTTCGTACTTCATGATATTGGTTGCTTAGGAAAAATTTCAAGTTTCACTGAAACTAATGATGGAAGATTATTAATTGAACTTAAAGGTGTTATTAGATTTAAAGTTATTAAAGAAATTATATCAAAAAAAAAATATCGTGAATGCGAGGTTTCTTTTGAAAACTTTTATGATGATTTAAATGACAAAAATGAAAATCTTAAATTTTCTGATTTAGAATTGGTTTTTAAAGATTTAAAAAATTTATTTGAAAAAAGAGGCTTCATTATTAATTGGAAAGATTTAGAAAAACAAAGTTTAGATGAAACAATCAATGCCCTAGCTATGGCATCACCCTTTACTTTAGAAGAAAAACAAGCTTTACTTGAAGCAAAAAATTTAGATACTAGAAAAACAAAAATTTCAGAAATATTAACTACTTATACTTTTGATCAATATAACAATACTACGATTCAATAATTTTAAATAACCATTCCTTCGTCTGCTAATTTTGTAAAAAATTTATTAGTGTTTTTATTTTTTCCAAAAAATTTCACAGACTTACTTAAAATTGAATTATTCATTTTACTTTCCAGATTAAAAAATTCATAAACTAAATCAATACCTGCGGAAAAAAGATAATTTTTATGTTTAGCTTTTTTTTCAAAATCTCTACAAATTAAACTATCTAATTCTAATCCATGATTTAATCGAAATAAAATCAAATCTATTAATAATTTAATATCTCGTATGCTCATATTAAAACCCTGCCCCGCTAATGGATGTAATTTATGTAATAGATCTCCAAAAGCCATTATATTTTTATAATAATAATTTCTTAAATTTAGTGAGGATAATTTGAAATTTGATATTTGATCAATTTTTAATATTGAATATTTATTATTGTATTTTTTAATCAAAGATTTTAGGTCAATATATTTAGTGCCTCTACCTGAATATACAATTGAAGTTTTTGATTTTGACATTGGTAAAAAAGCTAGGGGACCGCTTTTTGTAAAAATTTGAATAGCCGTATTATTTTTAAGTAATTTTTTGTGATTTATTATTGTTGTGTGAGCATAACTTTTATAGTCTTTTTTTAATTTTTTTTGAAAATATTTTTTACTTAAAAAATTATTTACATCACAATTAATAATTAACTTATAATTATTAATCGGTATTAATTTAATTTTTTTATATTTAAATAACTTATCATTTCGAAGTGAGGATAGTAAAGTTTCATATAATTCATAATTTTTAATTATTGAAAAAAGATTTTTTTCAGAGTCTTGAAAATTCAAAATTTTTTCATTTTTTAAATTTTCACTATAAATTTCTATCTTATCAATATTCCATAATAATTTTTTAATGTTTAAAATATTATTATTAAAAAAATCAACATTAGCTTTTGAAATACCAAGTGTACGAGTTTTATTTATTTTCTCTACCTTTTGAGATGAAAAAAAATCAACATATATGCCTTGATTAACTAAAGCTTTTGCTAAAGTTAAGCTGATTAACCCACCACCTATAATACAAACGTTCATAATAATTTTTAATTTTAACAATAAAAATTAGATGATACAAAGTGATAAATTTGATTCATCTTTATGAATATTAAAAATATAACTAGCTCTATTCTTACTTTTATCATTAAGAGGTTAATAGAAATCACTGGTATTGTTGTTTCATTTTTGGGTATTTTGCTACTGATTGCACTCATTTCTTATTCACCAAATGATCCCAACTTTATCTTTCCTGATAATTTAGAGATAAACAATTTATTGGGGTTTAGAGGAAGCTATATTTCAGATTTATTTTTTCAATCCGTTGGTCTTATCTCATATTTTATATCAATTACCTTTATTTTTACCGGATTTTCTATTTTTAAAAATAAAAGTTTTTTTTTATTTATCGAAAATATATTTTATACAATACCGTACTGTCTTATAGGTTCTTTATTCTTTAGTTATTTTTATAATGATACCTTTAAACTATATATAAGTGGTAATGGGGGATTTGTTGGAAATTATTTAAATCAAAATTTTTTGAACAACTTTATAAATTCCAATGAAAGTATCTCATATTTTCTTTTAATTATTTTAACAATTTTCTTTTTTTTATTAAGTGTCAATTTTAAACCTAAAAACTTTTATTTATTTTTGAAGAATTTGTTCTTATCAATTTATAATAAAAAAGATAAAAATTATACTAACAAGAGTGAAATAATAAATGAATATATTCCTCAGGATGAAATTAAAAATCTAATTCAAGAGGATTTGCCTTTTATCAAAGCTGAAAAACATTTAAATATTGATAAAACAAAATTTAAAATACCTTCATTTGATTTATTGAAATTACCAACAAAAAAAGAGAGAGAGAATAAAACTACCAACGAAAATACAGATTCATCTTTTTTAGAAAAAATTCTATTAGATTTTGGAGTTGATGGTACAATAAAAAAAATTAGTCATGGACCAGTAGTAACACTCAATGAATTTGAACCTGCGGCTGGAGTAAAAGTTTCAAAAATAATAAATCTATCTGATGATATTGCAAGAAATACGAGCTCGGAATCAGCTAGAATTTCGACTATTCCAGGTAGCAATACAATTGGAATTGAATTACCAAATTCATTAAGAGAAAATGTATATTTAAGTGAAATTTTAAATAATCAAAATTTTAAAAAAAAGGATATTAAATTACCGATAGCTTTAGGAAAAAGTATATCAGGAAATCCAGTCATAGGTGACTTAGCCTCTATGCCTCACTTGTTAATAGCTGGAACAACCGGATCAGGTAAGTCTGTTTGCATTAACACAATTATTTTATCATTACTTTATCGTCATACTCCTGAAAAATGTAAATTCATTTTGATTGATCCAAAGATGCTTGAGTTATCGACTTATGAAGGAATACCTCATTTACTTTGCCCAGTTATCACTGAAGCCAAAAAAGCTGCTTCAGTTTTAGGCTGGGTTGTAAAAGAAATGGAGAGTAGATACAGATTAATGACAAGAGATGGAGTAAGAAATATTGATAGTTACAATAATAAACATAAATTACCAATGCCGTACATAGTTGTTGTTGTGGATGAAATGTCAGATCTAATGTTAGTAGCTGGAAAAGAAATTGAAAATTATATTCAAAAATTATCCCAAATGGCTAGAGCTGCAGGTATACATATTATAATGGCAACTCAAAGACCAAGTGTAGATGTTATAACTGGAACTATTAAAGCAAATTTCCCTACTCGTATTTCATTTCAAGTTACATCAAAAATTGATAGTAGAACTATTTTAGGAGAACAAGGCGCAGAACAACTTTTGGGAAAAGGAGACATGTTATATATGTCTTCTGCTAATAAAATTGTAAGAATTCACGCTCCATTCGTATCTGATACAGAAATAGAAAAAATTAATAATTTTTTAAGATCCCAGGCGGAACCAGATTATGTTGATGAAATATTGAACTTTGCTGATGAAAAAGAGATAAATGAAAATTCCAAAAACCAAAGTGACAAAGATGAACTTTATTCTTCTGCAGTCGAAATCATAAAATCTGAAGGAAAAGCATCAACATCATTTTTGCAAAGAAAACTTCAAATTGGCTACAATCGAGCTGCAAGAATTATAGATATGATGGAAGCTGATGGAATTGTTAGTAAGGCTAATCATGTTGGAAAACGTGATGTTCTTTGATGAAAAAAATAATTTTTTTTTTAATAATTCTTATTTTATCCTCTAAAACTTTTGCTTCAGATAAATATAATATAATTGAAAATCTTAAGAATATTCAAAATTTAACTTTTAATTTTGAACAAAATATTAATGGTAAAATTGAAAATGGTATTTGTACAATAGAATATTCAAAAAAAATTTTGTGTACTTATAATCTGAAAAATAATAAAATTTTAGTATCAAATGGAAGATCATTGGTTATCAAAACCTCTAATAGTTATTATATATATCCAATAGAAAAAACCCTTTTAAATCTGATTCTAAATAAAGAATTCATTTTAGATAAAATCGAAAATTCAAATGAAAGATTAATTGATAATAAATATATTAATTTTAATTTTTCTGAAAATGGAAATGAAATAAATATTTTTTTTGATAAAAATACCTCTAATTTAATTGGTTGGCAAACATTAGATATTTATCAAAATTTAAGTATTACATACTTAAATTCAATCATTAAAAATAAAAAGTTAGAAAAAAATTTTTTTAAATTACCAACTCGAGAATGATTTAAATTGTTATAATTTCTTTTTTAAAAATTTTCATCCCTCTTGCAATATAATTATTTAGTGCATTTTTATGGTCCAATGAACATGTATGGACCCAAACTCTTTGGGGATTTTTTAAAAATGAATTTTTGATTGCAGTTGATAAAATATATGAACCTAATTTTTTATTTTGATATTCCTCTAATAAACCTAGATAAGCTATTTCAACTTCTTTTTTTTCAGTGTGTAAAATAAGTTCAAAATATCCTGCTAGGTCTTCATCATTTTTAAGAATATAGGTCTTTACTTTTTTATTTGAGACATAATCGATCCATTGTTTTTCACTCCAAACTAAACGATCTATCCAATGATGTTTTTTTCCTATTTTTTTATAAAAAAATTTATTTAATTGAAAATCAACAGGCTCTACTAGTGTAATGGAATATCTTTCTGATGAATGTTCAGACTCTTTTAAATCTTTTAAAAAATTTATTTCTAAATAATTTCTTTCAACTTTTTTATTCACACGACCATCTTACCAACTCTTTCACCTCCAAATAAATGAAAATGTAAATGAGGCACTTCTTGACCTCCGTTTTCACCAATATTTACTAATGCTCTATATCCCTTTCCAGCATCAATAGAAATACCAAGTTTTTTTGCGACAATTCCTATTCCTTTAAATAAACCAACCATTTCATCGGGGGAAGCGTTTAAACTAAAATCATCTAAATCAATAAATTTTCCTTTTGGAATTACTAAAGCATGAATTTTTTTTTGTGGATTAATATCATGAAATGATAGTACAAAATCATCTTCATATATTTTTTTGCAAGGAATTTCACCTCTTAAAATTTTTGCAAAAATATTATTATCATCATAACTCATTTTATTATTATACAATTTTTAATCATTTTTTCTCAATAAAAATTATCTCTGAAATATTAATTTTATTTTCAATGTAACTACCTTTTTCCAAATTAATATTCCCCATCTCTTTTTTTAGTATATCGATTTCCAAGTTAGACAAATAGCTAACTTTATCTAAACTATTATTTTTAATTGATAGTAATATTTCTTTTGAACCATAATTTAAATTATCTGGATTTAAATGAGATGCTGATAAATACTGAGAACTATCTTCTATGACGTAAATACCATTTTTTTTTAATTTTCTAAAAAAAGTATTAAATGTAATTATTTGATCTTTAATATTATGACTACCGTCATCTATGATAATATCAAAATCTTTATCTAAAAAAAAGGATAGATTTTTTATAGAGTCTTTTGATTGAGTGTTTAAATAAATAGATCTTATATCTTTTGAAAAAACTTGTATTTGAAACGGATTAATATCTGCACAAATAATTTTAGGCCTATTAAAATATTTATAGAAACTAGCAGTGGCGGCACCTTTTAAACTTCCTATTTCTAAAATTCTCAAATTATTTAATTCTTTATATTTTTTGAAATATTTTTCATAAAATGGTGAGTAGTTATGCCCGTTAATTTTTTCGTTATTTATCACAAATTTTGAGGCTTTGTCTGAATTATATTTTTCAAATAATTCATCTAAACCCATATCCTTAAAATGTTGTTCATGTTCGTCTAAATTAAATTTCTTAAGAGAAAATAGCTCCCGAAATTTATCTAAAATAAATTTATATGGATAATTAAATAATTTTCTAAAACCTTTGAAATATCTTTTATTATTAAAATCTATTTTTATTGATTGATTATAAGAAAAAAGAAAATCAATTACATTCATAAGCAAAATAGGAAAATTATTTTTTCCTTTTTAATAATTCAGACATAACTTCTTCAATCTTAATATTATTTGCCTCTAAATAAATAACCAAATGATAAAGGACATCTGCTGCTTCATGAATTTTATTTGTATCTTTTTCTACAGCTTCAATTAATTCTTTAATTTCTTCTAAAACCTTTTCTTTACTTAAAGATTTATCTTCTAAGAGTTTATTTGTGTAGGATCCATCTACAGGATTTTTTTTTCTCTCTCTTGCAAGTTTAAATAAATTTTCTAAATTTTCTAACATTTTATAATCTTACCAAAACATTTTTGGAACTTAAATATTCTTTAGCTTCTTTAATTGTATATTTTCCATAATGAAATATAGAGGCGGCTAAAACAGCACTAGCTTTGCCTGATTTTATTCCATCGACTAGGTGATTCAAATTACCTACACCGCCTGACGCTATAATCGGAATATTTACTTTAGTAGATATTTTCGACATTAGATCAATATCATATCCAACTTGTGTTCCATCTCTGTCCATTGAGGTTACCAATAGTTCTCCAGCACCATTTTCTTCCATAAGTTTCGCATATTCCAATGCGTCTACGCCACTATTATTTCTTCCTCCGTGAGTAAATACGTCCCAGCCATTTTTGTTTTTCTTTGCATCGATTGCAACAACAATACATTGAGATCCAAATTTTTTAGAACTTTCATAAACAACTTTTGGATTTTTAACTGCTGCAGTATTTATAGATACTTTATCTGCACCATAGCTAAGTAGTTTATTTATATCTTCTACACTTCTAATCCCACCACCTACTGTTAAAGGAACAAAACATTTTTTTGAGGTTTTTTCTACTACATCGAAAATAGTATCTCTATTTTCATTAGAGGCCGTTATATCTAAAAAACAAATTTCATCAGCACCTCCATCACTATAAATTTTAGCTTGCTCTACAGGATCACCAGCATCTTTTAGATTAACAAAATTTATACCCTTTACAACTCGACCATTCTTCACGTCTAAACAAGGAATTATTCTATTTTTGAGCATCTTCTTTTACTAGCTCCTCTAATTTAATATCACCATCATAAATAGCTTTACCAACTATTATACCTTCAATATTTTTTAAACTCTTTGCTTTTTTAATATCATCTATTGATGAAACCCCACCAGAAATGATTACAGGACAATTTGATATCTCAGCAACTTTTGATGTGCCATCAAAATTTGGACTTTGTTTCATGCCATCTCTATTTATATCAGTATAAATCAATCTACTAACACCATAATCATTAACTTCTTTTAAATAATCTAAAGTCATTTGATCAGATTTTTCTTTCCATCCTGATACCGATAAATATTCATCTTTAGCATCTAAACCTAAGGCAATTTTATTTGGAAATTTTTTACACGCCTCTTTCAAAAATTTTTTATCATTTATTGCAGCACTTCCTAGAATTACTTTCTCGGCACCAGCATCAATATATTTTTGAATACTATCAAGATTTCTAATTCCACCACCTATCTCAACCTTTAAATCAAATTTACTAACTATATTCTGTATAATATCTATATTTATTGTTTCACCAGTTAAAGTTCCATCTAGATCAACAACATGTAAATTTTTAAAACCGTGATCTTTATATTTTCCAGCTTGTTCAATTGGAGATATTTCGTACTCAGTTTTATTGTCAAAATCTCCTTTAACTAATCTTACGCACTTTTTATCTTTAATATCTATAGCTGGAAATATTTTCATTTATAAACTTATAAAATTATTAATTATTTTAAGTCCCATCTTATCACTCTTTTCAGGATGAAATTGAGTTCCAAAAATGTTTTCTTTTTCAACAGAACAAACAATATTTGAAGAATAATCAGTAGTTGCTGAAATTACATTTTTGTCTTCTGGGATAAATTCATAACTATGAACAAAATACATGTGAGAATTATTTTTTATATCTTTAAAAATCTTGCTATCCTTAACTATATTAATCTGATTCCAACCAATGTGAGGAAGTTTAAATTTTCCATCTTGATTGTCTATTTTTGAAACTTTACCTGAAATCCATCCCAACCCTTTTGTTTCTGTTTCCTCATAACCAATATCAGCAAACATTTGTAAGCCAACACAAATTCCAAGAATAGGTTTTTTATCTTTCATTGCAAATTCATTTAAAGTATCTGTGAGACCATTAATTTTGTTTAAAGCATCTACGCAACTTTTAAAAGAGCCCTGTCCTGGTAAAACCACTTTATCACTTGTTTTGATCTTATTTAAATCAGAAGAAATTTCGATATTTACTTTATCATTAGCAACTTCCTTAAAGGAATTTATTACAGAGCTTATATTGCCAGAACTATAATCAACAATTGTGACGTTCATTTAAACTTATAAAGAACCTTTTGTAGAAGGAATGGTTTTTTTATTCCTTGGGTCCATTTCTAATGCGGTTCTCAAAGATCTTGCCAATCCTTTAAAACAAGACTCTATTATGTGGTGGCTGTTATCACCGTAAATATTTTCAACATGTAAAGTGATCCCAGCTGCTTGTGAAAAAGCTTGAAACCATTCTTTGAATAGTTCTGTATCCATCTCACCAAGTTTTTCTACTTTTAGCTTAACTTTCCATATCAAATAAGGTCGATTAGACACATCAATTGCTACCCTTGTTAAAGTTTCATCCATAGGAATCATGGCATGGGCATATCTTTTAATCCCCACAAATTTTTTTGATGCCTTTTTTAAGGCTTCGCCAATAGCAATCCCCGTATCTTCAGTTGTATGATGTAGATCAATATGTGTATCGCCTTTGGCTTTGATATTCATGTCAATTGATGAGTGTTTGGAAAGTTGCTCTAACATATGATTTAAAAAACCTATGCCTGTATCAATTTTATATTTTCCGTTACCATCAATATTTAAATCAACACTAATACTGGTCTCCTTAGTTTTTCTACTAATTTTGCCTTTACGCTTCATAATTAAAAACAGGTATACATATATTATTCAATTATGGCAATAATACTAAACCTAGGCTTGAAGTATTGAAATTAGTATCCATTTATAGGTCATGACAACAATTGTTCTAGTAAGAAAAAATAATGATGTAGTTGTGGCTGGCGATGGCCAAGTAAGTATGGGAAATACTGTGGTTAAAAGCACTGCGTCGAAAGTAAGGAAAATAGAAAAAAGAGAGGTTGTTGCTGGGTTTGCAGGATCTACTGCAGATGCTTTAACTTTATTTGAAAGATTAGAGGGTAAACTTGAAAAACATGCTGGAAATTTATCTAGAGCTGCAGTGGAACTAGCAAAAGATTGGAGAACTGATAAATATTTGAGACGCCTTGAAGCCTTGATGGCGATTGGAGATAAAGAAAATAGTTATATAATTTCTGGCACAGGAGATGTCTTAGAACCTGAAGGTGATGTAATTGGAATAGGATCAGGTGGAAATTATGCTTTAGCTGCAGGAAAAGTTTTAATGAATACAGAAATGAATGCAGAACAAGTTGCGAAAAAAGCAATTGAAGTTGCATCTGAGATTTGTGTTTTTACAAATAATAATATCAAAATAGAAAAAATTTAATGGAAAAATCAAACGTTACTCCTTTAGTTCCAAAAGATAAAAATAATAAAGAAAAAAATAATTTAGTTAGCTCATTATCACCAAGAGAAATAGTTTCTGAACTAGATAGATTTGTGGTTGGACAAAACAAAGCTAAAAAAGCTGTAGCAGTAGCATTAAGAAATAGATGGAGAAGACAAGCGCTTAAGGGTGAAATGAAAAATGAAGTTTTACCAAAAAATATACTAATGATTGGACCAACTGGGGTTGGTAAAACAGAAATATCTAGAAGGCTTTCAAAGCTTGCAGAGGCACCATTTGTAAAAGTAGAAGCAACAAAATTCACTGAAGTAGGTTATGTTGGAAGAGATGTTGAACAAATTGTAAGGGATCTAATTGAAATAGCTATTTCAATGGAAAAAATAAAAAAAAGAAAAGAAGTTTTTGCTAAAGCTCAAAAACTTGCAGAAGAAAAAGTTCTTGATGCCCTCGTTGGAAAAAAAGCAAGTTTAGCAACTAGAGAAAGTTTTAGAAAAAGATTACGAAATGGTGATTTAGATGATAATGAAATTGAAATAGCAGTAAGTGATTCTGGTGGAAACAGTACTTCATTTGAAATACCTGGAATGCCAGGTGCTAATGTAGGAATGATTAACATTGGTGAAATGTTAGGTAAATCGATGGGTGCTAAAGAAAAAAAGAAAAAAATGAGTGTCAAAGAATCTCATGAAATTTTAATTAATGATGAGTCAGATAAATTAATTGAGCAGGACAAAATTATAAAAGCTGCTAAAATTTCAACAGAAAATAATGGGATCGTATTTCTTGATGAAATAGACAAAATATCTGGAAGAACAGATAGAGTTGGAGGTGATGTATCAAGGGAAGGTGTTCAAAGAGACTTGTTGCCTTTAATTGAGGGAACAACTGTGAATACAAAATATGGTCCGATAAAAACTGATCATATATTATTTATTGCATCAGGAGCATTCCAACTTGCCAAACCCTCAGATTTACTTCCTGAATTACAAGGAAGATTACCTATCAGAGTAGAATTGGAAGCCTTAACAAGTGATGATTTTAAAAGAATATTAAAAGAACCTGACTACAGTTTAATAAAACAATATGTTGCTTTATTAAAAACTGAAAATATAGATCTTGAATTTTCAGATGACGGAATAGAAGCTATCGCCAAAATAGCTTCGGAAGTCAATGCTACAGTTGAAAATATTGGAGCTAGAAGATTGCACACCATTATAGAAAAAATTTTGGATGATATTAGTTTCACAGCAACTGATAGATCTGGTGAAAAAATAATAATAAATGCTGAATACGTTAATAAAAATTTAGATAATTTGATAAAAGATACCGATTTGTCAAAATTTATTTTATAATTTTTTTTTCAAATAAATATAAAAAGCCCCACTTCCACCATCTTTAATATCTGCATCTTTAATAATATTAATCATCTTCATTAATTCTTTATTACTTTTAATATATTCAGGGACTGAATGTTTCAAAATTCCCAAATCTTTTGAAACATAAGGATCTTTTTCATTTTGAGAATGAAGTCCTTTTCCAGTAACAATAATCAATTTGCTAATTTTATTATGATAAGAGTCAAATATAAGCTCCTTTACTCTTTGATTAGCATCATCTAATGAATGTCCATGAAGATCAAATGTAAGTATTTTTTTAATCTTCTTTTCATGTAAACTTATATCTTTATCAGGAAGGTTTTCATTGTTTGATAAAAAATTATCCCAATCTTTTTTATCTTTATCTGAAATTTTGCTGTTCAATTACGTTAAAATATGCACTAATTGCCAATTAGGATTATTTGATTTCATATCTCTTGAAAAAACCCAAGTATCATAAATTTTCTTAATCTTTTCTGGGTCACCGGATACAATTTTTTTATCTTTATCTTTAATACAGGTTATTACTTCAGCTACAAAATCAACTGTTACTTTTAATATATCATTAACCTTTTTATGCTCTTTAATGTCAGCAGAATTTACGCCTATAAAAGTGATTTCTGCAAAATGACCTCTTTTGCTTCGATCCTTAAGAGCATCATTAAACTGATCCTGAACTTTTCTACTTAAAAGAGGTTTGCTTTTTACAAGTTTGTTATCATCATCACTAAAATCTGTAATTATTGTTTCATAAGCAATCTTTGCTCCTTTTAAAAATTCCTTCTGAGCCTCTTCATCAAAATTTTGCTTTTGTTTAGATTTAATTTTTGGATCAATATTTTTTAATATTTCCTCAAATTGAGGTGGCGCTTTACCCTCGAAACCTGTTCTTTTTCCTAAAATTCCTCTTAATCTTAAAAATATAAAACCCGCAATCATAGCAAGTAAAATTATATCTATGTATTCAAAACTATAATTCATTACTTTAATTTAATTACTATGTTGATTAATTTCAACTAGCAATTACATTAAAGACAAATGAACACAGTATTATTAACCATAATTTTAGTTCCAATAATTGAAATTTACCTATTTATTAAAATTGGCTCACAAATTGGAGCATTTAATACAATTTCATTAATATTTATTACTGCAATAATTGGAATAGTCTACGCAAGATATGAAGGTTTAAATACCCTAAGGTCAGGGATTTCTCAAATGTTTAAAAATGAAGTTCCGGCTTATGAAATTATTTCTGGTGCAGCGATTGCATTTGCTTCATTACTTTTGATTGTTCCAGGATTTGCAACTGATCTTTTAGGTTTTTTACTAATTTTTCCGATTACAAGAAAATTTATTTTCGGAAAACTTTTCAAAAAATTTAATAAAGAGACATCAACACCAAAACCATATATAGAAGGTGAATCTGAAGACATTGATGAAGACAATGAGCGAAAACTATAAAATACTCGGAAAATTTATTAAAGACATGTCTAGTGAAACTCCAGATGTTGAAACCTATTTGTTTGTTAAAGATAATATTTCAAAATATCAACTCAATATAGATATAAATTCTAAAGCTCTGAAAAATAAACTAATAGAAATTAATACAACCCTCAAATTTGAAGATAAAGAAGCAAATGACAAAAAATCTTATTTTGAGATGATATTTGCTACAATAATAAGAGTTGGTGAAGAAATTAAAGATAAAAAAGATTTAGAAAAAATAATACTTTGTGATGTTCAGAAAGATATTTACTCAAATCTTGAAACTGCTTTTCTTAATCTTTTACATAACTCTGGTTATCCTGGTATAAAATTTGAAAAAAAAATTGATTTTGAGGAACTTTATAATCAAAAATTTAATTAAAAAAAATTTTTTTTCAAGCTAGTTTTTAAATATTGTGAATGTTTATCTTTTTCCTGTAATGTTGGTTTAATAATTTTTTTAAAATATAAAATTTTTTTATATTGCGTATCTTTATTTTTAATTGTTTCTTGATTTTGAAAATCAAGCTTAGGTTCTTTTTGATCAATTAAATTAATATATACTTTAAATAAAAGAGCACAATCTATCAGAGCAGTATGCTGTGTTCTTATAGAATTATCAATTCCATATTTTTTACATAAAGCATCTAAACTGACAGAAGACCCTGGAAATTTATTCCGTGATAAAACCAAAGTGTCCACAATTTCATTATTAAGAGACTCCTTTCCAAGTAATTTTAATTCATTGTTCAAATGTGATAAATCAAACTCTGCATTATGAATAATAAGTTTTTTACCTTTAATAAAATTCAAAAATTCATCTGCTACCTCACTAAATTTTTGTTTATTCGACAAAAATTCATCAGTGTACCCATGAACTTCTAAAGCTTTTTCTGAAACTTTTCTCTCTGGGTTCAAATAACAATGAAATTTTTTTTTTGTTAGAGTTAAATTATCTACTTCAAGGCACCCTATTTCAACTATTCTGTGACCTTCCTTTACTGAAAGGCCTGTCGTTTCAGTATCTAATACGATTTCTTTCATTTTGAAATTTTTACTAATATTTTTTTTACATCACTTTTAACACTTTTTTTTGTAAAATTGTTTTTTATTATAAAGAGAGATTTTTTCTTTTTATATTTTAAAGAAAATTGAATTTTTTTAAATTTATCAAATAATCTCTGGTTGTAATTTTTTCTTTTTTTGAGTTTCTTAAGAATGTCTAACTTTTTAGATTGAACAAAAACCAAAATGTCTTTCTTTTTGTTTATTTTGTTTTCTAAAAGAAGGGGTATATCAAGTATTACTATCTTCTTATTTTTATTTTTTAATAAAAAAAGGCTAAGTTTTTTTCTTATTTTTGAATGAATGATTGATACTATTTTTTTTAAATTTGTATTGTTGTCGAGAATAGAAAATGTCACCTCATTTTTATTTATTGGAAAAGAATGAAAATATTTGGGCAATGCTCTTCTTAGCTTCTTGAATGTGTCTTTATCTTTTTTGTATAACTTACTCACTTCATAATCAGCATTAAATACTGGTTGCTTGAAGCTATTGGCTACATACGTTTTTCCAGATCCTATATCTCCTAAAATTCCTATTCTAATCATTTGTCTAAAAGTTTAACTACATCATCATCTATTATGGGTTCAATTTCATGCCAAATTTTAAAAGCTGCTGATGCTTGATAAATAAACATTTTTTTTCCATTTTCAGTATAGTTTCCTAACTCTTTGGCAGTTTTAAGAAAATTAGTTTCGTTTGGATTGTATATTATGTCATAAAAAAATTTATCATTTCCTGATTTTGAAAAATCTAAGTTAATTATATCATCTTTGTTTAAACCCAAACTTGTTGCATTAATAACAATGTCAAACTTAGGTATTTCCCCCCAATCAACAACGGTTAAGTTTTTAAATAATTTTTTTAAATTTTCACCTTTGCTTCTTGTTCTGTTGCTTATTATAATTTTAGAAACTTTCATTCTATTTAAAGCGAATATAATAGATGGCACCACTCCTCCGCTACCTAGTATAAAAACTTCTTTATTCAAAATATCATATTTTGTTTTTTTAATACTTGTTTCAAAACCCTCGATATCTGTGTTGTGACCGATTATCTTTTCTTTATCAAAATAAATGGTATTAACAGACTGCGTTGCGTTTGCTTCAAAGCTTAGTTGGTCTAAATAAGGAATAACTGTTTTTTTGTAAGGTACAGTAACATTAATTCCATCAATCTTTTTTTTTTTTACTTCTTCAATCAAAGTTTTTATTTCCACATCATTAATTTCTTTCTTTTCATATATTGCTTCAATATTATATTTTTTTATCCAATGATTATGAAGTTGAGGAGACAAAGAATGATCTATGGGTTTGCCAATAACTAAATATTTTTTCATTTATAGATCCTCAAGTAACTTTTAATTTTTTGAACTGGGAGACCCATAATTGTATTTTCATCGCCATTTATCTCTAAAAATAAGTTTTTTCCCTCACCTTCGATCTGATAAACATTATAAGCATACAGATCTTTGTCAGAAATCTTAGATAAATAATCAATTAAATCAACCTCTGTCATATTTTTCATCGTTAATGAGGCTTTGTCAGTATAATTCCAAATCATTGAACCATTTTTTGAAATACATACAGAACTTACAAGATAATGTTTTTTTCCATTCAATTTCTTTAAAATTTTTAACGCCTCATCTCGATTTTTTGGTTTTGATATTAATTCTCCATTCAAATCTATCACACTATCTGCACCCAAAACTAGATGATCCCTATTTCTATCACTAACTTTATTTGCTTTTAACTCTGCTAAATTTTTTGATATAATTTCTGGTGAAGCCTTTTCTTTTAACAAACTTTTTTTAACAATATCTTCATCGACATTTGAAGGAACTACATTGTTAATAATGTTGTTTTTGTCTAAAATTTCTTTTCTAACTTTGCTTTTCGATGCAAGTATTATTTTAACCATTTTGTCTATATATTTCGTATATCTTAATAACTGATGCGGCGGTTTCTTCTACTGATTTTCTTGTAACATCTATTGACGGCCATTTATATTTTTTGAAAGTATTTTTTGCTTCTTCTACTTCTTTTTTAATTTTTTCCAAATTTGTATAAGATTTATTTGCTGTTTCTTTAAGAGAGCTCATTCTGTTTTTTCGGATATCAAAAAGTCTTTCTGGTTCAGTGTGTAATCCTACGACACAGGATATTTTTGGGTTATCTTTTAATATTTTTGGGATAGAATTTTCATTAATTAAAGGTATATTTGAAGTTTTAAAACCTTTGTTTGCTAAATATATTGCTGTGGGTGTTTTGCTTGTTCTGCTTACGCCCAATAAAATTATATCTGATTTATTAATTTCTTTTACTAAATTCCCATCATCATGGCTCATGGTAAATTGGATTGCTGAAATTCTTTTATAATATTCTTCATTTAGCTCGTGTTGCCCACTTGGTTGATGAGAAGCTTTTTGATTTAAAAGTTTTGAAAAACTTAAAATAAGATCTCCCAAGACTCCGAAACAAGGTATTTTTTTATCGTCACTTGAATTTGCTAAAAATTTAGCCAGATTACTGTCAACAATAGAATATAAAATTATAGAATTAGGAAACTTTTCTGCATCTGATAGAATTTTAAGAATTTGATTTTCTGTTCGTGTAAAAGAGCATGTGTGTATTTTATAATCTATATTTTTAAATTGAGCCTTAATTGCTAAAAAAATTCTATCCAATGTTTCTCCTGTTGAGTCCGAAATAAGATAAATTTGATATGTATTGTTCATGTATTAAGTGTTAATAAATATTTATTATTTAAATCAAATTGAATAATTATTATATTTTTAAATTAGTGTTGTAAAATAAGGCTTTTATTAACATTATTAAACAAGTGTATAAAGTTTTAACTAATTAACATAATTTATTAATAAGCTTCAATTTTTCATATATATTTAGTTAATTTTAACATCTAAATGTTAATAAAATGTTTATAAAATGTTTACTATTTTTAATCACCATTATTCACAAGATATACTACTAATACAATTAAATATAATTATTTATTATGTCTCTAATTAAAGATGTTCTCATCGAAAAAAAAACTAATATTAATCCTGTTTGGATAATGAGACAGGCAGGGAGGTATTTACCTGAGTTTCGTGAAGTAAGAAAAAAAAATCCTGATTTTATTAAACTTTGCCTAAATTATAATTTGTCTACTGAAATAACTCTTCAGCCTTTAAGAAGATTTGATTTAGATGCTGCAATAATATTTTCTGATATTCTTATGGTTCCATTTGGATTAAACCAAAAAGTTGAATTTAAAAAAAACTTTGGTCCATTATTAGGAGATTTAAATATTGATGAAATTTCAAAAAAAGATGAAATTGATTTTGTCGAAAAAATATATCCTGTTTATAAAGCAATTAATTTAGTAAGAAATAATCAAGCATTAAAAAATAAAAGTACTATAGGTTTTGTAGGAGCTCCTTGGACGTTGTTAGTATATATGATTAATAAACAATCTCCTAAGTTAAAACTTAAAGATGATTTTTTTAAAGATAATTTTTTAATTAATAGAATTCTTATAATTTTAGAAAAATTTTTAAAAATTCATATTAAAAATCAAATTGAAAATGGTGCTCAGATAATTCAAATTTTTGATAGTTGGGCCGGATTATTAAATGAAAAAGATTTACCGAATTATGTTTATATTCCAACATTAAACTTAGTGAATTATGTTAAATCTTTGAATGTTCCTGTTATATGTTTTCCAAGAGGTATTAAAAATTACAAAGATTATTGTGAAATTGTTAAACCCGATGCAGTGTGTATTGACTATGAGGTTGATCCAAAAAAAATTCAAAAAGAAATAAAAATACCAATTCAAGGAGGAATGGATCCCAAAATCTTGTTAACTGATAAGGATAATTTAAAAAAGCAAATAAAAAAATATTTAGATATATTTAAAGATCATCCTTATATTTTTAATTTAGGTCATGGGGTTCTTCCAGAAACCGACCCTAACATGATGGATTATTTAGTAAAAACCGTAAAAGATTATTAAATGAGAAAAGCAGTAATTTTATTTAACCTAGGTGGTCCGGATAAGCTAGAAAACGTAGAGCCTTTCTTATTTAATTTATTTAATGATCCAGCTATTTTAAATTTACCAACCTTTTTACGGTTTCCTTTAGCAAAATTCATAGCAAACAGAAGGGCCCCAATAGCAAAAAAAATTTATCAAGAATTGGGAGGCTCTTCTCCTATCCTTAAACTTACCAAGGAACAAGCAGCTGCTTTAGAATCAAAACTCAATGTAGACGATAGTTTAACTGATTATAAATGTTTTATAGTTATGAGATGTTGGCACCCAAGAGCAGAAAATATTGTTAAAGAGGTAATTAATTATAATCCTGATGAAATAATTTTAATGCCTCTTTATCCACAATATTCAGCAGCAACATCTGGTTCGTCTATAAAGGAATGGAATGATGTTTGTTTAAAAAATAACTTTAAAGTCAAAACCAGCACAATTTGTTGTTACCCAACAGATGACAATTTTATTGAGGCACATAAAGTAGAAATATTGAAAAAAATTGAGAATTTAAAAAGTTTTAAGTTAATATTTTCTGCACATGGACTACCTGAAAAAAATATTAAAAAAGGAGATCCATATCAATGGCAAGTAGAACAATCGGTTAATATGATCGTTAAGTCTTTGAATATCAAAAATTTAGATTGGATACTAGGCTATCAAAGTCGAGTTGGACCATTGAAATGGATTGGACCCTCCACCGAAGATATTATTGTTGAAAATTCAAAAGTAGGAAAACATATTGTTTTGGTTCCAGTCGCATTTGTATCTGAACATTCTGAAACCCTGGTTGAGCTAGATATAGAGTACAAAGAATTAGCTATTAAAAATGGTTGTAAGAATTATACAAGAGTTCCGGCACTAGGAATTAATGAAAATTATATAAGGGCAATGTCTAATTTAATAATTAATAAACAAGACTATATCTTAAATGAAGAGCTTTACCCGCCAAAAACACAATGTCCAAATCGGTTTAAAAAATGCCCATGTTTACGCTATGAATAGTTATTTATTATTTAAAAGTTTACATTTAATAGCCGTTATTTCTTGGATGGCTGGGCTATTATATTTGCCCAGAATATTTGTTTATCATTCAGAAAACAAAAATGAGATTGTTACAGATGTATTTAAAACAATGGAACGAAAATTATTTTATTATATCATGACTCCAGCCATGGTATTAAGCTGGTTATTTGGTTTTGTGTTAATCCATGAAACGGGCTTTGATCAATTGGCTAGTTTGTGGCTTCAATTAAAGTTAATCTTGGTGCTGATATTAACAACATATCACTTTTATCTTGGACACTTGCTCAATCAATTTAAATTAGATCAAAATAAAAAGACCTCAAGATTTTACCGTTATATTAATGAAATACCGACATTACTGTTAATTTTAATAGTTTTTATAGTAATTTTTAAGCCAATCTAGGGTTGAACTATTTAAAATAGTATATATATTCAAAGTGTTATTAAGTCCTTAATAATTTTTAATCATGAACATTCAAGAACTAAAACTAAAATCATCAGAACAGCTTATAACTCAAGCAGAAGAGCTGGGCATAGAAAATGCTAGCACCTTAAGAAAACAAGAAATTCTTTTTGCTATATTAAAAAAAGTTGCAGAAAAAGAAGAAATTACTGGTGCGGGTGTATTACAGTTATTACAGGATGGATTTGGGTTTTTGAGGGCAATGGAGTCGAATTATTTGCCTGGGCCAGATGATATCTATGTAAGCCCAAGTCAAATAAGAAAATTTGGTTTAAGAACAGGTGACACTGTGGAAGGGCCTGTGAGAGCTCCAAAAGAAGGTGAAAGATATTTTGCTCTTTTACAAGTAAGTAAAATAAATTTTGAAGAACCTGAAAAATCTAGACACAAAATAGCATTCGATAACTTAACCCCACTATATCCTGATAAACAACTTGTTATGGAAGTTGAAGCTGTCAAACTGGACAAAAAACAAGATTTGACACCAAGATTGATTGATCTTGTAAGTCCCATAGGTAAAGGTCAACGATCAATAATTATTTCACCACCTAAAGCGGGTAAAACAATGATTTTACAGAGTATTGCAAATTCAATAGCCAAGAATTATCCAGAGTGTTATTTAATCGTGTTATTAATTGACGAGCGACCAGAGGAAGTAACGGACATGCAACGAACAGTTAAGGGCGAAGTTATTAGTTCAACTTTTGATGAGCCAGCCCAAAGACATGTTGCTGTTGCTGAAATGGTCATCGAAAAAGCCAAAAGATTAACAGAACACAAAAAAGATGTTGTCATACTTTTAGACTCTATTACTAGATTAGGAAGAGCTTATAATGCTGTAATACCGAGTTCAGGTAAAGTTTTAACTGGAGGTGTAGATGCAAATGCTCTTCAAAGACCCAAAAGATTTTTTGGTGCTGCCAGAAATATAGAGGAAGGTGGGTCGCTTACAATTATATCTACAGCTCTAATTGATACGGGAAGTAGAATGGATGAAGTAATTTTTGAGGAATTTAAGGGAACAGGAAATAGTGAGACTGTGCTTGATAGAAAAATTGCAGACAAAAGAATTTACCCTGCTATTGATATCACAAAATCTGGAACTAGAAGAGAGGAACTATTATTTGATAAGAATGACCTACAAAAAATGAATGTTCTTAGAAGAATTATTGCTCCAATGGGCACAATGGATGCTATAGAATTTATCAGTTCTAAATTAAAAGACACAAAAAATAATGCTGACTTTTTTAATTCAATGAACAAACCTTCTTAAGGTTTTATAAAATGGTCTTGTCTCAGGATCTTAAATCACAATTAAAAAAACTATTTGAAGAAAAAAAATTCTCTGAAGTTGAGATTTTAGTTGAGAGCTCCATTAAAGATAAAGATAAATCTTCAGGCATTTTAAATCTTCTTGGAGCTTCAAAAGTAAATAAAAATAAAAAAGATAAAGATAATTTAATTTCAGGATTACGAGATTTTGAAAAGGGATATATTAAAGAAAAGGAGACTAAAAATGGGCTAATCTGCCTCCAAAACTTTATTAAAACTAGTGTTGATCTCTATGATTTAGATAACTCTGATTTAATCTTAGAAAAAGTTTTTAAAAATTTTGATGAAGCAATAAATTTTTGGAAATATGATAAAAAACTTATAATTGAAATGATCAGAGTCTTTAGACGGCTAAATGATGTTGATAATATAGTGGTTTTATATGAAGATATTTTAAAAAAAAAAGATTTTACAGTAGGCAATCTTTGTTCGTACATATATTTTAAAAATTTTCAAAGAGATTGGTCACAAAAAAAATTTTATGAATATGGAAAATTTTTAGATAGCCAGACAGCCGCAAATGAAGTTGAACAATCACAAAAAAATATTAAATCAAAAAAAGAAAAAATTAAAATTGGCTTTTTATCTGCAGACTTAAGAGGTGAGCATTCAATTACTTATTTTTTAAAAGGAATTTTGGAGGATTATGATAAAGAAAATTTTTCAATAGTTTTAATTAGTAACCAGGAAGCTGATGATAAAACTTTTGAAGAATTTTCAAAAAAAGTAGATGAAAGTATAAATATTAGTAATTTTAATGATATTGAGGCACTTAATTCGTTAAAAGATTTAAATATTGATATTTTAATAGATTTGATGGGAGTAACATCAGAGCAAAGGATTGAGTTGCTAAATCTTAGAATAGCTCCTATCCAAATACTTTGGTTGGGTTATTGTAATACTTTAGGAATAAGAAATATGGATTATATTATTGCAGATAAAAATTTAATATATGAAAAAGAAAAAGAATTTTATTCTGAAAAAATACTTTATTTACCTGAAATTTGGAATGCACACTCTGGACTTACAATAAAAAGAAAGGAAAAAATTTTTCCCCATATTAAAAATGGTTTTATAACGTTTGGGTCTTTCAATAATTTTAATAAAATTAATGAACAGGTAGTAAAAACTTGGTCAAATATAATAAAAAAAATCAAAAATTCAAAATTAATATTGAAAACCTCAACAAGAATTCAAACAAAGAAAAGATTGTATGAATTATTTAAAAAAAATGGTGTTGATAAATCAATTATATTTTTGGATCACGAAGATACATATAACGATCATTTAGAACTTTATAACAATATAGATATAGCTCTGGATACATTTCCATACAACGGTGTTACAACTTCTTTCGAAGCTATATGGATGAGTGTACCTGTATTAACGATGAAAGGCTTTAATTTTAAATCAAGATGTGGTGAGTCTATAAATAAAAATTTAAATTTAGAAGAATTAATTGCTGAAAATGAGGATGATTATATTTCAAAGGCAAAAAATCTTGCAGAAGATAAGATTCTTTTATCAAAAATAAGCAATAAAATTTATTCTTCTTGTTTATCATCCCCACTTTTTGATATAAAAAAATTTTCAAATAATTTTTTTAAATTATTGAAAGATGTGTATAATTAATCAAAATTTAGATGACAATATATGCATTATCTACCGGACCTGGTGTTGCTGGAATTGCTATAATTAGAATTTCTGGTCCTGAGACATCAGAAGTTGTTAAACGCCTTACAAATGGGGGATTACCACCACCAAGATTAGCCACTCTTCGAAAAATAAACAATATCAACACTTCTGAGCTTATAGATGAGGGGATTATTATCTGGTTTCCTGGTCCTGAGAGCTACACAGGAGAAGATATGGCCGAAATTCATGTCCATGGAGGTAAATCTGTAGTTCTGGCTGTCCAAAAGGAAATATCCATAATAAAAAATTGCCGGTTAGCTGAACCAGGAGAGTTTACTAAACTTGCTTTTCAAAATGGTAAAATAAATTTGTTAAAAGCTGAAAGTATTGGTGACTTGATATCAGCAGAAACTGAAATTCAGAGACTTCAAGCTATAAAAGTAATGAAGGGAAAGTCTTCTGAGAAATTTAATCAGCTTAGAGAAAAATTGTTAAAAATTTTATCATTTATAGAAGCCAAGATAGATTTTCCTGAAGAAGATCTACCAGAAGAAAATTTAAAAAAAATTAAAAATGATACCTCAGAAGTTCTAAACGAAATAAATAAAATTTTAGATGATCAAAAGGTGGGAGAAATAATTCGTGAAGGTTTTAAAATTGCAATCATCGGACCAACTAACGCGGGCAAATCAAGTTTATTAAATAACTTATCAAATAGAGAGGTTGCTATAGTGTCTGAGATTGCTGGCACCACTAGAGATGTTGTTGAAACACATTTAAATATAGACGGGTATCCTGTTATTATTTCTGATACTGCGGGCATAAGAGACTCAAAAGACGAAATTGAGAAAAAAGGAATCAAATTATCTCTTAAAAAAGCTGAAAATGCTGACTTAAAATTAGTGGTAGTTGACGTTAAAAACGTTGATTTAAGGGGATTTTTGAATGATCTGTTAAAAAATGATGCTATTTTAGTAGTTAATAAATCAGATCTCATAAAGGAAAAATTAGATACCGATATTTCCAAATTTAATCATGTTTTAATTTCATTAAAAGATAATTCAAACATAGATATATTAATTTCAAAAATAAAAGATCAATTAAAAAATAAATTTATATCCGAAGAAGATATTCTGATTACTAGAGAGAGGCATAGACAACACTTGATACAGAGCTCAGATCATCTGAAAAATTTTTTGAAAAAAAATGATAAAAAAGATTTTGATAAGGCAGCAGAAGATTTAAGGTTAGCAACAAGGCATTTAGGCATGATTGTTGGAAAAGTCGATGTAGAGGAGATATTAGGTAGCATTTTCAACGATTTTTGTATTGGAAAATAATAGCGATTTTCCTTAATTTTTAGCCGTTTTTTAGCTAATTTCGTTGATAAATAACGCTTATTTAAGAAAAAAAACTCAAATCTTGTAAATATTTTAATCGAATATAAATTTACATCATGAAAAAAGATTTATCTTTTGATGTAGTAGTAATTGGTGGAGGACATGCAGGCTGTGAAGCAGCAGCAGCTACTGCACGACTTGGAGTTAACACTGCCCTATTCACTCACAATAAAAATACTATAGGAGAAATGTCATGTAATCCTGCCATTGGTGGTTTAGGAAAAGGTCATCTGGTGAGAGAAATTGATGCTTTAGATGGGGTTATGGGCGAGGTAGCTGATAGGTCTGGAATACAGTTTAGACTATTAAATAGAAGTAGAGGTCCAGCAGTAAGAGGGCCAAGAACTCAATCAGACAGATCATTATACCGTAAATTTATGCAAGAAAAACTTGTAAACTACTGTAATTTAAGCATTTTTTCTGACTCTGTAATTAAGTTTATTTTTAATAATAATGAAATAAGTGGATTTTTAACATCAAAAGGTAACAAAGTAAGTTGTAACAAGTTAATACTTACAACTGGCACATTTTTAAACGGTTTGATACATATTGGTGATGATAGAACGCCCGCTGGTCGATTTAATGAAAAGCCAAGTACTGATTTAAGTGAACAGTTAGAAAGATATAATTTTAAAATAGGTAGACTAAAAACTGGGACACCACCGAGGTTAGATTCTAGAACTATTAATTTTGAAAAATTGGAAAAACAATTTGCAGATGATGATCCTTATTTTTTTTCTTTCTTAACAAAAAAAAATCAAAACAAACAAGTATCGTGCTCTATGACTTATACCAATGAAAAGGTTCATAAGATTATTGAAAAGAATTTATCAAAAAGTGCAATGTACTCTGGTAATATACAAGGTGTTGGTCCAAGATATTGTCCTTCAATAGAAGATAAGATAGTTAAATTTGCCGATAAGACTAGACATCAGATATTTCTAGAACCAGAGGGGCTTAATGACCATACAATTTATCCAAATGGAATATCTACATCTCTACCTGAGGTTGTTCAGCATGAAATACTCAACAATATCAATGGTTTAGAAAATGTTAAAGTTATACGACCTGGATATGCAATAGAATACGACTATATTGATCCTCGAGAACTTTTTTTAACATTGGAGACAAAAAAAATAAAGAATTTATATCTTGCAGGTCAAATTAATGGAACTACAGGATACGAGGAGGCTGCAGCCCAAGGGCTTATAGCTGGGATTAATGCTGCCCTGTCATTTAAAAAAATGCAGCCTTTTATTCTTGATAGATCAGATGCATATATTGGAGTAATGATAGATGATTTAGTAACTAAAGGTGTTGCTGAGCCATATAGAATGTTTACATCTAGAGCTGAATATAGATTAAGTCTTAGATCTGATAATGCTGACCTAAGACTTACCCAAAAAGGAATTCAAATTGGATTAATTTCTAACATTAGAAAAAAAATATTTGAGGATAAATTCGAAAAATTAAGCAGAATATCTTTACAGATGAATAATTTGAATATTTCTCCATCGAAAGCTGATAAATTTGATATAAAAATAGCAAAAGATGGTGTTTTTAGATCTGCTGAAGAAATTTTAACTCAAAAAGATGTAGATATGAGAAAAATTAGAGATATCTGGCCTGAAATCAAGAATTTTGGCAGTGAAATTGATGATCAGATCGAAATTAACGCCCATTACCGAGGATATTTAAAAAAACAAAAAGCAGATATTCTGGCTTTTAAAAGAGATGAGAAATTATCAATACCAGATAATATTGATTATGATCAATTTTCAGGTTTTTCGAATGAAGTAAAAGCTAAATTCAAGCTAATAAGGCCTAAAACTTTGGGTCAAGCTCTTAGAATTGATGGAATTACACCTGCCGCTGTATATATTTTGTTGTCACACGTCAAAAGAAAGTCTATTAAGCATATAGCTTAATGGATAACTTAATTTTAAATTCTTACTCTAAAATTTCTGATTTGAATGTTTCACGTGAAACTTGTAATGAGCTTGAAAGCCTAATTTCTATGATTCAGGAAAAAAACAAAGAAATTAACATTATTAGCAAAAAAATATGTGAAAAAGACGGGATTAGAGAGCGTCATATAATAGATTCTGCACAAATCATTGATTTTGTTGATTTAAATAGCAATACAACCTCAGATTTAGGTACAGGAGGGGGTATGCCTGGATTGATTGTAGCTATAGCAATGAAAAAAATAAAAAATAAAATGAAAGTTAATCTTTATGAAAAAAGTCACCATAAATGTGTTTTTTTAAAAGAAGTTTCAAAAAAATTGAATTTGAACACAGAGGTGATTCACAAAGATATTTTTACGATTAAAAATATTGAAACGGGAACAATTATGTCCAGAGCTTTTAAACCAATGCCATTAGTCCTCAACTTAATTAATGAAAATTTTAAAAGCTATAAGAATATAATTTTTTTTATGGGAAGTAGCGGGAGAAAAACTCTTAACGATACGCTTCAAGAATGGGATTTAGATTATGAGGAAAAAAAAAGCTTAACTAGCAAAGATTCATTTATATTAAATATTAAAAGATTAAAAAAAAAAGTTTCATGAAGATCATTTCAATAATAAATCAAAAGGGTGGGGTTGGTAAAACAACAACTGTTATTAATCTAGCTTCTGCTTTATCTCAACAAGGTAAAAAAATTTTAGTTATCGATTTGGATCCGCAAGGAAATGCCACAACTGGATTAGGATTATCTAACTCAGAGCAATCAGATAAAACTATTTATGGAATTCTTAATGGGACAAGCTTGATTTCAAATGTGATTAAGAGAACAAAATTTGCAAATTTAGATTTAATTACATCTAATGTCGATTTGTCTGGACTAGAAGTCGAAACAGCTGGGGATAACGATAGAGCTTTTATTTTAAAGGCTAAATTAACCTCATATTTAAACGATTCTAGAGCATTATACGATTATATCTTAATTGATTGCCCCCCCTCATTAAGTTTATTAACGGTGATGGCTTTGGTATCATCTAATTCACTTTTAGTCCCACTTCAAACAGAATTTTTTGCACTAGAGGGTCTAACTCAATTAATGAAAACAATTGATAGAATAAAAGTTAATTTAAATCCTGAACTTATGATTCAGGGAATACTTTTAACGATGTATGATAGAAGAAATAAACTATCATCACAAGTAGAACAAGAAGCAAGAGACTATTTCAAAGATAAAGTTTATCAAACAGTTATCCCAAGGAATGTAAGATTATCTGAAGCACCATCACATGGTGTTCCAGTATTAGTTTATGATAAAAATTGTCCTGGCAGTAAATCTTATTACAGTTTTACAGACGAATTTATTGTTCAAGAAAATAAAGTTGGGAGTGCTGCATAATGAGTTCTAAAATTAAGAAAGGTTTAGGCAGAGGTCTTTCATCATTGATTGGCGAAACAAAAGTTGAAGTTAAAACTAATAAACTATCTTTAAGTGATATAGTTCCAAATAAATTTCAACCGCGAAAAAATTTTGAAGAAGAAAATTTAAATGATCTAACAAATTCGATTAAAGAGCGTGGAGTAATTCAGCCAATAATAGTAAGGAAATCTAATTCTGATAATGACAAGTTTGAAATTATAGCAGGTGAAAGAAGATGGTTAGCAGCTAGACAAGCCGGTTTACATGATATCCCAGTTGTCATCACAGAGGCAGATGATTTAAAATCTTTAGAATTTGCAATAGTTGAAAATGTTCAAAGACATGACCTCAATCCATTAGAAGAGGCACAAGGTTATAAAAGGTTAATTGACGAATTTTCATATGATCAAGAAAAAGTTTCAAAATTTATAGGTAAAAGCAGAAGTTATATAACAAATTCATTACGAATATTAAACTTACCTCTAAGTGTTCTGGAACTTATAGAAAGCAAAAAAATTTCTACGGGCCATGCTAAAATTTTAGTAGGTCTTGATAATGCTTTATTTGTTGCTAATAAAATTATTGAAAAAAAATTATCAGTTAGACAAGCAGAAAATTTTGTTAAAATTTTCAAAAAAAAATCGAGTTTAATAAAGTCGTCAAAAGATCCTAATATTAAAAATTTAGAGCAAACTGTTTCAGACAAAACTGGATTGAGTGTCTCAATTAAAAATAATCCTAAAAACAAAGGAACTATCACTTTTTTTTATCATGATATTGACCAATTGAATAAAATAATTGATGTAATAAAGTCTAAATATTAGGTTTATTAGCTTGCTCTAATATAAAATTAGTAACAAGAATAGTCGAATTTGTAGGGTATTTCTTAACTAATAGTTCGATTTCGTTCACTTTTATCAAAAGTTCTTTAATTTGGTCTAAATTCCATATTTTCAATTGATTTTTAATTATATCTTTTTCTTTCCAAAAAATTGGGGGTTTAAAGCTAGAGATAGCTTTTTCAAGATTTTGCTCCTGCCTATTTTGTAAATGAATTCTTAATAATCTTTTTAATTTTCTTATAAAAATTCTTAATATCAAAATGGAGTCTTCTCCTCCAAAATTATTTTCATTAAGTATATTTAACGTTTTTTTTTGATTTTTAATCAAAGAATAATCAACTAGTTCTGCAAGGTCATAATTTTCACTTAAGTTTGTTAATTTCATAATATCTTCTAAACTTATTTGTTTTTTGTTTTTTGAAAAATTCTCAATTTTTTCAAGTTCATTATATAAATTTATTCTGTCTCCTCTGCTTCTTTCAATTAAAAGATTGATGTTTTGTTGAGACAAAGGTATTTTTTTTTCTTTAAAAAAATTAGAAGCTAATAAACTTAAAGTTCTTTGATTATCTTCATAAAATGGAACACAAACTGCTTCTTTTGATTTTTCAAAATAATTTCTCAACTTAGATTTTTTATCTAAAGCCTCACTTATCAACAATATGGAAACATTCTCTATTTTTTTTTCAATAATCTCCTCTATTATTTTAAAAAATTTATCAGTTGTTCTGGAGATTATCACAAATTTTTCATTCTCAAAAAAAGATTTATTGGAAATATTTTCCATAAAAGTTTCTGTATTTTTTATAATTTCGTTTTCTTCATATTTGAGAATTTTTTCTGATGCTAAAGGTTCAATCTTATTTTTTATTGTATCTAAAATTAATCCTTTATTGCTTCCATAAAATAAAAAATATCTTTTATCTTTTAAATTTTTTTTATCTAATTCGAAAAATTTAAGTATCATTTAAAGATTTAAATAAATAATTAGTTCCTCTGTAATTTTTCTAATAAGGCTTTCTTGAACATCTATTTCGTATTCATATAAGTCAAATTTATTGTCTAAATTTTTATATAAAAACTCTTTTGAAAAATTTTTTTCTTTAATGATTTTTTCTTGATCCATAATGGTTATTTGAAAATTAATTGTCATTCGATATGACTCAGGTACACCTTTTGAATCTCGTGCTGTTTCAATAATAGTTTTCTCATTTTTTAAGATAATTTTTTCATATAAGTAGTTCTGTGAGTCTTTTTTGATAATTGTAGAAACTAAACTTCTATTAATGTTTTTATCACCTAGAAATTCTATTTCTTTAAATGAAAATTCTTTGTTATTTTTGTTTGAATAAAGAGGTTGATATCCACAACTGGTTAGTAAAAATATCAATATTAATAAAAAGTTTTTCATTATTTTACAATTATATTGATCAATTTATTCTTAACATAAATTGATTTAATTATTTTTTTATTAGTAATATATTTTTCAACAATTTTCATTTCTTTAATTTTTTCAATTAACTCATTTTCTTTAATTTCATCTGTTATTGTAATTGTATTCCTTTTTTTTCCATTAACTTGAATAACTATTATTTTTTCTTTTGATTTAAGATATTTATTTTTAACTTTTGGCCAGCTAATGTTTTTAACTCCAATTCTATTTAAACATTCCGATGCTATATGTGGAATTACTGGTGACATTACAATTAAAATTTTTTTAAAATTTTCCTCAAAATTTTCATAATTTTTATCTTCTGCTAAAAGCTTTTTAAAAAATGAATAAATTTCATGAAAAACTGCAATTATCACATTGTATCTAAATTTTTCTAAAGCAAAATTAATTTTATCAATAGATTGATTTGTAAAAACATCAATTTCTTTTTTTGAATTATTTTTTTCTTTGGTTATTAAGCTTATGGCTTCATCACTTAATAACCAAAATTTCTGAATAAATTTAAATGAGGACGACATGCCACTCTCAGACCATTGAATATCTTTTTCAGGGGGACTGTCAGATAAAATAAATAACCTTACAGCATCTGCCCCATAAATTTGAATCATTTTTTCTGGATCAATCGTATTTTTTTTTGATTTTGACATAGACTCAGATGGTCCCACTTTCACCGAATATTTTGGATTATCTTTTAAAAAAAAGTTAACTCCATCATCAGAAAAAACCTCATCAGGGCTTAACCAATTATTATTTTTATCTTTGTAGGTTTGATGGCAAACCATTCCTTGAGTAAATAGGCCTTTAAAAGGTTCTTTAATTTTAATTTTGTTATTACCCAGTTTGATTGCACGAGTAAAAAATCTTGAATACAAAAGATGTAATATAGCGTGCTCAACACCACCAATATATTGATCGACAGGCATCCAATAATCAAGGTCACTTTCGTTAAAAATTTTATCATGTTTAGTTGCAGAGCAGAATCTCAGAAAATACCAAGAGGAATCTACAAAAGTATCTAATGTATCAGTTTCACGAGAATATCTTTTTCCATTTATTAATATATTTTTCCAATTAGTTTGAGAGTCGAGTGGATTACCATTAGTTTGAATGTCAATATCTTCTGGAAGCAATACCGGTAAATTTTCTATTGGTATTTTTTTAATTTCATTTTTAGAATCGTAAGCAATAGGTATAGGACAACCCCAATATCTTTGTCTTGAAATCCCCCAATCTTTTAATCTGTAATTTGTTTTTTTATTGCCAATTTTTTTTTTCTCTAAAACTTTGATTGTTTCTGGAATTGACTCATCTGGCACTGAAAAACCGTCTAAAAACTTTGAATTAATTAATAAACCAGAACCCGTATAAGCCTCTTTATCTACAATAAAATCATCATCTTCATCTTTTGGTTTAACCACAGTTTTAATTTCTAGATTGTACTTTTTTGCAAAATCAAAATCTCTTTGGTCATGGGCTGGACATCCAAATACAGCACCAAAACCATAATCCATTAAAACAAAATTGGCAAAATATACTGGAACCTTATTGGTTTCATCTAATGGATTTATTGCAGTTAATTCAGTTTTAAATCCAATTTTTTCAGCTTGTGCAATTGACTCTTCTGTTGTTCCAGTCTTTGAACATTCATTTTTAAAATCAATAAATTTTTTATTATTTTCGTATAATTTTGATAAGGGATGATCAACAGATAATGCCAAAAAAGAAAATCCAAAAAGGGTATCTGGTCTTGTTGTGTAACATTTAATTAACTCAACTTTTTTAGAACCCTCAATTTTAAAGTTAATTTCACATCCAAATGATTTTCCAATCCAATTTTTTTGCATCGTTTTAACTTTTTCTGGCCATTCATCTAATTCATTTAGATCATTTAATAATTCTTCAGAAAAAGAAGATATTTTAAAAAACCATTGGTTAAGTTTTTTTCTTTCTACAATAGCTCCAGACCGCCAACCTTTTCCATCAATTACCTGCTCATTTGCAAGAACTGTTTTGTCGACTGGATCCCAATTTACATAACTTTCTTTTCGATAAACTAATCCTTTATCATATAAATCTAAAAAAATTTTTTGTTGATGCTTATAATATTCTGATGAACATGTAGAAATTTCTCTATCCCAATCTATAGATAAACCAAGTTTTTTCAATTGTGATTTCATAATTTTGATATTGTCTTCTGTCCATTTTTTTGGATTTAAATTATTTTGTTTTGCAGCATTTTCGGCTGGCATACCAAATGAATCCCAACCCATAGGATGTAAAACATTAAAACCTTCCAAGGTTTTGTACCGAGCTAAAACATCTCCAATAGTATAATTTCTAACATGTCCCATATGAATTTTTCCTGATGGATAAGGAAACATTTCTAAACAATAAAATTTAGGTTTTTGGTAATTAATTTCAGCTTTAAATGATTTATTTTTTGACCAATACGATTGCCATCTTTCTTCTATTAATTTAAAATTGTATCTTGATGGTTCTGACATTAATGGTTTAATATTTAGCTACTAAAAATTTTTTGGTAATTTAACATCACCAGCTTCTTTTTTTGTTTCAGCAACATCTTGTTTTTCAATTCGAGCTGCCTGTTTCAAAATTGCAAATTTTATTTCATTGTTAGTAGAATTTTCAATAGTACTAATTTTGCAATTATTATATGACTCACAAACTTTTTTGTGAATTATAATTTTAAGTGCATCAGACCTAATTTCATTAGATAAAAACCGTACGGCTATTTTTATTTCTTCGTTACTATTACCATCACTAAACCAATCAGTTATTATTATCCCACCACCGTAATCAACAACACTTAAGGGTGCAAAACTTAGTTTATCCATTGAGGCTCTCCACATTGGATTTGCGGATGAAAACAAAAAATCCCCACCTTTTTTCCCCAAACCTGAGATTCTGAAACCTCTGCCTTCTTCAATATTTTTTTTAACTCTTTCTGTTCCGCTTACTGGAACTTTACTACCTTCAGT
Organism: Candidatus Pelagibacter sp.; assembly: GCA_045566175.1. GTDB lineage: Bacteria > Pseudomonadota > Alphaproteobacteria > Pelagibacterales > Pelagibacteraceae > Pelagibacter. The sequence goes on along the minus strand of JBJLDX010000001.1, from coordinate 114,571 downwards.
AGGTCTTACAATTCCACAAGAGTACACCAATAGTGAAATAGAGATTAAAAATAAAAGCTTTTTCATAATTAATTTGTTTAATTTCCCTGTAATAATAGCTTATTTAAGCAAATAAAAGATGAATTTATACAGTGTGGTAATAATACAACAATAGTGAAAAAAAAGCTAAAATACAGGAAAATTTATTTAAAAAAGTACTTTTAGTAATAATTTGTCGATATTCATATATGAATTAAAACAAAGGAGTAAATATGAATAATTTGAAAAAAGTAGGTTTAACAGCTTTAGCTGGTTCTCTTGCTGCTGTTTCAGCTAATGCAGCTGAAATGACTGTAAGTGGTGCTACGTTGTTAACATATACTACTGAAGATACGACTGAAGTTACAGGTAACCCGTTTGGTATGAAAACAAACATTGCGTTCAATGCATCAGGTGATGTTAATGGAATGACAGTTTCTTACATGCAAACAGTTAAAGATCAATTTGCTGGTATGTCATCAGCTAGATTGTCAATAGACATGGGTGACATGGGAACTTTAGCATTTGACCAAGGTTCAGGTTCAGGTCTAGCAACTATCGATGATAAAACACCGACAGCTGCAGAAGAAATCTGGGATGGTGTAGACGGAACAACAGTAGGTGGTTTAGTTGGTGCAGCTGGTAATACAGGTGTATTTAACTACATCAAATCTTTTAGTGGAGTAACTTTTAATGGTGCTGCTAGAAGAGGTTCAGGTACGGCTAACTCTGATGGTTCATCATCAGCAGCTGGTCAAAGTGCATGGGACTTTGCTTTAACTGGTTCAGGTGATCAGTTTGGCGTTGACGGTCTAGCTTGGGGTGCTGGTTATGGTGAAGCAGAAAATGGTTCACAAGATGTAACAGCTGCTTCTCAAGATATGGGTGATGACGAACACATGACTGCGTTCGCTAATTACTCATATGGTCCAGTTACTTTTGGTTACCAAATGTCTCACATTCACAAAGGAGCACCTGCAGGTACTGACGAAACGACAGATGCTTGGGGTCTTGCATGGAATGTAAACGAGAACCTTTCAATTTCTTACGGTGAAAGAGAAGTAGAATATCACAATGATTCTGCTACTAACATCACTGAAGATGGTGAAGGTATCGCTGTAGCTTACACTATGGGATCAATGAAAATTGCTGGAAACAGAAACGAAGTTTCTAACAATAACAACTCTAGTGCAGACTCAGCTAAAGATGAAATGACTGAAATAGCTGTTTCATTTGCATTCTAATTTGTATTAGAAAAAATATTAAAGCCCCAACTATACGTTGGGGCTTTTTTTTTACAGCTCGTTTTCTAAAACTTTAAAATAATCTTTAAATTTGTCAAAAGAGTTAACTGAAGATTTATAAATAGGTTTTCTGGCTTGTGATGTGCTCATTGTTTTAATAGGTGCCTTGTTTTTATGAAAAAACAAACAATTTTTATCCCATTCTAAATTACAAAATTTTATAATTTTTTTTATCTCTAATTCATTATTTCTAATCAAATTTTCATATTTTATATCAAGAATAATATTTGGATATTGTGATTTCCAAAAATTCATCAATTCTTGATAATTCTTATAGTATTCAACCAGATCTTCTTGAGAGTAAGTAAAATTTAAACCACCCTCAAATAAATTTTTAAACATCGACAAGCAGTTGTTTTTTGGATCACGGGTACAATGTATTATTTTTGCATTTGGAAATAAAAGATTAATAAATCCTATCCATCTAAAATTTAAAGGTGCCTTATCGGTAATATATTTTTCTGTGTAATTAAAATTTTTGATAAAATCTCCATAATTGCTTCTTAATTTTCTTAAGTTGGCTTGATCATCGATTATTTTTAAAAAATCATTTTTAAGTGATTTCTCATTGTTAATTAAATATTTTTTAATGATATTTGGTAAAATCGGTAATTCTCCACCTCCATAAACATTGTTATGGGAAGATATAATCTGTTCAATCAATGATGTTCCTGAACGGGGCATACCTAAAATAAAAATAATATTATTATCATTATTATCAGATAAAATTTTGAATTTGTTTTCACTAAATTTCTCTTTAATATCTTTCAACAAATTAATTTCATCTTGAATATTATATTCTAATAATTGTTTTTTTAATTTGTTTCCAATAATTAAATTTTTTGCAGCTTCCTTTATATTTCCAATATCTTCCTCAGCTTTTGCAAGAGAAAAATAAATATCTACTTTTTCTAGATTATCAGATTTTAAATTTTGTATTTTAGTTTTTAAACTTGAATAGTGTTTGTCATCAACACTATATTTTTTTGATTGACTTATTAAATGGTCTGCTCTTGTAAAATTAAAATTAATTTTAAGAGCTTCGCTCGAATAATAAATACTTTTTTCGAAATTACCTATTCCTTGATGAGCTAGAGCCAATGAATAAAAAATCACAGGATTTGGTTCCGATATTGATAATGCTTTTTCATAAAGATTAATTGCTTCATCAAATTTATTTAAGTCTCTTTTTAAATTTCCTAGATTAATAAAAGCATTAATATAATTTTTATTCGTATTAATTATTTTAAGAAATAATTTTTCAGCTAAACCATATTCCAAAAGATTCTTATGTGATAAGCCCAAATTATTCATTAAAGCTAAATTATTACTATCTAATTTTAATCCATCTTTAAATTTTGATTTTGCATTGATGTAATCACCATTATTTTGATAAGCTGATCCGACTAGATTGTATAAAATAACGTACTCAGGATTTTTTTTTAAAAGTCCACTACCTTTTGAAATAACATGATCATAATTTCTTACATTAAATTGATTAAATAAAATCTGAATTTGTTGTGAAATATTTTTATTTTTCATTTTTGAATTTTTTTAAAAAATAAGATATCCCAGAAAAACCGTATGTGTTAGTTAATTTTAGTTTTTTGATATTTTTTTTATTTATACCACCAAGTGCAATGATCTTTTTTTTACTTAACTTAGATAAAAAATTAAATTTTACAACACCTAGTGCATTTTTATAATTTTTGGTTTTGAATAATGGAGATAAAAATAATATTTCAATACCCTGCTTTTCCTTTTGCTTAATTTCATAGATATTATGTGCAGAGCCCATAATTAAAAATTTTTTTTTTAAATTACAATTTCCTATAACTAAACTTTTATTAAAAGATGGAATATATACTCCATCCAAGTCTAAATTAATTGCTAATTTTACATTATTAGCCAAATAAAATTTTTGATTATTTGATTTACAAAAATTCTTAATTTTAAAAATTTCATATTTGTTGTTTTCCTGGCTATAATTTCTAAAAATGATACCAATATTTTTATTAAAACTTAAAATTTGTTTTTTATTAAAATCCGAAATAAAAGTAAAAATATTAGGAATTTTTTTATGCATAAAAATGTAATCAATTTAATCGATATTAAAAAAGAAATAAATTTAAAAAAACCGGATTCAGTGAATGAAGTAAAAGTAATTGCAGTAAGTAAAACTTTTACAATGGAAAATATTTTACCTTTAATTGATTATGGCCATCTTGATTATGGAGAAAATAAAGTACAAGAAGCCATTGATAAATGGTCTGAAATTAAAAATCAGAATACAAACTTAAAATTACACATGATTGGTAGATTGCAAACTAATAAAGTTAAACACGCTTTAAAGCTTTTTGATTATATTCATTCGTTGGATTCAACCAGATTAGCAAAAAAAATTTCTGAAGAACAAAATAAAATTGAAAAAAAAATTAAATTATTTATTCAAATAAACATCGGAAATGAAAAACAAAAAAGCGGAATAGGTATCGATGAAGCAACAGATTTTTATAATATGTGTATAAAAGACCTAAATTTAAATATTATTGGATTAATGTGTTTACCACCTGCAAATTTAGATCCAGCTGTCTATTTTGAAAAAATGGAAAAAATTTCAAGTACTCTATCTTTAAAAGAACTTAGTATGGGTATGTCTTCAGATTTTTTAAAAGCATTAAAATTTCGCACAAGTTTTGTAAGAATTGGTTCTAAAATATTTGGTAAGAGAAACTAACAAATTTTTATTTTTATTTTTTTGTCAATTAATTTTAACAAAATTAAAAAATCGTCTTTTCTTAAAGCAATACATCCCAAAGTTTTTTTATAATTATTTGTTAAATGAATAAATATTGCACTTCCTTTTCTAGGTGTTGGTTTTTTTGTATTATAAAGTATTGGTATCAAAAAATCGTACTTTTTATCTTTTCTATAAAGTTTTTCATGCTTAACTTTTTTATTAATAAATATTAATTTGTTATAATTTTTCATATCATTAGGATCATCACACCAACCCATTTTTTTTGTTATGGGAATACATCTCAATTTTGTAATTGGTTTATTGTGTCTATCGGGTCGATAATAAAGATTTCCAATATTAAAAGTTCCTTTGGGTGTTTTTTTATCTCCTTCGATTTTATTTTTAGTTGTTCCATTTTTTCCTATAGTACAATGAAATATAAAATCCTCACATACAAGAGTTTCTTTATTTTTTAACAATATTGTCATAATTTAAATAAACATGAATTCTAAAAAAATTATTATTTATCAATATGATGCTATGTTCAATATATTAAATGAAATTAGTGAAAGATTTAATTTTGAACTAACAAGAGCTGATGAGGAAAATTTTGATGAAATCATTGGAAATTTAAAAGGTGATTTTTTATTAATTACAAAAAAACCTTTAGATAATTTTAAAAATTTTTTTATAATTGATGAAAAGCCTATAAGAATAAAGAAGCTTATAGAGCAAATAAACCTAAGTTTTTTGAAAAATAAATTTAGTGCTCAATCAGGTGTAGTTGTTGGTGCTTATAAACTAGATTTAAATTCTAGAGAAATAAGAAAAAAGGATATTAAGATTCCATTAACAGAAAGAGAAGTAAATCTAATTCTTTTTCTTAAAAACTCAAAAAAACCTGTGAAGATTGAAGAGTTACAAAAAAAAGTTTGGGAATACGGATCTGAACTTGAAACACATACAGTAGAAACTCATATTTATAGATTAAGAAAGAAGATTAAAGAAAAATTTCATGATGAAAGCTTTATCCTAAGTATTAAAGAAGGCTATATAATTAAATGAAAAAGAAAAATAAAATTGCAAAAGATTTATTTACTAAAAAATATAAGCCACGAATTATTAAACCCAAAAAAGGAAAAGGCAGTTTTAGAAGAAAAAAATAAACTTGTGATTTTTAACTTAGTCTTGCACCTATTTGTTGGATTATTTTTGATGACATCTCTGATCCTTTTTCTAAACATTCTTTTTGTGTAAAATTATTAATATAACCGTGAAGATATCCTGCAGCAAACAGATCTCCAGCTCCAGTCAAATCAACAATATCCAAATCTTTTTTTGCTTCAATCTCTACTATTTTGTCAGTATTAATAGATATGGCTCCTTTTTCACCACGAGTAATCACTAGAGTTTTTTTAATTTGCTTAGCAAAAGTAACCACCTCATCAAAATTTTTAGCATCTATTAAAGACATTATTTCTTGCTCATTCGCAAACGTAATATCTAATTTATTTTTAACTAAATTTAAAAAATGAGGTTTGTGTCTATCAACACAAAATCTATCAGATAATGACATTGATGTTTTTTTTGCATTATTAATGGCTTTGTCAAAAGCTTTTTTTGGTTCGCCCTCATCCCATAGATAGCCTTCTAAAAAAATTAATTCTGATTTATTTATTGCATCTAAATTTATATCATTATCATTTATTTTTCCTGCTGTTCCTAGGAAAGTACACATGGTTCTTTCAGAGTCAGGAGTAATTAGAATTAAACAGGTTCCAGTTGGCAACGCCTCTTTTTTTTTGTTGTATATATAATCAACATTTTCTTTTTTAAGCCCAATTTCATATTTTTTCCCAAGTTCATCATCTGAAATTTTTCCAATAAAACCTACTTTATTACCCAATTGTGATAATCCAACAATTGAATTTGCAACTGACCCACCTGAAATAGTTTTTTCTATTTTCAAATTAGATAGTAAATTTTTAAACTCAATCTCATCAAATATTAATTTCATATTACCTTTTGCTAGATTATTTTGAGAAATAAAATTTTCATTTATTTTACAAATTACGTCTACAATTGCATTTCCAATTCCAACAACTTTCATATTAAGCTTTTTTAGTTTTTAAGGGTTTTTTTCTATCAGGATAACAAGTAGTACAAATTTTACAAGTTAATCCATAGCAATTTCTGGCCTTACAAAATTCTCTTCCGTAATAAATTATTTGAAGATGAAGTTTATTCCATTTTTTTTTTGGAAATAATCTTTTTAAATCTTTTTCAGTTTGAGTAACATTTTTTCCATTTGTAAGACCCCATCTTTGAGCTAATCTGTGAATATGGGTATCAATAGGGAAAGCTGGATAACCAAAACCTTGAGACATAACAACACTTGCCGTTTTATGTCCCACACCAGGAAGCTTTTCTAATTCTTCAAAGGTTTTAGGTACCTTGCCATTATGATTATCAATTAATAATTTTGAGAGGTTATATATACTTTTTGCTTTAATTCTAAAAATACCAATTTTTTTGATTAATCCTTCAATTTTTTTTCTACCCAATTTTTTAAAATGATAAGGTTTGAAATATTTTGGATAGATATTCTTTGTAACGTTATTTACATTGACATCAGTACATTGTGCTGAGAGTAGAACAGAAATCAACAAAGTAAAAACATTTCTACTCTTTAAAGGCACATTAATTTTTGGATAAATTTTATTTAATATTTTTATTATTGTTTTGACTTTTTGAATTTCATTCATTATTTGAAATTCATAAGATCTCTCATTGAATAAAGACCGGGCTTTCTGTTCATTAACCATTTAGCTGCTGATAATGCTCCTTCAGAATATAGTGCTCTATCAAATGCTTCATGGTTCAAAGTAATTATTTCTTTACCACTTGAAAAATTTACCTCATGTTCTCCAATAATTTCACCTTTTCTTATGGAGTTGAAATTAATTTTTTTTCCATAGGGGAAATTTCTTTTATTTAGATATTTTTTTCCAATTAAATTATAAAAATTTTTATTTTTTCCAATTGCTATTCCTTTCCCTAGCATTAATGCTGTACCTGAAGGGTAATCCTTTTTATGTTTATGATGAATTTCAAATACTTTACTAAGAAAATTTTTTCCTAATGAATTAGAGGCAATCTCAGTTAAATACATTAAAAGGTTTATTCCTAAGCTCATATTTCCGGCTTTTAAAATTGGTATTTTTTTGGCAAATTTTTTAATTAAGTTCTCTTCTTTTTTCGTAAATCCGGTTGTTCCAATGACTACTCTTTTTTTTAATTTTGATGCAATTTTTAAAACTTCAAAGGTGCATTTTGGAATTGTAAAATCTATAATTAAATTAACTTTTTTAAAAGCTTCTGTTGTATTTTGACTGATTTTAATTCCAGCTATTTTCTTGTTTAATTCTTTACTTTCAGTAATTGTAATTAATTTAAAGTTTTTATCAGATCTTACGGACTTGATTATTTCTTGGCCCATACGACCTAGGCCCCCAGTAACTGCTAAGTTTATTTTTTTCATTTTAAGATAAGATATGAAATTATCACAACAGACACAACAATTATAGACCAAATAGATAAATTTTTTAAAAATTGTTTAGATTTTGAATTAGTTCTTAAAAATCCTGGTAGTATAAGAATTAAAACTGCTAATAAAAAAATTGTTGGAATGATTTGACTCAATTCCATTTTCAACTATTCCAAAAACTTTTAGCCCTTTGAAAAAATTTTTTTATGCTAGGGTTAGATTTTTCATTTTCTATTTTTCTAAATCTTTCAAGCAATTCTTTTTGTTCTTTATTTAAATAAACTGGTACCTCTGTCTTGACTTGCACATAAAGGTCACCAAAATCACCTCTTCTCATAAAAGGCATACCTTTGCCTTTTAATCTAAATTGTTTACCATCTTGTGTGCCATCAGGTATTTTAATTTTGGCTTTTTTGCCATCTATAGTCGGTATCTCAATTGTTGTTCCAAGTGCAGCATCAGCTATAGATATTGGAAATTCAAAAAATAAATTGACATCTGATCGTTTAAATAAGTCATGTGATTTTACGTTAACAAATAAATATAAATCACCACTTGCTCCACTTCTGGTTCCAGCTTCGCCTTTTCCAGCAAGCCTAATTCTTGTTCCGTCATCTACACCTTTAGGAATAGTTACAGAAATTTTTTTTGATGCCTGTTTATTTCCTTGTCCATTACAATCTGTACAAGGATTTGTAATTTCTTCACCACTTCCAGCACATTGAGGACATGTTTGTTGAACAGTAAAAAACCCTTGGTTTGAACGTACTCTTCCGTTTCCTCCACAATAAGTGCATCTATCTGGACTGGATCCTGGTTTTGAACCATTTCCTTTACATGTGTTGCATTTCTCTGAGGTTGAAAATTGTATGTTTTGTTTTTTTCCAGAGTAAGCTTCTTCTAATGTAATTGATAAGTCGTACCTTAAATCTGAACCTCTATTATTAGAACTGCGTCCTCTAGAACTTCTTCTTCCTCCACCACCAAAATCTCCAAAAAAATCCTCAAAAATATCTGAAAAATCTGCTCCGCTAAAACCACCAAACCCTCCAAAACCACCTTGACCTCCGCCACCATTTTCAAAAGCAGCATGTCCAAAATTATCATAATCCTCTTTTTTAGATTTATCTGAAAGGATGCCATACGCTTCACTAGCTTCTTTAAATTTATCCTCTGCAACTTTATCCCCAGGGTTTTTATCTGGATGATATTTAACAGCTAATTTTCTGTATGCCGATTTAAGCTCTTCAGGACTTGCTGATTTATTAACGCCCAAGACATCATAATAATCTCTTTTAGCCATGCATGTAACCAGGACAAATAGATGTCAGTTAAGCGCTTTTTTCTTTATTTTCGTCTTTTACTTCTTCAAAGTCTGCATCAACAACATTATCGTCTTTTTTTTCCTTTTCATCTGTCCCGTCATCTTTATTAGAATCTGGTTTTGTATTTTGTTGTGATTTGTAAATTGCTTCACCAAGTTTCATCGAGGCTTGCACCAATGCTTCAGTTTTTTTCTTAATATCCTCAATGTCTTCACCTTTTAGGGACTCTTTTAAAGCACTTGATCCATCTTCAATTGCCTTTTTGTCAACATCAGATATTTTTGACCCATGTTCTTTAAGATTTTTTTCAGTTGAATGAATGAGAGTGTCAGCTTGATTTCTTACATCTACCGCCTCTCTTTTCTTTTTATCAGCATCTTTATTGGATTCTGCGTCTTTTACCATTTTTTCAATTTCTTCATCACTTAAACCACCTGAAGCTTGAATTTGTATTTTTTGTTCTTTACCAGTTCCTTTATCTTTAGCCGAAACATTTACGATACCATTTGCGTCAATATCGAATGTTACTTCGATTTGAGGAACTCCTCTGGGTGCTGGAGCAATGCCAACTAATTCAAAATTACCGAGTAATTTGTTATCTGTTGCCATTTCTCTTTCACCTTGAAGAACCCTTATAGAAACTGCGGGTTGATTGTCTTCAGCAGTAGAAAATACTTGGCTTTTTTTTGTTGGAATAGTTGTATTCTTTTCTATAAGTTTAGTAGATACTCCACCAAGAGTTTCAATTCCTAAAGATAAAGGAGTAACATCTAATAAAAGTACATCTTTTACATCTCCTTGTAATACTCCAGCCTGAATAGCTGCTCCCATTGCAACAACTTCATCAGGATTAACGCTTTTATTTGGCTCTTTACCAAAGAAATTTTTAACCTCACTTATTACTTTAGGCATTCTGGTCATACCACCAACCATCACAATTTCATCTATATCACTCGCGGAAATACCAGCATCTTTTAAAGCTGTTTTGCAAGGTGGAATTGTTCTAGCTATTAGATCTTCAACTAGTGCCTCAAGTTTTGCTCTAGTCATTTTTAAATTTATATGTTTGGGGCCAGTTTTGTCAGCTGTTATGAATGGCAAATTAATATCTGTTTGTTCTGCAGCTGATAGTTCAATTTTTGCTTTTTCTGCTGCCTCTTTTAATCTTTGAAGAGCTAACTTATCTGATTTTAAATCTATACCACTATCTTTTTTAAACTCTGCTATTAAATATTCTACTACAGCATTGTCGAAATCTTCTCCACCTAAAAAAGTATCACCATTTGTAGATTTAACTTCAAAAACACCATCACCTAATTCAAGTATAGAAACATCAAAAGTACCACCACCCAAATCATAGACAGCAATTTTTTTATTTTGTTTTTTATCTAAGCCATACGCAAGAGATGCTGCGGTAGGCTCATTTATAATTCTAAGAACTTCTAAACCCGCAATCTTACCTGCATCTTTAGTTGCTTGTCTTTGAGCATCATTGAAGTACGCAGGAACGGTAATAACAGCTTTGGTTACAGCTTGTCCTAAATATTTTTCAGCTGTTTCTTTCATTTTTTGTAATATAAAAGCAGAAATTTGTGATGGTGAGAATTTCTCACCTTTAGACTCTATCCAAGCATCACCTTTTTCTGAATTCACAATTTTAAATGGCGCAGCTTCAATATCTTTTTTTACAGTTGGATCCTCAAAATTTCTACCGATTAATCTTTTAACTGCAAATATAGTATTTTCTGGATTTGTAACAGCCTGTCTTTTAGCTGGCTGACCAATTAGTTTATCTTTATCATCTGTAAAAGCAACTACTGATGGAGTTGTTCTTGCACCTTCAGCATTTTCCAAAACCTTTGCTTGGCTACCTTCCATAATAGCTACACAAGAGTTAGTTGTTCCTAAATCTATTCCAATAATTTTGCTCATAATAATTATATCTTTTCCTTTATATGGGGGTTAAATTTAATTCTGCAAGTTGGTACGTTCATTATTTGACCTCTAAATTCTCTTTATTTTCCTCATCTTTTTTATCTTTATTTTCTGATTTTTTTGATACTCCAACTAAAGAAGGTCTTAATAATCTGTCTTTAATTGTAAAACCTTTTTGAATTTCTTGAATAATTGTTCCAGGCTCTTTTTGATCATCTTCAATTTCCATCATGGCTTGATGAAGATTTGGATCTAACTTTTTATTTAAACTCTCAATAGGTTTAATATTATTTTTAGAAAAAATAGATAACAAATCTTTATTTATTATATCAAAATGTTCTAACATTTTTTTTTGTGCTTCTGAATTTTTTAAAGACTCATCATTTTCTAGAATTTTTTTTGATCTTTCTAAATTATCAATTAAATTGAGAGCTTCTTTTGCAAAGGCATATCCTCCGTATTCATAAGCCTCTTCTTTTTCTTTCTCAAACCTTCTTCTTTGATTTTCCATTTCAGCAAATGTTCTAGCAAGTTTATCTTCAAGATCGATAATTTTTTTTTCAGAAGCTTCTTCTAATGATATTTCTTCATCAATTTTTTTATCATCAGAACTTTGAATATTTTCGTTAGCTTTATTCTTATCATTTCCCTTGTCTGAAGAAGTCTCATTTTCAGTTTTTAGGTTTTCTTCTTTTTCCATGAGTACTTATATGGTAAGAAAATTGTAAATTTCTAGATGTTAAATAAAAAAAAAAAAGCTTTGCTTATTGGCACTAATAACAAGGGAAAATTAAAAGAAATCAGAGATTTACTTCCAAAAAATATTAAAACGTTATCAACTTTAGATTTTAATCTTAAAAGTCCTAGAGAAAATGGAAAAACTTTCGAAGAAAATTCCTTAATTAAATCTAGATACTACTCAAAAAAAACAAATTTAATTTGTTTAGCTGATGACTCTGGATTAGAAATTGATATTTTGGATAAAAAGCCTGGAATATATTCAGCAAGATGGGGTGGTAAAAAATCAAATTTTAAACAAGCTATTAAAAGAGTTTATAGAGAATTGAAAAAAAAAGATAAAAACTGGATGAAAAAAAAAATAAAAGCTCGATTTATTTGTGCTCTTTCCATTAGTTATTTAAATGAAACGATAAAGTGTGTTAAAGGAAAAGTTGAGGGAAATATTTCACAATCACCTAGGGGGAAAAATGGATTTGGATATGATCCAATATTTATACCATTAAAATATAAAAAAACATTTGGTGAGATGAAATTATCTCAAAAATACAAATTAGATCATAGAATTAAAGCTTTTAAGAAGATTAAAAAATTTCTTTAAGCTTTCCTTCTTTAACTTGATAAAAATTCAATCTATGATTTATTTCATTATCTTTAATATCAAAGATCCCAATTTTTCCCTTAAATGAATTTTGTTCTTTAAATAATTTACTAGAATTTGATAAATCTTTGTTTAATGAAAGATAATATATTAAGCCAACTAAATCATAACTTAATAATGATAGATAATTGGGATATTCATTAAATTCATCATAAAATTTTTTTTCAAAATCTTTTAAATTTTTTTTGTTTATAGACGGATAATAAATTGGTTGAATGTTTTTTTCGTCTAATAAGCTTTTATCAAACCACTGATTAAATGTTATTATGAATTTATTTTTTGGTGAAACATCTGTATACAAAAGAGAGGTGATAACACTTTTAAGACTTTCATCAAAATCTGATATTATTACTGAGTCAAAGTTTACATTACCTATAGTATATATTTTTTTTAGTTTTTCTAGCTGCTTTTCCTTGTCTGGTAAATCAGAATCCTCAACCCTTTTTATTTCATCTAATAAGTTTTGTTTTCTAATTTTATAATTAGTAATTTTTTCAATTTGTGCAGTAAGTTTTGTAGGCTCAGTATCGTAAATGTAATGTTTATGTATTTTTATTTTTGATTTTTTAATTGCTTTCTTAATTTCATTTTCATAATCAAGCTTGGGTGTTAAAAATATTGTTTTATTAAATTCATTTGACTCAGTAAATTTTTTAATAGCATTAAGTTGAGAGGTCGCATTAATACCTCCACTAATAATATTTTTTGGTAAATTCAGTGTTTTATTTGTTAAAGATACAAAAATAATATCTTGAACCTCTTCGAGATAATCTAAATTTTTATAAAAGACAGGTCCAATGACAATTTGTACTCCAATTTCTCTTAGATCAATTGCAGATTTAAGGGTTTTATTTGGATTTGAACCAGTATCTTTAGGATAGATCTCTAATTTTTTTGAATTAATATCTTTTAATGCAATTCTTGTTGACCTAACAATTTGTTGCCCAATTTCTTTATCCTCACCAGTTAAAGGAACTAATAAACCAATTTTGATTTTATCCTCAGAAGTAAATGCTAAATTATTAAAGGATAAGAAAGAAAAAATAGTTAATATAAGAATTTTCAAAAATTTATACATTTTTCATGATACTATATTATTTTGTTCAAAATTATGGTTAGAAATTTGGAAACAGGCAATAAAGAATTAAAAAAAGGGCTATATTTAGTGTCGACACCAATAGGTAATTTAGAAGATATTACTTATAGAGCTGTCGATATACTAAGAAAATCAGATTATATATTATGTGAAGATACTAGAAATTCAAAAATTTTATTAAAAAAATATGATATTAAATGCAAACTAATTTCTAATCATAAGTTTAATGAAAAAAAAAATTTATCTCGAATAATTGAACTATTAAATAATAGATCAATTATATCTTTAATTTCAGATGCAGGTACCCCGAGTATATCTGATCCAGGGGCAGTTTTAGTGAATGAATGTATTAAACATAACATTAATATTATTCCTATACCTGGTCCTTCTTCAGTTACCATGGCAGTCACGATGAGTGGATTTTCTGATAAATTTTTCTTTTATGGTTTTTTTCCAGAAAAAAAAAAATTATTGATTAATGATTTGGAAAATTTGTCAAAATTAAATTCATCCATAGTCTTTTTTGTTTCACCAAAAAAATTTAGTAAAATTATACCATATTTAAAAAAAAATTTTTCTGGTCGAAAAATCTTAGTATGTAGAGAGATGACAAAATATTATGAAGAATTTTTAAGATCAAGTATAGATGATCTTGATTCTTTAGAATTAAAATTTAAGGGAGAAATAACCTTAGTTATCTCTGAAAACACTACTAATAAAAAAATTTCCCCAAATTTAGATGAATCAGATAAAAGATTAATAAGTGAAATGATAAATAAATTATCAATAAAAGAAATTACAAATTTAATTAATCAAGGAAAAAAAGTTTCAAAAAAAGAAATTTATAATTACTGTATTGAAATAAAAGATGAAAAATAAATTTACATTTTGTTTTGCTTTAATATTGATTTTGTCAGGATGTGTGGGTGTATCCTCAACAGGTATATTTGGTACTGGAGTGAGTGTAGCATTAGACCCAAGATCTGTAGGAACACAAATCGATGACTCGATTATGCAAAAAAATTTAGCAGCAAGAATTCTTCTTGAAGATAAAAGATATTTGATCTCAGTAAATTCAAAAGTTTTAGATGGAAGAATTTTTTTAACTGGAAAAGTTCAAGATCCTGAGGAAAAATTAAGATTAACAAAAATGGCTTGGGAAACAGATGGAGTGAGATCTGTAAGAAATGACATTAAAGTAAAAGAAGAATTTAATTTTAAACAATCTGCTAAAGATATTTTAATTACATCACAATTAAGGACTGCTTTAATTTTGAATAAAAATATTAAAGCTACAAATTATCAAATTGATACTTATAAAAAGAAAATATACCTTTATGGCATAGCAATAACTTCAGATGAAAAAAAAGAAGTTATAGAGGAAGCAAAACAAATTTTAGATGTTGAAGATGTAATTGCAAGTATTTTACTTGTTGATGAATTACGAATTCAAAAAAATTAATTTATTTTTTATAATTAATTACATCAGCTGAATAAGCTGCAATTGAAGCTAGGTTTAAAATTTCTGAAGTAGAGCTTCTTAATGGTGCAATTTCAATTGGTAAACCTAATCCAATTAACAGTGGACCAATCACTTTAGTATCACCTAAAGTTTTCATCATTTTATATGAAATAGCAGCACTATGTTGACCTGGCATAATTAATATGTTTGCATTTCCAACTATTTTTGAAAAAGGGTAGAGACTTTTATATTCTTCATTCAAAGCTACATCAGGTTGCATGTCACCATCAAATTCAAAATCAACTTTTTTTTCTTTTAATATTTCTACAGCATCTTTTATATGTTTAGTTCTGCTTGTGGAGGGTTGACCAAAAGTTGAATGTGATACGAATGCAACTTTTGGCTCAAAGCCAAATAATCTCACTACACGAGCAGCAGATATTGCCATTTCAGACATTTGAATCGCAGATGGATATTCATGAACACTTGTGTCACCAACAAAAATAGTTTTTCCCTTATATACTACAAGGTTTAATCCAAACATTATTTCTCCCGATCTTACATTTACTACTTGTTTAATTTTCTGAAGTGAAGCCCCAAATCTTCTGGTATTACCTGTAACTGCTCCATCAGCATCACCACACGCAACCATACAAGAGGCCCAAACAACTCTATCATTTCTAACTAATCTGTCACAATCCCATTCTAAAAGACCTTGTTCTCTTTGAAGTTTTTGAAATAAGTACTGGACATATTTTTCTCTTTTTGATGTATCTTTAGAGTTTGTAATTTCAATATCAAAATTTTCATTGTACCCAATTTTTTTAATTTGATCTTTAATTTTTTCCTCTTTACCAATTAAAATAGGAGTTCCAAGCTTAGAATTTTTAAATGCAATAGCGGCTTTAAGAGTATTCTCATCTTCACCGTCAGCAAAAACAATTCTTTTATGATTTTTTTTAATATACCCATTTATACCTTGCATAATTGTAACAGTTGGATCTAATCTCTGTTTAAGTTGCTCTTGATAAACGTCAAAATTTTCAATTTTTTTTCTAGCCACACCAGTTTTCATTGCTGCTTTAGCAACAGCTGCAGGAATTATACTTATTAATCGTGGATCAAAAGTAGACGGAATTATATAATCTTTTCCATAATGAGGTCGCTCACCACCCATTGCAGCAACGACTTCATCAGGAACATCTTCTCTTGCAAGTTTAGCAATTGCAGTAGCTGCGGCTACTTTCATTTCTTCATTAATTGTTTTAGATCTTACATCTAGAGCACCACGAAATATGTATGGAAAACCAATTAAGTTATTTACTTGATTTGGGTAATCAGATCTTCCAGTTGCAATAATTGCATCGTTTCTTACTTCCTCAATTTCTTCAGGTGTTATCTCTGGATCAGGGTTTGCACAAGCAAATATAATTGGATCTTTAGCCATTTTTTTAACCATACTTTTTGTTAAAGCTCCTTTAGCTGAAAGTCCTAAAAATACATCAGCATTGTTAATAGCATCATCCAAACTTCTGTCAGAAGTTTCTATTGCATGACTAGATTTCCATTGATTTAGATTTTCTCTTCCCCTGTAAATAACACCTGTACGATCCACCATTGTAATATTTTTTTGAGGAACTCCACTATTTTTAAATAAATTTGCACATGCCATAGCAGATGCACCGGCACCATTTACAACAATCTTGATTTTGTCTATTGATTTTTTGTTAATGTCTAATGCATTAATTAAAGCAGCAGTTGTTATGATTGCAGTTCCATGTTGATCATCATGAAATACTGGAATATCTAAAACTTCTTTTAGTTTTTCTTCAATTACAAAACAATCAGGTGCAGCTATATCCTCTAAATTAATTCCTCCAAACGAAGGTGAAAAATTTTTTATAGAGGTGATAATTTCATCTACGTCTTTTGAGTCTATTTCAAGATCAATAGAGTCTATATCAGCAAATCTTTTAAATAATACAGCTTTTCCTTCCATAACTGGTTTTGAAGCAAGAGCACCCAAATCACCCATACCAAGAATAGCTGAACCATTGCTAATTACTGCAACCAAATTACCTTTACTTGTATAATCATATGCTGCATCTGGATTTTCACTAATTTTTTTTACAGGAACAGCAACTCCCGGTGAATATGCTAAGGCAAGATCTCTTTTAGTAATCATATTTTTTGATGCTACAATCTCGATCTTGCCAGGTTTCTTGTGGCTATGAAATTCTAAAGCCTCTTTGTCAGTGTAATGATCTATTTTTGTTTTTTTCATTTATGTTAATTAGGTGTACAAATGGGGTAAAATTAAGACTAATATGATTTATGAACTTAGTTAAGTCAACAGGGACTTTTGGATTTTATACTATAATCAGCAGATTACTTGGTTATTTCAGAGATGTTTTAATTGCCATTTTTCTTGGTACAAGTTTTTTAGCTGATGCATTTTTTGTAGCTTTTAGAATACCCAATACTTTTAGAAGATTATTTGCAGAAGGAACTTTTAATGCAGCATTTGTTCCTAGCTATTCCTCAGAATTGATTAAAGGTAAATCCAAATCATATAAATTTGCTAATCAAATTTTTAATTTATTATTTTTAGGTTTAATATTTATTATTTTGGCTATTGAGATTTTTATGCCAGTATTTGTTGGTTTGATAGCTCCAGGTTTTACAGAAAATACTAAAAAAATTGAGCTTGCTATAGACCTTACAAGGATAACTTTCCCTTTTTTAATGTTTGTAAGTTTATCCTCTTTTTTTTCAGCAATATTAAATTCACACAACAAATTTGCCGCTGCCTCAGCCGCACCAATCATTTTAAATTTGGTTTTGATATGCATCTTACTTTTGGATAAATATTTAAATGATGAGCTCGTTTATTATCTTTCATACGGGGTATCAATAGCTGGTTTTTTACAGTTAGTTTTTTTATATAGATTTGTTAAAAAATTTTATTCAGTAAAGTTAAATTACACCTTTAAAATAAGTAACAATGTTAAAATTTTTTTTAAAAAGCTTTTGCCAAGTGTTTTTTCATCAGGAGTAACTCAAATAAATATTCTTGTAGGAACCATCATTGCATCATTCCAAGCTAGTGCTGTCTCATATTTGTATTATGCAGATAGAATTTATCAAATAAATCTAGCTATAGCTGGAATTGCAATTGGAGTTGTTGTTTTGCCTCAACTTTCCAAACATGTTTATTTAAAAAAAAAAAATAAAATTTTATTAATTCAAAATAAAGCTTTGGAATTGAGTATGTTTTTGAGTTTACCAGCATCAATTGCACTTCTTTTAGGTTCGGAAGAAATTATTTCTGCATTATTTGGATATGGGTCATTTAGTCAAGATGCTGTGAGTAATTCAGCTAAAGCTTTGTACTATTTTGGTTTAGGTTTACCTGCTTTTGTTTTAATTAAGGTATTTTCAACTTTTTTTTTCGCAAACAATAATACCAAAACTCCATTTTATATTTCTTTAGTCTCAGTAATTTTGAATATTACAATAAGTATTTATTATTTTAAGGATGTTGGTTTTATAATTATTCCAATAGCAACAACCATCTCATCCTGGTTTAATTCAATAGTATTATTTGTTCTTCTGAGAGGTGGAAATTTATTTAAGTTTAATTCAATTTTTTTTATACAATTTTTAAAGATAATTTTTTCATCAGTAATGATGGGGATATTTTTTAAGTATCTAATCTTAGCTTTTGAAAATCAATTGATTTATGATTATAAATTTAAACTTTTTTATTTAATATTAATTGTTTTGTTGGGAGTTATATTTTATTTTGTTATTTCTTTGTTTATCAAAGCTTTCAAATATGAAGATATTAAATTAAAGTATTAAATTATGGAAAAGAAAATTTTTTCAGGTGTGCAACCAACAGGTAATCTTCATTTGGGTAATTATTTAGGTGCAATACAGAATTTTGTTCAATTGAACAATGACAATAAAAATGAATGTATTTTTTGTGTAGTAGATCTTCACGCAATTACAGTAAGTCAAGATTCAAAAGAATTAAAAGACAATATTCTTGAGACAGTTGCAACATTTATAGCAAGTGGAATTGATCCAAAAAAAAATATAATTTTTAATCAGTCCCAAGTAAGTGCACATTCAGAAGCAGCATGGATATTGAGTTGTATTGCTAGGATGGGCTGGTTAAATAGAATGACACAATTTAAAGAAAAAGCTGGAAAGGATAAGGAAAAAGCTAGTATCGGACTTTATTCATATCCAGTTCTAATGGCAGCAGATATATTATTATATGACACTACTCATGTTCCAGTTGGAGATGATCAAAAACAACACTTAGAACTTTGTCGAGATATTGCACAAAAGTTTAATAATGATTTCAAAGTTGAAAATTTTTTTAAAATTCCTGAACCTTTGATACAAAAAGAATTTTCAAGAATAATGAGTCTTAAAGATGGTTTAAAAAAAATGAGTAAATCAGAACTATCAGATCTGAGTAGGATAAATTTAACTGATGAAAAAGATATAATTATTAATAAGATTAAAAAGGCTAAAACTGATACCCAGCCAATGCCATCATCAATCGAAGAGCTCAATAAAAGACCAGAAGCTAAAAATTTAATAGGTATTTTTTCGTGTTTAACTGAATCCTCTTTAGAAAAAACAATAAATGAATTTTCAGGACAAAATTTTTCTCAGTTTAAAGAAAATTTGTCACAAGTTATAGTTGATAAAATTTGTCCAATATCTAATGAAATTAAAAAACTGTTAGCTGAAAAAACGTATTTAGACAAAATACTCTCTGAAGGTTGTAAAAGAGCTGATGAAATAGCATCTAAAAAGATTAAGAAAATTCATGAAATATTAGGTTTTTGAGATATTTTTATTATCAAGTTCCAATTTTGTAATTAATGATTATATATAATTCATGTTTGTTCAAACCGAAATTACTCCAAACCCTAACTCTTTAAAATTTTTACCAGGGAAGACAGTTTCAAATTGTGGGTCATATGAAATTACTAAAAAAGACAATATTCAAAATGAATTAGTAAGAAATATACTTTCTGTTAACGGAGTAGAAGGAATTTTTTTGAGCAAAGAATTTATTTCGGTAAACAAATATGATGAAATACCATGGGAAGAAATAAAGCACATAATTATTTCACTAATTAATGACTTTTATGCATCTGGTAAAGAGTTCGTTATTAATAAAGCTCTTAATGAAACAAATGAGGATTTGAGTGAAATAGAAAAAAAGATAGTCCAGATACTTAATAATAAGATAAGACCTGCAGTTGCAAAAGATGGTGGAGACATTAAGTTTAAAGAATTTAAAGATGGTGTTGTTACAGTACAATTACAAGGTAGTTGTTCAGGATGTCCAAGCTCAACTATGACATTAAAACAAGGAGTCCAAAATCTACTTTGTCATTATATACCAGAAGTAAAAGAGGTCATTTCAATTTAAAATGATGAAAAAAAATATTTTTAAACTTTTAGATCAAAAGGGCTTAGGGTCTATATTTAAAGTTTTTTTTAGCTCTATTTTCTTAATTTTAATTTTTTATTCTGTACCATCATTTATTAGCTACTCAAAATATAAATCTAGTGAGTATAAAAATAACTCTAAAGCCGTCTTAGCATATACTTTAAATAATAAATCTAATAATAGTGCGGAGAACAATGATTTTTTAGATGAAAATGATTTATTGAGAGATATTTTTAGTTTGAATGATTTAGAGACTGATACAGTAAGATTAAATGCATCTACGATTAAGCAGTTATTTGAAGATACCAATTACACTTTAGAAGATGTAAGGAAAAAAAAATTAGTTAAACCAGTAGCCTTAACTTTATTGCCTGGTGAAATCAAAATGATTGAGAACACCAACCAAAGAAAAGAATTTTTTATACAGATTGTTTTGCCATTAATTTTACAGGAAAATAATAATATTAGAATTGATAGAAAAAGGCTTTTTAGCATTATCAACAAAAGCAATAATACTGAATTAGAAAAAAAATGGCTTGAAAAAAAATACAAGCAATATGGAATTCCATCAAAAGACCTATCTATTTTGAAAAGAAGAATGGATGAAATTCCTGTATCACTTGCAATTGCTCAGGCAGCCAAAGAAACTGGTTGGGGTACATCAAGATTTGCACAAGAGGGTAATGCTTTATTTGGACAATGGACTTGGTCAGGAGAGGGATTGAAACCTAAAGATTCTGAAAAAAACGAAGGTCACAAAGTTATGAAATTTAATGTTTTACAAGCCTCTGTTAGAGCATATCAACGAAATTTGAATACTCATTCTTCTTATAAAAATTTAAGAAACGCTAGAGCGGAACTCAGAGATCGAGGAAAGCCTTTAGATAGTTTAATATTAGCAAAATATTTAAATGAATATGCTGAAACAGGTGAAAAGTATGTTGAAGTTTTAAAACAAATTATAAAACAAAATAACTTAAAAGATTTTGATGATGCAAAATTACTTCCATCAAGCATAGAACTTGAAAGTTTAATTTAATTTTTTTTTACTACAAATTGAGTTCCAAACCATCTCCAGTTACCACTATCATTTAATGAACAATTAATTCTACCTCTTCTTGGTAAGAATTTATCTTTAAAATTAATTATTAAATAATTATCTTTAAAATTTAATTCTGGTTGCTTCCAATTACCACCATCATTTGAATAACATGAAATATTATATATATTTTTTTGTTCCGGAAAAAATTCTACTATAACTTTTGGGGGATTATTAATATCAGTTATTCTCTTTTCCTCAGGTTCGAGATTTTTATATTCTAGGGGCATATATTTAATTACAGATTTGAATCTTTTAAGATTGCCATATTTTTCATTAATTGGAAATCTAGGTAATTCAAATTTATCTTTATTAATATCAATTACGCCTGAATGTTGACCAAATGCTATTTTAAAATTTTTTGATATATAATTTTTCATTTCATTAGAATATTCACCAAAAGGATAAGAAAATATTTCAGGATTATAGCCTAAATTTTTTTTGAAAATTTCAGAAGCGGTCTCAATATCTTTTACGAACTCAGTATAATTGAAATCAATTAAATATTCATGTGTATGAGAATGATGACCAATGAATCCAAATTCAGAGTTTTCAATTTCTTTTATTTCACTCCAATTCATATAACCATTTTTACCAATGGGTTCTGTTGAAATAAAAAGTATGAATGGAATCTTATTTTTTTTTAAATAAGGCCAAGCTTCAGTATAAAATGATTTGAATCCATCATCGATAGTAATTAAAATTTTTTTCTCTTTTTTTGGTTTGTTAAATTCATTTAAAAAAAGTTTTGGATTATAAAATTTATAGTTAAGTTCTTTAATAATTAACATTTGTTTATCAAAAACATCCATACGAATGTTGGTAGATGGATATTTATTTTCATTGAATCTATGGTACATCAAGGATAGGACACCGTTATCATTTGAATAGTATTTGCTATTCTCTTCTTGTGAAATAGAATTACTTAAAAATAAAAATTGCAAAATGAGTAAACTAATAATTGACGCTGCCAAAGATAATGTTTTTTTTATGATCATTGATAATGATAATATTTACAATATTAGCTATGAAAATAGTAAAAAAAATTATGAAAAATTAACATTACTCATGAGCGAATTTTTGAAATCTAAAAAGTTCAAATTAGATAAGATTTCACATATTTATGTAAATAGAGGACCAGGAAGCTTTGCTGGTATAAGAAATTCTCTGTCAATTGTAAAAGCTATTCATTTAGTCAATAAAACAGATTATTATTGTTTTAGTTTTGGTGATTTTATTGGTGAAATAGATATAAAATATGAAAATATTCCAAAATTATGTGAAAAATTTAAAATTAAAAAAAATTTGATTAATCCTATTTATTTGAGTTAAAATTGAATATGTCCGAAACTATTGAACAAAAATGTTTATCTAAAGGTGTAAAGCTTACAGATCAAAGACGCATCATTGCTAAGGTTATGTCAGAGTCAACTGATCACCCAGATGTTGATGAGCTTTATAAAAGAGTATCCAAAATTGATTCAAAAATAAGTATTGCAACAGTTTATAGAACTGTAAAGTTGTTTGAGGAGTCAGGCATTTTAGCTAAGCATGAATTTAAAGGTGGCAAAGCAAGATATGAAGAATTAAATGAAGGCCACCACGATCATTTAATAGATGTTAAGACTGGTGAAATAATTGAATTTGTTGATGAAGAAATAGAAAAATTACAAAAAAAAGTTGCTGAAAAGTATGGTTATAAATTGGTTGATCATAAACTTGAGTTATATGGTGTTAAAGTAAACTCAAAAGATGAATAAAAAGATATTTATTAAAACTTTTGGTTGTCAAATGAATGAATATGACTCTCATCGAATTTTTGATGCTGTAAAAAAAATAGGTTTTACTAAAACTGAAAATCTTGATGAAACAAATTGTTATCTATTGAATACTTGTCACATAAGAGACAAAGCAAAGGAAAAAGTTTATCATGAGATAGGAAGATTGAAAAAAAAATTTAGGTCTAAAAAAAAACCTATAGTAATAGTTTCTGGATGTGTTGCACAAGCAGAAAATGAAGAAATGTTAAAAAGAGAACCTTATATTGATATAGTAATAGGACCTCAGGCATATCACAAAATAAATAGCAAGATAGAAGAATATTTGGAAAATGAAAGAAGGTTAGAAGAGACGGAATTTGATGCTATTTCAAAATTTAATTATTTAGAGAAAATAAAAAATTCGTCAAAAAAAATATCATCTTTTTTAACCATACAAGAAGGTTGTGATAAGTTCTGTCACTTTTGCGTAGTTCCTTACACTAGAGGCCCAGAATATTCTAGACCTTTTAACGAAATCATTAATGAGGCAAAAATTCTTGCTACTAATGGAGTAAAAGAAATTACTCTGCTTGGACAAAATGTAAATGCATATAGTTATGATAATTACAGATTATCAAATTTAATCCTTGAAATTGAAAAAATTCCTGAAATTTTAAGAATAAGATATACCACATCACATCCTAAAGATATGACTGATGATTTAATTGAAGTTTATGGTATTTCAAAAAAACTAATGCCATTAGTTCATTTACCTGTCCAAAGTGGATCAGATAAAGTTTTGAAATTAATGAATAGAAAACATACAATAAAAGAATATTTGACAACTTATGATAAACTTAAAAAATTAAATCCAGCAATAGAATTTTCTAGTGATTTCATAATTGGTTATCCAGAAGAAGATGAGATGGATTTTAAGGCAACACTAGATTTGATAAAAAAAATAGGTTTTGTAAACTCTTATTCATTTATTTTTAGCCCAAGGCCAGGAACTGTAGCTTCAAAATTGAAATTAACTGATCAAAAAATATCTTTAAAAAGACTGGAGATAATTCAAAAAGAATTATTCAAAAATCAAATAATGATCAATAGATCATTTGAAAAAAGGATAGTAGATGTATTAGTTGAAAAAAAAACAGAAGAAAATAACAAGTTCTTTGGTAGATCTGAATACATGACTTCAGTAATATTTGATGCTAATGATGAAGATGTGGGAAAAATTGTAAAAGTAAAAATTAAAAAGAGTAACCAAAAAACTTTATTTGGTGAAATAGTTGATAAAGTAAGATTGAGAGTAGCTTAGTTTTGAGTACTTCTATTAAAAAAAAGATTAATGCGTCAATAAAATTTGTTTATTCAGATAATAATTCATTAAGTGTTATTTTTCATGACAATAATTTATTACTTGGAGTTGTTGGGGAATTTAATAAAAATTTAAAAGAATTAGAAAAAATTACTGGCTCAAATCTATATTCTAGAGGTAATTCGATCTTGATAAAATCTACAAGTGAAAAAAATGAGATTGTTAAAAATGCTATTCAATTTTTAGTTAACCGATTTATAAATAGCGGTAATATTGAAAATAAAGATATTCTGTCCTCAGTAGATCAATTTATGATAAATGAAAAAGTAAAAAATAATAATATAACTGACATTATTAAGACTCCAAAAAAATCTATTATTCCAAGGTCAGAAAAACAAAAAGGATATGTTAGAGCATTGAGAGAAAGTGATATTATAATTTCATCTGGGCCAGCAGGAACAGGTAAAACTTTTTTAGCTGTAGCTGTCGGTCTTACAATGCTGTTAGAGAAAAAAATTGAGAGAATAATATTATCAAGACCTGCAGTTGAAGCAGGAGAACGTCTAGGTTTTTTACCTGGGGATATGAAAGAAAAAGTTGATCCATATTTACGACCTTTATATGACTCTCTCTATGATCTATTTGACTTTGAAAAAATTCAGAGAATGATTGAAATTGGAGATATAGAAATTGCTCCTCTAGCTTTTATGAGAGGAAGAACTTTGAAAAATTCTTTTGCAATTTTAGATGAAGCTCAAAATGCGTCTGATACACAAATAAAAATGTTTTTGACCCGAATCGGTGAGAATTCAAAAATTGTAGTAAATGGTGACCCTTCACAAATAGACTTACCAAATAAAAATATGTCAGGTCTTGTACGCTCAAAAGAACTTCTGGGTCATTTAAAAGAAATTGCTGTTGTTGATTTTGATCATTCAGACGTAGTAAGACACCCACTTGTTTCAAAAATAGTAAAAGCTTACTCAAAAAATGATTAATATTGATGTCTTCTCTGAAGAGAAGGCTTGGTCTAGGAGAATAAAAAAAAAGAAATTATTCTTTAAACAAATTTGCAATGCATTTCCAAAAAAATATAAATTTCAAAATAAAAAAGTTAGTTTTTCTTTGCTTCTTTCAAACAATAAAAATATCAAAAAATTAAATAAAAATTTTAGAGGTAAAAATAAAGCAACTGATATTTTGTCATTTCCATCAAGTAATAAAATAAGAATATTAAAAAAAACTTATATTGGAGATATTGTGATAAGTTATAACTTTATTAATAATCCAAAAAATCAAGAATTAAGAATTTTCAAAAAAAAACTAATAAAAATTTTTATACATGGTTATCTTCATCTTCTAGGTTTTGATCATAAAAAAAATAAAGACTATAAAAAGATGTTCAAAGAAGAAGAATTAATATATCAATCAGTGACTTCTAAATTAAATTGAAAAAAAAATTATATATTGAATTATTGTATTTAATTATCTTAGGAATGGTAACGTCTTTAAGTTTACCTCCTTATAATTATTTCATAATTAATTTTTTTACATTTTCTTTATTTTTTTTATTTTTGATTAAAAAAATGAATCAACATAGTAATAAAAAAACCTTCTTTTTTTATGGATGGTTGTTTGGTTTTGGTTATTTCTTCACTAACTTATATTGGATCTCAATTTCATTATCATTCGATCAAAACTTTAAATTTCTAATTCCATTAACGGTAATTTTAATACCTTCTTTCTTAGCAATATTTTATGGATTAGTGTCTTATTTTTTAATATTTTTTAAAAGAAAAAAAATTATTAACAATTTTTTAATTTTTTCGTTAGTTTTTGGAATTTTGGAATTTATAAGAGGCACAATTTTAACTGGCTTTCCTTGGAATTTAATTGCGTATAGTTTTTCAAAACAAGTAGAGTTTCTAAGTATAATTTCAGTAATTGGAACTTATGGATTTAATTTAGTTTGTATCTCGTTATTTACAAGCCCAGTTTTTTTAATAATGAGAGACTCAAAAAAAGATATTTTAGTTAGTATATTTTCACTTTTTATTGTTATTATTTTTTATTTAAATGGAATTTTATATTCAGAAAAATTCAACAGTGCTAACAAAAAAATCTATGATTATAAAATTCGAGTAATAAGTTCTAAAATTAGTCTTGATAGATTTTATTTAGATATAAGGCCTGAGACAGTTATTGAAGAGTTAATTGAATTAAGTAATCCCATCTTAAGTGAAAAAATTATTTTTGTTTGGCCAGAGGGAATTATTCCAGGTATTTCTCAAGAAAAATTAGTTCAGTATAAATGGTTATTTAACGAAAAATTCAGTCAAAATCATTTTTTAATAGTAGGAACAAATACTCAAATAACAAAAAATAAATCAAAAATTTATTTTAACTCATTATCAGTTTATAATAATGAATTAGAAATAATTGACTCCTATAATAAGATAAAATTGGTACCTTTTGGTGAGTTTTTGCCATTTGAAAAAATTTTAAAAAAGATTGGTTTAAGATCAATCACCAATAACTATCAATCATATACGAATGGTGAAAAAAGAAACATTATAGAAGTTGGAAACAAAGAACATTTTATTAAGATCTTACCACTTATTTGTTATGAAATGATATATTCTGGTAAATTATTTGATAATCCTAAATTTGATTTAATCATAAATATATCTGAAGATGGTTGGTTTGGAAAATCCATTGGTCCAAGACAACATTTTGCTCACAGCATATTGAGAGCTATTGAGAGTGGAAAATATGTTCTTCGTTCAGCTAACAATGGAGTTGCAGCTATTATAAATCCACTTGGTGTTATTGAACAAAATATAAACTTTGGAGCATCGGGATATATAGATTTCAAGGAAAGTAAGAAAATACAACCAACAATTTTTTCTAAATTCGGAAATAAAATTTTTGGATTATTAATTTTATTGTATATTTTTTTAATATTTTCATTTAATAGAATGTACAATGAGTAATCTTAAAAATTTTCTTTTTACTAGTGAGTCTGTTTCTGAAGGTCATCCCGACAAAGTTTCAGATAGAATTTCAGATATGGTTGTTGATAGTTATATTTCAGCAGATCCATTTTCAAGAGTAGCATGTGAAACCCTTACAACAACTAACAAAGTAGTTTTAGCTGGTGAAGTAAGAGGTCCCGAAATTCATAAAGATGAATTAGTTGATAAGGTTAGAAACTGTATTAAAGATATCGGATATGATCAAGATGGTTTTACTTGGAAAGAAACAACCAAAATAGAAAGTCATCTTCATTCACAATCTGCAGATATTGCAATGGGTGTAGACTCTTCTGGAAATAAAGATGAAGGAGCCGGTGATCAAGGTATAATGTTTGGGTATGCATGTGATGAAACTGATGTTTTAATGCCAGCACCTATTCATTACTCCCATAAAATTTTACGATTAATGGCAGAGGATAGGAAATCAGGAAAATTAAAAGATATTGAACCAGACTCTAAAAGTCAGGTTACATTTGAATATATTGATGGAAAACCTAATAGAGTTAAATCAGTAGTAATATCATCACAACATTCTGCTGATGTTGATCAAACGAAGGTGAGAGAACTATTAAGACCTTATATGCTAAAATCTATACCAAAACATTTTTTAGAGGATTTTGAAGATCAAAATTTTTATGTTAACCCAACAGGTAATTTTGTGATAGGTGGCCCAGATGGAGATTGTGGACTTACAGGGAGAAAGATAATTGTTGATACCTATGGTGGTGCCGCACCACATGGTGGAGGAGCATTTTCAGGAAAAGATCCAACTAAGGTAGATAGATCTGCTGCTTATGCAGCTAGATATATTGCAAAAAATATTGTTGCTTCAAAAATTGCAAGCAAATGTTTAATACAGTTGGCTTATGCAATCGGTGTTTCTAAACCACTCTCAATTTATGTTGATTTATTTGATAGTGATTTGAATAAAAACAAATTTGTTGAAGAAAAGATAAAAGAAAATTTTGATTTGAGCCCTAGGGGAATAAGAGAAATGTTAAATTTAAATAAACCTATTTATGAAAAAACAGCTGCCTATGGTCACTTTGGCAGAAACCCAGAACAAGATGGTTCATTTTCTTGGGAAAAAACTGATAAAATAAGCTTTTTTTCGAAATAGTTTAGGTTGAATTAGAAAAAAACTTTACTATATTGCTCTTACATTATTGAACTTTACAAAATGGGCTTTAGCCCATTTTTTTTTGGAGTAAACAAAAAATGCTAAATAAAAGAGCAGACAAATTAGAATTATTAAGAATTGCTGAAGCTGTGGCTTTAGAGAAGTCTATTGATAAAGAATTAATAATCAGCTCTATGGAAACAGGAATTGCAAAAGCTGCTAAATCTAAATTTGGTCAAGAGAATGAAATAAAAGTATCTATTAATAGGGATAATGGTGATATTGAAATTTTTAGAAAGCTAATTGTTTCTGAAAACCCAGAAAACTCAAATACTGAAATAAATCTGGAAGATGCAATTAATTTAAGTAATTTAAATAAAGATAAGTCAATTGGAGACGAGGTTCTTCAGCCTCTTCCATCATTTGATTTTGGAAGAATAGCTGCCCAAACTGCAAAACAAGTTATTAGTTTCAATGTAAGAGAAGCTGAAAGAGAAAGACAATTTAATGATTTTATTGATAAAAAAGAAACTATTTTAAGTGGTATTGTAAAACGATTAGAGTTTGGAAATGTCATAGCTGATCTTGGAAGAACAGAGGCAATTATTCAAAAAAATGAACTAATTCCAAGAGAAAATATTAAAGCTGGAGACAGAATTAAGGCATACTGTTATGACGTTAGAAGAGAACCTAGGGGTCAACAGATTTTTTTATCAAGAGCTCATCCAAAATTTATGGAAAAACTTTTTGTTCAGGAGGTACCAGAAATTTATGATGGGTTAATTGAGATTAAATCCTCTTCAAGAGATCCTGGAAGTAGAGCAAAAATATGTGTTAAAGCTGTTGATACATCACTTGATCCTGTAGGAGCCTGTGTAGGAATGAGAGGATCTAGAGTTCAAGCTGTTGTTAATGAACTACAGGGAGAAAAAATTGATATTGTTAATTGGTCAGAAGATCCTGCTATTTTAGTTTCTAATGCATTATCGCCTGCTGAGGTTCAAAGAGTTAATGTAGATTTAGAAAGAAAAAAACTTGATGTAATTTTAACAGAAGAAAATTTAAGTAAAGCTATTGGAAGAAGAGGTCAAAACGTAAGATTGGCAACTAAACTATTAAATTATGAAATTAATATAATGACAGATGCTGAAGATTCTGAAAGAAGACAATTAGAATTTAAGGAAAAAACTGAAAATTTTGTTAAAAATTTAGAACTAGATGAAACATTAGGTCAATTGCTTGTTGCTGAAGGATTTTCAACAATAGATGATATTAAAGATACTACTACAGAAAGTCTTATAAAAATCGAGGGTATTGAAGAAGATACTGCTAAAGCGTTGATTGAAAGAGCAAAAGATTTTTATCAAAAAGATCAAGAGGATATTTCTGAAAGAATAAAAGAATTGGGACTAGAAGACTCTTTAATAAACTTAAAAGGATTAACTCCAGGTATGCTAGTTACATTGGGTGAGCAAAAAATATTAACACTAGAAAACTTTGCTGATCTAGCTTCTGATGAATTAACAGGAGGATATGATGTTATTAAAGGTGAGAGAGTAAAAATTCAAGGTTATCTTGAAGATTTTGCTTTATCAAAAGAAGAGTCAGATGAATTGATTATGTCTGCAAGAAATATTGTATATAAAGATTGAGTGATGAGATATGGAAAAAAAAACAAAATTAACAATATCGGGCTCAGCCAAAAAAACAATAAAAAATATTGCGATTGCAAAAACGCAGGGAAAAAATTCAGTAGTAATCGAAAAAAGACCCAATAAATTCATAAATAAAAGTGGACCTCTAAAGTCAAATACTAGTAAATCAAAAACTACTTCATCATTTACGAGAGGAACTTCAAATAAACCTATATTTTCATCAAAATCACCACCTGTCACCAATGATTTTGAAAGGAGAAAGTTAGCTGAACAAAGAGCTACAAAAAGACTAAAAGGAGATGACGATAATAAGGATAAAAAAGTCACTAAATCAGGAACAAAAAAAAGAGAATTGAAATTAACTGTTTCAAGAGCCTTAAGTGATCAAATAGAGGCTAGAGAGAGAAGTTTGGCTTCAGTAAAAAGAGCAAGGCAAAAAGAGCAAAAAAATCTTACTAAAAAAGACAATCAAGAAAGTCTTAAACCAGTAAAAAGAGATATAAATATTCCAGAGGCAATCACTGTTAGAGAGCTTGCAAACAGAATGGCTGAACAATCAAGTAACGTAGTAAAACATTTATTTGGTATGGGTGTTACAGTTACCATCAATCAGACTTTAGCGGCAGATACTGCGGAATATTTAGTTAAAGAATTTGGGCATAATCCAATTAGAGAGGAAAAGGCAGAGGAAATAATAAAAAAAATTAAGGCCTCAAGGGCAGAAAATTTAAAGAATAGACCTCCTATAGTGACTGTTATGGGGCATGTAGATCATGGAAAAACATCTGTGCTAGACGTTTTAAGAAGCGCAAACGTTGTATCAGGTGAGTTTGGTGGAATAACTCAACACATTGGAGCTTATCAAATTGATAGTAATTCAGGTAAGTTAACTTTTATTGATACTCCAGGTCATGCAGCATTCACTGAAATGAGAGCAAGAGGATCAAAGCTAACAGATGTTGTTGTATTAGTAGTAGCTGCTGATGATGGGGTAAAACCTCAAACAGTTGAGTCTATTAAACATGCAAAAGCAGCAAATGTTCCTATTGTTGTAGCAATTAACAAATGTGATTTGCCAGAAGCGGACGTACAAAAAGTTAAAAATCAATTATTGGAACATGAGTTAATAGCTGAAGATTTATCAGGAGATACTCTGATGGTTGAAATATCAGCAAAAAAGAAATTAAATTTAGACAAATTAATAGAAGCAATTACTCTTCAAGCTGAAATATTAGATCTGAAAACAGATTTTGACTCAAAAGCCACAGGTATTATTTTGGAGTCTAAAATTGATGTGGGAAGAGGTCCAGTCGCAACAATAATTGTCACTACTGGAACTTTAAAAAAAGGAGATTTTTTTGTTAGTGGATTGAGGTGGGGCAAGGTAAGAGCAATTGTTAATGATAAAGGTCAAAATATAAATGAAGCCCCTCCATCAACACCAGTAGAAATTTTAGGCATTAATGGAGCTGCAAAAGCAGGAGATGATTTTATTGTGCTTGATACAGAAAAAGAAGCTAAAATATTAAGTGAAAATAGAGCGCAAGAAAGTCAAGATGGAAAAAATCCTTTAACTTTTGCAACCCAAGATTCTGCTTTTTCAACAGTATCTACTGAAGAATTAAATTTGATAATTAAGTCTGATGTACATGGTTCTTCAGAAGCAATTAAAAATGCGATTAGTAAGATTAAGCACGAGGAAGTAAAACCTAAAATTATACTATCAGATATTGGAATGGTAACTGAAACTGATGTAACTTTGGCTAAAGCTTCAAAAGCTGTATTAATAGCATTTAACGTAAAACCAAGTAAAGAGGCAAAAAAACTTGCTGAAAATGAAAAGATTAAAATTTCTTCCTACAATATAATTTATGAGGTTTTAGATTATGTAAAACAAAGGATGTCAGGATTATTAGCTCCTGATGTTCAAGAAAAAATAACAGGTAGCGCAGAAATTTTAGAAATATTTAAAGTTTCAGGATCAGGCAAAGTTGCGGGCTCAAAAGTAATCGAGGGAGAAATTAACAGTAATTCTGATGTTAGAATTATTAGAGATGGTGCAATTATTTTTTCAGGAAAAGTCGGAAGTATATTCAGGGAAAAAAATCAAGTAAAACAAGTAAGTGTTGGACAAGAGTGTGGAATTACGGTTAAAGATTATATGGATTTTCAAAAAAATGATACAATTGAGGCTTTTAGTGTTACATCTACAGAAAGGTCAATTTAATGGCAGATAGAATAGGTAAACCTTTATCTCAGAGACAGCTTAGAGTTGGTGAAATGATAAAACAGTCTTTAAGCATGATTTTTATTAGAAATGAGGCTAAGGTCCCGAATTTAGAAACTAACACGATAACTGTAACTGAGGTAAGGATGAGTCAAGATTTAAAAATTGCTAAAGCATATGTGCTACCACTTGGAGGCAAAGATGCCGAAGAAAGTATTAAAACTCTAAAAGAATACTCATTTTTAATTAGAAAAATTTTATCACAAAAAGTGGTTATGAAATTTTTACCAAAATTACTTTTTAGAAAAGATGAGTCTTTTGAGTATGCAGAAAAAATAGAAAACTTAATAAAACAAACAAATAAATAGGAAAAAAAAGAAATGAGTAAAAAAGCAAATGAATTAGCAATGCATGATAAAGATACAGGATCTTCAGAGATTCAAGTTGCTTTGCTAACAGATAAGATTGAAACTCTCTCTAAACATATCAAACAATTCAAAAAAGATAAACATTCATCTGTTGGATTGCTGAGAGCGGTAAATAGAAGAAAAAAATTGTTAGAATATCTAAAAAAAAATAAAATCAATTCTTACAAAAATGTACTGTCGAAATTGAATTTAAGAAAGTAAAGATCAAGAGAGAAAGAATAGAATGAAACGAATGAATGAAACGAAATGGAAATGAAATGTTTAAAGTGCACAAGAAGGAAATAGAAGTAGCAGGAAAAAAGATAAGTTTAGAAACAGGTAAAGTAGCAAGACAAGCTGACGGAGCAATTATAGCAACATCTGGAGAAACAGTTATTTTAGCAACAGTGGTAGGTGCAAAGAAGATAAATCCAGATATGGATTACTTTCCATTATCAGTAAACTATCAAGAAAAGTATTATGCAGGTGGAAAAATCCCTGGTGGATATTTTAAAAGAGAAGCAAGACCAACTGAGAGTGAAACTTTAATCTCAAGATTAATTGATAGGCCAATCAGACCTTTGTTTCCTGATGAATTTAAAAATGAAGTACAATTGTTACCAACAGTAATTTCATATGATAAAGAAAACCAACCAGATATTTTAGCAATTACTGCTTCTTCAGCAGCGTTAGCTATCTCAGGTATGCCTTTTATGGGCCCAGTAGGAGCATCAAGGGTAGGTTTTGTTGATGGTAAATACATACTTAACCCATCAAAGTCTGAATTAGAAAATTCAAGTTTAGATTTAGTTGTAGCAGGTACAAAAGATGCTGTACTTATGGTTGAGTCCGAAGCAAATGGTTTATCAGAAGAGGAAATGTTAAACGCAGTTAAGTTTGGACACGAGGGTTTTGTTCCAGTAATCAAAATGATTGAGGAACTTGCTAAAGAGTGCAGAAAACCAGAATGGACTGTTGAGAAAAAAGATTTGTCTGTGGTTAAGAAAAAACTTGAGGCAACATTTACAGATGATCTTAAAAAAGCTTTTGCGACAAAAGATAAACAAGATAGATCAAATCAAATTTCAGAGATAACTGATAAAGCAAAGAAACTTTATGAAGAAGATGAAAACTACACTGATCTTGATGTAAATAGCCAATTAAAAAGTTTAGAAAAATCTATTGTAAGAACTGATATTCTTAAAAATAAAAATAGAATTGACGGTAGAGGTTTATCTGATGTAAGAGCCATTTCATGTGAAGTTGGTGTTTTACCAAGAACTCACGGTTCTGCATTATTTACTAGAGGTGAAACCCAAGCAATAGTTGTTACTACTTTAGGTACATCTGATGACGAACAGAGATTAGAAAGTTTAGATGGACAACATAGAGAAAGATTTATGCTTCACTATAATTTTCCTCCATTCTCAGTTGGTGAAACTGGAAGAATTGGTACTGGAAGACGTGAAATCGGTCACGGTAAACTAGCTTGGAGAGCAATTAATTCATCACTACCCTCAAAAGAGACATTTCCATACACTTTTAGAATAGTATCAGAGATTACGGAATCTAATGGTTCTTCTTCAATGGCTACTGTTTGTGGAGCATCTCTAGCATTAATGGATGCCGGTGTTCCAATTAAAGAACCAGTTGCAGGTATTGCAATGGGATTAATTAAAGAGGGTAATGATTTTAGCGTCCTATCAGATATTTTAGGTGATGAAGATCATTTAGGTGATATGGACTTTAAAGTTGCCGGAACTAAAGATGGAATTACTTCACTGCAAATGGATATCAAAATTACTGGTATTACTTTTGAAATCATGGAGCAGGCATTAAAACAAGCCAAAGATGGAAGAATTCATATTTTAGGTGAGATGAATAAAGCTTTATCAGCTTCAAGAGATGATGTTGGAAAACACACTCCAAAAATGGAACAAGTAACAGTTGATAAAAAAGACATTGCAGCTGTTATTGGAAAAGGTGGAGCTACAATAAGAGAGATTGTTGAAAAATCAGGTGCTAAAGTTGATGTAAATGATGAAGGAGTTGTAACTGTTGCTGCTCCAGATGAAGAGTCTAGAAATATTGCTATGCAAATGATTAAAGATATCACTGCAAAAGCTGAATTGAATAAAATTTATTCGGGTAAAGTCATGAAGATTATGGAATTTGGTGCATTTGTTAACTTTTTAGGAAAACAAGATGGACTTGTTCATATTTCAGAATTAGCTGACAAAAGGGTAGCAAAGGTTACTGATGTAGTCAAAGAAGGTGATGAAGTAAAAGTTAAAGTAATTGGCTTTGATAGAGGTAAAGTTAAACTTTCCATGAAACAAGCTACAGAATAAATTTTAATTTAGATAACTTAA
The DNA here is from genome assembly GCA_045566175.1 of Candidatus Pelagibacter sp. Classification (GTDB taxonomy): domain Bacteria; phylum Pseudomonadota; class Alphaproteobacteria; order Pelagibacterales; family Pelagibacteraceae; genus Pelagibacter. The sequence goes on along the minus strand of JBJLDX010000001.1, from coordinate 79,267 downwards.
TAAATTATATTAAAATGTTTATTTTTGAATTTATTAAGAGAAATAAAATATATAAAAAACTTATAGATTACATATCTGAAGTTTTATTACTAAAATATCAATTTTTTAATAGAAAAGTATTACTCAATTTAAACCATGAAGTAGGAATTTCAAAGAAAAGAACAAAACTATCAAAAGAATTTTACAGAGATATTTTTAAAATTTTAGATCATAAAGATGAGATTCATGATGACAGCACCTGGTCAAATATTTCTAATAAATATTATAAAAATTTTATAAATAAAGTTAAAGCTGATAAGTCAAATTTAGAAATCATATTAGATGACCCATCTAAATTTAATCTATTTTATGGCTTTGATAATAATTGTGATTCCCATTTAAGATTAATAAGACCAAGATATATAGATTATTTCCAGAACAATGAATTGGTTATAGATAAAATTTTAAACCTAGCCCAATTTTTAGGTGTTGTGCGTCACAACAATCCTGAGCGATACATGTTATTTGAAAAAAAAAAACGGAAAATAGAAAATTTAATTAATAAAATAGAAGTAAAATTATCAATTAAACTTGATTTTAAAAATGTTTTTCCAGGAGAAGAAGGAATTATAACAAGTAGAGGAATATTATCAAATAGGGAAATTCAAGCGATTTATCATGCTTGCAAGATTAAAGAAATATGTAAAAAAAATGGTTATAAAAAAATTTTAGAAATTGGTGGAGGATTGGGGCGTACAGCATATTATTGTAGACAATTTGGAATAAATGATTACACGATAGTTGATTTATTAGTACCTCGAATATGTCAATTAAATTATTTATCTAGAGCTATTAGTGAGAATGAAGTAGTAAGTGAAGAAAAAATTACTAATTTACAAAGCATAGAGAACAAAATTAAAGTTATATCTCCTGATTATCTGTTTAAAAATAATTATAATTTTGACCTTATATTTAATTCTGACGGGATAACTGAGATAGATTCATTAACACAAAGAAAATATATTTCTTTTATTAAAGGAAATTCAAAATATTTTTATTCAATTAACCATGAGTCTAATGAAAGTAGAGTAATTAATTTATTTGATAATCTTAAGATAAAAGGAACTGAAAGAAATTTATATTGGTTAAGAAAAGGGTACTTGGAAGAACACTTTAAATTTTAAAGTAAATTAAATGTTCAATTAATTTATCTAATATTTTTTGGATCAGGCATCCCAACCTTGTTATATCCAGCATCTACGTAGTGAATTTCACCGGTAACACCGTTAGCAAGGTCACTTAAGAGATATAATGCTGAATTCCCGACATCATGAATATCTACATTTCTTTTAAGGAAAGAATGGTCTTCATTCCATTTATACAAGAATTTTGCATCACCAATAGCAGAAGCAGCTAATGTTTTAATAGGTCCAGCACTTATCGCATTTACTCTCATACCTTTGGTGCCTAAATCTCTAGCAAGATACTTAACACTTGCCTCAAGAGCTGATTTACAAACACCCATTACATTATAGTTTGGAATAGCTTTAGTAGACTCGTAAGTTAAAGTTAACATGCTGCCACCTTCTTTCATCACTTTAGATGCTTCTTTTGCAACTTCTGTAAATGAAAAGCATGAAATTAACATGCTTCTTAAAAAATTTTCTCTAGTAGTATTTAAATATTCACCTGATAATTCTGATTTATCAGAAAATGCTACTGCATGAACCACAAAATCAATTTCACCCCATTGAGATTTAATATCTTCAAATAATTTTATTACTTCATTTTTATTTTCAACATCACATCTGAATGTTACTTTTGAATTTAATTTTTCAGCTAAAGGAATAACCCTTTTCTTTAATGCATCACCTAAATAAGTAAATGCAAGTTCAGCTCCAGCTTCAGCGAGTTTTTGTGAAATACCCCAAGCAATAGATCTTTCATTTGCAACACCCATGATTAATCCTTTTTTACCCTTCATTAAACTCATAATTTAGACCTTTTCAAAAATTAAAGCAGCATTGGTTCCACCAAAACCAAAACTATTAGACATTACAGTATTTAAAGTTGCTCCACTTTCTGTTTTAGAAACTATTGGGAATTTTTTAGCTTCTTCATCCATTTCATTTATGTTTGCTGAACCAGCAATGAAATTATTTTTCATCATAATTAAACAATAAATTGCCTCATGGACTGACGCAGCTCCCAAAGGGTGTCCTGATAGAGACTTAGTTGAACTAATTTTTGGAATATTATCTCCAAAAGTTTCTTTTACAGCATTTAATTCTGTAATATCTCCTACTGGAGTAGAAGTTCCATGTGTATTGATATAATCAATTTTATTATTAGCTGTAGCCATAGCCATTTTCATACATCTAACTGCCCCTTCTCCAGATGGTGCCACCATATCGTATCCATCTGAAGTTGCTCCATAACCAGTTAACTCTGCATAAATTTTTGCTCCTCTAGCTTTTGCATGTTCATATTCTTCAAGAACTAAAACTCCACCACCACCAGCAATTACAAAACCATCTCTAGTTTTATCGTATGCCCTTGATGCAGTCTCAGGTGTATTGTTATATTTTGATGATAAAGCTGTCATGGCATCAAACATTGCAGTCATTGCCCAATGTATTTCCTCACTACCTCCAGCAAAAACGATATCTTGTTTTCCCATTTGAATTAATTCCATAGAATTTCCAATGCAGTGCCCACTTGTTGCGCAAGCTGAACTCATCGTATAATTAGTCCCTTTAATTTTAAAAGGAACAGCTAGAGTTGCAGATGCAGTGCTTGCCATTGTCCTTGGCACAATAAATGGTCCCATAAGTTTTGGGGTTTTAGCTCTTGTTTTATCTGCAGCTAAAATTACATTTTCAATTGAAGGTCCTCCTGAACCCATAACAATTCCTGTTTTGAAATTACTTACTTCACTCTCTTCAAGTCCTGAGTCTGTGATTGCCTCTTTCATTGCTATGTAGTTATAAGCTGAGCCAGAACCCATAAACCTAATTGTTTTCCTGTCAATATAATCCTCAAGTTTTATATTAGGTTTACCATGTACATGACTTTTTAAATTATGTTCTTTATATTCTTCACTAAATGAAATTCCTGATTTTGAATTTAAAAGGGATTGATGGACTTCTTCTTGATTGTTACCTAAACAAGATACAACTCCCAAGCCTGTAATCACTACTCTTCTCATTATTTAAATAATCCCACCTTTAAACTATCTGCTGAGTAAATTTTTTTATCATCTGCCAAAACTATTCCGTTAGCAAGTCCTACTGTAGTACCTCCGGGAGACATGATTTTTTTCATATTTATTTCATATGTTACTAATTTAACATTTTGTAAAACTTCACCAGTAAATTTTACAGTTCCAACTCCAAGAGCTCTTCCCTTGCCTGGGTTTCCTATCCACCCCAAATAAAAACCAACTAATTGCCACATAGCATCTAGACCAAGACAACCTGGCATCACTGGGTCTTCTTTAAAATGGCAGTCAAAAAACCAAAGATCTTTTTTAATGTCCAATTCAGCTTTTAACGACCCCTTTTTAAAAGTGCCATTAGTATCGTTAATTTCTGTAATTCTATCAAACATAAGCATAGGTGGAAGAGGTAATTTTGCATTCCCATGTCCAAAAAGGCCACCATTTCCACAGTTTATAAGCTCATCGTATGAATAGGAGTTTTTTTTCATAAAATTGAACACCCTTAATACTTGATTTTGTCAAATTATAATATACATATAGTTTAGAACAATTATAATATATAATGTTAAAAAACATTGAATTTATTGATAAATTAAGGTCTTCAGGACTTAGACCTACAAAACAGAGACTCAAAATTTGTGAAGTTTTATTTAATAGGGAGAAAACTTTTCACTTCACCATTAATGATCTAGCAAAAAATATTTCTGAAAAACTTGGAGAAAAAATATCACTAGCAACTGTTTATAATACTGTTCATGCTTTTAAGGATAAAGGATATTTGAAAGAAATTTCAATTAATAGCGATAAAAGTTATTTTGATACAAACGTAAGCAATCATCATCATTTTTTTGACGAAGATACCAACCAACTAATTGATTGTGACACTGATGATATTGAAAAAATAAATATAAAAAAAAATATTACTGGAAAAAAAATTAATTCAGTTGAAGTTCTGATTAAAGTTGCGAGTGATAATCAAAATCAAAATTAATACAATAATTTCAATAGTTTAAAAACTACATTATAACAATTCTAAACTGTTGACAAACAATTTAGAATCATTATATATTTGTTCAATCAATTAAGGAGACTAAAATGTCATTAAAAGGAACAAAAACAAAAGAAAATCTAGAAGCAGCATTTGCTGGTGAAAGCCAAGCAAATAGAAGATACCTTTATTTTGCTCAAAAAGCAGACATAGAGGGGTACAATGATGTTGCATCAGTATTTAGATCTACTGCTGAAGGTGAAACAGGACATGCACATGGACATCTTGAGTATTTAGAAGAGGTAGGTGATCCAGCTACAGGTTTGCCAATTGGTGAAACTAAAGCTAACCTAGCTTCAGCTGTTCAAGGTGAAACACATGAATATACAGACATGTACCCAGGTATGGCAAAGACTGCTAGAGAAGAAGGTTTTGAAGAAATTGCTGATTGGTTTGAAACTTTAGCAAAGGCTGAAAAATCACATGCTGGTAAATTTCAAAAAACTTTAGAATCTATTAGCTAATCAATATTATTTAGTGGGTGGTGAACACCCACTAAAAACCCAAAATTCTTAATAATTAAAAATGAGCAAAGAAGGAAGTACAGAAGCACCTATACGTCATCCAATTGATTTTGAACATCCTGACTTTTTAAATCCAGAAAAGTTAGATTCTGAGATGAGAAGAGTATTTGATATTTGTCATGGATGTCGAAGATGTTTTAATCTTTGTGACTCATTCCCTAAGCTTTTTGATATGATTGACGAGTCAAAAAATGAAGATGTAGAAAGTTTATCTAGTAATCAGTTTGAACCAGTAGTTGATGCATGCACATTATGTGATATGTGCTTTATGACTAAATGCCCTTATGTGCCTCCGCATGATTTTGATTTAGATTTCCCTCACTTAATGTTGAGATATAGAACGGCTCAAAAAAAATTAGGAAAATTACCAAGTGTACCATCACAATTAGCACAAATAGACAGAAACGCAAAAATTGGTATTATGTTTTCAAAACTAGTTAATTGGGCATCTGACATTAAAAATAAATTTATTAGAAAAATTTTAGAAATCATTGCAGGAATTGATAAAAGAGTTCAGTTACCGAAATATAATTCAGAAACTTTTTCAAATTTTTTTAAAAAAAATAAAGATAAAATAAATTATAAAACTACAAATAAAGATAGAAAAGTTGTAATTTATACAACTTGTTTTGTTAATTTTAATAAAAAAAATACAGGAATCGCTGCTTTAAAAGTTTTAAAAAAGAACGGAGTTGAGGTTCAAGAGGCTTATCCAGGATGCTGTGGAATGCCTTTTTTAGAACAAGCAGATCTACCAAAAGTTGTTGAGCAAGCAAAAAAAGTTTCTAAAGATTTGTTAGAATGGGTCGATAAGGGATATAAAGTAATAACTCTTACAGCTAGTTGTGGGCTCATGTTAAAATTTGAGTGGCCTTTACTATTACCTAATGATGAAAATTTAAAAAAGTTATCATCCAATGTCATGGATATTGATGAATATGTGGTCGATATATCGAAGAATGAGGGTTTAGTGGAAGGTCTAGATGAAATTGATGGCGGAGTTACGGTTCATCATGCTTGCCATGCTAGAGCACAAAATATGGGTATTAAGGCCAGAGATATGTTGAAATTAATACCTAATATAAAAATAGATGTAGTGGAAAGATGTGCGGGCCACGGTGGAACATTTGGAGTTATGAGAGAAACACACGACTTAGCTAAAAAAGTGGGAAGACCAACTGCTAGACAAATAAAAAATAAAAATAATAAGTACATGGCTTCAGATTGTCCGTTGGCTGGTAAACATTTAAAGCAGTTGGAGGTTGATACAAATATATCTAATGATGAGGCAGTACATCCCATCGAATTAATTGCAAAAAGTTATAGATTATGATGATGCCAAAAGAGAAAAAAGAAATTCATAAAGTAGATATCATGCCTTTGGACTTATATACTAAGCAGAGGAAAGTCTTAAGAAAAAATATTGTTGAATTTAAGAAAAATAGAAGGATTGCATTAGGACCCTACGCAACATTTTATTTTGAAAGTTATGAAACCATGCTGGCACAAGTTCAGGAAATGCTTTACATAGAAAAAGGAGGAGATGAACAATTAAAAGATGAACTTGCAGCATATAACCCTTTAATTCCAAATGGCAAAGAACTTATATCTACATTAATGTTTGAAATAGATAATCCAGTTACCAGAGCAACTTTTTTAAGTATGGTAGGAGGAATAGAACATACAGTTTTTATGAAAATTGATGGTGAAATGATTAAAGCCATTCCAGAAGAAGATGTAGATCGAACATCAGAAGAAGGAAAAGCATCTTCTGTTCAATTCATTCATTTTAAATTTAATGATCAGCAAATAGAAAAATTTAAATTAGGCTCACTAAATGTTGAAATTGGAATTGATCATAAAGAATATTCACACTCAACCAAACTTACCGATACAAATTTAAAGTCTTTATCTGCTGATTTTAATTAATTGATCCCCAAATATTGTCTGTTTTTATCCACCCATTGAATTTATTTGACTTAATTTTACACCATCCTTCAGTACACTTTTGAATTATTAAAACCCTTCCTTTTTCAATTTTTGCTAATGGTTTTGAAAAATTTGATGGTTTTTTAAATAAAATTTTTTCTTTTAGAGGAATAACTGAACTTATTGGTTTTAATTGTGACCAGTGTATCCAACCACTATTATTTTTAAAATCAATAATTCTTCTCCAGTTTTCTTTCTTGTCTATTTGTTTGATTGGCAGATTAATTTTTTTATAAACAAATTTGACAGGCGCTTCAAAGCTAGGGCCATATCTTACATTTACCTTATTTTTTTTGAGAGATAAAAAAATTTCTTCTGAAAAAACATGAAATGGAAATAAAAACAAAATTAATATTAAAAAGTAAAATTTTTTCATTAATTAACTTTATCTTATCTTTTTTTAAATTTAACTTTTCTAAAATTAAGATTTAATAGATCTATAATTAATATTTGATTTTTTAAGTTTTGGCCAATTTCCATTAACATTTTTAGAGCTTCATTTGCTTGTAAAGTGCCTACTATTGATGCAGTTGTACCAAGAACTCCTTCAAATTCACAATTTAAAACATCATCAGAAATCTCCTTCTCTTGATAAAAATTTTTAAGAGATGCTGTTTTTTTATACTTAAAATCAAATGTAAATATGTGACCATCAAATTTAGTAATAGCTCCAGTGATTAATTTTTTTTTATATTTTATGCAATAATCATTAATTAAGAATTTAGTTCTAAAATTATCAGAGCCATCAATAATTAATTCATAATTTTTAATTATACTTTTAATATTGTTTTTGTTGAGTCTTAATTTATAAGTTTTAATTTTTGTTAGTGGGTTTATTTCTTTAAGTTTTTGAGCTGCTACACTAACCTTTGATTTTTTAATATCTTTGGAGTTAAACAAGCATTGTCTATGAATATTTGAGAGATTAACTATATCATTGTCTACTAGGCCAATGGTTCCAATACCTGCTCTTACCAGACTTTCTGCAGCTGGACAGCCTAAACCACCAATACCAACAATTAAGATTTTAGAGGATAAAATTTTTTTTTGTCCCTTTGCACCTATATTTTTTAAAATTAATTGTCTTGAAAATCTTTCAATTTGAGATTTATTTAAATTGTTTTTCATTTACCAGTTGAACCAAAACCTCCCTCACCTCTTATTGATACTGGAAGTTCATTTGTTTCTTCTAGTTCCATTTTTATAATTGGAGTTAAAACAATTTGAGCAATTCTATCATTATTATTGATTAAAAAATTCTCGTTACCGTGATTAAATAAAATAATTTTAAGTTCTCCTCTATAATCACTATCAATCGTACCAGGTGCATTTAAAACACTAATGTTATTTTTTGCTGCTAATCCAGACCTTGGTCTAATTTGAATTTCGTATTCTTTGGGAAATGAGACTGATATTCCAGTAGGAACAAGACAAGACTTACCAGGCTCTAAATTGATTGGTTTTTCTATATAAGCCATCAAATCCATACCTGATGCACCTCTTGTTTTATATGAAGGTAATTGAACAGAAGGACTTGATTTTTTGACTAAAACTTTAACCATTAGTTCAAATGATTAATAATTTTTTCTACTAATTCATCTGAAATTTCAGATTTAGGTTTGTATTTAAGTTTATCAGTCTTATTATTTTTATAAAAAATTGATACTTCATTAAAATCTGAATTAAATCCAATTTTTTCATTTGATACATCGTTTGCAATTATCCAGTCACAATTTTTTTCATTTAGTTTTTTGTCTGCATATTTTTCTAAATTATTAGTTTCTGCAGCAAAACCAACAACAAGTTTTGGTCTTAAAGAATTATGATTAGATACATAATTTAGAATATCTACGTTTTTCTCTAATTCTAAATTTAGTTTATCTTCCTTTTTAATTTTAATTTTTGAGATTTCTTTTATTTTGTAATCACCTACCGCTGCTGAAAATATTGCAACATCAGCAGGTAAGCTATTTAGAGTTGCTTGAAACATTTCCTCAGCAGTTTCAACTTTTATTAAATTAATATCACTATCTATTTCTAAATTTGTGGGTCCAGAAATTAAGGTTGTATCAAAACCTTTTTTTGACAAAGATTTTGCTATTTCGTATCCTTGTTTACCGCTTGATTTATTAGTAATAAATCTTACAGGATCAATATATTCATTAGTAGGTCCTGCAGTTACAATCGCTTTTAATTTATTATTTATCTTTAAATTTTCAAAATAAATTTCTAACTCATTTACTATTTTTTTTGGTTCTGACATTTTTCCTTCACCATATTCACCACATGCCATATCTCCAATCTCTGGACCAATTAATCTATAGTTATAAGATTTAAGTTTAGCTATATTTTTTTTAGTAGATTGATGATCCCACATCCTCACATTCATAGCAGGGGCAATAAAAATTTTTTTATTTGAAGCAAGAACAACAGTGGAAGCCAGATCATCAGAGTTTCCATTTGCAAGCTTAGATATTGTATTAGCTGTTATAGGTGCGATTAAGATAAGATCTGCCCATCTTGAAAGGCTAATATGATCCATTTCTGTTTCATTTTCTATACTAAAAAGATCTTGATAAACTTTTGATTGAGATAATGAAGTAATTGAAAGAGGTGTTACAAATTCAGCACCACTCTTGGTAAGAATTGTTTTAACAATTACACCACCTTTTCTTAGAAGTCTTATTATTTCAAGACTTTTATAAGCAGCTATTCCACCACAAATAATTAATAAGATTTTTTTATTGTTCAAATTGCTCATCGTGTGAATTAAAATACCAATAGACCAAAAATTACAAGGACTAAAAAACCAATAATAGATTGATTTCTAAATGCTGACATTTCTGATTTTTTTGTATTTAGTGCAGTATAAGAATTTGAATTTTGAGGTATTTGACCGCTAGCTAAATAAGTAAGGGCTTGATTAGCTTTATCCATAATTTCAGGAAATTCAGGCAATCTTTTAATAACCTCAGATGTACTTTGAAGTGTCTCATTTAATTTTGTTATTGGATCTTTTGACTCTTTAAGCCAGTTTTCAAGAACAGGCTTGGATGTAGTCCAAATGTTTGTATTTGGATTTAATTTTCTTGCAACACCTTCGACCACAACCATTGTTTTTTGTAACATAAGAAGTTGAGGTTGAGTTTGCATATTAAATTTCTCAGTTACATCAAATAATTGTTTTAATAATTTTCCACCTGAAATATCTTTTACTGCCTGTCCAAAAATAGGTTCACCAATTGATCTTAACGCTTGTGCAAGATCGTCTATAGGAACCTCCTTAGGAACTAAACCTGCAATTAAATGTACTTCAGCAACTTTACGATAATCTCTTTTAATAAAACCAAATAATATTTCAGCTAAAAATCTTTTGCTCATTTTATCTAATCTACCCATAATTCCAAAATCAATAGGAACAATATGGCCATTATTATCTACAAATATATTTCCTTGATGCATGTCTGCATGAAAAAAACCGTCTCTTACTGCATGTCTTAAAAAATTTTGAATTATATCCTCTGCAATTTTTTCAGTATTAAAATTTCTATTTTTAAGTTCTTCAGTTTCCCTAATTGAAATTCCATCGACCCAGTCTAAAGTCATTACATTTTCACTTGTAAAATTCCAATAAATTTGAGGAACACGAAATCCAACATCATTTTTAGTATTTTCAGCATACTCATTAGCTGCAGCAGCTTCAAATCTTAAATCCATTTCAAGGTTAGTAATTTCTTTTAATAAAAAAACTACCTCAACTAATTTCAATCTTTTTGTTTTTTTAATAAATGACTCAACTAAAAATGCAAAAAACATCATAGCATCTATTTCTTCATTAAATATTTTTTTTATATTTGGTCTTAAAATTTTAATTGCAACATCTTTTATTGTGCCATTATCATTAACTTGTGCTTTATGTACTTGAGCAATTGAAGCAGCTGCTACAGGCTCACTTAAGTTAATAATTGAATTAAAAGTATTTTCACCCAAATCTTTTTTTATTATTTCTTTTGCCTCTAATAATGAAAAAGGAGGCAATCTATCTTGAAGATTTTCGAGTTTTTTTGAGAGTTCTTCACCAATAATATCTGGTCTCGTAGCTAAAAATTGACCAAGTTTTATAAAAGTTGTTCCCATAGATTCCAGTGAGCTAGATAAGCGCTCACCTTCATCTTTATTAAGATCAGTTTGTTTTTTTTGAGAAAAAGAAAATGATAAAATTTTAAATAAGATTCTAATTGCTAAAGGAGGTTTTTGAAACTTAGATATAATATTTAATATATCAGATTTAGAAACTTTCCTTCCTAGTTGAAAAAGTATAAATAATTTTTTTATCATTAAATTTTCCATCCACTATGTATAGAAACTATACCGCCTGATAAATTTCTATACGAACATTTTTTAAAATTATTTTTTTTTAACAGATCGAGAAGTTCCTCTTGATTTATAAAATTTTCTATACTTTTTATTAGATATTCATATGGTTTCTTATCTCCCACTATTAACTTTCCTAATGAAGGTATAACTTTAGAATAACTTTTATAGATTAAATCTAAATTTTGATTTTGTATTTTTGAAAATTCAAGGCATAAAAATCGACCACCTGGTTTTAAAACTCTATAAGCTTCGGATAAAGCTTTGTTTAAATTTTTTGTATTTCTTAAACCAAAACTTATTGTATAAAAATCAAATAAGTTTTTTGAAATAGGTAGTTTTTCTGCGGGCGCAACTATCCATTTCAATTTTTTGAAATTATCTAATTTTTCCTTACCTTTTTTTATCATTCCTCTATTAGGGTCAACACATGTTATTTCAGATGATTTATTGACAGTATTTAAAAAAAGTTTAGCTATATCTCCAGTACCACAAGCCACATCTATTAATTTTTGATTTTGAGAAGGATTCATCATGTTTAAAAGACTTTTTTTCCATAATCTATGGACACCTAATGACATAAAATCATTCATGAGATCGTATTGATCATAAACTTGATCAAAAACATTTTGTACAAGTCCCTTTTTATTTTGTAGATTTTGTTGCATAAAAAAAAATATACATTGAATATAGTATTAAATGCCAGAATTACCAGAAGTAGAAATTGTTAGACAGTCTTTAGATAAAAAAATTAAACAAAAAAAGGTAAAAAAAGTAATAGTAAGAAACAGAAAGTTGAGATTTGAGATTCCTTTAAATTTCAAAAGTTTTTTAAAGAACCAGAAAATAGTCAAAGTTAAAAGATTTTCAAAATATTTAATCATATGTTTTTCTAATAATAATTATTGTTTGATACATCTAGGAATGTCTGGAACGATTCATATAATTGATAAGTATAAAAAAAATTTAGTTACAAATACTAGTTTCTATAATTCACTAACTTTACCCAAGAAACATAATCATGTTGAAATTTTCTTTGAAAATTTTAAATTAATTTATAATGATCCAAGAAGATTTGGTTTTTTTGAAATAATAAAAAATTCTGATTTACTCAAAAAAAGGTTTAATCACCTCGGACCTGAGCCATTCGATCCAAAATTTAGTTTAAATTATATCATTTCTTTTTTTCAAGGAAAAAAAAAGAATATTAAAAATTTTTTAATCGATCAAAAATTTGTATCAGGAATTGGCAATATATATGCAAATGAAATTTTATTTTTAAGTAAAATTAATCCAAATAAAAAAGTATATTTATTAAAAGATTCAGATTGTAAAAAAATTATATTTAATTCAAAAAAGGTTCTTGGTGATGCAATTAAAAAAGGAGGATCAAGTATTAAGGATTTCAAAAATACCTCAGGTAAAAAAGGAAATTTTCAAAAAAAATTTAAAGTCTATGAAAGAGAAGGTTTAAGCTGCAAACGAACTGAATGCCGAGGAATTATAAAAAAAAAAATTATTACAAATAGATCTACTTTCTTCTGTGATATTTGCCAAATATAATTAATTATTTAATTGACCAATATTAATTCTCGGGCTATACCCCTGCGCATATGGCTAATACAAAATCTGCAATTAAAAGAATTAGAAGAATTTCAAAACAAACAGCTGTAAATAAAGCTAGAAAAAGCAGATATAAAAACGCTTTAAAAAAAATGAACTCGCTAATTGAAAATAAAAAGAAATCGGATGCGTTAAAATTCTTACCTAAGTTGAATTCTGAGCTAATGAGAATTGCAAAAACAGGGATAGTTAAAAAACAAAATGCTTCTAGAAACGTTTCGAGGCTTACAAAAAAGATAGCGTCAATTTAATTGAATAATACTCCAGGTTGTTAATTTAATACAACTTTTGGATCTACAAAATCTGTATTTTCAAAATTTTTGTATACTAGATTTAGATTTAGTAAATAAATAAATTTTTAAATTCAATTATAAATTTTATTTATAGAAGTCTTCCAATAAAAATTCGTGTCAATAAATTTTTTTTAGTCTTAAAATTTTTACACAATCCTAGATTTAATCTTTTTTTGAATTATTCAAATTATTTGTTGCAATAATCTTATAATAGATCTAACTGAACTTTCCCCAATAAAATGAATTCTTTTACTAATAAAAATTTAAAAAACTTAAAATCAACTAGTCTTGATTGGTCTTTGATTCAAACAGACATGAAAAATAAATTAGGTTTAGACATTTATGAGAGTTGGTTAAAAAAAATTGAATTTGTAGAGGAATTAAGTAATTATCTACTACTATCTGTTCCAACGAGGTTTATTCGTGATTGGATTACATCTAGATATTTAGATCAAATTTTACAATCTGTTAGAAATTATAAGAAAGAAATTATTAGAATAGAATTTAAAATTGTTGAGCAAAATACAAAAATTAGTCTTGATCAAGAGCATTCTAAGCCATTAGAAAATTTAGAAAATATTTCTTTTATCAAAGACTCATATCTTCAATATAATCGTATTGATCCAAATAAAAGATTTGAAAATTTTATAACAGGATCAAGTAATAAGTTAGCTTATGAGGCTTCATTAAAAGTATCAGAAAATATTTCTTATTATAATCCACTCTACATTTATGGAGGTGTTGGAATGGGAAAAACACATCTTTTAAACTCAATCGGACTTAAATTAAAAAAGAATAATAAAGTAATGTTTATTTCAGCAGAGCGTTTCATGTACCAGTTTGTAAAATCTATTAAGTCAAATAGTATGGTTAAATTTAAAGAGTATTTTAGAAATACAGATGTTTTAATTATAGACGATGTTCAATTTATGAATGGTAAGGAAGCAATGCAAGAAGAGTTTTTTCATACTTTTAATGCATTAATTGATAAAGGTTCACAAATAATAGTTTCAGCTGATAGACCACCAAATAGATTATCTAGAATACAAGAAAGAATTAAATCCAGATTTTCAGGTGGATTAGTAGTGGATATACAAAAACCAGATTACGATTTAAGAAAAAAAATTGTAGAAAAAAAAATTGATGAGTTAAATAATTTATACCCTGATCAAGTTAAAATTTCCAAAGAGATACAAAATTTTGTTAGCAATGAAATTACTGCAAGCATAAGAGAACTAGTTGGAGCAATTAACAGAACAGTATCTTTTTCAAGAATATATAACAAAGAACCAAATTTAGCAGAAACTAAAGTTGTCTTAAAAGACCTATTAAATATAACTGAAAACAAAGTAACTATAGATTTAATTCAGACTTTAGTTTGTAGATTTTTTAAAATAAGTAAAAATGAAATGTTGTCATCAAGAAGATCTAGGTATCTAGTTAGACCTAGACAAACAGCTATATATTTAACGAAGATTTTAACTTCAAAATCATTACCTGAAATAGGCCGTGAATTTTCTAACAGAGATCATACTACAATCATACATTCAGTTAAAACTATTGAAAAATTAAAAGAAAAAGATCCTGAGATGGTTAATAATATTAATAAGCTTAAAGATCAGATTTTATATAATAAAGAAAATGAAATTTAACGTAAATCAACAAGATCTGCAACAAGCCTTAAATTATTGTCAGGGTGTAATTGAAAAAAGAAGCACACTCCCGATTCTTTCAAATATACTTCTAGATGTACAAGACACTAAATTGACTATTACTGCTACAGATTTAGACTTAATATTTATACATCAAGTTAATAATATTGAAGTTTTGGAACAAGGGATGACCACCACAACCTCTTCAACTATGTACGATATTGTCAGAAAATTATCATCAGGAAAAAAGATTAATTTAACCTTAACTGATAAAAGTAAATTACACTTGGAATCTGAAAAATCTGTTTTTAATTTAAATTGTATGAGTCCATCAGAATTTCCAATTACAGATGAAAATTTTAATAGTAACGAATTTTCAATTAAGTCTAAACAATTACTAAAATTATTAAATAAATGTAAATTTTCAGTTTCAAATGATGAAACAAGACATTATCTAAGTGGAATATATATTCATCAAACAGAAGTAGAGGATAAAAATTATTTAACAGCTGTAGCTACTGATAGCCATAGAATGTCTATATCAAAAATTAGACTGGATCAAAAAATTGAATTTGAACCAATTATTTTGCCAAAAAAAACTATTTTTCAATTATGTAACTTATTAGAAAATTTTGATGGTGATGTAAAAATTTCAAATATAAAATCTAAAATTAAATTTGAACTAAGTAATAGCACTTTAATATCAAAATTAATTGATGGTAAATTCCCTAATTATATTCAGGTTATACCAAAAAATAATCAAAAAAAATTAGAAGTTGATTTAAAGCCATTTCTTAATTCAGTAGATAGAGTTGCTTCAGTTTCACTTGATAAAAAAGATGGTGTTAAATTTGATTTAACCAAAGATAGTTTAAATTTGTCAGTAAATAATACTAATAGTGGTGACGGTAAAGAGTCTCTTGTCGTTAAATTTGATCATGAATTAGAAATCAGTTTTAATTCACGATATTTAATTGATGTTGCATCTCAACTTGATGGAGAAAGAATTGAAATGTATTTCAATGATACTGGTTCACCAGTTTTGATTAAAGATCCAGGAGATTTTGATAGTATTTTTGTTGTTATGCCAATGAAAGGTTAATTGATGAAGTCGAGTTCTGAATAAATATTTTTTTCAAGAATTTTAATAAATTCATCTTTTTCTAAACCAGGATTTATTGGTTTAAGAATTGAAATTGTGATTGTTTTATTTGATTTTTTTTTACCAAACTTTGGCCAGACAAATCCTGAATTAATTGCAACTGGCTGACAATGAATATTTAATTCATTATAGATACGGGAAGCACCCTTTTTAAACGGTGGCCTTTCAGTTGGCAAAACCCTTGTTGCTTGGGGAAAAATAATTACAGGTCTATTAGAATTACTAATGATCCTAGAAATGTCCTTAAAAAAATCTAAATTATCTCGAGAGATTTTATCTCTTTTAATAGAGATTGATCCAATTTTTTTTAGATACCATCCAAAAATTGGAATAAGTAATAGCTCTTTTTTTAAAATAAAAACTGGTGAATTGAAAATAGTTTGTAGAAAAAAAGTTTCAAACATAGATTGATGAGATGCAGCAATAAAAAATTTAGAATCTTGAATTATATTTTCTTTTCCTTTAATTTCAATTTTTGTTGATAGAAAAATTTTTAAACAAATTTCAGCCCAGTAACCCATTAATTTTCCACCAAATAAAACTATTTTCTGTGGCATTATAAGAGAAGGAAGAAAGATTATAGAGATAAAAGTTATTCCAATAAAAAAAAATAACGTAAATAAGATATTTCTAATCATTCATCCCAAAAGTTAGATTAAGTTTTTAAGATTTTGTCTTTTGCTAATAACTTTGACTTTTGATCCTTGTATTAGTAATTCAGCTGCCTTTGGTCTCAAGTTATAATTTGAACTAAGAGACATACCATAAGCACCAACGTCACAGATTACAATAAAATCTTTTTCGCTCAATTTTTGAAACCTTTTCAAGGTAGAAAATTTATCAGTGCTCTCACAAATTGGCCCAACGAATTCATAATATTTTTTTGATTTAAAACCTGTTTTTTTTGTAGGAACAATTTGATGCTTTGCATTGTAAAGAGCTGGTCGCATCAAATCATTCATAGCAGCATCAATTATAATAAAATTTTTCTTGTTACCCTCTTTTATATAAATTACTTTTGAGATTAGATAACCAGAATTTGCAACAATAGTTCTTCCAGGTTCAAAAATAATTTTAGTTTTATTTTTTTTTAAAAATTTTTGAATATTTGAAGCATATTTTTTAAAATTGAGCTTTTTATTATTTTTTTCATAGTCTATTCCCATTCCACCACCTAAATCAATATATTCAAAATTAAATTTTGTTTTATAAATAATTTTTTGTAAAACACTAAGCATTTTTTCATATGGTCTATGATTAAGAATTTGGCTTCCAATATGTACACTCAAACATTTTAATTTCAAAAATCTTGAATTTTTAGTGTAATTGACTAAATCTAAAAAATTTTTTTCAGAGACTCCAAACTTATTTTCTTTTTTTCCAGTTGAAATCTGACTCAAAGTTTTTGCATCAATATTAGGATTTAACCTTATACCAATACTTACTATTTTTTTTTTAGTTTTTGCAATTTTTTCAATTTCTAAAATTTCACTCTTTGACTCTGCATTTATTAACAAAATTTTTTTTTGGATTGCAAAATTTATTTCTTCTGATGTTTTGCCAACACCCGAAAATACAATTTTATTTGGTTTAATTCCTGATTTAAGAGCTTTCATAAGTTCACCAATTGAGACCACATCTGCACCTAATCCTAATTTACCAATTTCTTTTAATAAAACTCTATTTGGATTTGCTTTTACCGCAAAGCAAGTGAGTGAATTTATATTTTTAAAATTCTTCTTAAAATTGGATATATTTTCTTTTATTTTTTTAAGAGAATAACAGTAAAGAGGAGTTGAATACTCTCTTGCCAGGCTTTCAACTTTTAAACCATCAATGAAAAGATTTTTGTTTGAATATTTCATAGCACAACTTTGAGTTTAGTGCTCTCAAATTTTTTTCCATTCTCTTTATAAATAGGATCACCTTTTTTTCCACAAGATATTACCAATAAACTAAGAAAGATAATTATATAAATTTTTTTAATCATAATTGTTTTTTATATTTTAGTATCATTTTTTTAATATTATCAAAAGATGTTCCTCCATAAGATTTTTTTGAATTTATAGAACTTTTAAGATCAAATACTTTCATTACTTCCTCTGTTAATTTAGGCTCAATTTTCTGAAGTTCAACAATAGCAAGATCCTCTAGTCTTTTTTTATTTCTTTCAGCATAATTAACTATTGCTGCTGTTTTTTGGTAAGCATTCCGGAAAGTCATTGAATGATTTTTTACGAGGTAATCTGCTAAATCTGTGGCTGTAATATATCCTGACCCTGCAAGTTCTAGCATTCTTTTTTTATTTGGACTTAGATTATTTAGAACTTCATTTAATATTTTTAAACAATTAATAAGAGTATCAAAAGTATTAAAAATTATTTCTTTATCATCTTGAAGATCTTTAAAATATGAAAGTGGCAATCCTTTTAGAATTGTTAGCATCGAAAATAAATTTCCGTATGAAGAACCAACTTTACCTCTTAAGTACTCAAGTAAATCTGGATTTTTTTTTTGTGGCATTATTGAGGAACCAGTAACAACCTTATCTGACAAATTTATTAAATTAAATGCATCTGAATTCCACATGATTAATTCTTCAGCAATTCTTGATAAATGCATTGAACAAACAGAGGAAGCATAAAGAAAATCTAAAACAAAATCTCTATCAGAAATAGTGTCAATAGAATTATTTGTAGGATTTTTAAAACCTAATTTTTTTGTGGTATAATTTCTATCAATATCAAATGAAGTACCAGTTAAAGCTGATGAACCCAATGGACTCTCATTAAGACTTTGCATATTATTATTAAATCTATTTTTGTCTCTAATAAACATTTCAACATACGCCATCAAATAATGTGCAAAAGAGACTGCTTGTGCATTTTTAAGATGTGTAAAACCAGGCATTACTGTTTCGATATTTTTCTCTGCAATATTTAAGATTGATTTTATCAATTTATTTATATTATTATCTATTTCTTTAGTAGAAGACTTCATCCATATTTTCAAATCAGTAATTACTTGGTCATTTCTAGATCTAGCCGTGTGAATGTAGCCTGCTTCTTCACCAATAATTTGAAATAATCTTTTCTCTATGTTCATATGAATATCTTCATATTCTTTGTTAAATTCAAACTTGTTTTTTAAAATTTCTTTTTCAATCTTATTTAATCCATAGATAATTTTGTTTTTGATTTTAAATGAAATAATTTTTTGTTTAAAAAGCATTTCAACATGTATTATGGATCCCATTATATCTTCTTTGTAGAGCCTTTTATCTATATCTATAGAACTACCAACTTTTTGAAAAAAATTGGATGTTTTTCTTTTTACCCTTGAATTCCAAATTGCCTGGTTGTTTTTATTTTTTGTCATGGTAATTAATTATACCTTTTAACATGAGATTTTTAATAATTTTTATTTTTTTAGCATCTAATTCATTTGCAGATGAAGTTATTGATATAAAAAATCTTTTTATTAATAAAGAGTTAAAAAAGTACGATAGATTAACCTTTCTAGATGAAAAAAATAACCAGTTAAATCTAAAAGATTTTAAGGGAAGTTTGATTTTGTTGAATTTTTGGGCGACGTGGTGTGCTCCATGTAAAAAAGAAATGCCCTCTTTAAATAAACTTCAAATTCATAAAGATTTGAATAATCTAAAAATATTTCCAATAAATGTTGGTCAAGATAATTTTGAAAAATCTTCAAAATTTTTTAAGGATCTTCAAATTAATAACTTAAAATTATATTTTGACTCTCCAGAGACATTAGCAAAAAAGTTTGGATTAAGAGGTATACCAACTTCAATTCTAATTAATAAAGATGGATTGGAATTTGCAAGAATTATTGGTTCTATTGATTTTGAGGATAAAATATTTATTGAGTGGCTTCGTAATTATAATTAATTTTTGAAAAAATAAGCAAAACTCACTAGCGCTATGATAGCTATAAATTGCAGCAAAACTCTTAATTGCATTAATTTATTAGAATATTTTTTGCTTGTCTCCCCTCCTTTAAATAATGTACCAATTCCAAGAATAAGAACAACACCAACTGCAATTAATAAAATGATTGATAATACTTTTACTAATATTCCAGAAATCATATTTGTATTGTAAGGTGTTTTAAAAATAAAAAAACATAAATAATACACTATGACATTTTGCCTAAGTTCAAACATTGAAAAACCAATTGACAACCAAGAAATTAAAAATGCTATTATTTTACTTCATGGATATGGTGGGAGTGGTAAAGATATAAGTATGTTATCATTGAATTGGAAAAGGCATTTGCCAAATACAATTTTTATTTGTCCTAATGGTCACCAGCCATGTCCTATAAATCCAACAGGTTATCAATGGTTTGATTTAACAAAAGATGATCCAAAATATATTCTTGAAGAGACAATTAAAGCTGAAAATATATTGAATCAATTCATTGTTGAAGTTAAAAATGAATATAGTTTACAAAATAATAAAATTTGTTTATCTGGCTTCAGTCAGGGATGTATGATGTCTATAAATGTGGGTATTATATCTGAAGAAGAATTCAATTGTATAGTAGGTTTTTCTGGTAAAATTATTGATCAAGAAAATTTAAAATCTAGAAAAAAAAGCTCTACAAGCACGTTATTAATACATGGTGACTCAGATCAAGTTGTCTCACCTAATTTTATGTTAGAGGCTAAAGATTTTTTTATTAGAAATAATGTAAAAATAGAGACACATTTGATAAAAAACTGTGACCATCATATTCCAGTTGAAGCATCGAGCATAGCATTAAATTATATTTTAAAAAAATTTAATAATTGCTAAATATTGAAATAGTTTTTTATTTAAGTTAAACTTGATTTATGAATAGCTTTATCGAAAAAGATGTGTCACTTGAAAAATGTCCTGCATTGGTTTTGAACGCTGACTATCGACCTTTAAGCTATTACCCTTTGTCATTGTGGTCTTGGCAAGATACTGTAAAGTCTGTTTTTTTAGATAGAGTAATTATAGTGAGCAATTATGATAGAGTTGTACGAAGCCCATCATTTGATATGCAGTTACCTAGCGTAATAGCTTTAAAAGATTATATTGTTCCACAGTCTAAACCTAGTTTTACAAGATTTAATGTTTTCCTTAGGGATAAATTTTCTTGTCAGTATTGTGGAAGCAATGAAGAATTAACTTTCGATCATCTATTACCAAGATCTAAAGGTGGAGAAACACACTGGGACAATGTTGTGACAGCCTGTTCAGCCTGCAATGTTAAAAAAGGTGGAAAATTATTGAAACTTTCTGGAATGAAACTTAACCAGCACCCTTATCAACCATCAACAGAGGATTTACACCGAAACGGTAAAAATTTTCCCCCTAATTATTTACATAAAAGTTGGATGGATTATCTGTATTGGGATGTAGAGTTAGAAGCTTAAAACTTAAATTTTTTCAGAAATATTAATTGCTAACCTTGAACCAGTTTTTATGATTTTATCCATTATTGAATAAAGACCTTTTTTTGTAGCACCTTTTTCATAAGCTATATCTTTATGGTGTAATTCATCCTGCCTAAATTTAATAATTTTCTTTTTTAAATCTTTTTCATCAGATCCCAATTGATCAATTTGATTTTGATAATGTTTATCTATAACTTCCTCTACCGAAGCTGTGCATAACATAGCTGCTTTTTTTCCTAGAAGAGTTGAACCAAAACCTAGTCCAACACCCAATAAATCCCATAAAGGTAAAAATTTTGTTGGTTTAATTTTTCTTTTTTTGATTTCAGTTTCAAAAAATTCACAGTGTTCTTTCTCGTGAATTTTCATCTCTTCAATTGTTTTTTTTAAATTTTCATCTTTAACTAATGTATTAAGTGCCAATAATTGACCCTCGTAGATTTTAACAGCACCCCTTTCACCAGCATGATCTACCCTAATAAATTCTTCAACTTTATCTTTTGAATTTTTCATAATTTTTAAAAATTTTAATTAATATAAAAACTAAAATTAAACTAAAAATCATATTAAATGTAGTAAGTGAAAATCCAAAAATTCTAAATGTCACATCTTTACAGCTCGTAGTTTTTTCTGGCAATTGCTTCAGCAATTCCTCTTTGGAAGTAATATCATATGTATTTTTAAACCCACAAACTGCTGATTCTTCGAAAAAGCCTTGTTCAATACCAAAGTGATAAAAAGATATTATAAAAGAAAAGGAAAATATTAAGGTTAATAATAAAATTATAAACTGCTCATTTTTTTTAAGGAAAAAATTTAAAATTATCAAAATAAAGCTTAATCCATAAGGTATCCTTTGCAGTAAGCATAAATTACAAGGTTGGTGTCCAAGTATATATTCTATAAAATAAGCTAAAATTAATGAAGCTAAACTTATTAAAAAAATTGCTTTTAAATAAGTGTTTATTTTATAATTAAGCATGGGATTTAAATATTAAATAAATTACAATTCCAATTATAACAATTAATATTCCAATTATTGTAAACCATTTAGAACCATGTTTATCCATAAAATCTGTAAAGAGACCTCCAAACTTATATGAAAGATAAGATACTATAAAAAAACGCAAACCTCTTGAGATCAAACTTATAAAAACGAAAATTAAAATATTAAAACTTATTAATCCACTGGCAATAGTAAAGACCTTATAAGGTAAAGGTGTAAATCCAGCTAGAAAAAGAATACCTAGCCAAGCATAAAAACCCTCACTATTTATTAGATTATTTTTAAGGTCAGTTAGTTTGTTTTCATAGCCATAAAAACTCATTATTTGCATTCCTATATCAAAAAAAAAGGCTCCAAGAAAATATCCCAATATACCTCCCAAAACAGAAAAAATTGTTGCAATAAAAAAAATTTTAATGAAATCTTTTTTTTTGGAAATTACCATAGGTATGACCATTATATCTGGTGGAATAGGAAAAAAAGAACTTTCAATGAATGATACTAATGCTAAATAATATTTAGAGCTTTTATGTGCTGCTAATTCTAAACACTTTTTATATAAAGTATTAAACATTTTTTGGTTTTAATATAATTTTAGTTCTTATACTATTTAATAAATTATTAAATAATTAAGGGCGAATGG
This sequence comes from Candidatus Pelagibacter sp., assembly GCA_045566175.1. GTDB lineage: Bacteria > Pseudomonadota > Alphaproteobacteria > Pelagibacterales > Pelagibacteraceae > Pelagibacter. The sequence goes on along the minus strand of JBJLDX010000001.1, from coordinate 56,305 downwards.
CGGAACTGGTAGACGCGCACGACTCAAAATCGTGTTTCGCAAGAAGTGAGAGTTCGATTCTCTCTTCGCCCACCAAATTATGAAATTGAAAGAAATAAATAGTCTGGTTGAACTTTTTTTTGAAAAGTATAAAGAAAAAAAAGAATTAACAAATCAGCCATTTTTAAAGTGGTTAAAAACTAACAAAAATGATTTTTTAACATGGGAACAGGTTAAATATAACATTTGTTTGTTATCTGAGAATTTAAGAGAAAGTTTATCTAAAGGGGATAGGTGTGTTTTATTATCTGAAAATAGACCAGAGTGGCTTATTGCAGATATAGCAATTATGAATGCAGGGGGAGTAACAGTTCCATTATTCACAACATATTCAGAGAAAGATTACGAATACATAATAAACGATTGTAAACCGAAGATATGTATAATTTCTAATGATATTCAATTTAAAAAAATTAAAAAATTTATTTCTAATGAAACAAAGGTTATTTCAATTGAAAATTTTAATCAAAAAATTGAAAGCATTGAAACTATTTTTGAAAAAAATCCTAAAAAAGAAATAATGAATATTTTTGATAATTATAATGATGAAATATTAAGAAAAGATATTGCTTGTATTATTTACACATCAGGAACCACAGGTAACCCTAAAGGAGTAATGCTTAGTCATGGAGGTATCTTATCAAATTGTGAAGGAGCACAAGAAATTTTGGATACACTGGTGAAAAATGACAAACCAGTTTTTTTAACTTGGCTTCCCTTATCTCACTCATATGAACATACTGTTCAATACGTACAAATATCGCTTGGAGCAAAAATTTATTATGCTGAAAGTTTAGAAAAATTGTTACCTAATATGGCTATAGCACAACCTACTATTATGACAGCTGTCCCAAGATTTTATCAAAATTTATTTAGCAAAATTTCCCTTAATTTTTCAAAACAAAAGGGTTTTAAAAAGATACTGATTGAAAGCACTATTTATCTTGGAACCAAAAACTTGAATAAAGAGAAACTAAATTTTAAGGAAAAAATAGTCAATTTTTTGTGTGAAAAATTAGTAAGACAAAAAATTAAAAAACAGTTTGGAGGTAAGCTTAAAGCTTTTGTCTCTGGAGGGGGTGCTCTAGATCAAAAAATAGGTGAATTTTTGAATTCTATAGGGTTGCCAACTCTACAAGGTTATGGATTGACAGAAACCTCTCCTGTTGTGAGTTGTAATATTCCTGGGAGAATTAAAATCGAAACTGTTGGTCCCCCATTTAAAACAAATAAAATTAAAATAGCTGATGATGGTGAAATTTTAGTAAAGGGAGAAAATGTTATGCTTGGTTATTGGAATATGAAAAAAGAGACAGATGATATTATTAAAGATGGCTGGTTATATACTGGAGATATAGGAGAGATTACTGTTGATGGAAATTTGAAAATAACTGATAGGAAAAAAGAAATTATAGTTAATCTAGGCGGTGATAACATCTCACCATCTAAAATTGAAAATTTATTGAGTTTAAATGAAAAAATTAAGCAAAGTTTTGTTTATGGAGATAAAAAAACTTATTTAGTTGCTTTAGTTGTAAGTGATAATGAAGAAAATAAAAAAGAAATTGAGATTTATTTAGAAAACTTAAATAAAAGTTTATCTTCAGTAGAAAAAGTTAAGAAATTTAAATTAATTAAAGAAGAATTTACAATTGAAAATGGAATGTTAACACCAACTTTAAAACTTAAAAGAAAAAAGATTTTAGAAAAATATAAAGAGGATTTAGAAAAACTTTATTAATTTAATTATAAAATTTGATTATAAAGCGCATAAACATTAACTTTTTTACATATAATAAATATAAAAATTTTATTTAATTAGAAATTTTATTTTTAAAATTTTAACTTTAATTAAAGAATTGACATAAGGCTTATAAAAAAATAAAAATAAGCTAATAACGAATCATTATGATTCGTTTAACTAAAAAGGGAGCTAAAGATGCCTAAGAGAAGAAAAAAAGCAAAGAAGGCTAAGAAAAAAGCTAAGAAAAAAGCTAAAAAAAGAAGAAGAAGATAGTTACTTAGTATTCTTTATTAAAAACGCTTCTCATAACGATTTACGTGTGAGAGGCGTTTTTTTTTAATCCTCTAAAGGCTCAGCTACTTCACTATCAGAAATAGTCGGTTCATCGACGGGAAGTTTGCACGAAGCAGTTGTTTTTTCAGTTGCGAAGGAACTTGTTTAGCCTGTCCATCTAGATTGATTTCTTTTCAAGAGCTTTGTCGAGTTTTTTTTGAGTATCCTCTAAAGATAAGCTTAGAATTATTTGAAATTCCGATCAAAATTCTGTCGTAAGCTTTTTCGAAAAGCTGACGTTCACTGTAAGATTGGTCAACCATCAAATCATCACCTTTATTTAAATCTCTTACAACTTCAGCTAATTCATAAATTTTTCCAGATGAAATTTTAGCCTCATATTCTTGCGCACGTCTACTCCACATAGATCGCTTAATCTTTAGGTTTACTCTTGAGGATAGAAATACATTTATTAACCTGATTGATTGTCGCTAAGAGGTCGTAAGTGAGACTGTTTGTTGACTGGGACCATTCCGTTAGCTTTGTCTTTTTCAAATTTGATGATGTAAGTCTCAACATCAATTCCACCTATGTTAATCTTTTTAAACTCAGTGATTTGACCAACTCCATGCTTTGGGATAAACAACATAGTCCTTAATCTTATATTCTCTTTTTTCAGTCTCTTGTTTTTTTACCTTTTTTAATTTCAGGCTTAACTTCGTTACTTTTTGAAATTCTTAGATTGTCTGATTTATTCGCTGTTTTAACCTCAGGTTTTTGCTTGAAGTAATTTTTATTAAACTTGGATTTTTGTTAATTTAATATTTTGTTAATGACTGATTTTTTGGCTTAGTAACTTTTTTAGCTTTAATTACTGGTTTTTGTTGCTTTTTTCTTAGCTTTATGCTTTTAAAGGTTTTCTTTAAAATATTTTTCAAACTTATCTTGCTCATCTTTAAATTTTTCATGATCCGAAGGGGGGATCTTTTTTTTCTACTAATGTTTGGCCAGATCTCAGAATACTGTTCTGATTGATTTCCAACCACTTTTCGCTAACCAGGTTCAGTATCAGCCACTAATGGCATCGACAGGACACTCAGGCTCGCAAACGCCACAATCTATACACTCATCCGGTTTAATTACAAGCATATTTTTACCCTCATAGAAGCAATCTACTGGACAAACCTCAACGCAGTCCATCAGCTTACACTTGATACATTTATCATTAACTAAGTAGGTCATTATAAGAATTCTTTGATTTAACCTCTTAACTTTAATATCCCCCATTAAGTTTGCTGTCAATATACAACAAGCCACGCAAGTCTCCTCATTAAGTTAGCTTCATAGATATCAGCTTCTTTGTTGGAATAGATAATTCGCCATAAAGATTTCTACAATTATGATTTTATTCAGTGTTCATCCATATTTTTTACTTTTTTAGTAAAGTCTAGAATTTGATTAGAATTAGCTTCTCAATTTCTTTTCCAAGACTTAATTATTTCATTTCAATATTAGATTCTTTATTTGCACCGAATTGGATCTAAAGCATCGTTTGTTTAATAATATCTTCTTCTTCAGAATGTGGAGAAGTCCTGGTCGATCTTTAGCAGCATGTATCAATAACGCAGCAATCTTTAGCTAAATCAACTTCTTTCTTCATTTTCATTATTTTTATTAAAAAACATGAGGTTTAATGGTACAGATTGAGATTTTTTAGAATACCGAAAGGGCTTTCCTTTCTAATTTTTTTGATTAAAATCTTTTATTCTTAACTTTTTAAGTGGTTGAATACTTGAAGATAACTCTCATTGTCATTTTTCATCAATAATTTTGTAACCCATGCATTCTTAATAAGTTTTTTAAAGTTATCTTTACTACAACCTAGCAGATTTAAGCATTTCAGGAAGCAACTTTAATTATCTTTTTTACTTTATCAGGACTTAGAATTAATAATTTGTACAAACAGTCGTTCTAAAATATCAATCCTTACGAAAATGATTGTCAAATTTTTCGAAACCCACACAGCAAGCATAAAATTTTTGTTCTTTAAATCTTTGCTATCCTCTAAAAAATTCAGACCCAAATGTTGGTGGCTTCAAGATTGAAATATTTCTGGTGATGATTTTTCCATAAGTAAAGTTCTCAAAGAAACAGCTTCTGGTTTAATTAGTCGGTGTAAAAAAACATGGTATCTACCAAATTTAACACCAAGATCTCTTAAAATTTTTCTGTCATTTTGATCCAAGATCCTTTAAGATAATCTGCGACCTGATCTCTCTTAAGGACCCCGTTGTTTTCATAAAGTTGGTAAGCCAGCGCCTTGATCGAAGAATTTTTTTCTTTGAGATTTTTTAAATCCACATTAGACTTTTTAAGAATATTGTTCAATTTTACTTATTTAACCACGTTCTCTAAAAAATTAGTTAATTTTTGTGTTTGGTTTTGATCCAAAGTTTCATCGACAATTAATTCAAAGTTAGGATTTAAGTAATCTTTTCCAGATACAAGCTTTGCAATTGCAAAACTGTACTCCAATAAATTTTAGAATCATCTTTGAGTTCAACTGAATCCTGTATCAATTATTATCTGAATTCTTTTTTCTAAGTTCAGGCCCCACAGTTTGTCTTGCTGCTTTTTTTAGAGGATTTAATATCAGTTTCAAGAGCACCTTTTTTGAGATCTAACTCTAGTTTAAGGCCATTTAATTTTTCCAATAAACTGATCATCAATCATAACATCATTGTTTTCTAAAATTTTAGTATCAAAATTCCATATCTTGCTTTAGACCTCTTGCAAGAACACTGGCCCTTTTGTCAATAAAAGTTTTTGTAAGCTCTTCATGCAGTCGGTCAGATAAGTCTATCTTCTAATAATTTTGTTTTTTCAATCCAATAATCCTGGTTTTCTATCCAATTATTTTTATTCGAAACATAAGACCAAGTTCTCACATTTGCAATTCTATTTGATAAAGAATCTACATTTCCTTCCAATTTGTCTAAGCTTCATCAGTTGAAGACGCATAAACTCATCAGAAATCCTGCCTTTCTCACCAACTAGAAAATTAAAATACACTTTCAATCACTTGATAGTGATTGCCATAAGTTTTTTTTACAAAATCAGGTATTTGGCAACATTCCCATAAGCAGACCTCAATTTTTTCTGTACTAAATTCTAATATTTTCAAAGCTTTTATCCCGTAAAAAAAATTTCAGAGCTTTTTCGTCCTCACATTCATGTATTTTACGTAAGCCAACTTGTTGTGAGGCTTTTCATCTAGTGATTTGATTAAGAGCTAAAACTGGATTGTCAAAATTTAAATTCAGAATTTCTCCAAAATAAGAGATCTGAATTTCCTCAAATTTGTGATTTTCTAAGTAAATCAACTTCCTCTGCACTTATATCCTTGCATTGTCCAGTAACTCCAAAGGCTACCATCATTCAAGTATCTACCTGCCCTCCCAGCAATTTGTCCAATTTCGGATAGATTCAGTCTTCTTAACTTTTCTTCCATCAAACTTTTTTAGAGTTTGAGAAATAAACATGATCAAGGTCCATATTTATACCCATACCTACAGCATCGGTTGCAACTAAGAAATCAACATCTCCTGACTGATACAACTCAACTTGAGCATTTCTTGTTTTGGGACTTAAAGATCCCATTACTATGGCTGCTCCACCCTTCTGTCTTCTAATCAATTCTGCTATTGCATAGACCTCTTCTGCTGAAAAAGCAATTATAGCAGTCTTTCTATTGAATTCTTGAAATCTTTTTGTGACCTGCGTAAGATAAGTTTAGAAAGCCTATCTCCGATTAATAAATTCAATGTCACCATCTAGTTTTGAAATTATATTTCCGATGGTGATAAGAGCCCATAAACATCGTTAGTTTATTCACCTCTCATATTTAAGCAAACTGATCAGTAAAAATGTGACCACGTTCATGATCAGCACACATCTGAATTTCATCAACACCAACAAAGTCTAAATGTTTATCAATAGGCATAGACTCAACAGTGCATAGAAAATATTTGGCATTAGGAGGTATAATTTTTTCTTCACCAGTGATCAAGGCTAGCTTTATCCAAAGCTAGCTTTTTTTATTACATTGTCGTAAACCTCTCTCGCCAGTAGTCTTAAGAGGAAAACCAATCATCCCACTGTCAAAGGACAGCATTGTTTCGATGGCCAAGTGAGTTTTGCCAGTATTGGTAGGACCGAGAACAGCAGTAATTTTATTTTTAGTCATCTCTATCTTTGGTGTGTCTTAATTTTTACCTACCAGATGTGGTTAGTGGTAAAGAACAAAGATAGACTAAAACATGACCGAATCGGTGGATATAAAGTTCTCATTTTACTTATTATTCAAGCTTATTTTAACATACTTAACATTATAACTATATCATAAATTAAAATAAATATTTCAATTCAAGAAGAGTAAACTTAGCCGCCAGGACCTAAATCTGAAGGTTTAATTTTCAAAATTTTCCAAACACCTGAAGCTGAAGTAATAATTTTATTATCACATTTTAACTCACAAAATAAAAATACTAATGTTTTTGTTTTTTTTAAAATTTTTACATTACCAATTATTTCATCGCCTACCTTTGATGTTCCAATAAATTTAAGGTCTAATGAAATAGTTACACAAGGAGCATTATTTGCTGAGCGATGAGCTGCTGTTCCAGCTCCTGCATCTACTAAAGCTGACAAGTATCCGCCATGTGTAATACCAGCTGCATTTAAATGATTTTCATTTATAGATGATTTAAACTCATATTCAGTTTCAGAAATATTTCTAAACATAACGCCTCCGTTATGTTTCATAAAACCTGGTTTTAAGCTAATCTGTTCAAAATTTTTAGTCATTTTTTTTTATAATACAAAAGTCAAAATTAACAAAATTATAAAAATGATTATAAAGAAATATATTACAGATTTTTGAAGAGAAACTTTCATTAACCATTCAAACATACCAATTCCTTTTGTGGTGCGCCTGCTAGGAGTCGAACCCAGAACCTCCTGGTCCGTAGCCAAGCGCTCTATCCAGTTGAGCTACAGGCGCATTTTTTTAATTTTATTTAATTATAGTATATCAATTTTTAGTGTATTTTAATGATAAGACAAATTTAAAATTTTATGAGCAATAAATCAAAAGAAGTAGTTATTGTTTGTGGTACTAGAACTCCAATAGGTACTTATAAAGGTTCGTTAAAAAACATGAAATCTGATCAACTTGGATCAATAGTAATAAAAGAAGTTTTAAAAAAATCTAATTTTAACAAAGATGAAATTGATGAAGTAATTATGGGCCAAGTGCTAACAGCAGGTAGTGGCCAAAACCCTGCAAGACAGGCCGCAGTAAATGCTGGAATACCTATTTCAAAACCAGCACATATAATTAACCAAGTATGTGGGTCTGGACTTAGAGCAGTAATATCGGGTTATCAATCAATTAAATTGGGAGATGCAATAAATGTAATTTCTGGAGGTCAAGAAAATATGTCGATAGCTCCTCATTCAATCTTTTATAGGGATGAAAAAAAAATCTCAGAGGACAAATTGTTAGATACAATGATCAATGATGGATTAATAGATGCATTCTATAACTATCATATGGGTGTAACAGCAGAAAATGTTGCAAAAAAATTTGATATATCTAGACAAGATCAAGATGAATTTGCTCTGAATTCTCAAAAAAAAACACAATTAGCTTTAATTAAAAATAAGTTTAATGATGAATTAATTAAAATAAATCAGAATAGAAATATCTTAAACAAAGATGAACATCCTAGGGCTGATTTAGAATTAGATGATTTAAAGAAATTAAAAACAGTATTTAAAAAAAATGGAACTGTTACACCGGGAAATTCTTCAGGAATAAATGATGGAGCTGCAGCTTTATTATTAACTACTTTAGAAGAAGCAAAAAAAAAATCAATCAATCCACTTGCTAAAATAGTATCCTGGGCTACCGTTGGAATAGATCCTTCTTTGATGGGATTGGGACCTATAGAGGCTGTTCGAGAAGCAATTAAGAAAGCGAGATGGAACTTAAATGAAATTGATTTATTTGAAATAAATGAAGCTTTTGCTTCTCAATGTATCGCGGTAATTCGTGAACTAGGTATTGATCAAAATAAAGTAAATGTAAACGGTGGAGCCATCGCACTCGGTCATCCAATTGGTGCTTCTGGAGCTAGAATTTTGGTTACATTGATACATGAAATGAAAAGACAAAATAAAAATAAAGGTTGTGCAACACTTTGTATAGGTGGTGGAATGGGTATAGCTTTATGTGTTGAGAAAATTTAGGAATTAATTTTTCCGTATTTTCTTTCTAATAAAATTTTTTGTATCCAAATTTTAGCATCTATATAGGTACTAACTTTTGGTTGAATTAGTGCATTTAATAACTTTTTTATCATTTTTGAAGCATGCACTTAAAGAGTGTCTAAAAATTGGACAGAATGTGTTAGAATTTGAGATTAAGTAAGTTTTTATGGTGTATAAGACTTAAAAATAGATGATAGAAAAATTATTAGTTCCTGACATTGGTGATTTTGAAAATGTAGAAGTAATAGAAATCCTAGTGAATGAAGGGCAAGAAATTCAAAAGAATGATCCAATTCTAACAATAGAAAGTGATAAATCTAGTGTAGAAATACCATCAATTTTTTCTGGCAAAATAGAGTCTATAAAAGTGAAAGTTGGAGATAAAGTTTCGAAAGGAGATTTAATTTTGAATATATCTAATTTTAATCAATCATCCTCTGAGTCTAAAAATATTCCAAAGGATACTGAGAATTTGATACAGGAAGCTGAAAATTCATTAAAAAAAACTCAAAAACAAAAACCACAAATTAAAAAGGATGAAAAACCTATAATTCAAGTTGTTAAAGATGGTGATTTAGATCCATTAGAGACGAAAGAGTGGCTTGAGTCTCTATCAGCAGTGATTGAAAAAGATGGTAATCAAAGAGCTCATTATTTAATTAAAGAATTAATTAATAAAGCTTATATAGAAGGTGCTAATATTCCTTACACTCAAAATACTCCTTATATAAACACAATTCCATTCAGTGAAGAGGTGAAGTCAAATGGTGATCAGAATATAGAAAGAAGAATTAGGTCGTTAATTAGATGGAATGCAGCAGCTATGGTTGTAAGAGCTAATAAGAAATTTCCTGAACTAGGAGGCCATATTGGAACATTTGCATCTGCGGCAACATTATATGATGTTGGTATGAATCATTTTTGGAGAGCTAAGAATAATAAGTTTGGAGGAGATCTAGTTTATTTTCAAGGACATAGTGCACCTGGAATGTATGCAAGAGCATTTCTTGAAGGAAGACTCAACGAAAAACAATTAGATAGTTTTAGACAGGAAGTTAATCCAGGTGGCTTATCCTCTTATCCTCACCCGTGGTTGATGCCAAACTTTTGGCAATTTCCGACCGTATCAATGGGATTAGGACCAATGTTGGCAATTTATCAGGCAAGATATATGAAATATTTAATTAATAGAGGTTTAATTAAGGATGAGGGTAGAAAAGTTTGGGCTTTTTTAGGAGATGGTGAAATGGATGAGCCCGAGTCTTTAGGCGCAATAGGTTTAGCTGCGAGGGAGAATTTAGATAATTTAATCTTTGTTGTTAATTGTAATTTACAAAGATTAGATGGACCTGTTCGTGGTAATGGAAAAATCATACAAGAGTTAGAGGGAATTTTTAGGGGTGCTGGATGGAATGTGATTAAAGTAATTTGGGGCTCTTATTGGGACTCCTTATTAGTTAATGATAAAACAGGTCATCTTATTAAAACTATGAATGAAACAGTAGATGGCGAATATCAAGCCATGAAAGCAAGAGATGGAGCTTACGTTAGAGAAAAATTTTTTGGTAAATATCTTGAAACTAAAGAATTAGTATCAAGCCTATCAGATAAAGATATTTGGAGGCTTAATAGAGGTGGTCATGATCCTCATAAAGTTTTTGCGGCCTATGATAAAGCGTCAAAAAATACTGGGAGCCCTACAGTTGTGATTGCCAAAACTATAAAAGGTTATGGTATGGGTAAAAGTGGTGAAAGTGTTAATACCACACACCAAACTAAGAAATTAGATATAGATGATTTAATGTATTATAGAGATAGGTTTGACGTTCCTTTAACTGACAAACAAGTAAAGAATATTGAGTATTACAAACCTGAGCAAAATTCCCCAGAAATAAAATACATTAAAGAAAAAAGACTTAAGCTTGGTGGATTTATTCCTGAAAGAACTACTTATGCAAAACCTATAAAAGCGCCACCTAAAGATATTTTTGATAACATGAAAGTATCAACCGGTACTAAAGAAATGTCTACAACAATGGCGTTAGTAAGAATGTTAACAAACTTATTAAGAGATAAAAATGTTGCACCAAGATTAGTCCCTATTATTCCAGATGAAGCTAGAACGTTTGGTATGGAAGGTTTTTTTCAAAAAATAGGAATATATGCTCATGAGGGACAAAAATATGAACCCGAAGACTCTGCTCAATTAAGTTCTTACAAAGAAGAGAAAAGTGGACAAGTTTTAGAAGAAGGTATTAATGAAGCTGGAGCAATGTCTTCATGGATAGCTGCAGGAACTTCATACACAAACCATGATATTGAAATGATACCTATATATCTTTTTTATTCTATGTTTGGTTTTCAAAGAATAGGTGATTTAGCTTGGGCAGGTGCAGATAGCCAATCTAGAGGATTTTTAATAGGTGCAACAGCTGGAAGAACAACATTAGCAGGTGAGGGATTACAACATCAGGATGGTCATAGTCATCTTTTGGCATCCACAATACCAAATTGTGTATCATATGATCCAACTTTTCATTATGAACTTGCGGTTATTTTTAGAGAAGGATTAAAACGAATGCACGAAAAAAAGGAAAATGTTTTTTATTATATTACGACTATGAATGAAAATTATCCACACCCTGATATTCCTAAAGATAAATCATGTGAAGAGGGGATTTTAAAGGGGATGTATAAAATTAGAGAATTTAATAAAAATAAAAAAACAAAAATTCAATTTTTAGGTTCAGGAACAATTTTAAGAGAGATGATAGCTGGAGCAGAGATATTACAAAATGAATATCAAATAGATAGTGAAGTTTGGAGCGTTACAAGCTTTAATGAATTAAGAAGAAATGGACTGGAAGTTGAAAGATTTAACCTTTTGAATCCTGATAGAGAACCAAAAAAATCTTATGTAGAAAAATGTTTAGGTAAAACGGAAGGACCAATATTAGCAGCTTCTGATTACATGAGAATGAACTCAGATCAAATAAGGCCATATGTTAATAAAAGTTTTTATTCTTTAGGAACGGATGGTTTTGGCAGAAGTGATACAAGAAAGAATTTAAGAAAATTTTTTGAAGTTGATAAAGAACATGTTGTTACTTATGGATTGAGTGTTTTAGCTAAAGAACAACTTATAGCCTCAAAATATGCAAAAGAGGCAATCAAAAAATATAACATTGATACTGACAAACCAATGCCAACAAAATTATAAGATGTCAAAAAAAAATATTAAAGTTCCAAATATTGGTGAGTTTAAAGATGTAGAAGTTATAGAAATTTTAGTCAAAAAAGGACAAGAAATTAAAAAAAATGACCCACTTATAACGATTGAAAGTGATAAATCGAGTGTTGAGATTCCAGCAACAGATGAAGGTAATATTTTAGAATTAAATGTAAAGGTTGGCGACAAAGTTTCAGAAGGTGATAAAATTTTAGAAATAAATACAAAAGATAAATTAGAAAAAGAAATAAAATCTGATTTAGTTAAAAAAGAAAATTTTGAGAAGATTGATGAAGAAAAGATTTTGGATGTTAAAAAGAAATCTGATAATGAAAATATTATAGTCAAAGAATTTTCAGGGTTAACTTCTGCCTCACCTAAAGCAAGAAAATTTGCAAGAGAACTTGGCATTGATATAAATAAAGTTTTAGGAAGTGAAAGAGAGGGAAGAGTTATAGAAGATGATATAAAATTATTTGTATCAAAAAGATCCGAAGGAAAAGAAAGAATCAAAAATCAAAAAAATGATGAAATAAAACTGGAGTATGCACATTCAGAATTTGGTAAAATTGAGGTAAAAGATATTCCACGTGTTAAAAAACTTTCATCAAAATATTTAATTAATTCTTGGACAACTATTCCACATGTTACAAATCATGATGAAGCAGACATCACCGAATTGGAAGAATTTAGAAACTCACTTACTGACATATATACTGGTGAAAGAAAAAAAATTACACCTTTGGCTTTTATAACAAAAGCATTGACAGCATCATTAAAAAAATTTCCAAATTTTAATTCATCTATAGACGAAATTAACAACGGAAAAATGACAATTAAGAAATATTATCATGTTGGTATTGCTGTTGATACACCACATGGCTTGATGGTTCCAAAGCTAAGAAATGTAGATAACAAAAACATTTCTTTAATAGGTGAAGAACTTAAAAAAATTAGCAATGAATGTAGAAATTTAAAGATTGATAAAAGAGAATTGTTTGGTGGCTCAATGACAATAACCAGTCTTGGAGGAATTGGAGGATCTTTTTTTACTCCTATTATTAATTATCCTGAGGTTGCTATTTTAGGAGTAGGGAAATCTGAAAAAAAACAAGTATATATGAATGGTAAGTTTGTTATTCGAACAATGCTACCACTTTCTTTATCTTATGATCATAGAATAATTGATGGTGCAGAAGCAGCACGTTTTAATAATGATTTGAAGGAAAATTTAGGTAAAAATTTTGCCTACAAACTAGCTATTTAAAAGAAGATTATGTCAAAAACTATTTCATTGTTAAGTGCTTTATTGTGCACTTTTATCTGGGGGACCACTTTTATTGCTCAGGATACAGGGATGGATGATATAGGTCCTTTTACCTTTAATGCGGTTAGGTTTTTTGTCGGTTTTTTAGCAATTGCTCCTTTAGCTGTTGTATTTGAGATAAAAAAATTTAAATCAGAGTTTAAATTAGATTTTAAAACATTCGCTATTCTCTCTCTTTTAATTGGATTTTCTCTTTTTTTAGGGTCAGCTTTACAACAAGTAGCTTTACTGTACACAGATGTAGCTAATGCAGCATTCTTCACTATTTTTTATGTTCCGATGGTTCCAATTATTATTTTTTTATTTAAAAGAAAATCTATCCATTGGAGTGTATGGCCATCAGTAATATTATGTTTGATAGGTGGATATTTATTAACAAACTTTTATGATGCAACAGTAAGGCTTGGTGATACTCTTGTTATATTAGGTGCATTATTTTGGAGTACTCATATTATCTTTACTGGTATTATAGTTACTAAATATAATCTTCCACTTACGCTTGGAGCTGTTCAAACACTAGTAGTAGCTTTTTCTTCTTTTTTTATAGGGCTTATTTATGAAGAGTTTATCTTAGAAAATATTTTAAATGAAATTGACTCTATTTTATATGCAGGAATTTTATCGGGTGGTTTTGCGTTTGTATTACAAATTTATGCACAAAAAAATATATTACCTGCACCTGCTGCTATTATTTTTTCTTTAGAAGGTGTTTTTGCAACTATTGCTGCTTGGTTTTTATTAGATCAAATTCTTGGTATTAATAATTTACTGGGTTGTTTCTTTATATTATGTGGAGTTTTGTTGTCACAATTATTACCTTTAATTAAAAAAAATTAATTTAAATATATTATTGCAAATAAAATTAAAGAAATAATTATTCTATAAATTACAAAAACATTCAAAGAAAATTTATTCAAATAAATTAAAAAAAACTTAACGGTTAAATAAGAAAATAAAAAAGATAATATTACTGTAAATATTACTACATAACTTATTTCTATTGATTGATTAAATATGTCTTTCAATCCTAAAAAACTTGCACCTGATAATGCAGGTATAGATAATAAAAATGAAATTTTACCTGAGTCAACTCTGTTGAATTTTAAAAATCTAGCAGCTGTGATCGTAATTCCTGCTCGACTTACACCAGGTATTAAAGCAAGAATTTGAAATAATCCAATAAATATTATTGATTTAATATTTAAATTTGTTGAAATGTTTTGATCAATTTTTCTTTGATCAGCAAAGAATAAAATAATTGCAAAAAATAATGTGGTCCATGCTATAACTTTTATATTTCTTAAAAGAAAAATTAATTCAGTTGTGTGCAATATATAACCGAAAATAATAAGAGGTATAGAGCCAATTATAATTAGACTTAATAATTTTTGATTATTCTTTAAATCAAATAAATCTTTCCTAAAAAAGAATATTATTGCTAATAAAGAACCTAAATGTAAGCTTATATCTATTAATAATGAGCTGTTTTTTAGGTCATATAAGTTTGAAACTATAATTAAGTGTGCAGATGAACTAATTGGTAAAAATTCTGATATTCCTTGAACAGCAGATAGAATTAGGATTTCTATAAAATCTTGAAGCATACAACTGTCGTAACTTAAAAAATATTCATTTTAAACAATTCGATTTAATCATAATAGATATGCAATAAATAAATTTATCAGAATATAAGCTAAAAATCGGTAAAATTAGGTCATAATTACTGACCTAAATAATTCTTTTACTAATGAAAACAATGTATATTTTGCTTAAAATTTATAAATCTTATGTCTGATAAAATGTTAAAATTCGTAAAAATAGGTCAGCAAACTCCACCTAAAAGAAAAATAGATAATAGAAAAGATGATTTTAAAGAAATCTATGATGATTTTATCACTCAAAAAGCACAAGAACAATCTAGTAGATGTTCGCAATGTGGTGTTCCTTTTTGCCAGGTTCATTGTCCTTTAAGTAATAATATACCTGACTGGTTGAAGTTAACAGCAGAGGGAAGATTAAAAGAAGCCTATGAGCTATCTCAAAGCACCAACAACATGCCAGAAGTTTGTGGAAGAATATGTCCTCAAGACAGATTGTGTGAAGGTAATTGTGTAATAGAGCAATCGGGTCATGGAACTGTAACTATCGGATCTGTAGAAAAATATATTACTGATAACGCTTGGGAACAAGGTTGGGTAAAACCAATTTCCATAAAAAATGAAAAAGATCAAAGTGTAGGAATAATAGGTGCTGGACCTGCTGGCTTAGCAGCTGCAGAGCAACTTAGAAAATGTGGTTATCAAATAACAGTATATGATCGATATGATCGAGCAGGTGGTTTATTAATCTATGGAATTCCAAATTTTAAACTAGAAAAAAATGTAGTTGAAAGAAGAACAAAGCTTTTAAAAAATGGAGGTATTGAATTTGTTCAAAATTTTGAAGTAGGTAAAGATGCTACACTAGAACAATTAAGAAAAAAACATGATGCTATCTTAATTGCTACTGGTGTTTACAAATCTAGAGAAATAGAATTACCAGGAAATGATTTAGAAAATATTTTTCCAGCTATGGAATTTTTAACTGCTTCAAATAAAAAAGGTTTAGGAGATAAAGTTGAATTATTTGATAAGGGCATATTAAATGCTGAAGGAAAAGATATTGTTGTTATAGGTGGTGGTGATACTGCTATGGATTGTGTAAGAACTTCAGTAAGACAAAAAGCAAAATCAGTTAAATGTCTTTATAGGAGAGATAAAGAAAATATGCCAGGATCAGCTCGAGAAGTTGCTAATGCTGAAGAAGAGGGTGTTGAATTTGTATGGTTGTCGAGCCCTAAAGAATTCAAAGGTACAAATAAAGTTGAAAATTTAATTGTCGACCAAATCCAATTAGGTGAACCTGATGACTCAGGTAGAAGAAGACCTCAAATAAAAGAAGGGTCAGCATTTGAGATAAAAGCTGACATGGTTATCAAAGCACTTGGTTTTGATCCAGAGGATTTACCATATCTATTTGATACAAAAGAGTTACAGGTTACGAAATGGGGAACAGTAAAGACCGATTTTGACACGATGGAAACTAATTTGGATGGTGTTTTTGCTGCAGGAGATATTGTTAGAGGAGCTTCATTAGTTGTATGGGCCATTAAAGATGGAAGAGACGCAGCGGAAGCTATGAAAACTTATTTAGAAAATATTGAATTAAAAAAATCACAAGTTGCATAATGGAAAATTATAAAAAAAACTTGGAATTATTAACTAAAAATTATGTTTATTCTGAAGAAATGGAACATGATGCTTGTGGAGTTGGTTTAATTGCATCTACGGAAGGAAAAAAATCTAGAGCAGTTGTTGAATATGGAATTGAGGCTTTAAAAGCAGTTTGGCATAGGGGAGCTGTTGATGCAGACGGTAAAACAGGAGATGGAGCTGGAATCCATGTTGAAATTCCAAAAGATTTTTTTATAGAAAAAATACAAGTCACAGGACACGATTATGATAATTCTGAAATCTGTGTGGGAATGATTTTTTTACCTAGAAACGACTACGCGGCACAAGAGAATTGTAAAACTATTGTTGAAAGTGAACTTACCAAAAATAATTTTAGTATATATGGTTGGCGACAAGTGCCAGTGAATCCAAAAATTTTGGGTGAAAAAGCACTTCTAAGCATGCCAGAAATTATCCAGGTTCTATTTAAATCCAATGATTCAAATTTATTAGACAAAAATTTAGAAAGAAAAATTTATGAAATAAGAAAGAGGATCGAAAATAAAGCTTTTGAAGCATCATTGAATAATTTTTATATTTGTTCAATTAGTTCAAAGTCTATAATTTATAAAGGATTATATTTAGCAGAAGCAATATCTGACTTTTATTTAGATCTGAAAGATTTAAGATTTGTATCAAGATATGCAATTTTCCATCAAAGATTTTCAACAAATACAGCACCAAGCTGGAGCTTAGCCCAACCATTTAGAGCTATAGCTCATAATGGCGAAATAAATACGTTCAAAGGAAATAAGAACTGGATGAAAGTACATGAGCAAGAAATGAGTAGCCCACTTTTTGATAATGTAGAAAATTTAAAACCAGTAATTCAAAAAGGAGTTTCTGACTCAGCAGCTTTGGATAATGTATTTGAGTTATTGAATAAATCAGGTCAATCAGCACCTTTAGCTAAATTGATGTTGGTGCCTGATGCTTGGTCAAAAAAAAATAAAACTCTATCAAAAAGTCATCAACAATTATTTAATTTTTTAAACAGCACGATGGAACCATGGGATGGACCTGCAGCTATAGCTGCTACAGACAACGAATGGGTTATAGCTGCAAATGATAGAAATGGTCTCAGACCGTTAAGATATGCCATAACAAAAGATAAAATGCTTTTTGCAGGTTCAGAAACTGGAATGATAGAATTAAATGAAAAAAAAATTTTAACCAAAGGAAGATTAGGTCCTGGTGAAATAATTGGAGTTAGAATAGAAAAAGGAAAAGTTTTTACAAATAATCAAATTAAAGATTATCTAGCTAAAGAATTTAAACATTTTAATTCTCAAATAATTGATTTAGACGAAAAATTATTGATCTCTAATGAAAAACATAACTTTGATGGAGAAAGTTTAAGAAGAAGACAATATACTTTTGGAATAAGTTTAGAGGATTTAGAGCTTATTTTACATCCAATGGCAGAAGATGCAAAAGAGGCAACAGGTTCAATGGGTGATGATACACCTTTAGCCGTGTTATCTGACAAATACAGACCACTTTATCATTTTTTTAGGCAAAATTTTAGCCAGGTAACAAATCCACCAATTGACTCATTAAGAGAAAACAAAGTAATGAGTTTAAAAACTAGATTCGGAAATTTAGGTAATATTCTTGATTTTGATACTCTAACAAAAGAAAATATTTATGTTTTAAATAGTCCCATTTTATCTAATTCACAATTTAACAAGTTTATTAATTTTTTTGGTAAAAACTCAGTAATTATTAATTGTTCTTTTGCACAAGATGAAAATATATCAGACTCTATTAAAAGAATTCAAAAAGAGTCAGAAATTGCAGTTAGACAAGGCGTTACTCAGCTAATTTTAAGTGACAAAGATCTTTCTGCAGAGAGACTACCAATACCAATGTTATTATGTGTTGGAGCTATAAATACATATTTAATAAAAAAAAAATTAAGAGGGTATGTTTCTATTAATGTTCAATCTGGTGAAGCTTTAGATACACACTCATTTGCTACATTAATTGGAGTCGGAGCAACAACAATAAATCCATATTTAGCTTTTGATAGTTTATATCAGAGACATGAAAAAAAACTTTTCGGTCAATTTAGTTTTGATGAATGTGTTCAGCGTTATATAAATTCAGTGAATGCTGGTTTATTAAAGATAATGTCCAAAATGGGAATTTCTGTTTTGAGTTCATATAGAGGTGGATGTAATTTTGAAACTGTTGGATTGAGCAGAACAGTTGTGGATGATTATTTTCCTGGGGTAGTATCAAAAATTTCTGGTATTGGTTTAGTTGGAATTGAAAAGAAAATAAGAGAAATTCACAAAGAAGCTTTTGAAAATACAGAAACTATATTGCCGATAGGAGGTATTTATAGATATAGAAAAAATGGAGAGACACACCAGTATCAAGGAAGACTTATTCACTTATTACAGAGTGCTGTAAGTTCAAATTCATATGAGGCATATAAGAAATATGCAGAGGGCATATATAATTTACCACCAATTAACCTAAGAGATTTGGTTGATTTTAGAAAAAAGAAACTAGGTCCATCGATAGAAATTTCTGAAGTCGAGTCGAATGAAAAAATATTAAAAAGATTTGGCAGTGGAAGTATGTCTCATGGAGCTTTGTCTAAAGAAGCTCATGAAACACTAGCAATTGGGATGAATAGAATTAAAGGAGCCTCTTGTAGTGGTGAAGGAGGTGAAGATGCAGGTAGATTTAAGATCATGGATAGTGGTGATAGTGCAAACTCTAGAGTTAAGCAAATAGCATCAGCTAGGTTCGGTGTGACTGTAAATTATTTAAATAACTGTAATGAAATAGAAATTAAAATGGCCCAAGGTGCAAAACCAGGAGAAGGTGGTCAGTTACCAGGTTTCAAAGTAACAAAAGAAATTGCAAGATTAAGGCATTCTACACCAGGAGTAACTTTAATTTCTCCACCACCACATCATGATATTTATTCAATAGAGGATCTGGCACAACTAATTTATGATTTAAAACAAATAAATCCAAAAGCAAGAATTGGAGTAAAATTGGTTGCTTCATCTGGTATTGGTACAATTGCTGCAGGGGTAGCAAAAGCAAAAGCAGATATTATTCTAATTTCAGGTCATAATGGAGGGACAGGTGCAACCCCGCAAACAAGTGTGAAATATGTAGGGATACCTTGGGAGATGGGTCTTACTGAAGCTAATCAAGTTCTCACTTTAAATAATTTAAGGCACAAAGTTACGCTGAGAACTGATGGTGGTATTAAAACAGGTAGAGATGTCGTCATTGCTGCGATGATGGGAGCAGAGGAATATGGAGTTGCAACAACAGCTTTGGTTGCAATGGGGTGCATTATGGTAAGACAATGTCATTCAAATACTTGTCCGGTTGGTGTTTGTACGCAAGATGAAAAATTGAGAGAAAAATTTACTGGCACCCCAGACAAAGTTGTAAATTTATTTACTTTTATTGCATCAGAGGTAAGAGAAATTTTAGCAAAATTAGGATTTAAATCATTAAATGATGTTATTGGAAGAACAGATTTGTTAATGCAAGTGAATAAAGCTTCACCAAATTTAGACGACTTAGATTTAAATCCACTATTTGTTCAGGCAGACCCAGGAAATAATAGTAGATATTGTGAAACTTTGGCAATTAACAAAGTACCTGAAACTTTAGATCAAGAAATTTGGCCAGAAATAGAAAAATCTTTAGACAATTCTGAAAAAATTGAAAAAGAATTTATTATTAAAAATACTAATAGAGCAGTTGGTACAAGAATTTCACATCATCTCTATAAAAAATATGGTTATGAAAAATTAGATGAAAACTTTTTAACTTTGAATTTTAAAGGTTCTGCGGGACAATCTTTTGGAGCTTTTTCATCAAAAGGACTAAAATTAAATCTTAAAGGTGATGCAAACGATTATGTTGGTAAAGGATTATCGGGAGCTACGATTGTAATAAAGCTGTCAGATGAAAGTAATTTAGTTTCTAATGAAAATACAATTATTGGAAATACAGTTCTCTACGGAGCTACCTCTGGTAAACTTTTTGCTTCAGGCCAAGCGGGTGATAGATTTGCAGTAAGGAATTCTGGTGCAACAACAGTTATTGAAGGATGTGACTCAAATGGTTGTGAATACATGACTGGAGGAACAGTTGTTATACTTGGAAACGTGGGAGACAACTTTGCAGCTGGCATGACAGGAGGTATGGCATTTATTTATGATAAATTTAATGAGTTTGAAAAAAAAGTAAATCCAGAGTCAGTTGTGTGGCAGAATGTTGAAACAGAATATTGGATAAACTTTTTAAAGAATATGGTTTTAGAACATTCAGAAGAAACTAGTTCTTTGATTTCAAAAACTATAATTAAAAACTTTAAAGAAGAAATTAAAAATTTTATTCAAGTTTGTCCAAAAGAAATGATTAATAAACTTGTAAATCCAATTACATTAAAGTCTAAAATAAAAGAAGTTAGCTAATAATAAACTTTAGTTCTTTTTTTAATATTTTTAACCATTTGGATGAAGATAAGCTATGATCACCATTTTTTACAATTACTAATTTTTTTTTAGCATTTTTAAAAATTTTCAAAACTTTTCTTGAATAATTAACTGGCACTGATTTATCTTTATTACCATGGACCATAGTTACATTTAACTTATGATAAATTTTCTTATTAAATACTTTATTTTTTTTACCATCTTTAATTAGTTGTAAAGAAATTGGGTATTCATAATCTCCATGTTTTAAATAAATTATTCCATCTTTTTTTATTTCCTCTTTCATTTTTTTTGAAAATTTATTCCACATCAAACCCTCTAAAAACTCAGGCGCAGATCCGATTCCCATAAAACCCACAATTTGTTTTTTGAAAAATTTAAATTGATTTAAAGAAATCCATGCTCCCATGCTTGAGCCAATTAGAATAATTTTATTTCGTTTTACAATTTTTCTAATTAATAAATTTGTTTCTCTGGTCCATTTAGATATATTTCCATTTATAAATTTTCCAGATGACTTGCCATGGCCAGAATATTCTAGGGCGAGAAAGCCAAGTTTATTTTTTTTTGCGAAGTTAAAAAAAGTTTTAGGTTTTTTTCCCTCTAAATCTGACTTGAATCCATGTAAAAAAACCAGATAAGTAGTATTTTTTTGATTAAGTTTTAAAAATCTTATCTTTTTAGATCCTGATATTTTTAAATAATTAAAATAATTCATTAAAGTTTATTAGTTTTGTCTATTATTATATAATCTTATCTAATGTCGTCTAATATAAAAGTTTTACAAGTTATACCAAAATTAGGTTATGGAGGCGCAGAAACAGGCTGCTATGATATAGCCCATTATTTACCAGAAAATAATTGTAAATCTTTTATTGTTACTAGTGGGGGTGAATTAATTAAATTTATCGATAAGGAAAAAGTAAAATTAATTCGATTACCGGTCCATAGTAAAAATCCTTTTTTAATATTTTTAAATTCAATTATTTTGATTGGAGTAATTTTATTTTTTAACATTACTATAGTTCATGCCAGAAGTCGAGCTCCAGCTTGGTCATGCTTATTTGCTACAAAATTAACTGGGAGAAAATTTGTTACTACTTTTCATGGAACATATAATTTTAGCGGTAAACTAAAAAAATTTTATAATTCTGTTATGGTTAGGTCAGACTTGATAATAGCTGGATCAAATTTTATTTTTTCTCATATCAAAGACAATTATTCTGGATATTTAAAGTTCAAAAAAAAATTCTTAGTTATATTTAGAGGAATTAATATAGATTATTTTGATCCATCTACTAAACTAGATGTTGACGAAAATAAACTTCTTCAAAAATGGGAAATTAATAAAGAAAAAAAAATTATTTTAGTACCAGGCAGGCTTACCTCATGGAAAGGGCAAGAGTTGCTTATCGAGGCAATAAATTTAGTAAAGATTGAATTAGGTTACGAAGCTTTTCACGTTGTTATATTGGGAAGCGATCAAGGTAGAAGCTTATATAAAAAAAAATTAGTTCGTTTAACTGAACAACATCGATTAACGAATCAGATTAAATTTATAAATCATTGTAAGGACATGGCTCTAGCTTATAAGATTTCTGATATCGTTATTTCCCCCTCAATAGAACCAGAGGCATTTGGGAGAGTTGCAGTAGAAGCACAGTCTATGGAAAAATTAATTATTGCAAGTAATATTGGTGGTTCAAATGAAACAATTATTAATGAAAAAACTGGTTTTTTATTTAAAGCTGGAGATGTAAATGCTTTAAGCAAAAAGATTATACAAGCGGTTACTATGGATGAAATGTCTATTAAATTAATAGGTAAAGAAGGAAGAAAAAACGTCATAAAAAAATTTAATGTTGAAAAAATGTGTTTTTCTACTTATTCAGAGTATAAAAGATTACTAAATTAAATGCCCATAATTACTTTACCAGATGGAAACAATCTAGATTTTCCAAAAAAAGTTACAGGATTAGAGGTAGCTGAAAAAATTAGTAAATCTTTAGCAAAACAAGCCATGGTTATTAGTATAGATGGAGAACTTAAGGATTTAGATTTTTTAATTGAAAAAAACTGTTCTGTAAAAATATTTACTTCTAAAAATGATGAAGGTCTTGAAACAATTAGACATGACACAGCACATATATTGGCGATGGCTGTCCAAGAACTTTTTACTGGAACTCAAGTAACAATTGGGCCTGTAATTGAAAATGGTTTTTATTATGATTTTGCAAGAAAAGAACCTTTTACCGAAGATGATTTAAAAAAAATAGAAGAAAAAATGAGAGAAATAGTTGATCGTGATGAAAAAACTAAAAGAGAAGTTTGGGATCGTGATAAAGCTATTAAGCATTTTAAAAAGAAAGGTGAAACATATAAAGCAGAATTAATTGAAAGTATTCCAAAAGGTGAGGAAGTATCAATTTATTTTCATGGTGAATGGCATGATTTATGTAGAGGGCCACATTTATCCTCAACAGGTAAAATTGGCAAATTTTTTAAATTAACAAAAGTTTCAGGTGCTTATTGGCGAGGAGATTCTAAAAACGAGATGCTTCAAAGAATTTATGGAACAAGCTGGGCAAGTCAGAAAGATCTCGATAGTTATTTAAAAAGAATTGAAGAAGCTGAAAAAAGAGATCACAGAAAATTAGGTAAAGAAATGGATTTATTTCATTTTAGAGAAGAAAGTCCAGGATCAGTTTTTTGGCATGAAAAAGGTTGGTCTTTATTTCAAAAATTAATAAATTATATGAGAGCTAGACAAGATGCAGCTGGATATAAAGAAGTTAATACTCCTGAAGTTTTAGATAGATTGCTATGGGAAAAATCAGGCCATTGGGAAAAGTATGGAGAAAATATGTATACATCTCAAACACCTGATGAGAAAATTTTTGCAATTAAACCAATGAATTGTCCTGGTCATATTCAAGTTTTTAATCAAGGTCTTAAAAGTTATAGAGATTTACCTTTAAGAATAACTGAATTTGGAAAAGTTCATCGATATGAACCTTCAGGTGCTCTTCATGGACTTTTAAGAGTCAGAGCATTCACACAAGATGATGCACATATTTTTTGTACAGAAGAGCAAATTACTAGTGAATGTTTAATTGTTACAAACTTGATTTTAGATATCTATAAAGATTTAGGTTTTGAAAATGTAATTCTCAAATATGCAGATAGGCCAGAAGTGAGAGTTGGAGATGATAAGGTTTGGGATAAAGCTGAAGCTTCATTATTAGAAGCAGTAAAAGCATCTAAATTAGAATATAGCATAAATAAAGGCGAGGGTGCATTTTATGGACCGAAAATTGAATTTGTTCTAAGAGATGCAATTGGACGAGATTGGCAATGTGGAACATTACAAGTTGACTTAAATTTACCAGGTAGATTAGATGCTACATACGTTGATAAAGATGGAACAAAAAAAGTACCTGTAATGTTACATAGAGCATTATTTGGTTCTCTAGAAAGATTTATTGGAATTTTAATTGAACATTATGCGGGCAAGTTTCCATTTTGGATATCTCCAATGCAAACTGTTGTGATCCCTGTATCAGAAGATTTTGAACATTATGCTAAACAAGTATCCGAAAAAATAAAGAGTGTAGGGATTAGTTCTATGGCTGATCTAAAAAATAATAATCTAAATTATAAAATTAGAGATCATTCATTGGCAAAAATACCACTTTTATTAATTTGTGGTAAAAAAGAAGTTGACACTAACTCAGTAACCATTAGAAGGTTGGACTCTAATAAACAAGAAAATATGGAACTAAAAACATTCTTAAAAACATTCTCTGCTTTAAATAAAGCATCATTTAATTAAGTGGCAGATTTCAAACAAAATTATTTTCAGAAAAGAACTAAAGATCGAGGGCCAAGATCTAACAATAGAATTTCGTCACCTGAAGTACAAGTTATAGCAAGTGATGGTGAAAATTTAGGAGTTTTAAGCACTAACGAAGCTATTTCTATGGCAAAAAATCAAGGCCTTGATTTAATTGAAATTGCTCGCAATGCAAAACCTCCTGTTTGCAAAATAATGGATATGGGAAAATATAAATATGATGCTCAGAAAAAAGCTAATCTGGCAAAAAAAAAACAAAAAATTATATCTTTAAAAGAAATCAAAATGAGGCCAGTTACAGAAACTCATGATTATGAATTTAAAGTCAAAAATGCTAAAAAATTTATTGCTAAAGGGGATAAGGTTAAATTTACTATAAGATTTAAAGGTCGTGAGCTTCAACATTCTCATTTAGGAAATGAATTAATGACAAAAATTAAAGAAGATATGAAAGACATAGGTAAGGTTGAATTGCATCCAAAATTTGATGGAAAACAAATGATTATGGTAATTCAGCCATTATAGACCTTAATATAGGTTGTATATTTTCCTCATTCTTTGTATAACCTCGCCATTATGCCAAAACTTAAAACCAAAAGCTCAGCAAAAAAAAGATTTAAGATATCAGCAAGAGGCAAAGTAATAATGGCTCAAGCTGGTAAAAGACATGGTATGATCAAAAGAACAAATTCACAAATTAGAAAGTTAAGAGGCACAACTACGATGTCCAAACAAGATGGAAAAATTGTTAAATCGTATATGCCTTACAGTTTAAGAGGTTAAAATGGCAAGAGTTAAAAGAGGTGTAACTAGCCGAGCAAAACATAAAAAGGTTTTAAAAGCTGTCAAAGGTCAATGGGGCAGAAGAAAAAATACGATTAGAGTTGCAAAGCAAGCTATGGAAAAAGCCATGCAATATGCCTACAGAGATCGTAGAAATAAAAAAAGAGATTTTAAATCTTTGTGGATACAAAGAATCAATGCTGGTGTTAGAGCCGAAGGATTAACTTATTCTAAATTTATCAATGGATTAAACAAATGTGGAATTAAAATCGATAGAAAAATTCTAGCAGAGATAGCGTACGATAGCCCGGAAGCCTTTAAAAACATTGTTCAAAAAGCACAATCTGCTTTAAATTAATCTTCACTATTGTTTTATTTTTCTGAAGAAATAATCTGTAAAGATGTCAGATCTAAAAAAAATAAAGGATAATTTTCTCCAAAAACTTAAGGGGAAATTAAATCTTTCAGAAATAAATCAAATAAAATCTGATTTATTTGGTAAGAGTGGATTAGTCTCTTCACAATTTAAAAAAATTGGAACTATAGCTGAGTCAGAAAGAAAAAAATTTGCTACTGATCTCAATAACATTAAAGATGAACTACAAAATTTGATTAATTTAAAATTAGATGAAATTGAAGTTGCAGATATTAATGAAAAGTTGGAAAAAGAAAAGATTGATATTACTTTACCTGAGAGACCATTTGTAAGAGGTAAAATTCATCCAGTATCACAAACAATTGATGAGATATCGTCTATCTTTTCTGAAATTGGTTTTAGTGTAGAGGAAGGACCTGATATTGAAAATGAATATAACAATTTTACTGCATTAAATACACCTGAAAATCATCCTGCAAGAGATATGCATGATACATTTTACCTTGATCAAAAAAAGGAAAAGCTGTTACGGACTCACACCTCTCCTGTCCAAATTAGAACTATGTTAAAAGATAAACCCCCTTTCAAAATTATTGCTCCTGGTAGAACTTATAGATCAGATAGTGATCAAACACATGCACCAATGTTTCATCAAGTAGAAGGACTCCATATAGATAAAAATATAAATATGGGTCATTTAAAAGGCTGTTTAAATTATTTTATTAAAGAGTTTTTTGAAGTTGAAAAAATTAAAATGAGATTTAGACCAAGTCATTTTCCTTTTACAGAACCGTCTGCAGAAGTCGATATTGGATATAAAATTAAAGATGGAAAAATAATCATAGGAGAAGGTGACCAATGGCTTGAAATTTTAGGATGTGGAATGGTTCATCCAAATGTCTTAAAAAATGTAAAAGTTGATCCAACAAAATTTCAAGGATATGCATTTGGCATTGGAATTGATAGGTTGGCAATGTTGAAATATGGAATTAATGATCTAAGAGCTTTCTTTGATTGTGATTATAGATGGTTAAATCATTTTGGATTTGATCCTTTAGATGTGCCAACAAATTATAGAGGCTTAAGTAGATGAAGATCACATTTGATTGGCTGAGGGACCATTTAAAGACTAATTTTAAAGAAAAAGAGCTTTTAGAACAGCTTACGAATATTGGATTAGAAGTAGAAAGTGTAGAAAATTTATCTGCTGATAGTGAGTTATTTAAAATAGCAAGGATTATCAAAACAGAAAAACACCCAAATGCGGATCGACTTAAAGTCTGTGATGTAAATATAGGAGAAAAAGAACTTAAAAAAGTTGTATGTGGTGCGGACAATGCCAAAGAAGGATTGATTACCATATATGCTCCTCCAGGAGCAATCATTCCTAAAACTAAAACAAAATTAGTAGTAGCTAAAATAAGAGGCGTAACATCTTATGGAATGCTCTGTTCAGAGTCTGAACTAAATTTATCAGAGGAAAGTGATGGAATTACAGAATTATCAAAATCCAAATATGAGAAAAATATTGGTAGAAGTTATTTTCTAAAATCAAAATCAAATCTCATTGATTTATCAATTACTCCAAATAGACCAGATTGTCTTGGTGTTAGAGGAATAGCCAGAGACCTTGCTGCTTCTGGTTTTGGAAAGTTAAAAGATAAAAAGGAAAAAAAAATTAAATCAAAAATAAAACAAACTTTAAATGTAAAAATAAATAAAGAAAAAGATCAAGGATGTAGAGTTTTTGGAAGCTATTTAATTACAAATGTAAAAAATACTGAAAGCCCTCAGTGGTTAAAAGATAAATTGATTTCAGTTGGTCAAAAACCAATCTCAGCAATTGTTGATATTACCAATTATGTTATGCTTGATATAAATCGCCCATTACATGCGTATGATGCTGATAAAATTGAAAAAGGTATAATAGTTAGAAATTCAAAACCTGGAGAAGAATTTACAGCTCTAGATAACAAAAGCTATAAGTTAGAAAATGGCATGTGTGTTATAAGTGATAATAAAGGAATTTTAGGATTGGGTGGAATTATTGGAGGAACAAGATCAAGTACAGAATTAAATACAAAAAGTATATTATTAGAATCAGCTTATTTTGAACCAAGTTCAATAAGAAAAACTGCAAAAAAATTAAATCTTGATACAGATGCAAAATTTAGATTTGAAAGAGGCATTGATCCATTATCTATAGAGGATGGTTTAAACAAAGGTGCATCATTAATTAAAGAAATATGTGGTGGTCAAATTAGCAAAATAGATATTAAAAAAATTGAAAATTTTAAGATTAAAACTATCAAATTCGATCCTAATTTATTTGAAAAGGTAGCTGGTTTTAAAATTACTGTCAAAGAAATGTTTAAAATTTTAGAAGATCTTGGTTTTGAAATTAAAAAAGAAAAAAATTGTTTAAAGCTGATAGTTCCGTCTTGGAGACCTGATATTTCACAAGAAATAGATATAGTTGAAGAATTGGTAAGAATAATTGGTTATAATAAGATAAAAACTATTGATCCAATTAAAGAAAGAACGAAACCTACTTTAACTAAATCTCAGAAATTATTTCATTTTTTACAAAGGGCAATTGCTTCAAAAGGTTATCTAGAAGCAATTACATGGTCATTTGCAGACTCAAATTACAATGATCATTTCAGAGGTATGAATAAAGAAATAAAAATTATAAATCCTATAAGTTCTGAATTAGGAGTTTTAAGAAACTCAATATTCTCAAATTTAATTATGTATATTAGAAAAAATCTGGACAGAGGTTTTAAAGATTTATCAATATTTGAAATAGGTCCTGTTTTTACTGGCACTAATCCAGGTGAACAGAATACAGTTGTATGTGGTTTATCAGCAGGTAAAAAATCTAGATTATCTTGGATTCAAAAAGAGAGGAATGTAGATGTATTTGATGTTAAACGGGATGTAGTCCAAACTCTAGTTGAGGCAGGATATAATTCTGATAAATTTTTTATAGATAGTAAAACCCCAAAATATTATCATCCTGGTAAATCTGGTAGATTATTTTTAAATAAGGAAAAAGACCAAGTGGCTGCATACTTTGGGGAAATTCATCCTAATATTTTAAAGAAGATTGATATTAAGACAGAGTCTCTATTGGGTTTTGAAATTTTCGTTGATAATTTAAAACTTCCAAAAAAAACATTAAATGATCAAAAAACAAAATTTATTATCTCAGACTTCCAAAAATCTGAGCGAGATTTTGCATTTGTAGTAAATAAAGATATAAACGCACAAGATTTAATAGATGCTGTTTTAAGTGTAGACCAGAATTTGGTTAGTAATATTAGAGTTTTTGATGTTTATGGAGGTGATAATATTCCTGAAAATCAAAAATCAATTGCAATTAGTGTAACGATACAATCATCAGAAAAAACATTGAATGATAGTGATTTAGAAAAAATAAATAAATTAATTATTGAAACAGTAGAAAATAAAACTGGTGCTAAAATCCGATCTTAAAAATTAAATGAGCACTATTGACAACATAAGAAATTTTGCAATTATTGCTCATATTGATCATGGAAAATCAACAATAGCCGATAGGATTATTCATAAGTGTGGAGGATTAACAGAAAGAGAAATGAAAGCACAAGTTTTA
Organism: Candidatus Pelagibacter sp.; assembly: GCA_045566175.1. Taxonomy (GTDB): domain Bacteria; phylum Pseudomonadota; class Alphaproteobacteria; order Pelagibacterales; family Pelagibacteraceae; genus Pelagibacter. Next base: position 26,958 of record JBJLDX010000001.1, on the reverse strand, counting down.
GACTCAATGGATATTGAGAGAGAAAGGGGGATAACTATTAAAGCTCAAACTGTAAAATTAAATTATAAAGCAAAAAATGGTAAAGATTATATTTTAAATATTATTGATACTCCTGGACATGTAGATTTTAGCTACGAGGTCAGTAGATCTTTGTATGCATGCGAGGGATCTATACTAATAGTTGATAGCACACAAGGTGTTGAAGCCCAAACGTTAGCAAACGTTTATCAAGCATTAGATATTAATCATGAAATTATACCAGTTCTGAATAAGATAGATTTACCAGCATCTGACCTAGATAGAACAAATAAACAAATTGAAGAGGTCATTGGAATTGATACAACAAATGCTGTTCCCTGTTCGGGGAAAACAGGTGAGGGTATTGAGGAAATTTTAGAACAAATAATAAATCAGTTACCTGGACCAAAAGGAAACTCTAATGAAGATTTAAAATGTTTATTGGTCGATAGTTGGTATGATACTTATTTAGGTGTAGTAATTTTAGTGAGAGTAATAAACGGTAAAATCACACGAAATATGAAAATTAAAATGTTGTCTACTAATCAAGATTATATTGTCGAAAAAGTTGGTGTGTTTACCCCTAAACCAAAGGATATAAACGAACTAAATGCAGGTGAAATTGGTTTTATTACTACAGGAATAAAAGTTTTATCAGAAACAAAAGTTGGTGACACAATCTCCGATGCATCAAAATCTAATGTAGATGCTTTGCCTGGATTTAAACCAAGTAAACCAGTAGTTTTTTGTGGTCTATTTCCAGTAGATAGTTCAGAATATCAAAAACTTAAAGATGGTTTAGCTAAATTGCAATTAAATGATGCAAGTTTTTCATTTGAAGCCGAGTCTTCTTCTGCTTTGGGTCTAGGATTTAGATGTGGATTTTTAGGTTTGCTTCATCTTGAAATAATTACTGAGAGACTTGAGCGTGAATTCGATGTTAACTTACTCACAACAACACCTGGTGTTGTGTATAAAGTAAATTTAAATAATGGGGACATGATAGATTTACAAAATCCCTCAAGTCTTCCTGACTCAACTAATATAAAATTTATTGAGGAACCTTGGATTAAAGCAACCATTATAACCCCAGATGAATATTTAGGATCGATTATTAAATTATGTCAGGATAAGAGAGGTATACAAACTAATCTAAGTTATTCAGGTAATAGAGCTGTCTTAAGTTATGAATTGCCTTTAAATGAAGTAGTATTTGATTTTAATGATCGAATAAAATCAATGACAAGTGGGTACGCAAGTTTTGATTATGAAATAATCGAGCATAGAGAGGGAAATCTAGTGAAACTTGGAATATTGGTAAATGGCGAACCTGTTGATGCACTGGCAATGATGATTCACAAAGATTTTGCACAAAGAACAGGAAGAGAAGTTTGTGAAAAACTTAAAGACCTGATTCCAAGGCACAATTTTATGATTCCAGTTCAAGCAGCCATTGGGGGTAAGATTATTGCAAGAGAAACAATTAAAGGTTTTAAAAAGGATGTTTTAACTAAGATTCATGGCGGGGGAGCAACAGACAGAAAAAGAAAACTGTTAGAAAAGCAAAAGAAGGGTAAAGCTAGATCGAAGCAATTTGGTAGGGTTGAAATTCCACAAGAAGCTTTTATCGGTGTATTAAAGATTAATAAAGAGAAGTAGATGAAAATTTATGATTGTTTTTCTTATTGGGATGAGGATCTTTTATTAGATCTAAGATTAAATGTATTAAATGAGCATGTTGATCATTTTGTAATTGTAGAAGGAAATAAAACTTGGCAAAATAATCCAAAAAAACTTAGATTTAATTTTGATAATTTTAAGAAATTTAAGGATAAAATAATTTATATTCCTGTAGAAGATTTACCTGATGGAGATAATCCTTATAATAGGGAAAATTATCAGAGAAATGCTATCTCAAGAGGTTTGATAAAAGCTGTCGATGAAGATGTTGTAATTATTTCAGATTTAGATGAAATACCCAATCCAAAAAAAATAAAATCTTTCAAAAAAAAAATGAAATATGCAGTTTTTAATCAAATGCATTTTTATTATAAATTAAATCTACAAAGTCAGATCAATCCATATTGGAAAGGTAGTAGAATTTGTATAAAAAAATATTTAAAATCACCCCAATGGCTGAGAGATCTTAAGTTTAAAAAAAGACCTTTCTGGAGAATAGATAAAATGAGATTGAATAATATTATAGACGATGGAGGTTGGCATTTTTGTAATTTAAAAGATCCTACTCAGCTTTTATATAAATATAAAAATTTGTGTGAGACAAATGATCCTCATATTTTTAAAGAGAAAATAGATGATAAATATTTAAATTTAGAGGAAATAACTAAAAGGATTAATTCTGGTTTAGATATAATTGGAAGAGATGAAATTTATAAACCAATAAAATTGGATGATAGATTTCCAGAGTTTATTACGAAAAATAAAAAAAATTTTGAAAAATGGATTATTTCTTAAAATAATTTATTTTTATCATTAAATTCAATTGGAAAACAAATTAAATTTTCATCAATCTTAAAGTATTGATATTTTTTTAAAGTAAGTAATTTAGTGACCTCTTTAAATATCTTATAATTAATATGAATATATTCAAAAATGATTAGTGGTCTTAAGGTATTTGTTGATAAAAAATCAATAACAATATCGCCATCATAACCCTCAGCATCTATCATCAATAAATCAAGATGATTTATTGAGTATTTTTTTTGCAAATCAAAAATTGATAATGAATTTACTTCTACCTCTTCTATGTGAAATTTAGAAATTCCATGTTTTAACAAATGTTTCTCATTAAATGATGTTATGCCTTTAACATGTTCACTATAAAACTTTAATTTTTCATCTTTGACTTTAAATAAGGTATTGATCTTATTATTTACCGAAATAGCAGAATTTTCAAAAGAAATATTTTTTTGATTAGAATAATTTTTTTTTAAATCATCAAAATCTTTTTTGATGGGTTCTACCAAAATTGACGTTGGGGAATATTTTTTTATAAACTTATTTAAGATATCAAATCTTTTTCCATCATTTGATCCAATTTGAACTAATGTATTGATTAAGCTTTTGTTAAATATGTTATTAAGTATTTGCTCAAGTGTGTAAAAAGGAGAATTTGCTAATTCTCTTTCATTTTTAATTAAATCTTTATCAACAAGTTTGTATCCAAGAATACCAGCAATTTTTTTGAATATTTTGAAGAACATAATAAGTTTTATATTTAAAAATAATTAGTTTAAAGTAAATAACTTATAATAAAATTAAAAATAACTAACCATATATTGAAATTTAAAAAAGATTAATAGATTTTGAAGAGATGACAAAAATTATAGTTACTGGGGGTTCCGGAAGATTTGGTAAAGTATTAAAAAGATATAAAACAAAACATAAAATATTTTATCCAGAAAAAAAAGACTTAGATATTCTAAATATTAAAAAACTAAAAAAATATTTATTAAAAAAAAAACCAAAAATTTTAATTCATTTAGCAGGATTATCTAGACCACTAGATGTTCATGAAAAGCAGATTGAGAGAAGCATAGATTTAAATATTATTGGAACTGCAAACGTTACTAAAATATGTAAAGAGCTAAATATTAAACTAATTTATTTTTCCACTAATTATGTTTATCCAGGGAAAACTGGAAATTACAAAGAAACTGATCCTTTGTTACCAGTTAATAATTATGCATGGTCAAAACTAGGTGGTGAAACTTCAGTTCAACTTTATAAAAATTCTTTAATTTTAAGAGTTTGTATGACACAAAAACCATTTGTACACAACAAAGCATTTGCAAATGTTAAAACAAGTTTTATTTTTCATGAAGATGTTGTCAAAATCCTTTTCAAGCTATTAAATAAAAAAGGTGTAATTAATTTAGGTGGTAAACCAGATTATATCTACAATTTTGCTAAAAAAACCAATTCAAATATAAAAAAAATATGGTTAAGAAAAAAAGATGTATCTGTTATGCCATTCGACTCATCAATTAATTTATCAAAATTAAAAAAGTCTATTAAAATGAAAAAATAAGAAATTTAAATGAGCAATAATTTAAAGATTTATTGTGTGACCGATAAACCTCTAAAGAAATTAGAAAATTCAAATCTTAATTTAGCTGGTGTTGGGAAAAATTTTTTTTCAGATAGATATATTGGTTCAGACAAGAAAATAAATATTAATTCAAAAGAAAGACATTATTCGGAATTAACATTTCACTATTGGTTTTGGAAAAATTTATTAGAAAATGAAAAATCTGAATGGATTGGTTTCTGTCAAAAAAGAAGATTTTGGATTAAAGAAAATTTTGTAGGTACAAAGATTTCGAAAGAAAATTTATCAAATTGTTTGTTAACTGAGATACCAGTTGAATTTAGTAATTTTGAGTCGTTTTTGTGTGAACCAATTTTTGTTAATAATGTAAAAAAAATTAAGATGCTTAAAAAAGGCTTAAGGTCACTAATAAAAAAACCTTCAATATTTTTTAATGAAAATCTCCAAACTTTAAAATTTCATTTTGATATGCACCATGGTTATGGAAATTTAGATAAAGCAATTAATTGTTTAAATGAAAACGATAAAGAAGATTTTAGAAACTATATGTCATTAAATGTAAGCTTTAATCCACATATCATGTTCATTTCCAAACCAGTTGTTGCTAAAAAATGGTTTGAAGATCTTTTTAATTGGCTATTTAAATGTGAAAAAATATTTGGTTTTGAAAATTTAAAAGGATATGAGACTACAAGACTTTATGCATATTTAGCAGAACGATATCTTTCCTTTTGGTTTAAAAAATATACAAAATACAAAAATTTGCCTTGGATTTTGTGTGATATGTCTGAAAATTAAAAGTTAAATTCAATATTTGGGATGATTAAAGAAATATATTTTTAGCTTACGAAAAAAATACAATTTTATTTTTTTAAAAAAATTATACTTATATTCTTTACCATTTGTTCCAATATATCCATCTATTATCGGATAAATAGGTGTTTTTGATAAATTCAAACCATTAGAGACTGCTTTTAAAACAGCTTTAGCAATACAATTTTCGAAAATGTTTCCATCTTTATCATTCGTTTTGCTAGTTTCAGGCAAAACATAATTCAAAAAAAAGTCTTTATTACCTGCATAAATATTCGCATCTGAAAATTTTAAATTATTGGAGAGATTGATATATATATCTGATTTATTAGCATTTATATCTTCAAGGATAGCATTAAAATTAATAACACAATGACGCCCAGTAACATCAATAAAATAATTAACATTTTTAACTAATTTTGAATTCTTAAATACCTCTCTTAAACATAAATATTGGCCATAGCCTTTCCCTAAACTTTTATCAAAATCTGAATTTAAATTATTAGATAATATTTCTATCTCTTTATCTTTATGTTTTTTAGCTAATTCATGGAAAAAAGATAAATCAGAGTTAGAATTTTCAATGAAAATAATTTTTTTAATATTTGAATTATTTAACCAAAATTCAAAAGATTTTTTATAATCGTCTAATCTCATGATTATATCTTTTCTGATTAAATCAGGCATATTACCTGGATTGATAGTTGCAGTTAATATCAGACAAAAATCGATTTTTTGCATAATTATAAATAAAACATATACTGAAGCAACTTATAACAAAAATTTCAGTCTTTAACATAATTTAGGTATAAAAATTTTGTTTTTATAGTTAAAAACAATTATTATTATCAGAATAGAGATGGAGAGGTGGCCGAGTGGTTGAAGGCGCACGCTTGGAAAGCGTGTAAAGGGGCAACTCTTTCATGGGTTCGAATCCCATTCTCTCCGCCAAATTAACCAGCATTTTATAGGGCTTATTTTGATCTCTAATTAAAGATTTAGAAATATATTTAAGCAATTTAATTAAAAAAATGTTATAGTTATATTTTCCAAATAATTAAAAAATGACAAATAAAAGCACATATCAAGCAGACTCAATCAAAGTTTTAAAGGGACTAGAAGCCGTAAGAAAAAGACCAGGGATGTATATTGGAGATACTGATGATGGGACTGGTTTGCATCATATGGTATATGAAGTTGTAGATAATTCAATTGATGAAGCTTTAGCTGGTCATTGTAAAAATATTCATGTTAAAATTAACTCTGATGGTACCGTAACTGTGAGAGATGATGGAAGGGGTATTCCAGTGGATATTCACAAAGGTGAAAAAAAATCTGCTGCAGAGGTAATAATGACCCAACTACACGCAGGAGGGAAATTTGATCATGATTCTTATAAAGTATCAGGTGGCTTACATGGTGTTGGAGTATCAGTAGTTAATGCACTATCAGAAAAATTGGAGCTTGAAATATTTAGAGATGGAAAAAAATATTTTGTAGAGTTCAAAAATGGTGAAGCAAAAGCCCCCTTAAAAATTGTTGGAAAATCTAAAGATTCAGGCACTGAAATAACTTTTTTACCGTCAAAAGAAATTTTTTCTTCAATAAAATTTAATGGAAGTATTCTTATAAAAAGAATGCGTGAACTTGCTTTTTTAAACAAAGGTATAAAAATTACATTTAGTGATGGATTAAATAAAAAACAAAAAATCGAAGAATTTAGTTATGAAGGAGGAGTTTTAGAATTCGTAGAATTTTTGGATATTAAAAGAGAAAAACTTCAAAACAAAAATGGAAATGATTTATTTAAAAAACCTATATACATAGAGGGAAAAAAGAACAATATTGAAATTGAATGTGCTATTAAGTGGAATGGTACTTATTCTGAGGATGTGTATCCATATACAAATAATATTTATCAAAAAGATGGTGGAACTCACCTACTAGGTTTTAGAAGTGCCTTAACAAGAGTTGTAAATAAATATGCAAATGAACATAATTTACTAAAAAAAAATAGATTAACCATTTCAGGTGATGATATCAAAGAAGGATTAACGTGTGTTTTGTCTACTAAAATACCTGATCCAAAATTTTCTTCTCAAACTAAAGATAAATTAGTTTCCTCAGAAGTGAGAATGATTGTAGAAACACTTCTAAATGAAAAATTATCAATCTGGTTTGATCAAAATCCATCAATTGCCAAAATTATTTTAGCTAAGATTATTCAAGCAGCTTTAGCAAGAGATGTAGCTAGAAAGGCAAGAGAAAGTGTTAGACGTAAAGGAGCACTTGAGTTAAGTGGATTACCTGGAAAATTAGCAGATTGTCAAATTGGAAAACAAGAGGGTACTGAATTATTTATAGTTGAGGGTGACTCAGCTGGTGGTTCTGCAAAACAGGGAAGAGATAGATCAAACCAAGCAGTTTTACCGTTGAGAGGAAAAATACTTAACACCTATGTTGAAGATCTACAATCAAAGAAAAATGGAAATGGAAATAAAAATGGTTCTGATTTGAGAACTAAGGCATTGGCTAAAATGATATCTTCAAATGAAATTTTAACTTTAATCAATGCGCTTGGATTAGATCCAAAAGCTCACGAAATTGATTTAAAAGATTTAAGATATGGAAAAATTATAATTATGACTGACGCTGACGTTGATGGTTCTCACATTCGAGCCTTATTGTTAACCTTTTTTAATAACCAACCTTTTAATAAGTTAATTGAGAATGGTCATGTATATTTAGCCCAACCTCCATTGTTTAAAATTAACAAAGGTACAAAAGGTATTTACATTAAAGATGAGATAGAGCTTGAAAGTTATATAATAAAAAATAATAACGAATTAAAAAAATTTAAAAAGGGTTCCAAAGAATTTTCCAAAGCAATTGATAATGAAAAATCAAAAATGAACATTCAAAGATTTAAGGGTTTAGGGGAAATGAATCCTGAAGAACTATGGAGTACTACTTTAGACCCCAAAACAAGAAATTTATTACAAGTTCAGTACTCAAAAGATTTGAAAAAAGATCAAAATTTAATTCATACATTGATGGGTAATGATGTTTCATTAAGAAAAGATTTTATTATTTCTAATGCAATAAATGTTCAAAATCTTGATATTTAAAAATGAAGTTTTTTGAAACTTCAAAATTTTTCACACTAAAAAAATCTACTTACATTTCATTAAGATGGATTGGTATAATTGGTCAGTTAATATCAATTAATTTTGTTTATTTTTTTTTTAATTTTGAATTTAATTTTGTAATTTCAAATTTAATTGTTTTTTTAGGAATTTTAAGCAATTTATTTTTAATCTTTGTTTATAAAAAAACTCAACTCTCAGATAGATCTGCGTTAATTTTTTTGATCATAGATTTATTGCAACTAGGATCCTTACTCTATTTGACTGGAGGAATAATTAATCCTTTTGTAATTTTTTTAATTATACCATCAGTATTTGCATCGTCTAATTTGGGACTTAGAACAAATATATTTTTAGTCATAATTACAATTATAATAATAATTTTTATCACTTTTTTCTCTGAGGATTTACCGGGCCCTCTTGGTGATCATTTTCACGTAAGTAATTACTATTATTATTCAATACCAGTGGCTTTAATGATTTCTTTGGTTTTTTTAAATTACTTTGCAATTATTTTTGGAACAGAGTCTAGATTAAGAAAAGAAGCATTAAACAAAATGGAAGAAGTGATGGCAAAAGAGCACGAAATGTTATCGTTAGGAGGACAAGCTGCAGCTGCAGCCCATTCTCTTGGAACTCCTCTATCTACAATAAAAATTATATCCCAGGAGTTAATGAAACAATTAAAAGATCAAAAGGATGTAATTCAGGATATAGAGTTGTTATCTAGTCAGGTCGAAAGATGTAATCAAATTCTTAAAAGGCTGTCTTTAAATCCAAATGAAGAGGATGACTTCATTGGTGAAGACTTAAGTATTCGAGATATAATAAAAGAAATTATATCATCATTTAAAGAGACGAGTAATAAGGATTTTATTTTTAATTTTGACCAAGACTCAAATTCTAAAAAGATAACAAGATCAATAGAGATTCTGTATGGATTAAGAAATTTTATTGGAAATGCAAATAAATATTCATCAAAAAAAATATTTATTAATTTGAAAAGTGATAATAAATTTACTCAAATTTCCATTGAAGATGATGGATTGGGATATTCAAGTGATATATTATCAAAAATAGGTGAACCTTACCTTAAATCTTCAAATATTAATCATAAATCAAAATCTGGTCTTGGACTAGGAATTTTTATTGGCAAAACATTATTAGAGAAAAATTTTGCATCAATACTATGTGGAAATTCTAAAACTAGAAGTGGTGCTGAAGTTATTATAAAATGGAAGAATAAGGATTTAATAAAAATTTAATGTAATTTTTTTTTATCAAATAAGTTACTTAATTGAGAAATCATTACATCACCGAGTTCGTTCACATCTGTAATTTTAATCGCACGATCGTAATATCTAGAAACATCATGGCCTATTCCAATCGCTAAAATTTCTACATCACTCTTATCTTCTATAAATCTAACTATCTTTTTTAAATGTTTTTCTAAAAAATCCCCTGAGTTCACTGAAAGAGTTGAGTCATCAACCGGTGCTCCATCAGAAATGACCATTAGTATTTTTCTTTCTTCTTTTCTTTTTTTTAATCTATTGAATGCCCAAGATATAGCCTCTCCATCAATATTTTCTTTCAACAAACCCTCTTTAAGCATTAATCCTAAATTATTTTTTGACAGTCGCCAGTGAGTATCTGCTCCTTTATAGATTATGTGTCTCAAATCATTTAGTCTGCCTGGAATTTTGGGTTTACCTTTTTTGTTCCAAGCTTCTCTGCTTTGGCCTCCTTTCCAATTTTTTGTAGTAAAACCTAAGATTTCAACTTTTACTGAACATCTTTCCAAAGTTCTTGATAAAATATCTGCACATATTGCAGCTATAGTTATCGGTCTTCCTCTCATTGAACCAGAGTTATCAATTAATAAAGTCACCACCGTGTCTTTGAAATCTAAATCTTTTTCTTTTTTAAATGATAATGAGTTGTATGGATCCATTATTATTCTAGGTAATTTTGAGCTATCTAGTAAACCTTCCTCTAAATCAAATTCCCATGCACGATTTTGTTTAGCTAACAGTTGTCTTTGAAGTTTATTTGCAAGTTTTGTTATAATATCTTGAAAACCAATCAACTGTTGATCCAATGTTTTACGTAATTTTAAAGCCTCATCAGCATTCTCTAAATTTTCTGCTTTAGTTATTTCATCAAATTCACTGGTGAAAACTTTATATTCTAAATCTATACTATTGAGAGTTTTTTTTTGTGTAACTTGTTGATCACTTTCTATTTCAGTATCAGTATCAAATAATTGTTCATCTAGTTTGTATTCAGAGATATCATAATCAGAATCTAAACTAACTTCGGTTTCATCTTGTTTATTTTGGTCCTTACTATCATCATTCTCAGAATTTTGATCATCATTTGATGGGTTATTTTGGTCATTATCAGTATTTTCCTCTTTTGTTTCTTCGTTATCATCTGATTGAAAAATATCCAGTTCTGTAAGTATTTCTGAAAATTTTGATGAATATTTATTTTGATCCTCCAAATTTTCTTTTAAAAATTTTAAATGTTTATTAATTGATTGGTCAAAATCATTTTCCCAAAAATCAAGCATTTTTTGGGTTAAAGGATTTAATTCAATATTATGAAATTTTTTTAACATATATAATTCAAATGCTTCATTAACTGTAACATCATCTTTTGATTTAAGCTGATCTTTCCTTTTTAAAGATAGCATTTGAGTATAATTTTCAATAAAATTTTTTTGTATTCCTTTAAGCATTTTTCCTCCTAAAGACTCACATCTTATTTTTTCTGCAAATGAATAAAGTGCTTTACAAGAGAAGTTTATGGGCAAGTTTTTTTTATAAATCTCATTATTTGAAAATTTTTTTTTAAGTGCATTAGAGTCAGTTTCTGCTCTTGCTTTTATAAAATCGACTCTAGTATTAAGATTTTCTAAATCAAATAAATTAAACTTGTCAGAACTTTTTTTGTTTTCAATTTTTTTATCAGATATAAAATCATCAGAGATAACTTTAAATGTTGAGTTAAGTGCTTGTCTTAATTTTTCTTTAAAATTAGCATCTTTATCACTACTTTTCATTTAAATTTGAATGTTAGCTAGAGACTCTGGTAACTCATCACCGAAGCATCTTTGATAATATTCAGCAATAGTATTTTTTTCAATTTCATCACATTTGTTCAAAAAAGTTACTCTAAAAGCATAACCAGTATCTTTAAATATTTCAGCATTTTCAGCCCAGTGTAAAACTGTCCTTGGACTCATTACAGTAGATATATCACCAGCCATAAAACCTTTTCTTGTTAATGTTGCTACTTTGATCATATTGGCAATAATCTCTTTACCTTTTTGATTATTGAAGCTTTTATTTTTAGCTAGTACAATTTCCATCTCTTTATCTAAATTCAAATAATTTAAAGTTGTTACAATGTTCCATCTATCCATCTGACCCTGGTTGATCTGTTGAGTTCCATGGTAAAGACCAGTTGTGTCTCCTAAGCCCACTGTATTCGAAGTAGCAAATAGTCTAAAAAATTTATTTTGTTTTATAACTTTATTTTTATCGAGAAGTGTAAAATTACCTTCTGCTTCAAGCACTCTTTGTATAACAAACATTACATCTGGCCTTCCAGCATCATATTCATCAAAAACTAGAGCAACTGGATTTTGAATTGACCAAGGCAAAATTCCTTCATTAAATTGAGTTACTTGTTTTCCATCTTTTAAAATAATTGCATCTTTACCTATCAGATCTATTCTGCTTATATGACTATCAAGATTAACTCTTATACAAGGCCAATTTAATCTTGCAGCTATCTGTTCAATATGTGTTGATTTACCAGTTCCATGATAACCTTGAACAAGAACTCTTTTATTAAATGCAAACCCTGAGATAATTGCTAGAGTTGTGTCTTTATCAAATTTATAATTTTTATCTATTTCTGGAACGTACTCACCCTTTTTAGAAAAAGCGTTAACTTCCATTCGAGTGTCAATTCCAAAAGTTTGTTTAATGGAAACTTTAATGTCTGGCTGAGTGTTTAAATTAGGTGTCAATTTTATCTCTATAAGTATTTTTTAATTGTGTATAAGCTAGTGTAATTAATTTAAGTTTTTCTTCATATTTTGTATTTCCAGAATTCATATCAGGGTGAAATTTTTTGACAAGTATTTTGAATTTCTCATGAATTTTATCCCATTTTAAACCAACTGAAATCCCCAATATACCAAAAGCTTTTATATCTTTGTGATCAAATTTAAATTGACGCATATGATTGTAATCACTTTTAATTTTTTCCTTATCAAGCTCATCCTTTAAAGTATTATTCCAAAGAACCTTAAAAAAATTATCTGATGAACTGAAACTTTGTGTAGGCTTATGCCATATCATATCAGATTTTAAAAAATTGATAACCTGCTTATCATTCATACCTGCAAAATAATTCCAATTTTTATTAAATTCTTTAACATGTTCTAAGCAAAGCATTCTAAATTTCTTACTATTATCTTTTTCAACTGGTGCTTTATAAGCGCCAATTTCGTTACAATTATTCCAGTCACAAATATTTTTCATGATATATATATTAATAATAATATTTATGGATATAAATCAGCTAATTGCAATTGTAAAAAAAAAATTACAAAGTAAAATTGATATTGAAAGTATCAATATTGAAGACAAATCTTTTCTTCATAAAAATCATTCTGGCTTTCAAAAAGGAAAATTTCATTTAAAAATTAATATAAGATCAATAGAATTAAAAAAGTTGTCCAAAATAGATAGTAATAAAAAAATTTATAAATTATTAGATCAAGAACTGAAGGAATATATTCATTCAATTCAAATTTTAATTACTTAATTGATTTTTTAAAAAAAGAGTGATTTTTTTCTTATCAAATTCCTTATTAATTATTGGTAGACCAATTTTTTTTAATAACACTAAGTTAATTTTATTTGATCTATTTTTCTTATCTTTAAGCATAAAAAAAATAATCTTATTTAAATCTTTAACTTTAAAAAATTTTTTTAAAGAAAATGGTAAGTTAGCTTTTAAAATGTGATTTGTAATCAATTCGTATTCTTTTTTTTTTAACAGATTATAATTTAAACTAAATTCTAATGCTGATTTAATTCCAAGTATAACAGCTTCGCCATGATTTAGCTTTTTTGAGTATTTAAGAGTTGCTTCATAGGCATGTGCAAAGGTATGTCCAAAATTGAGAGTTTTTCTTAATTCTTTTTCTTTCTCATCGCGTTCAACAAAATTTTTTTTTATTTTACAGCTTTCATAAATTGCTTTATCAATAAATGGTGAAGTAAGATTTAAAATTTTCTCATTGTTTTTATTTATAAAATTATAGAAACTTTTATTCGCTATAAGGGCATGTTTTAAGATTTCTCCATACCCACAAATAATTTCTCTTTTTGGTAGAGTTCTTAAAAAATTTATATCAGATATAACTAAATTTGGTTGATAAAAAGTTCCAACTAAATTTTTTCCATATTTTGTATTAACCCCAGTTTTTCCCCCTATGGATGAGTCAACTTGAGATAAAAGAGTTGTTGGAATATTAATAAATTTTAGCCCTCGTTTAAATAAGCTTGCGGCAAAACCACTTACATCTCCAGTAATTCCACCCCCAATAGATATTAAACAATCATCTCGTGAAAAATTTTTTTTTAACAAAATATCTAAAACTTTATTCACACTATCAATGTTCTTATTTTTCTCATTAGCTTTAAAAAAATGAATGAAAGTAATTTTTCCACCTAAAGATTTTTTTACTTTTGCAACAATCTTCTTTGAAATATTATTATCTATCACAACTAAGCACTTTTTAAATTCCAGAGAATTTTTTTTCGAAAGCATCAAAATATTTGATATTAAATTAGATCCAATAATAATTGAGTAACTTTGTAATTTTGTATTAATTTTAAGTTTAACGGGTTTCATATATTTCTAAAACTTTATTAACAATTTCATTTTTTGACAGATTATCACATTCAATTTTATACAAAGCTTCTGAATAAATGTAAGATCGTTTTTTCATTAAATCAATCAATTCATTATCATTTAAATTAAGTGCAAGAGGTCTTTTTTTGCTTATTTTAATTCTGTTTAGCAGTTCCTCTTCACTCCAATTTAACCAAAAAGATATATGATTACTTAGTATTTCAGTTCTTATTTTTTTATTCATAAAAGCTCCTCCACCCAGCGATATTACTGAAGATGATAAATTTAACTTTTTAAGAGTAATTTTTTCCTCAAGTTCCCTAAAGGATTTTTCACCTTTTGTTTGAAATATCTTGTTAATTGATTTTCCTGATATTTTTTCAATTTCTAAATCAATATCAGTGAAGTTTAATTTTAATTTCTTTGCAACAAGTGATCCTATGGAGCTCTTTCCTGCTGCCATCATTCCCAAAAAAACGAGATTTTCTTTTGATTTCATAAGTTTCTTTATTGAAAAAACACAAATATGTCTTAATTTGAAATTAACTAAAACTATATGCAATTTATAAAAAAAACAAGTTCGAGAACAAATATTTTTCGTTTAATAGTAAAATTAGCTTTAGGTTTAGTTGTTATTTTAGCAATTGTTTTTTTACTCAATAAAATTGATTTTCCCGCACCTAAAAAAGAAATTGAAAAAATAATTCCTAATGAAAATTTTAAAATTGTTAAATAAAAAAAATTTTTCAATTATTCTAATTTTTTTTCTTAGCTTTGGTGTTTTTGCTGAAGATCAACCAATTGATATTTGGAATATTGATAAAGAAAAGACTGAACAAAATTCAAATTCAAATGAATTAGTTATAAATGAGAATCTAGAAATTAAATCAAATACTGAGGCTGATATTTATAACATGCAATCTCAAAAAAAAAATAATTCGATAAAGCTTGAAGAAACACTCAATGCTAATGACATAAAAATATTTGGTTTATTTGACCCTGAGGATTATGATTTAGAAATAAATATGTGGTCTAATTCAAACGGTAATGAATTAAAAAGTATTTTCAAGAGGCTTAAAAAGATTGAACTTTCAAAGGATGCTACTGAAATAATGAATATTGCTTTATTAACAAATGCCTATCCTCCAAAAATAGATATTTCAGAAAAAGAATTTTTAAATTTAAGATCTGAATGGTTAATTAAAAATGCAGATTTAAAACTAATAGAGGAATATTTGATTAAGAACCAAGTTTTAGATTTGCATCCTAAATTAACTAAATATCTATTAGATCAATATTTGTCAGAATCAGATATTAAAAACGCTTGTAAAATACTTTCTAAAAATTTAGAACCAATTGAAAATGAATATTTGTCTAAATTCAATATATATTGTCTAATTAAATCAGGAAAAAAAGATGAAGCACAACTAATCTTTGATCTAAAAAAAGAATTAGGTCTTAAAGACAAATATTTTGAAAATAAAACAAATTATTTATTAGGGTACAGCTCTAAAGTTGATACATCTATTTCAGAAAAATCAATTTTAGATTTTCACTTAGCTCATCAAACTAATCCAGATTTTTCTTTTGAACCTGGTGAAAATACAAGCAAGATAATTTGGAAATATCTTTCTTCGTCAAATTTACTGAATTCTTTAAAAGAAATTGACATCTTAGAATTAGATAAAATTTCAACCATAGAAAAAGCGACACATAATAAAGATTATTCTGAAAAAGATTTATTTGAAATATATAAAAGATTTCAATTTAATATTAATCAACTTTTGAATGCTGAAAATTCTTATAAGTCTTTATCTAAAATTGAAGCTCGTGCATTAATTTACCAGAGAATTCTTTTAGAGTCAGAAATGATTGAAAAACTTAAATTACTCAAGTTATTAAAAAGTTTGTTTAAAAAAGATAATATCAACTTGGCATTTGACGATGAATTAAAAAAGTTTCTTGAAAAAATTGACCCTTTAGAAATTCCAGATAATCTTACAAGTTTTTACTATACAAATATTGAGATTAAAGAGAAAGCGAAAAAAAATATAAAATTTAATAAGGATATATTACATCAATCAAAACTTGTAAATTATTTTAATGGAGATTATTCAAAATCTAAAATTGAGAAAGATTTAGATAATTTTTTAAAAAAAATAAAAAAAAATAAAAAATATTCTTTTTCAAAAAAGGATCAAATATTTTTAGAGTCCTTAAAGTCTGATGGAATAGAAATTTCAAAAAAATATGATGACCCTTTATGAAATTAATGACGCAGAAGTTCCAACTGACATTCAAGTAATGATCAATAATAACGAAAAAGGTGCTTCCTTATTGAGAATAGTTGAAGTAATAGGCCAGGATAAATTAGATAAAATTGATGAAGATACAATTTATTTTATAATTAGAACATTAAATCAATTGAATATTGATTTAATAAGAAATAAAATTTTGCTTCAAGTTCTCCCTTTAAAAGTTTAAAAATTATATTAGAATAAATTTATAATGACTGTCAAAACTATACTTACAGAACCGAATCCACAATTAAGACAAGTTTCAAAATCAGTTGAAAAAGTTGGAAAAGCAGAGCAAAAATTAATGGATGATATGTTGGAAACAATGTACGCTGCTAATGGGATAGGACTTGCCGCTATACAAATTGGAGTACCAAAAAGAATTATTGTTATGGATATCGGCAAAGATGTAGAAAAAAAAGAACCAAGATATTTTATTAACCCTATAATCAAAAATAAGAATGCTTCAAAATCTATATATGAAGAAGGATGTTTGTCAGTACCAAATCAATTTGCAGAAATCGAACGACCAAAAAAATGTGAAGTTGAATATTTAGATTATAATGGAAAAAAAAAATTTTTACTTGCAGAGGGATTGCTTGCTACTTGCATCCAGCATGAAATGGATCATTTAGAAGGAATTCTTTTTATCGATTATTTATCAAAATTAAAAAAATCAATGATTATTAAAAAACTATCTAAAATTAAATCTACTCGTATAGTTGTTTGATAAATGTCAAAAAAAATTATTTTTATGGGCACACCTTTATTTGCTGTGCCAATTTTAAAATCTTTATATCAAAATGGTTATCATATCTCTGTTGTTTATACCCAGCCTCCACAAAAATCCCATCGTGGGCAGAGAATTAACAAATCACCAATCCAAGGTATTTCAGAAACATTAAATCTAAGTTTTAGATCACCTCAAAGTTTAAGAGAGAATGTAGAAGAGTACAATTTTATAAAAGACTTAAAAGCAGATCTAGCGATCGTAGTTGCTTACGGACAAATTATTCCTAAAAAATATTTAGAACTAACTAAAAAGGGTTTTATAAATATACATGGTTCTTTACTTCCTAAATGGAGGGGTGCGGCACCTATTCAAAGATCAATTATGAATTTAGATGAGGAAACAGGAATTAGTATAATGAAAATTGTTGAAGAATTAGATAGTGGACCAGTAAGTAAATCTTACAAAATTAAAATAGATAATAAAAGCAACGCAGAGGAAATATCAGAACAATTATCTGCTCTAGCAGCAGAAAAAATTTTAGAAAATATTGATGAAATTCTAGAGGATAAAGCAAACTTTAGTGAACAAGATCACTCCAAAGCTACGTATGCGAAAAAAATAAATAAATTAGAAGGTCAAATTTCTTGGAACGATGAAGCATTAAAGATTTTAGGAAAAATAAATGGCTTATTTCCTTCACCAGGGGCATTTTTTAATTTTGAAGGGGAAAGATATAAAATTTTAAAAGCAGAAATTGGAAATGGGAAAGGCAAGGCTGGAGAAGTAATAACCGACAAACTTGAAATTGCATGTAATAACAACCAATCTATCAAAATTCTTGAAATTCAGAGGCAAGGAAAAAAATCACAAAAAATTGGAGAATTTATGCTTGGATCTCAAATTAAAAGAGGTTCAAAAATATCAAATGTTTAGATATCAAATTCTAATTGAGTACGCTGGAACAAATTTTAGAGGTTGGCAGGTTCAAAAAAAAGGAAAAACTATTCAGGGTCTTATTCAACATAAAATTTCAAAACTATTAAAAGAAAAAATAATATTGATAGGATCTGGTAGAACTGACTCTGGTGTACATGCAATTGAACAATCAGCTCACTTTGATTGTTTAACAAAGATAATTGACTTAGATAGATTTTTAAAATCTATTAATCATTTTTTAAATAAAGAAGGAGTTACAATCATTAGAATAAGAAAAAGAAATAAAAACTTTCATTCAAGATTTTCTGCCAAATTAAGAATATATAGATATATCATCATTAATCGTTTAAGTGGACCAGTTTTAGATAAAAATAGAGGCTGGCATATTATGAAGGAACTTGATTTAGCTTCTATGAAGCAAGGTGCTAAAAAATTAGTAGGAACTAAAGATTTTTCAACTTTTAGAGCCTCTAGTTGTAGAGCCAAAAGTCCAATAAAAACCATGAAACTTGTAAAAATAAAATCATATAAAAATAAAATAGAAATAGAATTTAGATCTAAATCATTTTTACAACAACAAGTTCGTTCAATGGTTGGCTGCTTAAAATATCTTGGAGAAAAAAAATGGTCTTTAAAAAAATTTGAAAGTGTAATGAAATCAAAAAAAAGAATATTATGTGCCCCACCAGCACCTCCAGAAGGACTTTTTTTAACAAGAATTATTTATTAATTTTTTGTTGGACATTGAATATCTTTTATTAATCCGCCAACGTGACTCAGCTCTTACAATATATCCACAACAGTTTTTTGATCGGCATTTACAAGGAAATTGTTTATAATCTTCATCATAACCAAAACCATAATCACACGTAAATTCTTCACCTTTCTTGATATCTCTTATAGACGTCACCCAAACTTTCAAACCTTTTCCTTCGTAATCACAATTATTATTACATGAGTGATTAATTAATCCAGCTGTATTCCATGGAAAATCTCCGTCTAAAGTATATCTTTTATTTAATGTAAATAAATATATAGGTTTTTTATTATCAAATTTATCAGATCCATCTACTTCTTTGTTCGTTATAATCTTTCCAATGTAATTAATAATTTTAGTACCAGCTTTTATGTCTTTTGTTGCATATAAACCACGACCTTTATTGTCAATTTTAGATTTTTTTATTCGATATAATTTCATAATGGGTTATTTATAATTTATTAGATAATTATCAATTGAATTCTAATAACGCATCAACATGCCTTTTGGTACTATCTTGAAGTGCTTGCAAATCATACCCACCTTCAAGAATTGAAACCACTTTCCCATTAGAAAATTTTTTTGAGGTCTCAACTATTCTTTTTGTTATTTCATAAAAATCATTAGTATCAAGTTTAAGTTGTGCAAGTGGATCTGCAATATGTCCATCGAATCCTGCACTGATAAGGATAAACTCAGGCTGAAATTCTTTTAATTTTTTTAAAGCAAATTCAAAAGCATTTAAATACTCCTCAGAATTTGTGCCAGCAGGCAATGGGATATTACAAATATTATTAAATTTCCCTTTTTCTTTCTCTGAACCTGTTCCTGGATAGTAGGGATATTGGTGGGTTGAAATAAATAAAACATTTTTATTATTATAAAAAATATCTTGTGTGCCGTTTCCATGATGTACATCAAAATCTACAATAGCAACTTTCTTATATTTATATTTATTAAGTAAATATTTGGCACCTATTGCAACATTATTTAAAATGCAGAATCCAGCTGCTTTATTTTGATTACAATGATGACCTGGAGGTCGTACACTACAAAAAGCATTTTTAAATTCTTTATTTTGTACGCCATCTATAGCCGCAATAATAGATCCTGCTGCATCAAATGTTGCTCTTTTGCTTCCAGGAGATATGATTGTATCACCATCAAGTGATGAAAAACCTTTAGTTGGAAAAGAATTTTTAACTAAATCAACATAACTAGCATCATGAGTATCTTTTATTATATCATCAGTGATAATTGAGGGTTTTTTCCACAAAATATTTTTATTATTATATTTTTTAAAATTTTCAATAATAACCGAAACCCTTGCTATTTGTTCTGGATGTCCAGGACCAGTATCATGATTTTGATACGTATTAGAAGTAATTAAACCAGTTTTCACTTAAAATAATTTTGTAAAATATTTTGATAAATCTTAGTTAAATTTTTTAAATCTTTTAAAGAAACTGCCTCATCAACTTTGTGCATAGTTTTTCCTACTAAACCAAATTCTAAGCCTGGCGATATTTTTCTTATAAATCTTAGATCTGAAGTTCCACCTGTAGTAGACAATTTTGGTTTAATATTAGTAACTTTTTTTATTATATTTTGAATCATAAAAGTTGTTTTGTTGGGTTTTGTCAAAAAAGCTTCACCAGAGACCTTATATTCAATTTTGTATTTAGATTTATTTTTTTTACTAATTTTACTAAAAATTCTATTAAGTTTTTTTTTAATAGAGTTTGATGAATGTTTGTTGTTAAACCTTATATTAAATGATGCCTCGGCCATTGCAGGAATTACGTTATCTGCTTTATTACTCATATTTATTTTAGTCACCTCTAAGTTAGTAGGCTGGAAATCTTTTGTGCCTTTATCAAATCTAATTTCTTTTAGTTCTTTCAAAATTTTTACAATTATAGTTGAAGGATTAATAGCTCTATGCGGATATGCTACATGTCCTTGTAAACCGAATATTTTTAATTTACCAGTTAAACTTCCTCTTCTACCAATTTTGATCATTTCACCTAATTTATCTGGATTTGTAGGTTCACCTACTAAACAGAAATTAATTTTCTCTCTCTTTTTTTTTAAATATTCTACAACTTTTTTTGTTCCATTAACTGCATCACCTTCCTCATCTCCAGTTATTAATAAACTTATAGAGCCATTAAAATTTTTATTTTTGATTAAAAATTTACTCACTGCTGAAATAAAGGATGCAATAGAACTTTTCATGTCATTTGCACCTCTCCCAATTAAGTGACCTTTTTTTATTGATGGCATGAAAGGATTAATTGTCCAATCTTTCACATTGCCTGGGGGCACTACATCTAAGTGACCTGCAAAACAAAAATTAGGTTTTTTTGTTCCTAATTTTGCATATAAATTTTTGACAGGTTTAAAATTTTTTTCTTTAAATTCTAATATTGTTGTTTTAAAGCCTAATTTTTTTAGTTTTTTTTCTAAAAACTTCATCACACCAGCATCAATAGGAGTGATAGAAGGAAACTTGATTAGCTCCCTAGCTAACTGTAATTCATTTAAAGCTTTCATTTCTAATCTCTTAAAAGGTCGTTTATAGATGTTTTAGATCTAGTTTTCTCGTCAACTTGTTTGATAATTACAGCACAATACAATGATGGAGCAGATGAATTATTTTTATCAGGCAATGAACCTGGAACAACTACTGAGTAAGGAGGAATTTTTCCATAAGTAATTTTTCCAGTTTTTCGATCTACTATTTTAGTTGATTGACCAATATACATACCCATACTCAAAACTGATCCTTCTTCAACAATAACTCCCTCAACTACTTCAGACATGGCTCCAAGAAAAACATTATCTTCAATTATTGTAGGTAAAGCCTGTGCTGGTTCCAAAACTCCTCCAACACCTGAACCTGCAGAGATATGACAATTTTTTCCAATTTGACAACAGCTACCAGCTCTAGCAAATGTATCTATCATTGTCCCTTCATCAATATAAGCACCAATATTTACGTAGCACGGCATTAGTACTGCATTTTTTCCAACGAACGATCCTTTTCTTACTGGTGAATTAGGAACCATCCTAAAGCCTGCTTTTTCGTGATCTTCTCTTGACCATCCTGCAGTTTTACCCTTTAACAAATGAGACTTGTCATACCAACTGCTATATGGACCATTTAAATTTTCCATTGGATAAATTCTAAAACTTAACATTATAGCTTTTTTTAAATGTTGATGAGTTACCCACTGACCATTAATTTTTTCTGCAACTCTCGATTTACCACTATCTAAATCATTAATAACCTGATTTATAGCATCTTTGGTTTTTTGATCAGTATTTTGATTTATTTGATCTTTGATCTCCCAAGCATCATTGATAATTTTTTCTAAAGACATATTCTATTGAGTTTTTAATAACCTTATTTCTTTAAGAAATAAAGATAGATTTTTAATTTTATGAGAAATATAGCCTTTATCAGAATCTATTTTTCCGAAATGTTCATCATTAATTAGCCAAACAGTTGTACATCCACGCTCATAACCAATACTTAAATTTTTTGCTATATCTTCAATATAAATAGTTTCACTAGGATTAATGCCAAATTTTTGCACCATTAAGTCAAAGGTTTTTGCTTCAGGTTTTGGTATATAACCAGCGTCTTTAATATCAAATACTTTTTCTCTTCCAAATAAATCATATATACCAAGATGACTAAGGATATTCTTAGCATGTTCAGCGCTTCCATTGGTAAAAATAAACTTTTCCATATCTAATTGTTCAAGTTCATATCTCATAATAACATCCTTTTTCATAAAAGAGAGATCAATAGTATGAACATATTCTAAGAATTCCTGAGGAGGTATATCGTGATGAATCATAAGACCATTTAAACTGGTATTATATTTATAAAAATAATCTGTTTGTAATTTTTTTGCTTCTTTTAAATTTATCTTCAATCTTTCAGATATAAATTTAGTCATACGGTCTGATACTTGTCCAAATACTTTTTCTAAAGAATAATTATTATGTTTTCCATAACAAACACCATCAAGGTCTAAAAGAAGATATTTCATTTCTTTCAAACTTTTCATTTTCTTATTAAAGTTCCTGAGCCTTTATCAGAAAAAATTTCAAATAGTATAGAGTGCTGTTTTCTACCATCGATAATTCCAACAGCAGTAACTCCATTATTAACTGCATCTAGGCAAGTGTTGATTTTAGGTATCATACCCTCTGTAATAGTTTCATCTTTTATCATCTCAAGAATTTCTGATGATGAAATTTCTTCAATTAGTTTTTTTTCCTTATCTAAAACACCTTCAACATTTGTCATTAATAATAATCTTCTAGATTTTAGAGATTTTGCAATAGCTCCAGCAGCTGTATCTCCATTTATGTTATATGTTTGATTTTTTTCCCCTAAGCCTAATGGAGATATAATTGGAATTATATTTTGTTTAACAATTTTTTCTAAGAGCTTATTATTAATTTTATTAGGCACTCCAACAAAGCCAAGTTCCTCTGCTTCTGGCAAAATCTCAATAATGTTATTATTTTTTGTGTGCAGTGAAACTGCTTCAGAACCTTTATCTTTTAAAGATTTGACTATATCTTCGTTAAAATTAATTAGTACAGACTCAACTATATCTATAATTTTTTTGTCAGTTATTCTTAGTCCTCTTATAAATTTAGACTTAATGTTAGATTTTTCTAACTCTCTTTTTATTCTAGGCCCACCACCGTGTACTACCACTATAGATAAACCTAGTTTATTTAATATATTTATGTCTGATATAAAATTATTGAATATACTTCTATCAATAAAAACATTTCCTCCATATTTAATAACTATTAAATCATTTTTGTATTTTTCTATATATTTTGATACCTCATTTATTGGAGGACCATTTTTAGGTAATATTTGATTTAAATTCATTATTCTTTAATGGGTCGCTACTAAAATATTAAGTTGTAGTTTTAACCGTTGTTCTTTTCATAATAAATACTTGTTGAGCCATGGTTAGAATATTATTTACAGTCCAATAAATCACTAGACCACTAGGAAAAGGTGCAAGTATAACGGTTAAAAAAAGAGGAAAGAATGCAAAAATTTTTGCTTGCATAGCATCAGTTGGTGCTGGATTAAGTTTTTGTTGTATCCACATAGAAACCCCCATTGCTACAGGCCAAGCACCAATAATTAAAAAAGAAGGCACATCATAAGGTAAAAGGCCAAATAAATTAAATAAACTTGTGGGGTCACGCTCACTTAGGTCATGTATCCAACCATAAAATGGCATTTGTCTCATTTCAATCGTTACAAATAAAACTTTATACAAAGCGAAAAATACCGGTATTTGTACTAAGATTGGTAAACAACCTGACATAGGATTCACTTTTTCTTTTTTATAAAGTGCCATCATTTCTTGTTGTAATTTCATTTTATCATTTTTATGAAGCTCTTTTAATCTGACCATTTCTGGTTGGAGTGCTTTCATTTTTGCCATACTTCTAAATGAAAAATTAGCTAATGGAAAAAAAGCTAAACGGATACAAATTGTAATTGCTATGATTGCCAAACCATAGTTACCAAGCAGCTTAAAGAAGTAATCAATCCCAAAAAATAATGGCTTAGTAATAAAGTAGAGAAAACCCCAATCTATAACTAAGTCAAATTTGTCTATATTCAATTTTTTTGCATATCCATCAATAACATCAACTCTTTTAGCAGCAATGATAACTTGTAACTCTTCCTCGATTGAACCATTTTCATTCAATGTCAATGGCTCAGTTGCAATAAAGTTAGCTCTAAACTTATTCTTGTAATCAAATGTTGTTTTAAATTCTTTATTTTGAGGAGGAATTAAAGATGTTATCCAATATTTATCTCCTATCCCCAACCAACCTTTTTGAGCTATTCTTGTAAATTTTTTTTCTTCTATGTCATCATAGTCTTCTTCTATTAATTCATCATCTAAAGTTGCAATAAGACCTTCATGAAGAATATAAAAATCTGTTATATCAGGAATTTGATTTCTTATTATTTGACCATAAGAAAAGAAATCATATTTTTTATTAGTTTCATTAATCACTTTTTGTTTGATAGTAAACAAATATTCATCATCTAACATAATTTCTTTTTCAAATGTAATTCCCTGATTGTTTTTCCAAGATAGTTTTATTGGATTCTTATTTGTGAGTTTATTATTTCCAATGATTGACCAAACTGTATCAGAGTTTGGAATATTGATATTTTTATCAGTTGTTACAAACCCACTTTCAACTAGATAACCTTCATTAATATTTCTGGGGGCTAATAAAGTAATTTTTTTTTCTTTATTAAGATCAACTTTATAATTTTTAAAAGTTAAATCATCTATAGAAGCTCCTTTTAATGAAATTGAGCCTACAATATTACTATTTTCAAATTCAATTCTTTCATTTTGTTTTAAAGCTTCGTCTCTTGATATAGTGATTATAGTTTCTTTTTGTTCTAATATGGGTGTGTCTGAATTTTGTTCAATTTTTTTCTTTTCAGTTATATTTTGATTTTTTAATGGCTGTTCAGGTATAAAAAAAAGAGAGTATAAAACTATAACTGCTGAAGATAAAGCAATAGCTGCTATGACATTTTTTGAATCCATTATTTTTTAACTCTAATTTCTTTTTTTACTGGATCAAACCCACCTCTTCCCCAAGGATGACATGATAGAATTCTTTTTAAGCTAAGAAGAACACCTTTTAAAAAACCAAATGTTTTTAGTGCCTCAATACTATATTCAGAGCAAGTTGGAAAATATCTACATGAATGACCAAGTAAAGGGCTTATTAAAAATCTGTAAATCTTAATTAATTTGATAAGAGTAATAGTAAAAATATTCATTATTTAATTTTTTCAAATTCCTGAAATAAGGTTTTTTTTATATTATTAAATTCATTGTTTAACATAGTTGGCTTGGCAATAACAAGATATGAATAGTTTAATTTTATTGATATTTTTTTAGTTGCATCATCTAAAATGTTTCTAAGTCGTCTTTTTATTTTATTTCTCTTAACAGCATTTCCAATTTTTTTTTTTGTAACGAATGAAATATTTAATTTCGCTTCATCTTTATTATTAAGATGTCCAAAAAAAATAGTCACATACTTATTTGATGCTTTTTTCTTTTTAAGAAGTTTTTTAAATTCTTCATTTTTTGAAAGAGCAAGTATTTTGCTTTTCATCGATTTAACCAGATACAGTTAATGATTTTCTGCCTCTAGCTCTTCTTCTAGCTAAAAGTTTTTTCCCACCTTTGGATTTCATTTTTGATCTAAACCCATGTTTTCTAGCTCTTTTGATTTTAGATGGTTGATATGTTCTTTTCATAAATGTGGTTAAAAATTTATTAAATTTCGCCCTTTATAGTAATTAAATATATAAATAGCAAATAGAAGATTTTATAAATACGATGACTATTAATGGATAAAAGTAAAAAAATTAAAATAATTATTGGCTTATTTTACTCAATATTTGTTGGGTTATTCTTATATTATTTTTTTTCAAAATTCAGCCTTCAGGAAATCACCAGTTATGATTTTATAAAAAATAATCAAGATTATTTTTCTAAATTAAGACAATCAAATTTGATTTTATTAGCTACGTCATTTTTTTTATTTGTTATTGTTTGGGTTTTGGCTGCAGGTTTTGGCTCGCCCGTTATAATTTTAGGTGGTTTTATATTTGGTAAATGGTTAGGTACATTAATTGTAATTTTAGGTCTTTCAGTTGGATCTACCTTACTTTATCTTTTTGCGAATTATTTTTTAAAGGATCTTATAAAAGATAAGTTTTTAGGTAAGTATCAAAACTTAGAAGTTAAATTCAAAAAATCTGAATTACTCTATTTATTAATATATAGATTTATAGGAGGCATTCCATTTGCAATATCTAATATATTGCCATGTATGTTTAATGTAAAACCGCATAATTTCTTATTTGCAACATTTCTAGGTATAGTTCCACAAACTTTTTTGATTTGTTCTATTGGTAGTGGTTTAGAAAAAATAATTGATAATAATTTAGAAGCCCCTAGACTTTTTGATTTGATCCAAACACCAGATTTATACATTCCAATAATAGCATTTATAACCTTACTGGTATTTTTATTTTTTTTAAGAAAAGTTTTTTATAGGAAGTAATTATTTATTTGATAAATTAGCATATATAATTTTTATTGCTTTTTTAGGAATCTGAAATCCAGGTTTACTTGCAA